>DASVDJ010000176.1:0-108799 GCA_036381155.1 Vicinamibacterales bacterium
ACTACCGCAAGCGGCAGATCGTCGAACTGGTCCGCGCCCTGGCACCCGACGCGTCGGTCGAGTACCGGCCGATGGGCGACGACCCGCGCAGCTACCGGGTCAGCTTCCACAAGATCTCGCACCGCCTCGGATTCCGCATCACCCGGACCGTGCCCGACGGCATCGCCGAGGTCGCCCGGCTGCTGGCACCCGGCATCCTCGCCGACCCGGACCGTCCGCTCTACCGCAACACGCCCGCGGCGTGAGCGCGGGCCCCAGGAGGCCACCGATGGTTGCAGCTGGCCCCGCGACGGACGGGGCGGAGACCCGTCCGGAGTCCATTCCGCTCAGCGCGCCGGAGATTGCCGGCAACGAGTGGCAGTACGTCAGGGAATGCCTCGACACCGGCTGGGTGTCCTCCGTCGGCGCGTTCGTCGACCGCTTCGAAGCGGCGCTGGCGGCACACACCGGCCGGCGCCACGCGGTCGCGACGATGAACGGCACGTCGGCGCTGCACGCGGCGCTGGTCGCGGCCGGCATCGGCGATCAGGACGAGGTGATCGTCTCGACCCTGACCTTCATCGCGCCGGCCAACGCGATCCGCTACACGGGGGCGGCGCCCGTCTTCGTCGACGCGGATCCGCGCTACTGGCAGATGGATGCCGAGAAGCTGCAGCATCTGCTGGAGCGCCAGTGCGCGTGGCGCGCCGGCGCGCTCTACAACCGGAGCACGGGACGCCGCGTGCGCGCGATCATCCCGGTCGACGCCCTCGGACATCCCGCCGATCTCGACGCGATCGTCGAGATCGCACGCCGCTACGAGCTGATCGTGATCGAGGACGCGAGCGAGAGCCTTGGCGCCGCATACCGAGGGACGCCCGTCGGACGCCACGGCGACATCGTCTGCTTCAGCTTCAACGGGAACAAGATCGTCACGGCCGGCGGCGGCGGCGTGTTGCTGACCGACCATGCCGAGTGGGCCCGCCGCGCGCGCCACCTCACGACGCAGGCCAGGGCGGACCCCCTGGAGTACGTGCACGACCGCGTCGGCTACAACTACCGCCTCACCAACCTCCAGGCGGCGGTCGGCCTCGCGCAGCTCGAGCGGCTCGGGCACGCGGTCGGGACGAAGCGTCGGATCGCCGCGGCGTACGCGCAGGCGTTCGCGGGCGTCGACGGGATCACGCCGATGCCCGAGGCGTCCTGGGCCCGCAGCACCTTCTGGCTCTACACCGTGCTCGTCGATCCGCGGCGCTTCGGTGTCGACGCGCGTGGCCTGATGCGCCGGCTGCGCCAGGAGCGGATCGAGTCCCGGCCGCTGTGGCAGCCGCTGCACCGATCGCCGGCGCACGCCGGATCCACGGCTACCGACTGCCGCGTCGCCGAACGCCTGCACGAGACGGCGCTCTCCCTGCCTTCCTCGGTCGGGCTGACGCCGACGGCGCAGGCAGCCGTCATCGACGCGGTGATGGCCTGCGCGAGTCGACCGGTCAGGACCATCGCATGACCGGCGTCCGTTTCCGGGCCCGCGGATCGCCGCGCCGCGTCCTGGTGCACACCGGGACGACCGATCTGTGCAACGCCGGCGACGCGGCGATGCTGCAGCGCGCCGTTGCCCGGCTGAGGAGCCTGTGGCCGGACGCGGTCCTTGCGGTCATCACCGGGCGGCCGCCCGCGCTGGCGCGCCTCTGCCCGGGCGTGCAATCCGTGTCGGCCGACGCAATCCGCGAGTGGGCTGCGGATCGGTTCCTGTTCGGCCATCTCGAAACGCGCATCCCATCGCCGGCGCGCGCGCCGCTGACGTCGATGGAGCGTGCGCTGCGCCGGCATTGGCCGCACGGTGCGACACGGCTCGCGTGCGCGCGGTGGAGACTCGGGGGCCACGACCCGGCGCCGTTGCGCACCGGCCTGGCGGCGATCGCGCGCGCGGATCTGCTGTTCGTCTGCGGGCAGGGCACGCTCGCCGACGCCGCGCCCTCGCGCGCGAACGGGCTGCTCGGCCTCATGGAAGGGGCGCACGCGCTCGGTGTGCCCACGGTGATGGTCGGACAGGGCATCGGCCCGATCGACGATCCCGCGCTCCGCACGCGCACCGGTCGCGTGCTCCGCCATGCCGCGTTCATCGGCCTGCGTGAGGGCCGGTTCGGCCCGACGCTGCTCACCACCCTCGGAGTCGATGCCGCACGCACGCTCGTGACGGGCGACGACGCGGTGGAGCTGGCCTGGGCGGCGCGCCCCGCAATGCCCGGCGACGGGATCGGCGTGAACGTGCGCATCGCGTCGAACGCCGGGACGGACACATCGGTGCTGGCGCACCTGCGACCGGTGCTGGCCGCGCTGGCCCGGCACCGCGCGGCGCCGCTCGTGCCGCTGCCCATCTCCAATCACGCCGGCGGCACGAGCGATCCGGCGACGATCCGTGCGCTGCTGCGCGGCGTCGACGAGACCACCGGCGGCGACGAGCTCGACACGCCCGCGGCCGTGATCGCACAGGCGGCGCGATGCCGCGTCGTGATCACGGGCGCCTATCACGCGGCCGTGTTCGCGCTCTCGCAGGGCATCCCGACCGTCTGCATCGGCCGCTCGCGCTACGTGCTCGACAAGATGGATGGACTCGCCGAGCTCTTCGGCGACGGCTGCCGGGTCGTGCCGCTGGCCGGCCGTGACAGCGCCGACGCGGTGGGACGCGCGGCCGACCTGCTGTGGGACCAGGCGCCGCGGCTCCGGCCGGTGCTCCTGGCCGCGGCGGCAAACCAGGTGACGCGCGCCCGGACGGCGTACGCCCGGATCGCGGAGCGGTTCGGTGACGACGCGCGGAGCTCCGGGCGACCGGCGACCGTTCATGCGGCAGTGGAGGCCCGATGACGAATCCGCGCGTGGTGCTGGCCGTCAATCATCCGGACCGCGATCTGGCGGGCCTCGTCCTCACCGCGCTCGAGCTGTGCCGGCGCGGCGTGACCTGCTATCTCGCGCCGGCGAACATGCTCGAACGCGAGGTGTGGGCGCTCCGGCCCGACCTGGTGCTGCTGCACTTCGCCCGGCGCGGCATCGACGGCTTCGCGCGCCAGCTCGCCGAGGCCGGCATCGCGTCCGCCGTGCTCGACACGGAAGGGGGCGTGTGGGAGTCGTGCGACGCCTACACGGAGCTGCTGTGGCCGGATCGCGCGCTGCTCGCGCACGTGCGCCCCTTCTGCGCCTGGGGGCCGAAGCTGGCGTCGCATCTCACGCGCGAGGGCCTGTTCCGCGCCGACCAGATCGCGATCACCGGTTGCCCGCGGTTCGACTTCTACCACCCGGACTGGCGACACGTGCTCGCGCCTGCGGACGGCGATGCCGCGCCCCGCATTCTGATCAACACGAATTTCAGCATGTCCAACCCGCGGTTCGTGTCGCCGGAGACGAATGTGGCGAACCTGCGCGACGTCTACGGCTGGGACGCGGCGCGCGTGGAGGCGCTGCTCGACGCGGAGCGCCGGGCCATCGACGCCGTGATCGCGATGGCCGGCGACCTCGCCCGCGAGTTCCCGCACGCGCAGATCGTGCTGCGGCCGCATCCGTTCGAGAACCCCGGCCGCTACGGCGAGCTGCTCGCCCTGCCGAACGCCGAGGTGAACGGCCGCGGACCGGTGCAGGCGCAGATCGCCCGGGCGCGCGTGGTGATCCAGCGCAGCTGCACGACGGCCATCGAGTCGGGCTTCGCCGGCGTGCCGACGCTGTCGCCGCAGTGGTTCGAGGCGCCGTTCCTGATGCCGATGGCGGAGGAAGTGAGCCTGCCCTGCGACGACTACCCGATGCTGCGCGACGCGGTCGCCGCCGCGCTCTCGGGCACGTTCGTGCTGCCGCCGCCACAGCGGGCCGCCATCGGGCAGGTCACGGGCGACTGGTTCCACACGATCGACGGCCGCTCGCATCTCCGGGTCAGCGAGGCGGTCGAGGCCGGACTCCCGCGCGAACGCCGCGTCGACGAACGTCTCTGCGAACGGCTGCTCTACGGGCTCGACGGAACGCGACGCCCGGCCGCCGAGACCGTCGGGCGCACGATCCGTCACCGGCTCCACCTCGGCCCCGACTGGTCCTTCCGCCGCATGCGGCAGGTCCCGTCGCGCTGGTGGGACCAGAGCGACAAGGCCTTCACCGCCTCGGACGTCGCCGCCGTGATCGGCCGCATCCGGCGGCACGACGGCAAAGGCCCTGACATGCCATGCACGATCGACCTCGCCCGCGACGCCGGCGAGTGTCTGCACGGCACGTTCGGGCGGGCGGTGCGAATCCGCGCGCGGGAGGCATGAGCGATGGCGACGACGCTCCTCACCCGCCCGTCCAGCGCGAGCGTCGCCTCGACTGGCATCCTTTCCCGCGTCCTCGCCGGCGCGTCGCGCGAGACGGGGAACCCCCGCGCGCTCGCGCACGGTCTCTCCGTCGTCATCTGCACGAGGCGGCGGCCGCGCAGCCTTGCGCGCTGCCTCGACGGCATCGCCGCCTCGAGCCTGCGCCCGAACCGGCTGTTCGTGATCGACGCGAGCCCGGATCGCGAGACCGAGCTGCACGTCGCCTACCGCGCCGATCTCGAGGCGCTCGCCGGCGGCGTCGAGTACGTGCGGGTCGCACGCAACCTCGCGGGCCTCACCCGGCAGCGCAACTTCGCGCTCGACCTGATCGCCACCGACGCCGTCGCCTTCTTCGACGATGACGTGGTGCTCGGGGAAGGGTGCCTGGCCGAGATGGAGCAGGTGCTCCGGTCGGACGCCCGGATCGTCGGCGTCGGCGCGGTCGCCCCGACCGAGAGCGGCGCGCCGGGCCGCCTGCACCGTGTGCGCCGGGTGCTCGGCATCGTCGACGGCCTCACGCCGGGCCGCTACTGCCGATCGGGCATGTCGATCGCCTGGCGCGGGCTCGACCGCGGCCGTCCGGTGGTCGACGTCGAGTGGCTTCCCGGCTACGCGATGCTCTGGCGTACGGCCGATGCGCGCGAGGTGCGCTTCGACGAAGGCTTCGCCGGCTACGCCAACGGCGAAGACCTCGACTTCGGCCTCCGGATGTCGCGGCGCGGACGCCTCGTGATTGCCACGCACGCGTCGCTTCGTCACGAGCACGTCGCGGCGGGACGGCCGGATCCGTACAGGCTCGGCCGCATGACCGTCGAGAACGCGTGGGTGATTCAGCACCGGGCCCTGCCGGCCCGGACGTGGCGCGACACGGCGCGGTTCGCGTGGGCGTTCGGGGTCGACACGATCGTGCAGACCGCCGCGCTGGCGAGCCCGCCCGGGCCGTCCTGGCGGATCGCGCACGCCCGCGGACGGCTCGCAAGTCTGGTGCGCCTGCTCGCCGGCAACGGGCAGCAGCGGCCCCTCGTGTACTGATCGCCGCGCCGGAGCGGGACATGTGCGGAATCTGCGGGTGGATTGGCGCCTGGGGACCGGGCGCCAACGGGGCGGTGCCGCGCATGGTACAGGCGCTGGCGCCCCGCGGCCCGGACGATCACGGGCTCTGGACGGCGCCCGACGGACTGTGCGTGCTCGGGCACACGCGGCTCGCGATCATCGACGTCGGCGGATCGCGCCAGCCGATGGCGAGCGAGGACGGCTCCGTCGTCGTCACGTACAACGGCGAGATTTACAACTTCGCCGAGCTGCGGCAGTGGCTGCGCGCGCGAGGGCATGCGTTCAGGACGACCGGCGACACGGAGGTGCTCCTCCACCTGTACGAGGAGCAGGGCGCCGAGCTCGTGCAGGCGCTGGACGGCATGTTCGCCTTCGGTCTGTACGACCGGCGCGGCCATCGGCTCCTGCTCGCGCGCGATCGGATCGGCATCAAGCCGCTGTACTACGCGGTGCGCGACGGCGGCCGGTCGCTCGTGTTCGCCAGCGACACGGGCGCGCTCCTCGCCAGCGGTCTCGTCTCGCGCCGGCTCGATCCGGCCGCGCTCGGCCAGTTCCTGCGGCTCGGATACGCCGTCCACCCGACGAGCTGGCTGCGCGAGGCGCGGCAGGTGGAGCCGGGGCAGATCGTTCAGTGGCGCGGCGGACGCGTCGAGACGCGGCGGTACTACCGGTGGCAGTACTGCCCGCGCGGCGAGCTCGGGACGCCGACGGTCGCGCAGGAGCGCCTGACCGAAACCCTCGCCGCGTCCAGCGAGCAGCAGCTCGTCGCCGACGTGCCGCTCGGCAGCTTCCTGAGCGGCGGGCTCGACTCCAGCAGCATCGCCGGCTTCGCGCAGCGGGCACGCCGCCAGTCGGGAAAGGCGCTGCGCTCGTTCACCGTCCGCTTCGGCCCGGCGGAGTTCGACGAATCGCAACGCGCGCGCCGCATCGCCGCGGATCTCGGTACGGAGCACATCGAGGTCCGGGCCGAGACGCTGACGTTCGACAGGCCGACGCTGGATCGCATCGTCGACGGTCTCGGCGAGCCGTTCGGCGACACCTCGTCGCTCGCGGTGTACCTGCTGTGCCGCGAAGTACGCCGGGCGGTGAAGGTCGCGCTCAGCGGCGATGGCGGCGACGAGCTCTTCCACGGCTATACCGGACTCCGGCGTCAGATGACGGCCCGCCGCCTGCGTCTGGCGCCGCCGGCATTGCGCCGGCTCGCCAGGTCGCGGCTGGCGGCGCGGCCGGGTCGGTGGAGCCGACGCATGCAGCGGGCGCTCGATCTGTCGCTCGCCCCCGGCGATCCGCACCTGATCATCGAATGGTCGCGGCGCTGGGACGAGAGCGATCTGCGTGCGCTGCTGACGTGGGACGTCTACGACGAGGCCGTGCGGAACCCTGACGTGCTCGCCGAGGTCTATGCGGCCATCGGCCCGGGCAGTGACGGCGGATTCCTCGCCCAGCAGATCCGGTTCCAGATGCTCGTCGATCTCCCCTGCGACAACCTCCTCAAGGTCGATCGGATGTCGATGGCGCACGGTCTCGAAGTGCGGGTGCCGATGCTGTCGAACGCGATGCTCGACTACGCCTCGGCCCTCCCGCTCGACGCGCGCACGCACCGCGGCCGCACGAAGGAGCCGCTGCGCAGTGTCGCCGAGCGGCTGGTTCCGGCGCTGACGGACCGCGCGCCGAAGCATGGCTTCGGATTCCCCGTCCGCGACTGGCTGGCGGCGGGCGTGCGGAACCTCTGGCGCGAGGGGGACCTGACGCGGGTGCTCGCGCGCGCCGGCTTCAGGCGGACGGCGCTCGACGCGCTGCTCGCGGACCCGGATCGCGGGGACGGGATGATGACCTCGGCACAGGCCGTGCGCCTGTTCGATCTCACCGTCCTGGCCATCTGGATGGACCGGCACGGGATTTCCGGCTGATGCCCGCACCACGAGGCCTCCTGCTCCTCTTCTGGGACTACGACACGCAGTGGGGGGCCGCGCGCAGCCGGTCGGGTCACGGTCCCGCCGACTGGGGACCGCTCGAGTTCGAGGGGGCCGATCGCGTGCTCGAGCTCCTCGCACAGCGCAACCTCCGCGCCTGCTTCGCCGTGGTCGGTGCGGCGGCGCGGCCGGGTCCGAGACCCTGGGCCGATTCACGCCAGATCCGGCGGATCCATGAGGCCGGCCATGAAATCGCCAGCCACTCGTTCCGCCACGACTGGCTGCCCGGTCTCACGCGCGCCGCCCTGACCCGCACGCTCTGCGAGAGCCGGGACGCGCTCGAGTCGTGCATCGGCGCGCGGGTGACGACCTTCGTGCCGCCCTACAACCAGCCGTTCGACTACCCGGCGCGCGGCGCGTTCAGCGTGTCCGAACGGCTGCGCGGCAACCGCGAGCGCGCGGACATTCCGGCGCTCTGCCGGCTGCTCGCCGCCTGCGGCTATCGCGCGTGCCGCATCGCGTACGACCCGCTGATGCGTCGCATCCGTGCGCGCCTCACCGGCCGTGCGGTCGAGCAGCCGGGTCGTGTCGAGGAGATCGCCGGCGTGCGGTGCGTGCGTCTGAACACCCCCGGCGGCTTCGGCACGCCGTCCCTGACGATGCTCGACCGCGTCGCGCGGGAGGGAGGCATCGCGGTCGTGTACGGACACCCGCATTCGATCAGGCGGTGGGAGACGACGCAGCACGAGCGGCTGCTGGCGCCGTTGCTGGACCACGCCGCGGCCCTGCGCGACGCTGGACGTCTCGACGTCGCCCTGCCACGCGAACTGCACGAGCTCGTGCCGGCCGTGTCGCAGGTGTAGGCGGGAAGTCGTCTACGCGAACCGCACGTTCAGCGCCATGCGCCTCTGCATCGTCTCGTCGAAGGAGTGCTGGCAGGACCCTTCCGGCATCTGGCACTCGTACGGTGGCTTCCCGCTGCAGATGGACGCGATCGCGTCGCTCTTCGACGCGGTCACGATGGTCGTCGTCCGGAGTGTGCCGCGTCGCGGCGGGATGCCGCTGCCCCGCCGGGCGCGGATCGTCGCCCTGCCGGAGCCGCCGGGCGCCGGGTGGGTGCGGAAGCTCGCCGTCGGCGCCCGTCTGCCGCGCGACGCCGTCGTGATGGCGCGGCATATGCGGGACGCGGATGTCGTGCACGTGCCGCTGCCTGGCGACCTGTCCCTCGTCGGGATGTTGACCGCGATCGCGATGCGGAGGCGCTGCATCGCGCGGTACGGCGGCTCGTGGACGGCGAACTCCGAGACGACCGTCATGAACCGCGTGACCCGGGCCTGCATGCGCGCGGCGGCGCGCGCAGGGCACGTGATGCTGGCGACGGGCGACCCGGCTGCGCCTGCCGATCGCGGCGTCGACTGGCTGTTCGCCTCCGTCGTCTCGCGCGACGAGCTCGCGCCTCCCGCATCGCTCGAGCGCGGCCTGTCGAGTCCTCCGCAGCTGGCCTACCTCGGACGGCTCTCGCCGGAGAAGGGCGTCATCCATCTGATCCGCGCGATGACGCGGTTCGGGTCGCACCAGGCGAGACCGCGCCCGGAGCTGACCGTCATCGGCGACGGACCGGAGCGCGGCGCGCTCGAGCAGGCGGCACGGCACGCCGATGGCGCCGCGATCCGGTTCGTGGGCCAGCTGCCGCGCGAGGAGGTCATCCCGCTCCTGCGCCGCATGGACCTCTGCGTGCAGCCGTCGCTGTCCGAGTCGCTCTGCAAGGCGTGGCTCGACGCGATGGCCCAGGGGCTGCCGGTCATCAGCTCCGATGTCGGCGCCGCCCGCGCGGTGTTCGGGGGGCCCGGCGAGCGGGGTTGGCTGGTGCCACCCGGCGATTCCGCCCGGCTGGCCGAGGCCATTCACACCGCCATCACCATCCCGATCGACTGGCCCGCGCTGCGCGCGCGGTGCCGCGACTACGCACAGACACGGACGATTGACGCATGGGCCGGACGTATCGCGGAGCTTTGCGCCACCCGGTGGGGTTGCCGCGTCCTGAACGGGCGCCTCGCCTGGTGAGCGGCGTGCGGATCGGGGCACGACGCCGGCAGCCACCGCTGCGCGCATGGACGCGTGGGCTGATCGCGCTGACGGTCGTGGCGTGGGCCGCCGCGCCGTTCGCCGGCGTCGAGCTGTCGCTGTGGATCCTCACGCTGGCCGGCTTCGCCGCCGTCGCGGCGGGATACACGAAGCCCGCCGTCGGCGCGCTGGGCATCGCCGTGCTCTGCACGCTGGATCCGGTCACGCGGCTCTTCCTCATGAGCGGAGGCCTGCTCCGCTGGAACACGCTGAACTACCTCCTGATCCTGCTGGCCTTCGTCTACGTACGGCACCTGCTGCGGACCGGCGGGGCGTCGCTGTCGCTGCTTGCCGCCCTCACGGCGCTGTTCGGTCTCGAGATCGCGATCTCGGCCCACCCGGAGACCGGGCTCGAGAACGTGATCCCCGTCGCCGCGGCGTTCGGGCTCATCGCCTGTCTCTCGCGCGCGCGCGGCGAACCGCAGGTGTGGCACGCGATGGCGCTCGTCACCGGCACGATCGGCGCGCTCGGCGGCTTCGCGTTCTTCGCGCTGCACGAGACACTCATCAACCGCAACGCGTGGGGCTGGTTCCCGCTGACCGCCCTCCTTGCGATCGCGCTCGCGTCGGCGGCCTCACCGCGCGGCAGCGGCTTCATCCTGGTGCTGCTCGCGTTCGTGAACCTCACGTGGACGTTCCTCAGCGCCAGCCGCGGCGACCTGGTCGTCGGCCTGGTCGTCACGGTCGCGATCGTGCTCGCGGGCCGGGCGGCAGGACGGCGGCTGGTTGCCGCGACCGTGGCTGCCGCCGCGGCGATAGCCATCGGCAGTCATTTCATCGACCTGAGCGATCGCGCAATGGCCCGTCTCGGGATGCTCACCGCCGACGACACCTTGCGGCAGCGGACCAGCGGCCGGTCGGATCTGATGCGCGGGGGCTGGTACATCTTCCTCGACCACCCGCTCGGCGTCGGGACCGGCGGCTTCCCGGCGGCCTGGGCGACGCTCACCGATCGGCCGGAGCTCACGTTCCACCGCGGCAAGGCGTTCAACGCGCACTCCGGCTGGGTGAAGACGCTCGCCGAGAACGGCGTGCCCGGCTTTGCCCTGCTGCTCGCATTCGTCTTCTCCTTCTCGGTGCGCGCGCTCCGTGGCTTCGGCCCCGGCCGCTGGCTGGGCTTCGTCACGACCCTGGTCATCGCGACGGCGCTGCTGACGACGGAGTTCCAGGGGAAGGGCATCTGGTTCCTGGCCGCGGGCACGATGGCCCTCGGCGGCGTCCGTCGCATTCGCCGCGTCGCCGTGACCCGATCGCGGCTGCCCGCACGCCAGCCCTGGCGAGTCGCACATGGCTGACGACCTGCGCGTGGCGTTCATCGCCGGCACGCTGGATCGCGGCGGGGCGGAGAAGCAGCTCCTCTTCCACCTTCGCGCGCTGCGGCAGGCAGGCACGGACCTCCTGGTGCTGTCGCTGACGCGCGGCGAGCATCACGAGGAGAGCATCGGCCGGCTCGGGATCCCGGTGCGCTGGGTCGGCACCAGGCGTGATCCCGTCCGGCGCGCCGCGGCCATCACGCGCGCGCTCCGGAGCTTCCGCCCGCACGTCGTCCAGGCGGCACACTTCTTCGCGAACGTGTACGCGGCTGCCGGCGCGCGTCATTGCGGCGCCGTCGAGCTCGGGTGTCTGCGGAGCGACGGACACTTCGACGTCGCCGCGCACGGGTTGCAGGGATGGCTCCTGCTGCACGCGCCGCGCGCGCTGGTCGCGAACTCGGACGCGGCGCGCCGCGCCGTCGCCGGACTGCGGCTTCCGGTCGGACGGGTTCACGTGCTGCCGAACGCGGTGGACCTGCCTGCGGCGGCGCACCCGATCGAGCGGCCGGACGCCGCGCCCCTCGCCCTGGCGATCGGCCGGCTCACCGCGGTCAAGCGCTACGACCGTTTCCTCGAGGCGCTGCACGCGGCTCGTCAGTCGCTGCCCGCGCTGCACGGCGAGCTCGTGGGTGACGGTCCGGCACGGGCGGATCTCGAGGCACGGGCGCGCGCACTCGGCCTGCTGCCTGCTGGCGTGCGCTTCACGGGTGCGCGCGACGATATCAACGGGCACCTCGCGCGCGCCACGATGCTCGTGTCCTGCTCGGACCACGAGGGGGTGCCCAACGTCGTCCTCGAGGCAATGGCGGCCGGCGTCCCCGTGATCGCCACGCCAGCGGGTGAGTGCCCGGCGCTCGTCCGCGACGGGACGACGGGGCTGCTCGTGCCGTTCGCGCCGGTGTCGGAGCTGGCTCGCGCGATGGTGCGTCTCGCGCAGGACCCTGCACTCCGCCAGCGTCTGACCGAGGCGGCCCGCGCGTTCGTCGGACAGACGCATGGGGCCGAGCGGATCGCACCGCGGCTCCTCGCCATCTACGACGCGGAGGCGCGCGCGCAGCACCGGCCGCTCGCCGGAGCCGCCGTTGCGCGCCTGCACAAGCTCGTTGCGCCGCCGACGGCGGGTCCGGCTCCGGTCACGGTGTGACGCGATGCGCGTGCTCGCGGTGACGAACATGTGGCCGACGCCGGCGCGTCCGGCAGCCGGCGCGCTCGTCGCGCAGCAGGTCGTGGGGCTCCGCCGCGCCGGGGTGGAGATCGAGGTGCTGCACGCCGATCGGCTCGAGCGGGGGATGCGCTGCTACGCAGGTCTCGGTTCGCGGTGCCGCGCGGCGGCGGAACGCGCCGACGTGGTCCACGCGATGTATGGCGGCATCCTCGCAGACATCGTGACGAGCGCCGCACGCGGCCGGCCGACGGTCGTCTCCTTCTGCGGCTCGGACCTGCTCGGCGAGCCGCTGGCGCCGGCGCCCCGGCGGCTCCTCGCCTGGGCCGGCACGCTCGCGTCGCGCCGCGCCGCGCGCCGCGCGGCCCGCATCGTCGTGAAGTCGCGCAATCTCGCGCGCGCACTGGGCGCCGATGCACGGCCGGAGCGGGTGCACGTCATTCCGAACGGCGTGGACCTCTCACGCTTCCGCCCGCTCGATCGCACCGAATGCCGGCGCGCGCTCGGCTGGGACGACCGCACGGTCCACGTGCTGTTTCCGACCACCAACGGCGCCGCGGTGAAGCGGCGCCCGCTCGCCGCCGCCGCGCTCGCCGAGCTCGAGCGCACCGGGGTGCGAGCGGTGATGCGGGAGCTGACCGGCGTGCCGCACGCGGACGTGCCGCTGTGGATCAACGCGTGCGACGCGCTGCTCCTCACGTCGGCGCACGAGGGCTCGCCGAACGTCGTGAAGGAGGCGCTGGCGTGCGGCGTGCCGATCGTCTCGGTCGACGTCGGCGACGTGCGCGAGCGAATCGCCGGGCTGGACGGCTGCCGCATCGCCGAGCCCGATCCCCGAGCGCTCGCCGCCGCGCTGCGGGAGGTTCTCGACGGGCCGCGCCGCATCGACGCGCGGGCGCAGATCGAACCGCTGTCGCTCGAGCACGTGTCGGCCCGGCTCGTGGACGTCTACCGGCGTGCGCTCGCGCAGCCCGCAGCCGTGTGAGGTGCCTTGTGCAGGATTCGCCCGGCGCTGCGACGCTTCCCCTGGTCAGCGTGGTCATGCCCGTGCGCAACGAGGCGGCGTTCATCGAGCGGAGCCTCGGCGCCGTACTGGCGCAGGACTATCCGGCGGACCGGCTCGAGGTCTTCGTCGCCGACGGCGCCTCCACCGACGGCACCCGCGCCATCGTCGCGCGCCTTGCGGGCGGGCAGGACGTGCCGGTTCGCGTCATCGAGAACCCGGCCGGCACCGCCGCTGCCGGTCTCAACCGGGCGATGGCCGAGGCGCGCGGCACGATCCTGATCCGCATCGACGGCCACTGCGTCGTCCCGCCGCACTACGTGAGGCGGTGCGTCAAGTACCTGGAATGGCGCGGTGTCGACGGGGTCGGCGGTCCCGTGCGCACGGTCGGCGAGACACCGGCCGCACGGGCCATCGCCGCCGCCATGAGCTGCCGATTCGGCGTCGGCGACTCCGCCTTCCGGACGACACGCGGCGAGCAGCGCCTGGTCGACACGGTGCCGTTTCCGGCCTACACGCGCGAGGCCATCGAGCGGGCCGGTCCGTTCGACGAGGAGCTCGTCCGCAACCAGGACGACGAATACAACTACCGGCTGCGCGAGATGGGCGGGCGGATCCTCCTGGCCGGCGATCTCGAGTCCACGTACTACGGCCGGTCGACCTTCGCGCGCCTGTGGCGGCAGTACTTCGAGTACGGCTGCTACAAGGTGCGCGTGATGCAGAAGCATCCGCTGCAGATGCGCCCGCGGCAGTTCGTGCCGGCGATGCTGGTGCTGGCGCTCGGCGCCGGTGCGTTGCTCGCGCTGGCGGGACAGCCGATCCCGCTGCTGCTGGTCGCCGCCAGCTATCTGGCGTTCATCGCGGTCGCAACCCTGCGGCACGGGCAGGGGGACCGCGAGCTGCTGCTCCGGCTGCCGCTGGCGTTCGCCGTGCTGCACCTCGCCTATGGCACCGGGTTTCTCGCGGGTCTCGTGCGGTTCCGGCGCCACTGGCTGCCCGGCCGGTCGCCGGCCCGGTCGGGCAGCGGCCGGCCGCGACCATCACTCCCCTGACACGGCAACACACGATGTGCGGCATCGCGGGATGGATCGGCGAGGTCGAGGAGCCGGCGCGGCTGGCGCCCGCGCTCGCGGACCGGCTGCGTCACCGGGGACCGGACGGCGCACGCTGGAAGTGGTGGGCGCACGCGGGCCTCGTGCACACGCGCCTCCGCGTCATCGATCTCAGCGACGCCGCGTCGCAGCCGATGACGGACGACTACGAGCGCGTGTGGACGGTGTTCAACGGCGAGATCTACAACCACGGCTGGCTGCGGCGGCTGCTCGAGGCAGGGGGCCATTCGTTCCGCAGCCGATCGGACGGCGAGGTGGTCCCGCACCTGCATCGCGACCACGGCGCGGCGTTCGCCTCGCGTCTGCACGGCATGTTCGCCTGTGCCAGCTACGAGCCGTCGTCGCGCTCACTGCTGCTCGCACGCGATCGCTTCGGCATCAAGCCGCTGTTCTACGCGTCGACGCCGACCCGGCTCGTCTTCGCCAGCGAGATCGGCGCGCTGGCGGCCGTGCCGGGCGTCGATCTCACGCCCGACGCACAGGCCATCTCCGACTACCTGTCGCTGTTCTTCATCCCGGCGCCGCAGACGTTCTACCGCGGCATCCGGGCGCTGCCGCCGGGGCACGTGCTGACCGCGACGTGGCGGGACGGGCGCGTCGCGACGACCATCGCTCCCTTTCACGAGTGGACGACCGCCCCGAGCCGCAGTCTGAGCCTGCGTGCCGCGACAGACCGGGCCGCCGAGCTCCTCGACGCCGCCGTGGGGCGCCAGCTCGAAAGCGACGTGCCGCTCGGGTCGCTGCTGAGCGGCGGCATCGACTCGTCGCTCGTCAGCGCCGCAGCCCAGAAGGCGGCGGGCAATCTCCGGACCTTCACCGTCAGGTTCCCGGACGCGGCGCACGACGAGAGTGACGCGGCGTGCGCGGTGAGCGATCACATCGGCAGCCACCACGAACTGCTCGACTTCGAGGACGGCGCCGGCACGTGGGATGCGGTGACGTCGCTGCTGCGCCACGCCGGCCAGCCGTTCGCCGACACGTCGCTGTTCGCAGTCCACGCGGTGTGTCGGGCGATGCGGCCTCATGTGACGGTCGCACTCTCCGGCGACGGCGGCGACGAGGCCTTCGGCGGCTATCCCGCGTATCTCCAGCTGGCGCGGCTCGTCCACCTGACGGCAGTGCCCGCGCCGTTGACGCGCTTCGGCGCGCTGCTGCTGGCTGGCCCGGCGCGGGCCGGCACGGTCCCGGCGCAGCTGCCGGCGCGGCTGCGGCTCCTCGCCGGCGCCGACGACGTGTCGGTCGTGGAGGCGCTGCGGTGCTGGGTGCGCGCCGACGAGCACGCGCGGCTCAGCCGCATCACCGGCGTCGAGCCCGTGCGCCGTCACTTCGAGCCGGTGTGGACGCACGAGCTGCCACGGAATTCGTCCGCGCTCGCACGGATCTCGGCGCTGCTGACAGAGGTCGACGTGCGGCTCGTGCTGCCGGACGACATGCTCTTCAAGGTCGACATCGCCAGCATGCGCGAAGGCCTTGAAGTGCGCGTGCCGATGCTTGACGAGCAGCTCTTCGAGTTCGGCCTGATGCTGCCTCACGCGCTCAAGGCGGGTGGCGGCGAAGCCAAGCGCGTGCTGCGGGCCGTCGCGGCGCGCCGGCTGCCGCGTACGATCGCGCGGCGGCCGAAGCACGGCTTCACCGTGCCCGTCGATCGCTGGGCCACCCCGGCGCTGCGGATGCGGATTCACGATGCCCTCGCGGATCCGCGCTCGCCGCTGGCCGACTGCGTCAACCCCGACGAGTTCCGCCCCTGGCTCGCGGCGTTCCGCCAGGACGCGAGCGTGCCGGACATCAGCCGCGAGGGGCTGTACGGCCGCGTCGTGATGCTGCTCGCGCTCTGCCTGTTCCTTCAGCCATGAGCCGTCAGGCCCTGCTCGTGCTCGTCGCCGTCGCGCTGTCGAACGCCGCGACGTGGTGCGTGAGGCTCGGCCGCCCCACCGTCGCCGCCTCGCTGACACGGATGCTGACAACGCGGCGCGCCGTGCTGGCGGCGGCGGTGCTGTTCCCGCTTGCGGTCTGGACGGGGGTGTTCCTCGTCTACGGGCACCCCGTCAGCGGCGACGTCGACGCGTTCTATCGCCCGCAGGGGCGCGCGGCCATCGGCGGAGAGATCCCGAACCGCGACTTCCGCAGCTCGTACATGCCGCTGTTCCCGTACGTGATCGGCGCGGTCGATCGCGTCTGGCCCGACGATCGCGCCATCCCGCTCTTCATCGCGCTGTGCTACGCGGCATTCGGGCTGATCTGGCTGCGCGTGCTGGAGACCGGACTCGGGCGCGGCCGGCTGGCCGCTTCGCTGGCGCTCGCGGCGATGCTCAACGGCGCGATGTGGTTTCTCGGGATCGGCTATCAGCAGGACGAGGTCCTCATCGCCGCGATCCTGGCGGCCGCCGTTCTCCTGATGCTCCGCCAGCGCGACGGCGCGGCGGGTCTCGCCCTCGGCATCGGATGCGCCGCCACGAAGATCCTGCTGCTCGTCGCGGCCGCCGGGCTGGTGACCGCGGCGTCCCGCCGCATGCGGATGGCCGGCGGGATCGCGGCGGGACTCGCGCCGGTGCTCGGCGTGTTCATGCTCCTGGGCGCGTCGCCCGTCGAGATGGTGCGCCAGGAGGCCGCGAGCCTCCAGCCCGCCAGCCTGATCACGCTCGCCGCGGCCATGCCGCCGCTCTACGAGATGGTTCGCGGGCACGCGTGGATCGCCCAGGGCGCCATCGCGGCGTGGCTGCTGTTCGTCGCCTGTTTCGTGCGGCCTGCGCGATCGACGGCCAGGCTCGAGTCCGTGGCGGCCGGACTCGCGGCCGCGTGGCTGGTGTTCCTGCTCCTGAGCCCGAAGGCGTTGACCTCGTATCGCCTGGTCGTGCTCCCGTTCCTTCCGCTGCTGCTGCCGGCGCGTCCGGCCGCGATCACCGCCTTCGCGATCTACAGCACGGCTGTCGGCGTCGAGTACATGCTCTACGAGGACTGGGTGAACGGGCCGTACGCGCTGGCGTTCGAAGGCGCCGCGTCGGCAGCCGGCCGGCTGCAGCTCGGTGCGCTCCTCGCGCTCGACACGGCGATCGTCGCGTGCGAAGCCGTCTGGCTCGCGTGCGCGCTGTCCCGGCTGCGTCTCCCCTTCGGCCTGCGGTTCCCGAGCCGTCGAGCCACGGCGGACGTGAAAGCGCCCGAGTATGTCTGAATCCGCGCGGCTGATCGTGACGGCACCGCGCGTGGCCGTGGTGCGCGAGCCGTACTGGCTGGCGGCCGCCGGCCTTGCGGGGTTCGCGCTGTTCCTCCTCTTCGTGACGCGAGCGCTCGGGCTCGACGTCCTGCAGTCGGACGCCCTGAGCTACTGGCGAGAGAGCCGCGACTGGCGCCGGCCGTTCAGCGTCTGGTGGGTCCCGGGCTATCCGCTCACGCTCGCGCTGGCGAACGGCCTCATGGGCGGGCTTGCCGATCCGCGCCCGGCGATGCTGACCACGGCTGCGCTCTTCTACGCGGCCGGCATCGCGCTCACGTGGGAGCTCGCCCGGAGCTGGGGGCTGGGCGTCAGGGCCGCACGCGCGTGCGCGCTGATCTTCGCGTGCTACCCGTTCGTCGGCATCACCTACGCCGTGTATCCGGTCGCCGACGGCATGGCCCTCGCGCTCGTGCTCCTGATGGCCCTTGCCGTCTCCCGCGGACAGCCGGCGCTCTTCTCCGCGGCATCGGCCGGCTGCCTGCTCACGCACAAGGCCACCTGGTTCTTCGTCGCGGCCGCCACCGCCTTCGTGTGGATGCGGCTGCCGGGCTGGCGGCGATGGTGCCTCCTCCCTCTCGTGCCGTTTACCCTCTATCTCGCCGCAGGGGCCGTGTACTTCGCGGATCCGCTCTGGATGGTCCGCTGGAGCGGCGAGCATCTCTTCGCGCCGCGGGGCGGCCTGCCGCTCGTCGACAGCACCCTCGGGCTCATGCTCACCGGCGTGCCCTCGAAGGCGATGAAGGGCCTGCTGGTGCTGGTCATCCTGCTGACCGCGGGCGCGACGGCTCTCGCGTGCGGCCGCGGGCATCGCGGCCTCGGCGCCGCGCTCGCCCTGGCGCTCATCGCCATGGGACTCACGCTGAACCAGTACGAAGCCTGGGCGGCCGTGCGGTTCAGCAAGGTGCTCGTCGTCCCGGCCATTGCGTGCGCCCTTCCGTTCGTTCCGCGGCTGACAACCGCCCGCTCCGCCCTGGCGCTGTCGGCGGCCGCGGCGCTCGGGCTCGCGAGCAACGCGCTCTACGCCGCGTACATGGCCTGGTTCTTCTCGTCCTCCGCGCGCTGAGCGTCGTCCAACGCCACACACGCGCGTCCGTTTCCCGGGAACGCGTCATGCCGACCACCGTCCCGTTCTTCGCACCGGACATCACCGAGAGCGACATCACCGCCTGCGCCGAGGTGCTCCGCAGCGGCTGGCTGACGACGGGGCCGTGCGCGCGCGAGTTCGAGAAGGCGTTCGCCTCCGCCGTCGGCGCCCGCCACGCGGTCGCCGTGAACTCGTGCACCGCGGCGCTGCACCTCGCGCTCGAGGCGCTCGGACTCAGGGCGAACCAGGGCGTGCTCGTCCCGACGATGACCTTCGCGGCCACCGCGGAGGTGGTCCGGTACTTCGGCGCGGTCCCTCTCCTCGTCGACTGCGACCCGGTAACGGGCAATCTCTCGCTCGACGCCGCCGCGGCGCGGCTCTCGCAGGTCCGCCTCGGCGGCTGGCCCCCCGCACGGCGCGTGACCGAGGTCGTCGGCATCATGCCGGTGCACGTCGGCGGGCTGATGCTCGACATGGGCGAGGTGCGACGCTTCGCGTCGCGGCACGGCCTCTGGATCGTCGAGGACGCCGCGCACGCGCTGCCCGCGGCCTGGCGGCCAGGCCCTGACGCCCCCTGGCAGCGGTGCGGCGAGGACACCGCCGACGTCACCTGCTATTCCTTCTACGCCAACAAGACGATCACGACCGGCGAAGGCGGGATGGCCGTGACGGCGTCGGCCGCGCTCGCGGAGCGGATGCGGCTGATGTCGCTCCACGGGCTGTCGCACGACGCGTGGAACCGGTACACCGGCCACGGCTCCTGGGACTACCGGATCGTCGCGCCGGGGTTCAAGTACAACCTCACCGACATCGCCGCGGCGCTCGGGCTGCGCCAGCTCGCGCGCGCCGAGGCGATGCGGCAGGCACGCGCCCGCATCGCCTCGTACTATCTTCAGGAGCTCGCCGGCGAAGCCGGCATCGCCCTTCCCCCGGTCGACCCCGATCGCGTCCACGCGTGGCATCTCTTCCCGATCCGCGTGGAGGGCGACCCCACCGGCGCGCGACGCAACGCCGTCATCGAGATGCTGCGCGGCGCCGGCGTGACCTGTTCGGTGCACTGGCGGCCGCTCCACCTGCACCCCTACTACCAGGAGACGTTCGGGTACGAACCCGACGATTGTCCGGCTGCGACCGCGCTCTTCCCGGCGCTCGTGTCGCTGCCGATCTTCTCGCGGATGACCGGCCCCCAGATGGACGCGGTCGTCGCGGCCGTCCGGGCGGCGGTGCGCACGCTGCTGCGCCCCGTGCAGGTCTGACGCGCGGCCTCACGGCCGCGAACTCTCGCGCATGGATGGAAGGATGGTCGCATGATGGTCGTGCTCACCCGCAACGGACGGGCCAGTCTGGACACACTCGTGCACCGGCCCGGGCCGCTCGTCGTCCGGCCACGCGGCATGCTCCGCGACCTGTTCGATCGCGCGGCGGCGGCGGCGGGCCTGCTGCTGCTCTCGCCGCTCTTCGCCGTCGTCGCGCTGCTCATCAAGCTGGATTCGCGCGGGCCGGTCTTCTTCCGTCACAGCCGGGTCGGCCGCGACTTCCGCCCCATCGGCGTCTGGAAGTTCCGGACGATGCGGCAGGACGCGCCGGCGCTCGGAGGGTCGCTGACCATCGGCGACGATCCCCGCGTCACGCGCGTGGGACGCCTGCTCCGCCAGACCAAGATCGACGAGCTGCCGCAGCTGATCAACGTGCTCACGGGCGAGATGAACCTCGTCGGCCCGAGGCCCGAGGTCCGTCAGTACGTCGACCTGTACCTTCCCGCGTTTCGAGAGCTGCTCCAGGTGCGTCCCGGCCTGACGGATCTCGCCTCGCTCGCATACCGGAACGAGGCGGCGGAGCTGGGCCGGTGTGCAGACCCCGAGGGGACGTACGTCGCCGAGACGCTGCCGCGCAAGCTCCAGCTGTCACGCGAGTCGATCGAACGGTCGTCCTGGTGGTTCGATCTCGGCATCCTCGCGGCCACGGCGGTCGACCTCGTGCGCGACTGGCTGCGGCTCGGCGCGCGGCTGCGCGTCTCGATCCCGCGGGCCCGGCTCGAGGCGATGCGCGACAGTGCGCTCCGGCACCGGCGCCCCGCCATCGTCGTCCTGCAGCTCGGACTGGCCGCGGCGGCGAACTGGGCGGCGTTCTGGCTGCGCTTCGACGGAAAGGTGCCACCTTTCGAACACGCGCTGTTCTGGGGCACGCTGCCGTGGCTGCTCGGCGTGCGCGGCCTCGCGTTTGCCGCATTCCGCGTGAACGAAGGGCTCTGGCGCTACGCGGGGCTCTGGGATCTGCGCTGCATCCTCCTCGCGGTCGGCACCAGCACGGTCGCGTGGTACGCGATCGTCCACGGGCTCTGGGGGATCTACGCCTACCCGCGCTCGGTGTTCATCATCGACGGGCTGCTGCTCGTCTTCGCGCTCGGGGGCGTGCGCCTCACGCGGCGCCTCCTGCCTGACGGGCTCCTGCGCCGCGGAGGCCGACGGGTGCTCATCGCCGGCGCGGGAGACTGCGGCGAGACGCTCGTCCGCTCGATGCGCTGGCACGCGGCGGGCCGCTACGTTCCGGTCGGGTTCGTCGACGACGACCCCGCCAAGCGCGGACAGTACATCCACGGCGTGCCGGTGCTGGGAACGTGGGACGAGCTGCCGACCATCGTCAGCGCGACCCGGCCGCAGGAGGTCCTCATCGCGGCGCCGGCGCTGTCCCCCTCCGCGCTCCGCCGCGTGCTGTCGCTGCTCGAGCCGTTCCCCGTGGACATCACGCGCGTGCCGAATCGCGACGAGGCGCACGGCCGCATCGAGGTCGGCGGGATCCGCAGCCTGGCGATCGAGGACCTGCTGGAGCGTGCGCCGGTCGGCCTCGACGACACCGCCGTCCGCGCGCTGCTGACGGGCCGCCGCGTGCTGGTGACCGGCGCCGGAGGCTCGATCGGCTCCGAGCTCTGCGCGCAGATCGCGCGGCTCTCGCCCGCGAGCCTCGTGCTCTACGAGCGCTACGAGAACAATCTCTACACCGTGCTCAACGCGCTGCACGACAGCGGCCTCACGGCCGAGCTGTTGCCGGTCGTCGGCGACGTCACCGACGCCGCGCGGCTCGAGTGCGTCTTCGAGCAGATGCGGCCGGAGGTCGTCTTCCACGCCGCCGCCCACAAGCACGTCCCCCTGATGGAAGTGAACCCGTGCGAGGCGGTGAAGAACAACGTCATCGGGACGCGGCTGGTGGCGCAGGCGGCGAGCCGGCATGGCGTCGAGCGGATGATCCTGATCTCGAGCGACAAGGCCGTGAACCCCACCAGCGTGATGGGGGCGACGAAGCGGGTGGCCGAGCTGATCCTCGCCGGATTCGGCGAGGGGCGCACGCGGTTCGCCACCGTGCGCTTCGGCAACGTGCTCGGCAGCAACGGCAGCGTGGTCCCGCGCTTCCTCGAGCAGATTCGCGCCGGCGGTCCCATCACCGTCACGCATCCCGACATCCGCCGGTACTTCATGCTGACGAGCGAGGCCGTGGAGCTCGTGCTGCAGGCCGCCGCACTCGCCGAGCCCGGCGCCGTGTACGTGCTCGACATGGGCGAGCAGGTGCGCCTGCTCGATCTCGCCCGCAGCCTGATCCGGCTGGCGGGACTCGTCCCCGACCGCGACATCGAGATCACGTTCACGGGCCTGCGTCCCGGCGAGAAGCTGCACGAGGAGCTCGTCGGGCCGTACGAGGAGAGCGTCGCGGCTGCCGTTCCGAAACTCCTGCGGATCCGCCGCACCGCGCCGCTGCCCGACGTCGCCGCGGACATCGACCGGCTCGAGGCGCTCGCGATCGCCGGCGACGAGGCGCGCGTGCTGGAGCAGCTGCGGGTGGTCGTGCCGACCTTCACGCCGTGGACCCACGGCGCGCCGGCGAGGCCCGCCTGGACGTCCACGCCGGTGCACCCATCGCTCTTCGACGCGCCGCTGCAGGAGACGGCCTCCGCCTGGGTGCCGCAGTAGAGCGGAGACCTGCCGTGCTGATTGCCGTCAACTACCACTATCTCCGGCCGCCGGACGGCTCGCGCGCCGCGGCCGCGATCCACCCGACGACACCGGCGGAGCTCGCGCGGCAGATCGATCTGCTCGCGCGATGCGGCACGTTCGTGTCGGCGCCGGACGTCGTCGATGCGCTCGACGGACGTCGCCCCCTGCCGCCGCGCGCGCTGCTCCTCACCTTCGACGACGGGCTCGCCGAACAGTTCGAGCACGGCTGGCCGCTGCTCGTGCGGCTCGGCGTACCGGCCGTCTTCTTCGTCAACACCGCGCCGCTCGTCGACGGGCGGCTGGCGGGCGTGCACCGGATTCACTTCCTGCGGGCCCACTGCGGGCCGGACGTGCTGCGTAGCGCCGTGCGCAGTGCGACGCCGCAGTGTGGTCCGCAGGAACCCGCGGCGATGCGCGCGCGCGCCATCGCGCACTACCGGTACGACGACCCCGACACCGCGGAGCTGAAGTACCTGCTCAACTTCGGCATCGATCCGGGGGAACGCGACCGGCGGCTCGCCGCCCTGTTCGCCGAAGCAGTCGGCCGCGACGAAGCGGAGGTCGCGGCCGACCTGTACATGAACTGGGACATGCTGCGCGCGCTCGCGGCCGCCGGGTGCCTCGGGTGCCACACCCACAGCCACCTTCCACTGGGCCGTCAGCCGCCGGCCGTCGTCGACGAGGAGATCGCCGGGTCGATGGAGCTGCTGACCGCCGGCACCGGCGTCCGGCCGGCGGGAATCAGCTACCCGTACGGCTCGAAGGACGCCTGCGGACCGGTCGTCGCCGCAGCCGCGGCGCGGGCGGGCTGCCGGTTCGGGTTCACCATGGAGCGCGCCGGGAACAGCGACCTGCGCCGGCCGCTGCTGCTGGCGCGCATCGACCACAACGACGCCCCCGGAGGCAAGGCCGCGCGATGGCCGGCCGACGAGCTGTTCGACGCCATCGACGCCAGCCGGTGGTGGGGGGAGGAAGCGGCCGCATGACAACGCGTGTCGTGCTCCTGACCGGCGGCGATCGACGGCACCGGTACGTCGCGCGCGAGCTGCATCGATCCGCCGGGCTCGCCGGCGTCGTCAGCGAGGAGAAGGCCGACCCGGTTCCGGCCGGCCCGCTGCCGCCCTCCGATCGGGACGTGCTCCGGCACCATCTGGCCGAGCGCGAGGAGACGGAAGCCCAGCTCCTCGGCGAGCCGGATCTTCCGGCCAGCGTGCCGCACCTCGCGGTGAGCCACGGCGCGATCAACGATCGGGACGTGCTCGAGTGGGTCAAGGTCGCCGCACCCGATCTGATCGTGCTCTACGGGACCAGCCTCATCCGGGCTCCCCTGCTCGACACCTTCGCCGGGCGCATCGTCAACCTGCATCTCGGCCTCTCGCCGTACTATCGCGGAACCGCGACGAACTTCTGGGCGCTCGTGCACCGCGAACCGGAGTGCGTCGGGGCGACCCTGCACCTGGCGGCCCCGCGCGTCGACGCCGGCGGCATCCTGGAGCAGGTGCGGCCAGCCTGCCTGCGCGGCGACCGGGCGCACGAGCTCGGTACCCGCGCGCTCATGGCGGCGACCGCGGTGCTGCCGGCTGTGCTCGAACGATATGCGGCTGGCCATCTCGATCCGGTGCCGCAGGATCTGTCTCACGGCCTCGTGTTTCGCCGCCGCGACTTCACGGCCGCGGCCGTCCGATGCCTCTGGCGGCAGCTCGAGACCGGCATGATCGACGAGTTCCTCGCGTCGCGCGACGAACGCCTCGCACGACGGCCGATCGTGCAGCGTCTCTCGGGGAAGGCGGCCGAACAGCCTCATGTGCAGACGGGATGACGTGAGAGCCGGCCTTGTCCGCCAGGCCGGAGCCGCGACGCTGCTGGCGCTGCTCGTCGCCTGCGGTGGCGGGCCGCGCGCGCCCGAGCTGCCGCGCGAGCCGTCGCCACAGCCACCTCCGTCGAGCGGCGGCGTCTGGTACGTGTCGCCGTTCGGCACACCGGACGGCGATGGCGGGCCCGAACGGCCGCTGGATCTCGCGACGGCGCTGTCGGCGACCAGCCCCGCGCGCCCGGGAGACACGATCTGGCTCCGCGGCGGCGTGTACCGCGGCGGTGTCTCCAGCCACCTCGAAGGCACGCCGGGCGCGCCGATCGTCGTGCGCGCCTATCCGGGCGAGCGCGCCGTCATCGACGGCAACCATCCGGCCGCCGTCGACCTCAGCGCGGCGCTCGCGATCTTCGGCTCGAACACCTGGTACTGGGGATTCGAGGTCACCAGCTCGCGGGCCGACCGCGTCGACAGGCGTGAGCCCAACGCGCCGGCCGGCATCACGGTGCTCGAGTCGTCGAACATCAAGCTCATCAACCTGCGGGTGCACGACATGCCGGGCAACGGGCTCGGCCTGTGGAGCGAGAACGTCGACGCCGAGGTGTACGGCTGCCTGGTCTACTACAACGGCGTGAACGAGTACGACCACGGCATGTACGTGCAGAACCGGAGAGGCGTCAAGCAGCTCGTCGACAACGTGATCTTCCGGTCGTCGGGCCACGGCGTGCACGCCTTCGGATCCAGCGCCGCGTTCCTCGACGACATCCGGCTCGAGGGCAACACGATCTTCAACAACGGCGAGATCGCGGGTGCGAGCGACCGCAACATCCTCGTCGGCGGCGACACCCGCGCCCACCGCCCGTACGTCGTCGGGAACGCGACCTACTACCCCACCGCCAACGGCGCCAACAACCTCGGCTACGACGCCGGCTGCGACGATGCGGTCGTCACGGACAACTATTTCGTCCGGGGCGAGACGGCGTTGCAGCTGATCAACTGCCGCGCGCGCGAGCTGGCCCGCAACGTCCTGGTCGGCGCGTGGCATCCGGCGAACCTGCCGCTGCTCTTCCCGCAGAACACCTACGTCAGCGGGCTGCCCGCCACCTCGAAGGTGCTCGTCCGGCGCAACCGCTACGAGCCGGACATCGCGACGGTGACCATCTACAACTGGGCGCGCGAATCGCGTGTCGCCGTCGATCTGTCGGCGGCCGGCATCACCACCGGGCAGCGGTACCGCGTGTTCGACCTCCAGAATCCCGACGCCGGCCCCATCGAGGAGAACGTCTACACCGGCTCGCCGGTGACGGTGCCGATGACGGGCCTCGCAACGGCGACGCCGGTCTGGATCGACGCCGTGCAGCCGCGCCATACCGGCGTCGAGTTCGGCGTGTTCCAACTCCGCTTCCAGTGATTCGTCCATCCCGGCCGGCGCCAGTCGCCGGCGGGGTGCGCGTTTCGGGAGAGACGACCGTGTCTCATGCCACGCCAGGGGCCTCGCGGCCCGATGTCCCCTCGTTCGACGCCGACTTCTCGGAGGCCCAGCTGCAGCAGGCGCTGCAGGACGTGGGCCTCGGGCCCGGCGACATCGCCTTCGTCCAGGCCGACCTCGACGCGCTGGGGTCGGAGTGCCGCAGCCCGTCGCGCGAGCAGCGATCGGCCACCGTGCTGCGGGCGCTCCAGGATGTCGTCGGCATCGCCGGGACGATCATCGTGCCGACCTACACGTTCTCCTTCTGCCGCGGTGAGCCGTTCGACACCGCGAAGACGGCGACCGACGGCGGGCCGTGGAGCCCCTCGGCCGAGTTCCTCGAGCACGTGCGTTCGCGCCCCGACGCGGTGCGCTCGATCGACCCGATCCACTCGGCCGCCGGCGTGGGCCCGGCCGCCATGCCGCTGCTGGGCGACCTGCCGGCCACCTGCTTCGGCGCGGGCAGCCTGCAGCATCGTCTCCGCCGCGAGGGCGCGCGCCTCTGCATGCTGGGCCTCGACATGGGCGAGGCGACGATGGTCCACCACGCGGAGGCGATGGCGGAGGTGCCGTTCCGCTACCGGAAGCTGTTCACCGGCACCATCGTCCACAACGGCGTGCCGCGGCGTACCGGCTGGGTCTACGAGGTGCGCGTCCAGGCGCCGAACTTCACGCTGGACGGCTCGGACGTGGTCGAGGAGGCCCTCGCGCAGGGCGTGATCCGGCAGGTGCGACTCGGCCGCGGCATCGTCCAGTCGGCCGACGCACAGGCCTTCTTCGACCTGGTGTACCGGCTGCTGGACCGCAATCCCTGGTGCACGGTGAAGGGGCCGCCCGAGGATCCGCTCGTGCTCGAAGCGAAGCGGGTGCCCCGGCAGGTTCCGCCCGTCGCGCTTCCGCCCGATGCGTCGCTCGGCACGATCGTCCGCACCCTCGCGCCGCTGCGGCGCGACATCGTCTCGGACGGCTACGACGCGGCGCTCGAGGCGCTGGCGGGCCTGGTGCCGATGCAGGTGCACGAGTATCCGAGCGGCTCCGAGTGCTTCACGTGGATCGTGCCGGAGAAGTGGACCTGCCGCGAGGCATGGCTCGAGACGCTGGACGGCCGCCGGCTGTTCTCGTACGCCGACCACCCGCTGCACGTCGTGTCGTACTCGCTGCCGTTCGAGGACGAGGTATCGCGCGAGACGCTGTTCGAGCACCTGCACGTGCACGAACGGCTGCCGGATGCGATCCCGTTCGTCTTCAAGTACTACGAACGGGACTGGGGTCTCTGCTGCAGTCAGCGGATGCGGGATCGGCTGAACGACGCGCGCTACCGGGTCGCCATCCGCAGCGAGTTCAGCTACGGCACGCTGAAGGTCGGCGAGGTCGTCGTGCCCGGGCGCACCGAGGACACGATCGTTCTCTGCGCCCACCTGTGCCATCCCGGCATGGCCGTGGACGATCTCACCGGCGTCGCCGTGGGCATCGGCGTCGTCCGGGAGCTGCTGCGCCGGAAGATGCCGACGCGCTACAGCTATCGGCTGCTGATCCTGCCGGAGACCATCGGGTCGCTCGCGTATCTGAGCCGGAACGAGTCGCTGATTCCGCGCATGAAGGGCGGGCTCTTCCTGGAGATGCTGGGCCTCGGCAACCCGCACGCGCTCCAGCTCTCCCACGCCGGGGACACGGCCGTCGACGCCTGCTTCGCCGCGGCGGTCGAGGAGGCCGATCCGGACAACTGGACGGCGAAGTACCGGACGCTCGTCGGCAACGACGAGCGGCAGTTCAACGCGCCGGGGGTGCGGGTCCCGATGCTGGCGCTGCTGCAGATTCGCAGGCCCGGCGCGCCCGACTACCCGTACCGGGAATATCACTCGAGCTTCGACACCGCGGAACTGGTGACGAACAGACGGCTCGAGGTCTCGCGCGATCTCGTGCTGAAGATGATCGCCGCGCTCGAGGCCGACCGGGTCCCGATCAACCGCTTCAGGGGAGAGGTCTGCTGTTCACGGTACGGGCTGCACGTCGACTGGTTCACGGCGCCGGAGGCGCACCAGGCGTTCTGGCGCATCCTCGACGCGGTGGACGGCACGCGCTCGGTCACGCAGATTGCACGGCTCGCCTCGACACGCGTGGAGACGGTGACGTCGGTGCTGGACCGGCTCGAACAGCACGGGCTGATCGAGTACCAGATTCCGCGCGCGGAGCGGCCGTCACCTGCCGGGCCGCACGGGCAGGCCGCCGGATCCGGACAGGACGCATCCGGAGACGACGCGCCGGTTCCCCGGCGGCGGCGCGAGCTTCAGGAGGAACTGGCGGCCCTGGATGTGGCGCTGCGGCGCGGAGATGCCGGCGTCTGAGGCGCGCCCGCCCCGTCCCCGGAAACACGACGAGCGGCTGGAGCCGGGGCTCCAGCCGCTCGTGTCGTTTTCCGGCCCGGAAAGGAGGTCCGCTATTCCGGAATGTAGGTCAGGTCGTCGGTGATGACGATCTGGTCGAGGTACGTGTTGGCTTCCCGTCCGGCGAACACGATCGTGTGCCGGCCCTGGGTGAGCTGGAAGGTGCGCGGTGACAGCGTCGCCGGCGCGCCGCCGTTGCGGCCGTTGACCACCGTCCACTGCCACCGGTCGGCCCAGCGGTTCTCCGCGACGTCGTAGATGTCGCGCTGGCCGTCCACGCTGACCTCGAACGAGTCGCGGCTCGCATTCGGCGCGTACACGCGGGCCCAGATCACGTAGGTGCCCGCCCGCGGGATGTCGACCTGGTAGCTGACGCTGCCCGAGTTCGCCCGGGTCGTGTAGACGTACTGCCCCGAGGCGGATCCGCCGCTGCGCTTCGTCATCGGCGAGCGGACGGTGCCGCTCTCGGCCTCGAGCCGGATGAGCACCCGGGACGGGGCCGGCTGCTGCGACTGGCTGTTCGAGACCGTGAACGTCACCGGCGCCGACGTGGTCGTGTTGCCTGCGGCGTCACGCGCCGTCGCGGTGACCGTGTGCTTGCCGTCCGAGAGGCTGGCCGTGTTGAAGTTGGTCTCGTAGGGCGCGACGCGCTCCTCGTAGCCGGCGACGGCGCCGTCAATCCGGAACTGCACGCTCGCGATCCCGACGTTGTCGGTCGCCGTGGCGCGCAGCAGGATCTCGCCGCTCACCGTCGACCCGGAGGCCGGCGCGGTGACGGCCACGACCGGCGGGGTCGTGTCCGCAATGGCTCCACCGCCGGTATTGCCGCCGCCGGTGTTGCCGCTGCTGCTGTCCCCGCTGTCATTGCTGCCGCCCGAGCCGCCGCTGCCGGTGTCCCCGCCGACGGTGTCCCCGCCGCCGGAGGTCCGGAGCACGACGAACGCGCCGAACTCGGCGGGCGTGTGCTCGGGGATCCGGCTGCGTCCCGCCGGAACCGCCGTCGTCCGGCTGGTCATCGGGATCACCACGGTGCCGCCGGAGTAGGTGCCGCTGGCCACCGGACTGCCGAAGAAGTTCTGGACGTCCCGGATCTCGTAGGTGTCACCCGCGGCGAGCACGTTCGAGAGGTTCACGCTGACCTGCGAGGCGGAGCTCCAGTTGTAGACCGTGATGTTCGCACGGCCCTCGACGTACCGGTTCGGCCGGACGTAGGCCCAGGTGGTCCCGCTCGGCTTGCTGCCGTAGTAGCTGCTGCCCGAATACGTGGACGTCAGGCTCGAGGGGTAGGTCGAGCCGACCACGCGGTTGCCGCTGAACGACACGGGCGTCGTGCCGTTGACCACGACCGCGAAGGAGCCGAGCGCGAACACGTTGTTGTCGAACCGCGAGTTCGAGAGGCTCGACCCGTAGCCGAAGTTCGTGTTCTCGCCCTGGCTGTAGGTCGGAGCGCTGTACGTGTAGTTGCCCACGAACGTGTTGTTGCTGCCGTTGGTGCCGCCGAAGACGACCTGACTCAGCTTCGCGGACGGCTCGCGCACGGCGCCGTTGTTGAAGACCGTGTTCCCCTCGATGTGGAAGTTGTTGAGGAGATTGGTGCCCGAGGCGTACAGGTGCAGGCCGTAGCCGGCGTTCGCGAACACGAAGTTCTCGACGATCCGCTTCGTGCCGCTCGTGTTCTGGGCGTAGATGCCGTGGTCGCGGCTGTTGATCCCGTTGTAGTAGAACAGGCAGCCGTAGGCCTCGGAATCGATCGAGGACGCCCAGAAGCCGATGCCCTGACCCGGGAGGTCGTGGATCACCAGGTTGATCAGCTTGATCCCGCGGGAGTTGCTGAACACGATGCCGCTCGGGCTGTTCGGCTCGCCGCTGTCGACCTTCCCTCCGGTATGGGTGACCTCGAAGTCCATGAACCAGGTGTAGGCGCCCTGAATGAGCAGCGCCATCCCGGCGTTGCGGGCCGCGGAGTTGTTGGCGTCGAGGATGGCCCGCTCCCCCGGGTACTGGCGCACCCGGATCGGCGCTGAAGCGGTCCCTTCGAGCGAGCTGACGTAGGAGCCCGCGTAGACGCCCCCGCGCAGCCAGATCGTGTCACCCGGCTTCGCCGGGCTGCTGCTCGAGAGCGCCTTGGTCAGGCTCATGGGCCGGTCTTTCGTGCCGGGGTCGCTCGAACTGCCTCCCGGCGAGACATACCACTGCGTGCCGGTCTGCGCGCGAGCGTCGGACACGCCGACCACCGCGAGCAGGCACACGACGGCCAGGACGGTTCTCGTCATCTACCTTTCACCTCTTGCGTCGTGCGCCCGGAGACAGACCTCCGGCGAAGCGGACCCCCGCGGGGCCGTTGGACCGGGCGCAGATTGAACCGTGGTGAGGGCGAGAGGGTTGCGCCGTGGTTACCGCTTCACTCGCCGATCGCCGCCCGCCAGCCCAGCAAAGCGATTGCCATATGGCCGGGCTTCGGGCGAACGCGAGGCGCAACCCGTCGCAGGCGTGCAGAAGCCGGCGAATTCCGCGTGCGCCGTGCAGCACGACGTGTCGCGCGGACGACCGGATCGACGCGCGATCGACAGCGCGCGGCGGCGGGACTTACACAACCGCCGTGCGCACCAGCGAAGTTGTTACACACGAGCTTGCGTTCGCCGCGAACGCTGACGGCAGGAACGCGGAAGCGGCCCGGAGGACATGCGTGCATCGCGCCCTCCGAGCCGCGTCCCGGACGCCGGTTTCTAGATCCGATTGAAGGCTTCGATGGCCTTCTGGAGCGATCGGTGCTGCCGGATGAACGGCACCATCTTCGTCTCGCGCTCGTCGATCTCCTGCGCGCGCTTCAGGACCTCCGCGGCGCGGTCCTTCGGCACGATCACCACGCCGTCCTCCCCGGCCACGACGATGTCGCCGGGCGAGACGGTGACGCCGGCACACTCGACCGGAATCTGCTTGTCGACCGTGGCGTAGCGGCCGACGGCGGTCGCCGGCGAGACGCTGCGCGCGAACACGGGCAACCCGAGGGCGCGCAGCTCCGCGACGTCGCGGACGGCGCCGTCGAGCACCATGCCGGCCATGCCCCGGGCCTTCGCCGCCGTCCCCATCAGCCCGCCGATGGCCGCCACGTCGAGGCTCCCCTCCATGACGATGACGCCGACGTCGCCGGGATTGGCCGAGTCGATCATCTCCACGGAGTGCTTCGTCGCGAGCGCGGGCGTGGCCTTCTCCGGCGGCGCGGGCCGGACGAGCGCGGTGGCGGCACGGCCGACGAACGCGCCGCCAACGTAGGGGCGCATGTCGTGCGAGAGGAACCCGCGCTTCCCGACCACCTGATCGACGGCGTCGGCCACCGACGCGACGGTCGACTTCGCGAAGCCGGCCAGCAGCGGATCCAGCGGCACGACCTGGGCCGGCGCCTGCGCGGGAGCCTGCGCGCCGCCCGGCGCCGTGGTCGCCAGCGGGATGGCGGCGGCGAGCGCCGCGACCGCCACGCCGACCCGCGTCCACGTCCTCACGGTTGATGCACCTGCCATCACAATTCCTCCGAAGAGTGCGTCGCGCCGGCCACTCCGGCGCGCGTTCCGTCCTGTTCAGGCAGCCCGCCGTCCGGCGGCTGCCACTCCCTCCCCGACCGTCGCACCCGGCAGGAACCCGCGGCGCCGCGGCTGAAAGCGCCGGTCCGGGTGTCGCGACACGTGCAGGAGGCCCCAGCTTACACGGCCGTGTGGGCGCGTGCACCACCCGAGGGGGCCCCGTCGACGCGCCATCCCTGCTAAGCTGTCCCAGACTTCCGGAGAGAGCGATGCGCGACCTCGACCGCCGAACGTTCCTGAAGACCACCACCGCCGCCCTCGGCGCCGGCGTGCTGCCATCCGCCACCGCCGCCGCCGCGCCGGCGATCCGCACGCGCCAGGGGTCCCCTGCCGATCACGTGCGGGTCGCGGTGATGGGCGTGAACAGCCGCGGCAACCAGCTCGCGCGCGTGTTCGCGCAGAGCCCCGGGTGCGCCGTGACGGTCGTCTGCGACGTCGACTCGCGCGCGGCGGAACGGACGCGCGAGACGGTCGTGAAGGCCGGCGGCGACGCGCCGCAGCTGATTCCGGACATCCGCGCGGTCCTCGAGTCGCGCGACATCGATGCGCTCGTGATCGCGGCGCCCGACCACTGGCACGCGCCGGCGGCCATCATGGCGCTCCAGGCGGGCCGGCACGTGTACGTGGAGAAGCCGGCCAGCCACAACCCGCACGAGGGGGAGCTGCTCGTGCAGGCGGCGCGCCGGACCGGGCTGGTGGTGCAGATGGGCACGCAGCGCCGCTCCTGGCCGAACGTCCGCGAGGCGATCGCGGAGGTCCAGGGGGGGCGGATCGGCCGCGTGTACCTGGCGCGCACGTGGTACGCGAACACGCGCGTCTCGATCGGCCGCGGCCAGGTCACGCCGGTGCCGGAGTGGCTCGACTACGAGCTGTGGCAGGGCCCCGCGCCCCGGCGGCCGTTCCTCGACAACCTGGTGCACTACGAGTGGCACTGGCGCTGGCACTGGGGCACGGGCGAGGCCGCCAACAACGGCACCCACATGTTCGACCTGGCGCGCTGGGGGCTCGAGGTCGGGCACCCCACCCGCGTCACCTCCGCCGGCGGACGCTACCACTACGACGACGACTGGGAGTTCCCGGACACGCAGACGGCGACGTTCGAGTATCCGGGGCGCAAGATGATCGTGTGGGAGTCGCTCAGCTCGAACGGCTGGCGGCAGCAGGGACGCGGCGTCGGGATCACCTTCCACGGCGAAGACGGCTCGCTGCACATCGACGGCAACGGGTACACGGTCTACGACCGGAAGATGCAGGTCCTGCGCGAGGTGAAGAACGTCGAAGCCGGCGAGCTCACGACGATCGGCCCCGGCGACCGGCTGGACGCGTACCACGTGATCAACTTCCTCGACGCGGTCCGCGGGAAGGCCACGCCCACGGCTCCCATCGACGAGGGGCACACCAGCACGCTGATGGCCCATCTGGCGAACATCGCGTGGAAGACGGGGCGGGCGCTCACGTGCGACCCGGCCACGGGGCGCGTCCTCGAGGATGCCGACGCGATGGCCTACTGGAAGCGGGAGTACGAGCCGGGCTGGGCCCCGTCCGTGTCGTGACGCCGGGGACGCGCCGCGTTCAGGCGTGGCGAGCGCCGGTCCGGCGCTCGTCGCCCGGCTGCGAGGCGACCCGCGCCTGCCCCGCCACGGTGCGCAGCAGCCGCCGGACGTCGCGATAGTCCTTGACCCAGTACCGCGCGCGCAGCGCGCGGTGCCCCACCGCGATGGTCAGCGCCGACTCGGGCAGCGCGCGGAACAGATCCTCGTCGGTGCGGTCGTCGCCGATCGCGATGAGGGCCGTGCCCTCGTTCAGCTCCGACTGAATCCGCTGCGCGACGATGGCCTTGCTGACGCCGCGCAGGCGCACCTCGATGACCTTCTTGCCTTCGAGCACCTCGAACGGCTGATTGCTGAGCGCGTCGCCGAGCAGCATCCGCAGCTCGTGCGCCTGCCGGCGGCCGAACTCGGGGTCCGCCTCGCGGTAGTGCCAGGCCGCCGACGCGGTCTTCACCTCGACGCGCGACCCCGGCGTCGCCTGCGTGTACTGCTCGAGGATCGGCAGGAGGCGCGAGGTCCAGTCCGCCGGCGGCGTCGCCGTCGCCTCCCACGGCGACTCCGGGCCGCGCCGGTGCCAGAGCCCGTGCTCGGCCCACACCGACACCGGGATATCGTCCAGCCACTCCGCGAGCGTGTCCTTCGGCCGGCCGCTCACCAGCTCCAGCTCGATGCCGGGTGTCACGGCGAGCCGTTCGAGCAGCCGCAGCAGGTCGGGGTCGGGCGACGCCTCCTCCGGCGTGCGGGCGAGCGGCACGAGCGTGCCGTCGTAGTCGACCAGCAGCCGGATGGACGGCGCCTCGCGCGCGCGCTTCAGCGCGACATCCAGCGACGGCACCCGCCGCGAGGCGCGGGTGCGGGCCGGGGCGACCCCCTCGCGCAGCGACTCGATGAAGCTGCGGGCCCAGGCGTGCACGTCGTGCTCCATCACGCGCCGCCGCAGCCGCGCCATCCGGGCGCGCCGCTCGGCCGCGGGCATCGCCAGCCCGCGCGCGATCGCGTCGGCCACGCCGTCGATGTCGTACGGGTTCACCGACAGCGCGCCGTCGAGCTCCGCCGCCGCGCCGGCGAACTCCGAGAGCAGCAGCACCCCGTCCTCGTCGACGCGCGAGGCGACGAACTCCTTGGCGACCAGGTTCATGCCGTCGCGCAGCGGCGTCACGAGCATGACGTCGGCGGCGCGGTACAGCGCGACCAGGTCGCGAGGCGGCACGGAGCGGTGCATGTAGTGAATCGGCGTCGACCGCAGCGTGCCGGTGGTGCCGTTGATGCGGCCGACGATCTCCTCGACCTCGCGGCGGAAGCGCTGGTACTGGTCCACCTCGCCGCGCGACGGCACGGCGACCTGGATGTACCGGATCCGATCGCGCAGCGCCGGCTCGCGCGTGAGCAGGCGCTCGACGCTCTGGAGCCGGCGGGGAATGCCCTTGGTGTAGTCGAGCCGGTCGACGCCGAGCACCACCTGCCGGCCGCCGGCATCCCGGCGCAGCGCCTCGGCCGCGCGGATGACCTCCCGGTTCTCGGCCAGCCGTGCGAACCGCCCGGCGTCGATGCCCATCGGAAAGACGCCCAGCCGCACTTCCCGGCTGCCGGTGCGCACCCGGTCGATGTCGGCCTCCACCCCCTCGATGTGCAGCAGCGCGGCGACGAAATGCCGCATGTACGCGAACGTGTGAAAGCCGATCAGGTCGGCGCCGAGCAGCCCGCGCAGGATCTCGCGGCGCCTCGGCAGGATCCGGAACACCTCCGACGCCGGGAACGGGATGTGCAGGAAGAAGCCGATGCGTGCGTCCGGCATCCGCTGCCTCAGCAGTGCCGGCAGCAGCATGAGCTGGTAATCGTGCACCCAGATCGCGTCCCCGGGCCGGTACTCGCGCGCCACGACGTCGGCGAAGCGCTCGTTGACCTGCTGGTAGGCGCCCCAGCCGGTCATCTCGTTCGGCACGCGATCGATCTGGTAGTGGAACAGCGGCCAGAGGACGCGATTGGAGAACCCGTTGTAGTACCGATCGACCTGTTCGGCCGTCAGGTACACGGGCACGATGTTGCGATCGTGGAGCTGCGCGTCGAGCGCGGCGCGCTGCGCCTGGTTGAAGCGCGCGACGTCTCCCGGCCATCCGATCCAGAGGCCGCCGGAGCCCTCGTGCCACGGCTTCATCCCGGTGGCGAGACCGCCGCTCGCGGCCGTCAGCCGCACCTCGCCGCCCGACAGCCGCGCGGTGACGGGCAGCCTGTTCGACACGATCAGCAGTCGTCCTCGGTCCATCAGACCATGATACCGTACTGAACGAACTCGATAGTTTGCACTCAAAAAGTATGCCGACGCAGATCGACCGCGGCCCCGGACCGCGCCCGCCGCGCGGCGCGGGGCTCGTGCGCGCGCAGACGGCATGTGCGCGTGCCGCACCGCACCACCGCTCCTCCCCGCTCCACGTATCGGCTGCACGGATGCCGCGTCGCAGGGCGCGCGGCAGCCGGCTCGCCCCCGGCGCCCGGACGGTGTAAGCTCGCGGCCGGCCCCACGTATGCCCGCACCTGTCTCGGCGACGTACCGCCTCCAGCTGCATCCGGGGTTCACCTTTGACGCGGCGGCGAAGGTGGTGCCCTATCTGGCGGCGCTCGGCATCTCGCACGTGTACTGCTCGCCGTACCTGCAGGCGGCGCCCGGCAGCACGCACGGCTACGACGTCATCGACCACACCCGCGTGAACCACGAGCTGGGAGGCGAGGCCGGGTTCGACCGCTTCGTCGCCGCGCTTCGCGCCGCCGGCCTCGGCCAGGTCCTCGACATCGTCCCCAACCACATGGCGATCTCGACGGCCGAGAACCGCTGGTGGTCGGACGTGCTCGAGAACGGACCGTCGAGCCATTTCGCGGCGTACTTCGACGTGGAATGGGATCCGCCCGAGGCGCGGATGCGCAACACCGTGCTCGTGCCGATTCTCGGCGACCACTACGGGCGCGAGCTCGAGCGCGGCGCGCTGACCCTCGAGCGTGACGGCGCGCGCTTCCGCGTGCGCTACGCCGAACATGCCTATCCCGTCGCGCCGCGATCGCTGGCGCTGCTGCTCGGACGCGCGGCGCGGCTGGCCGGATCCGACATGCTGGCGTTTCTCGCGGACGCATTCGGCGAGCTCCCGCGCCCGACCGCGACGGACCGCGCGAGCGTCCGCCGCAGGCATCGCGACAAGGAGATCCTGCGCGCGCAGCTCCAGAGGCTGCTCGCCGAAGATGCCGAGGCGGCACACGCCGTGGACCGGGCGATCGCCGAGTTCAACGCCGAGCCCGAGTCGATGCATGCGCTGCTCGAGATGCAGATGTACCGGCTGGCGTGGTGGCGCTCGGCCGCCCGCGATCTCGGCTACCGGCGTTTCTTCGACATCAACACGCTCATCGGCCTCCGCATGGAGGACGAGCAGGTGTTCCACGACACGCATCGCCTGGTGCTCGAGTGGATCGAGCGGGGCATCCTCGACGGGCTGCGCATCGATCACCCGGATGGCCTGCGCGATCCGCAGGAGTACTTCGACCGGCTCCGCGCGGCGGCCCCCGACGCCTGGATCGTCGCGGAGAAGGTTCTCGAGCCCGGCGAGCCGCTGCGCGAGACGTTCCCGATCCAGGGGACGACGGGCTACGACTTTCTCAATCTCGTGCTGCGGCTGTTCGTGGATCCGGCCGGTGAGGCGCCGTTGACGGCGTTCTACGCGGAGTTCACCGGCGAGCCGACGGACTACGCCGAAGTCGTGCACGACCGGAAGCTCTTCGTGCTGCGCGAGGTGCTCGGCAGCGACGTCAACCGGCTCACGGATCTGCTGCTCGACATCTGCGAGCGCCACCTGCGCTACCGGGACTACTCGCGCCATCACCTGACGGCGGCGCTGCGCGAGCTTGTCGCGTGCTTTCCGGTGTACCGGACCTACGTCCGGCCTTCCACGGGCGACGTGTCGGATCGCGATCGACGGATCGTCTGCGAGGCGGCCACGGCCGCGGCGGCACGGCGCACCGACCTGGAGCCGGCGCTCTTCGACTTCCTCCGCGATCTGCTGCTCCCCGGGATCCGCGGCGACCTGGAGGACGAGTTCACCGCGCGCTTCCAGCAGCTCACCGGACCCGCGATGGCGAAGGGCGTCGAGGACACCGCCTTCTACACCTACAACCGGTTCGTCGCGCTCAACGAGGTCGGAGGCGACCCATCGCGGTTCTCGATCGATCCGGGCAGGTTCCACGCCGCCGCTGCCGACACGCTCCGGCGCTGGCCGCTCGGGATGCTGACGACCGCGACGCACGACACGAAGCGCGGCGAGGACGTGCGCGCGCGGCTGGCGCTGCTCTCGGAATGCCCGGCCCAGTGGGCGGCCGCATGCAGGCGCTGGTCGTCGATGGCCGCCCGCCATCGGACCGGCGACATGCCGGACCGCAACGCCGAGTACCTCCTCTACCAGACGCTGGTCGGCGCCTGGCCGATCGAGGCCGAACGGCTCGCCGCGTACATGGAGAAGGCCACGCGCGAGGCGAAGGTGCATACGTCGTGGACCGCCCCGAATGCGGAGTACGACCGGGCCGTCCGGCGATTCATCGACGGCCTCTACGGCGATGTCGAGCTGCGTGCAGAGGTTGAAGCGTTCGTCGCGCCGCTCGTCGCGCCGGGCCGTGTGAACGCGCTCGCGCAGACGCTCATCCGCCTGACGGCCCCCGGCGTCCCCGACACGTACCAGGGCACGGAGCTGTGGTCGCTGAGCCTCGTCGACCCGGACAACCGGCGCCCGGTGGACTTCGAGGTGCGGCTGCGGGCCCTCGCGGAGCTCGACGGGCTCGACCCCGTCGCGATTGCGGCGCGCGCAGACGAGGGCCTGCCCAAGCTGCACGTCGTCCGGGAGGCGCTCGCGCTGCGGCGACGGCAGGTCTCCGCGTTCGGTCCGGACGGCACCTACACGCCTCTCGAAGCCGACGGCAACCGTGCCGCGCACGTGGTCGCCTTCGCGCGCGGCGGCGTTGCCGTGACCATCGTCCCGCGGCTGGTGTTGACCGCGCGCGGCGACTGGAGCGGCACGACGCTCACGCTGCCGGCCGGCACCTGGCGCAACGTGCTCACGAGGACGACGCTGCCGGATGGCCCCGTCGCGCTCGACGCGCTCTGGCAGACGCTGCCGGTCGCCCTGCTGGAACGCACATGAGGCCCGGCGAACGCTACCGCGTGTGGGCGCCGCAGGTGGGGACCGTCGCGCTGCAGACGCCCGAGGGCATCACGCCGATGCGCCGGGACGCAGGCGGCTGGTGGATCGCCGATCGGCGTGCGCGCGCCGGCGAGCGCTACGGCTACGTGCTGGACGGCGAGGGCCCGTTCCCCGATCCGCGCAGCGAGCATCAGCCGGACGGGGTGCACGCCCTGTCGGCGGTCGTGGATCACGACGCCTTCGAGTGGCACGACGCCGGGTGGCAGGCGCCGCCGCTGGCGTCCGCCGTGATCTACGAGCTGCACGTCGGGACCTTCACGAACGCCGGGACGTTCGATGCCGCCATCGAGCGGCTGCCGCATCTCGTCGATCTCGGCATCACGCACGTCGAGTTGATGCCGGTCTGCGAATTCGCCGGCACACGCGGATGGGGCTACGACGGCGTGGATCTCTACGCGCCGCATCACGCGTACGGCGGTCCCGACGGCCTCAAGCGTCTCGTCGACGCCTGCCACGCGCACGGCCTCGCCGTCCTCATCGACGTCGTCTACAACCACCTGGGACCTGCGGGCAACTACCTCGGGCGGTTCGGCCCGTACTTCACCGACCGGTATCGCACTCCCTGGGGGGATGCGGTGAACCTCGACGGCGCCGGCAGCGACGACGTGCGCCGCTTCTTCTGTGACAACGCGGCCATGTGGCTGCGCGAGTACCACGCCGACGGGCTGCGCATCGATGCGATCCACGCGCTGGTCGACGCGTCGGCGGTGCACCTGCTCGAACAGCTCGCCGCCGAGGTCGACGCGCTGGAAGCCGCGCTCGGCCGCCATCTCGTGCTGATCGCCGAGAGCGACCTGAACGATCCCCGCGTCGTCTGGCCGCGGGAGCGCGGCGGATACGGCATCGACGCGCAGTGGAGCGATGACTTCCACCACGCGCTTCACACCGTGCTCACCGGCGAGCGCACCGGATACTACGAGGACTTCGGGACGGTCGACCAGCTCGCCGTCGCCGTGCGCGAAGGATTCGTCTACGGCGGCCTCTACTCCCGGCATCGCGGCCGCATCCACGGCCGCGCGCCGCACGGCGTCCCCGGATCGCGCTTTGTGGTCGCGGCACAGAACCACGATCAGATCGGGAACCGCGCGAAGGGCGATCGGCTGTCGCAGCTCGTCACGCCGGGCCGGCTCCACATCGCCGCCGCGCTGCTGCTCACCGCGCCGTACGTGCCGCTGCTCTTCCAGGGCGAGGAGTGGGGAGCGTCCACGCCGTTCCAGTACTTCACCGGACACGACGAGGAGCTCGGACGCCTGGTCGCCGAGGGGCGGCGCCGCGAGTTCGCGGCGTTCGGCTGGGATCCGGCGGAGATCCCCGACCCGCAGTCGATCGGGACGTTCGAGCGGTCGCGCCTCGACTGGAGCGAAGCCGCACGACCGGGCCACCGCGACCTCCTCGACTGGCACCGGCGCCTCATCGCCCTGCGCCGCGAGACGCCGGCGCTGCGCAATCCGGACCGGCAGGCCTGCCGGGTCGCGGTGAACGATGCGGAATCCTGGATCGTCGTCCGGCGCCGCGAGATCGCCACCGTCTGCAATCTCGCCGGCGAGACGCGGCGGATTCCCCTGGACGGCAGCGGTCACGTGCTTCTGTCCTCATCGCGGGACGTGCGGCTCGAGCAGGCATGCATGTACATGCCCCCGGAGTCCGCGGCGATTGTCAGAACGGAGACCGGAGGCGAAGCATGACGACCCGGGCAGCAGCGGGAGTGGGAGGTGGCACGACGCGCGTCGCGGTCAGGCCGGGCGAACCGTACCCGCTCGGCGCGACGTGGGACGGGGCAGGCACGAACTTCTCGCTCTATTCGAGCGTCGCCGAGCGGGTCGATCTCTGCCTGTTCGACGACGAGGGGCGTGAGACGCGCGTGCAGCTGCCGGAACGGACCGCGTTCTGCTGGCATGGCTACCTGCCCGGCGTCGGACCCGGCCAGCGGTACGGATTCCGGGTGCACGGCCCCTGGGATCCGCTGAACGGACACCGCTGCAACCCGGCGAAGCTGCTGGTCGACCCGTACGCGCGCGCGATCGCCGGGACGATTGCCTGGCACCCGTCGCTCTTCCCCTATCCGCTCGGCGGCGACGACCTCGTCCGGGACGACGCCGACAGCGGTCCCTTCGTGCCGAAGTCGGTGGTCGTCGACGAGCGTTTCGACTGGCAGGGCGATCGGCCGCTGCGGCGCGGACTGCACGAGACGGTGATCTACGAGGTCCACGTCAAGGGCTTCACGAAGCGCCACCCGCGCATCCCGGAGCGTCTGCGCGGCACGTACGCGGGGCTCGCGCACCCGGCGGCCATCGAGCATCTCACCAGCCTCGGCGTGACCGCCGTGGAGCTGATGCCGGTGCACCACTTCCTCCACGAGAAGCACCTGATCGACCGCGGCCTGCGCAACTACTGGGGCTACCACTCGTACGGCTACTTCGCGCCGCACTCGGAGTACTCGGGTTCCGGCATCGCGGGCGGACAGGTCCGCGAGTTCAAGGAGATGGTGCGCACGCTCCACCGCGCCGGGCTCGAGGTGATTCTCGACGTGGTCTACAACCACACCGGCGAGGGGAACCATCTCGGCCCGCTGCTCAACCTGAAGGGGATCGACAACCGCGCCTACTACCGGGTCGTCGAGCACGAGCCGCGCTATTACATGGACTACACCGGCACCGGCAACAGCCTGAACATGCGCGATCCGTACGCGCTGATGCTGGTGATGGACTCGCTCCGGTACTGGGTGCGGGAGATGCACGTGGACGGGTTCCGGTTCGACCTCGCCTCGACGCTGGCGCGCGAGCTGTACGACGTCGACCGCCTCTCCGCGTTCTTCGACATCATCCACCAGGATCCGACGCTCAACGGCGTGAAGCTCATCGCGGAGCCGTGGGACCTCGGCACGGGCGGCTACCAGGTCGGCAACTTCCCGGTGCGCTGGTGCGAGTGGAACGGCATGTATCGCGACGCGGTGCGCGACTACTGGCGGGGCGAGGGGGGCACGCTCGGCGAGTTCGCCATGCGCCTCACCGGCAGCTCCGATCTCTACGAGAACGACGGGCGGCGCCCGTATGCCAGCATCAACTTCGTCACCGCGCACGACGGCTTCACGCTGCGCGACCTCGTCTCGTACCACGAGAAGCACAACGAGGCCAACGGCGAGGACAACCGCGACGGCGAGACACACAACCGGTCGTGGAACTGCGGCGTCGAAGGGTCCACGACCGACCCCGCGGTCAACGCGTTGCGCGCGCGGCAGCAGCGCAACTTCCTGACGACCCTCCTGCTGTCGCAGGGGATCCCGATGCTGCTCGGCGGCGACGAAATCGGGCGCACGCAGCGCGGCAACAACAACGCGTACTGCCAGGACAACGAGATCGCCTGGTTCGACTGGGAGCACGCCGACCTGGAGCTGCTGGCGTTCACGCGCGCCCTGGTGCACCTGCACGCGGAGCACCCGGTGTTCCGCCGTCGGCACTGGTTCAAGGGACGCCCCGTACGCGGGCACGGCGTGGCCGACATCGCCTGGTTCCGCCCGGACGGCGTCGAGATGTCGGACGAGGACTGGCGCAACGGCTTCGCCAAGTCGTTCGCGGTGGTGCTGAACGGCGACGCGCTGCCGGAGCTGGACGAGCGGGGGCGCCCCATCCGCGACAGCAGCTTCCTGCTGCTGTTCAACGCGCACGAGGACCCGCTGACGTTCACGATTCCCGGCTGGCCGATCGAGAGCGCGCGGCAGCCGGCTCCGGACCGCATCTGGACGATCATCGTCGACACGGCGGTCGGCTTCCTGCCGGACGACTCGCGCCGCGTCCGCGCCGGCGAGACGGTCGAGACCGTCAGCCGCAGCCTCGTCGTCCTGACGCGGCCGAGCCTGGAGGGGTGACAGCCCGCGGCTGCGGCGGATTCACCAGGTGCTCGGCGCGTCACCGAACCACTGAGCCACAGCGGGCACGGAGGCGCACGGAGAACAGCGAATGCGGGATCTCTCCGTGTTGCCTTCGTGGCCTCTATGGCTCAGTGGTTCGTCAGGCCGAGTCGCGCCACGCGCACGTCGGTGAGGCGAATCTGCCGATCCCAGAGCGAGTCCGGGTCCGGATCGAAGACGAGATCGGCCGTGGCGGGCAGGACGTGCCAGGACCCTTCGGCCGCTTCGCGATCGAGCTGCCCGGGCCCCCAGCCCGAATACCCGACGTAGACGCGGAAGCGGTCGGACGCGGTCTGCGCGCGGATCTGCGATTCGAGCGGTTCGCGTTGGCCGATGAGATGGACGTTGTCGAGAACCTCCCGTCCGTCCGGCTGCGGTGACGTGGCGCGCAACAGCGCCATGACGCCGTCTGGCGCCACCGGTCCGCCGAAGTAGAGCCGCTGCTTCGCGTCGGGCGCGGGACTCACGAGCGGGAACGCGCGCGCGAGCGGCACGTCGGTGCGCCGGTTGAGAATGAGCCCCATGGCGCCTTCCTCGTTGTAGTCGACGAGCAGCACGACGGTGTCGGAGAAGTTCGGATCGGGCAGATGGCGCGCGGAGACGAGTATCCGCCCCGGCGCGAGCGCCCGCACGACGCCCGGCAGCAGCTGGGCGCCGAGGTCGCGCGGCACGCCTGTCACCAGCAACACCAGCAGCGCGATGCAGGGAGCTGCGACGCGGGCCGCGTGAGCGCGCCGCCTGTGTCCGCGTGTCTCCGTTCCCGTCCCCACGTCCCTGCTACTCCTCGATCGTCAGGATCACGCGCCGATACGACGTCAGCGCCGGGCGCCCGTCATCCGCACCTGCGGCCGGGGCGGGTCGCACTCATTTCCTCCCGGGCCTCCTGGGCATGCCCAGGCGATACGAGCGGATCCTGAACTTGATGACGACGATGCGGGCGATGTACGTCACGAACAGCGTGATGACGATCGCCGCCGTGACCAGCCGCGGTTCGTGCTCGTAGCGCGCCGCTACCCGGAGCAGGAGCAGGAAGAGCAGCGCGCCCCCGATTGCCACCCCTTCGTACGGCTCGCCGCCGCCGAAGGCCCGCGGCGGGCGCGCCGTGATCACGTCCAGCAGCAGGCCGCCGCCGGCCGCCGTCACCGCCGCGCAGAGCGGCACCCAGTGCCAGCCCAGGCCCGCGATCAGCGCCACCTGCGCCCCGACGATCGCGAAGACCGCCAATCCGACCGAGTCGAACCGCAAAAGCGTCTCGCCGAACGCCCGCGTCTCCTTGATGGCCGGCGCCAGGCGGGTGACGATCGTGCCCACCACGACGACGGCCAGGACGACCGCGAGATAGTTCGGATCCTTCAGGATGAACGGCGGGTGCCGGGTGCCCCCGACGAGGAGGTCGCGCAGGGTGCCGCCGCCCACCGCCGGCACCGCGGTGAGCACGAACGCGCCCCACAGGTTGTAGCGGCGCTGCTGGGCGCGCATGAACCCGGCGAGACCGAACGCGGCCGTCCCGATGAGATCGAGCACGTAGAACCACCGCGTCCGCACCACCTTCACCAGCTGATGCTGGGTCGCGGGCGGCAGCGTCGCCCGCGGCGCCAGATCCGCGGCGCTCCAGATCCCGATGGGTCCACGCTTCGCGCGCGGCCTCATGCAGGGCGCCTGCGCGGAAGCCCCCCTCGGCCAGAATCTCCACGGTCCGCTCGTACTCGTCGAGCGCGAGGAGGCCGAACGGGCCGCCGGCCGGGAGGAGCGTCAGCACCGTCTCCAGCATGTTCTCCTGGTGCTCCCGATCGGCATCCGGAGCCCGCTCGAGCCAGAGGCGGACGCTCGTCTCGTCGCCGAGATTCCACACCCCGATCGACTGGCCCGCGATGTCCTCGAGGCTGCGGACAGTGGCGGTCCTCCGGCACGCCAGCGACATCGCCGAGCGGTAGAACACCTGCGCGATGTTCACGACGTCCGCGCCCCGCATCCGGGCGTCGAGGGCGTGCGACAGCCACGCGACGGCGACGTCCACCTCGCCCCGCTGCAGCCGCTCGAGCGGCGCGATGCCGGGGCCGCCCGGCGCGAGGGACACCTCCAGACCCTCCCGCCTGTAGTAGCCGCGCGCGTCCGCGACGTAGTACCCGGCGAACTGCGCCTGGTGCGTCCAGCGCAGCTGCACCGTCAGGGGCTCGGCGGCCACCGGCGTCCCCCGGGACACGACCACGATCGCCGCGGCCGCCAGCGTCAGGAAGCTGCGCACCATCGTCACGGTGGCCCCTTAGAGTAGGTGGACCCGCCGAGGGAGGTAAAGCCGGCCTTGCACGCCGTGCGCGGCTCCTCGCCATGGGCGGCGGACGGTAATACTATCTACGCCATCGCCGTACGGGTATCTGGCACGGTACTGGTGCGAGTGTCAGACACCGGTACTTGTACGGGTGTCAGACACCTGTACCAGCCGTCGCCCAGGAGAGGACCTCATGAAACGGGACACGTCGCTGTCACGCCGTCACTTCCTCAAGGAAGGAGCCGCCGCCGCGGCGTCCCTCACGATCGTCCCGCGCCACGTCGTCGGGGGGACACCGGCTCAGCCGGCGCCGAGCGACAAGGTGAACATCGCGCTCGTCGGCGCCGGCGGTCAGGGACGCACGAACCTCCGGGCACTCTTCCAGCACGCCGATGCGCAGGTGATCGCGATCGCCGATCCGGCCGAGTACTTCGGCCTCGAGCGGTTCTACTACGGCGGCGTCGCCGGCCGGCTGCCGATCAAGGCCGAGATCGAGACGCACTACTCGAAGACCACCCCCAACTTCCGCTGCGCGGAGTACCAGGACTTCCGGGAGCTGCTCGAGAAGGAGCGCGCGGTGGACGCGGTGCTGTGCGCGACGCCCGACCACGTGCACGCGCACGTCTCGGTGCTGGCGATGCGCGCCGGCAAGCACGTCTACTGCGAGAAGCCGCTGACGCACAACATCTGGGAAGCCCGGCTCGTCTCACGGGTCGCGAAGGAGACGGGCGTCGCGACGCAGATGGGCAACATCGGCCACTCGCGCGACACGATGCGCGAGATCGTCGAGCTGCTGCGGGCCGGCGCCATCGGCACGGTCCGCGAAGTGCACTGCTGGGTCGGAGGCAGCCGCTGGAACCGCTCGCTCGTCTCGATACCGGATGAGCAGCCGAAGGTACCCGCCGGGCTGAACTGGGATCTCTGGCTCGGACCGCGCGAGCCGCGGCCGTACCATCCGGCGTACTGCCCGGTCACCTGGCGCGACTTCTGGGCGTTCGGCGGGACGAACGTCGCCGACTTCGGCCCGCACGAGCTCGATTCCTCGCTCTGGGCCTTCGAGCTCGGCGCTCCCGACAGCGTCGAGTTCTACCCGGCCGGCCCGACCGACAACGAGCTGGCGCCCCACGGCTGCATCGGCGAGTACCGCTTCGCGGCTCGCGGCAGCCAGCCGGCGCTGTCGGTCCGGTGGTACGACGGCGGGTTGAAGCCGACGCTGTCGGAGTACCTCGAAGGCCGGCCGCTCCCGGGCCGCGGCGTGATCTTCGTCGGCGACCGCGGCGCGATGATCACCGGCGGGGCCGGTGGTCAGTGGGAGCTGCTGCCCGCCTCGAAGTTCACGGGCTTCACGAAACCGGCCGCGACGCTGCCCCGCTCGCCCGGCCACCATCGCGAGTGGCTTGACGCCTGCAAGGGAGGCGCGCCGGCGGGCAGCAACTTCGAATACGCCGCCCGCCTCACCGAGCTCGCCCTGCTCGGCGTGCTCTCGCTGCGCCTCGGCCGGCGGATTGAATGGGATCCGCAGGCGATGGCCGTGAAGGGCGTGCCCGAGGCCGAACCGATTATCCGGGAGCCCTACCGCGCGGGCTGGGAGCTGGCCTGACGGCCGATCTTGACGACGAGATCCTGGCCGATCGCGGACTGGATGCGGGTCCAGAGCTGCGGATCGGCCGCGCGGATGGCCTCCAGCTGCCCGACGTCCCAGCGCATCACCTCGATCCGGCCGGCGGCCACGGCGTCAGCCGTGGCCGGCCGGCCCGTGATCAGGCTCATCTCGCCGACGAAATGGCCGGCCTCCAGTTCAGTGACCGGCGCGCCGGCGCGCGTCACGCGCACGGTGCCGTCCAGCACGAAGAACAGCGCCTCGGGGAAGCGGCCTTCAGTCGTCAGCACCTCGTCGCGCAGCGTCTCACGTCGCCCCTGCCTCCACCACCGCAGGAACTCCGACGGCGAGAGGGCGAAGAAGTGACGGGCATGCAGCGGCTGCAGGTCGGGCGGCAGCGCGACGGCACGCCGGTCGTGCAGGATCTTGATCACCCAGATGGTGTTGATGACGACGAAGAGCGCGTTCCAGGTGGCGATGCTCGGGACCCTGATCTGCCAGGCGTACAGCGACAGCACCGATTGCGCGACCACGAGAATGCCCCGCAGCCACAGGATGTCGCGCGCCGCCAGCGCGCACAACATCAGCCCATATCCCACATGCACCAGCACCGACGTCATCGACCCGCCATCCTAACGTGTCCGGGACGACCCCCTGAACCCCTGAAGGTGCCGTTCCCCACGTTCAGACGGCAAGGGACACGGGCGTCCCGCTGAATTCGGCCAGACGCTGCGCCGAGGCCGCCAGTGCGCGCCGGGCCGCTTTCGTCATCGACACGGGCGTCGAGATCCGGATCCGCACGCGGCTGCCATCCTCGACCTGCCGCCAGGTCCCGGCAAGCCGTCCGTCGACGATCACCCAGTTCCCGTACAGATCCGGGGTGGCGTGCGCCCGCGCGGTCGGGTGGATGACGTCGTCACGCTCGCGATACGCGATCAGGTACTCGTCGTAAATCGGCAGGAGGTGGGTTCCGGTTCCTGACCGGGAATCCGAACGCGCGGCGTGCCAGCACCGGCGCCCCTCGATCACGGTTTCCCGCAGTCGCGTCCCGGTGAGCGCGACGGCGGCCCGCACGTCCGCCATCGGAAGCCCGGACCACCAGGAGAAGTCGCGCAGCGTCGCCGGACCGTGGCTGCGGAAGTACCGCCACGCCAGCTCCGCCAGGGTCTCGTCGCGGGGCAGTGACACCGCCCGCGGCGCCCGCTCGTCGAACAGCGCGTACGTCTGGTGGCGCCCGCGCCGCGGCCCGCTGCAGATCACCCGATCGAGCTCCGCCTGCAGCATCAGGTGACCGAGCCGCTGACTGCGCGCGTGGATCCCTGCCCGCGCGAGCACCTCCGCGAGCTCGGTGCGTGTCAGGAACCGGCCGCCCTCGAGCGCCCGCGCGACGGCGTCATGGCTGCGCGCGAACAGGGCTGCGTCGAGCTCCAGCTTCCGGTTGTACGGCGCCATGCGGCGGGACACCGCCGGGCCCGTGAGCTCGAGCATCCACCGGATGTCGGCCGCCGGCACGAAGTGCCAGGTCGGGCGCATCACGTGCGTGCGCAGGATCAGCCCGCGGTCGAACGCGGCGTCGACGTCCGCTTCGGTGACGCCGGCCGCGCGCAGGCCGAGCGCCCACTTCGCGGGACGGAACTCCTGGGCCTGCACGGCACCGAGCCGGCGCACGACGTCGGCGGCGCGGCGGCATCCGGCGTCCGAGAGCTTCTGGTTGTGCAGGCGCTGGATGACGAGCGGCGTCATCGGGACCGGTGAGCGCGTCGGGAGGACCGTACCGAGGCCTGCGCGCCAATCAGCCGGCCGATGGCGCCGCACAGGTCGGCCGGCCGCACCGGCTTCGACAGGTGCATCTGGAATCCGGCAGCGACCGCGCGCCGCCGGTCGTTCTTCCGGGCGAACGCGGTGAGCGCCAACGCGGGCAGCCGGCTGAACGGACCGCCGCGCGCGCGGATCTGGCGGATCAGCTCGTACCCGTCGGCACCCGGCAACCCGATGTCGCTCACCAGCACGTCCGGCACCGCCTCCTCGAGCGCCGAGACCGCCGCCGCGGCAGACGACACGCTCCGGACCGTGGCGCCGCGCTGTTCCAGCAGGAGCGAGAACAGCCGCTGCGAATCGAGGTCGTCCTCGACGAGCAGCACCGAGACGCCGTCGAATCTCGGCAGACTTCTCTCGTCGCTCCCGGCTGCGAGCATCAGGTCGCCCCGCGAGGCGGGAGGGATCGGCAGCGTGACGACGAAGGTCGCGCCGCGGCCGGTGCCCTGGCTTTCGGCGCGAATCTCTCCGCCGTGCAGCTCGACGAGATCCCGTGCGATCGAGAGCCCGATGCCGAGCCCGCCATGCCGTCGCGAGGTCGAGGCGTCCGCCTGGCGGAACCGCTCGAACATGTGCGGGAGAAACGCGGGGTCGATGCCCGAGCCCGTATCCCGGACCGTGATCGCGGCCTCCCCTTCGGCGACGGTGAGCGAGACCGAGACGGTTCCACCGGGGTTGGTGAACTTCACCGCGTTCGCCACCAGGTTCCAGACGACCTGCTGAAGCCGCGCGGGGTCGCCGAGGATCGGCGGCACGCGGCGATCGAGATCGAGCACCAGCTCGACCCTCTTCCGCTCGGCATCCGGCCGCACCGAATCGGCGACCGCGGCGATGACGCCCTGCAGCTCGACGCGCTCCCGTTCCAGCCGTACCCGCCCCGTCACGATCCGGCTCATGTCGAGCAGGTCGTCGATGAGTCGCGACTGCAGCCGCGCATTGCGCTCGAGCGTGTCGAGCGCCTGCCTGACGAGCTCCGGCGAATCCCGGTGCTCGCGCAGCAGATACGTCCACCCCACGATCGCGTTCAGCGGCGTGCGCAGTTCGTGCGAGAGGATCGCGAGGAACTCATCCTTCAGATGGTTGGCCCGCTCGGCCTCCTCACGCGCGCGCCGCTCCGCCAGCGCCGCGTCGTGCTGCGCCGTGACATCCACGATCAGGCCGACATAGCCGATGAACTGGCGGTTGTCATAGAGCGGACGCCCGCGCGACAGCATCCACCGGTACACGCCGTCGTGCCGGCGGACGCGGAGCTCGAACTCGATCGGCGACTGCGTGCGGAAGGCCGCCCGGCTTTCCTCGATGACGCGCTGTCGATCCTCGGGATGCACCGATTCGGCCCACCCGCTCCCGAGATGCGCCTCGAGCGGCCGGCCCGTGAACTCGATCCACACGCGGTTCACCCAGATCGTGCGGTGGTCCGGGCCCGTGATCCAGATTCCCATCGGCGCATCGTCGGAGAGCCGGCGGAAGCGCTCCTCGGCCGCGGCCCGCTCCGTGACATCGACGAAAGCGCCTACGCTGCCGCGCACCCGGTTGTGCTCGTCGAAGAGCGGCGAAGCGAACTCCAGCAGCTTCCTGCGGCTGCCGTCGTCGAACACGAGGTCGACCTCGAGCCCGTTGATCTGCACGCCCTCGCGGGCAGCCCGCTGCAGCGGCAGCGCATCCGGCGGCAGCTCGCGGCCGTCCTTCTGGAGGCGGAAGTGGTGCGGGCGCTCCGGCTCGGGCGCCGAGAGGGACGCATTGGCGTCAGGCGAGAGCCGCAGCATCTCGCGGAAGGCCCGGTTCGTGCCGATGTCGTTGCCCAGCGGATCTCGCGCGATGCCGATGCCGACCGGGATGACGTCGAGCAGGGTCTCGAACTCGGCCACGCGGTGATCGAGCTCGCGCCGCTGCGCCTGCACCGTGCCGCGCAGGGTCTCGACCTCGCGCCCGAGCTCGTGAATGCGGAGCCCCAGCGCCGCGACGCCGGCCAGCTGCTCGAACGAGGCGACCTCGTCCGCGCTGGACACATGCGGTCTCATCCAGCAGGCCGCAAGCGCGCCGGCCGGCGCGCCGGCATCACCCGGCAACGGCACCACCAGCACGCCGCGAACGGGCGTCAGGCTCAGCGCGTGCAGCGGGAGGCCGGAGTCGTCCTGCTGCACGTCGGCGACAACAGCCGGGGTCGCATGACGTGTGACCCACGCGGCGAGCTCCGTGCCGGAGGCGTCGAGCGAATCGGCAGCCGGTGCACTCCCGGCGCCCACCGCACGTACGGCTTCGTCTCCCTCGCGAACGAAGACCGCGCCAGCGTCAGCACCCAGCAAGGCGCACGCCGCAGCCGAGATCGTGGCCGCCGCGTCGGCCGCACTCTGCGCGCGTGACAGGGCGGCGACCAGCGTCCGCTGGTCGATTGGCTGTGGGCTCGCCGGCATCGGGCTGATTGTATCGTTCGTCCTGCGTTCTGCCGTGGTGTTTGTTGCTGAGCTTGGGCGGACCTGATCAGACCCGATCCGACCTCATCCGACCTGATTTGACCCGATCCGGCCTGATACTGTTCTCACCTGATGTCAGCTGCACGAGCGGACGTCCCCCCCGGCCGCCGAACCGCGTCCCTCCTCGAGCTCGCCCGGCTGTTCCTCCGCCTGGGCGTGACCGCCTTCGGCGGCCCGGCCGTCCACATCGCGATGATGGAGGACGAGGTCGTGCGGCGCCGGCCATGGCTCACCCGCGAGCAGTTCCTCGACTTCCTCGGCGCCACGAACCTCATCCCCGGCCCGAACTCGACGGAGATGGCGATCCACATCGGCTTCGTGCGTGCCGGGTGGCCGGGGCTTCTCGTCGCCGGGCTGTCGTTCATCGTGCCGGCCGCGCTGATCGTCGGCGCGATCGCGTGGGTCTACGTCCGATTCGGCACGCTCGTGCAGGCCGAGGCGCTGCTCTACGGCGTCAAGCCGGTCGCGGTCGCGATCGTCGCGCAGGCACTGGTTCGCCTTGCGCGCACCGCCGTGCGTTCGTGGACGCTCGCGCTCGTCGCGGCGGCGTGCGTGGTGGCCGCCGCCGCGGGGGTGCACGAGCTGATCCTGCTCCCCGCGGCTGGCGGCGTGATGGCCGCGTCCGCGCTCGTGCGGCGACCCGGCGGCATGGCACGGCACGGGCTGGCGGTCTGCGCCGCCGGCGCGGCGACGACGACCCTCGCCGCGCAGGCGGCCGTTCCGGCCACGCCGGTCGGACTGTGGCCGATCTTCCTCGTGTTCGCGAAGGCCGGCGCACTGCTGTACGGCAGCGGCTACGTGCTGTTCGCCTTCCTCCGCGCCGATCTCGTCGAGAGGTACAGGTGGCTCACGGAGGCCGAGCTGATCGACGCGATCGCCATCGGCCAGGTCACACCCGGTCCGCTCTTCACGACGGCGACGTTCGTCGGCTACGTGCTGGGCGGCACGCCTGGCGCGGCGATCGCGACCGCCGGCATCTTCCTCCCGGCGTTCGTGTTCGTCGCGCTCATGGGCCCGATTGTGCCCAGACTGCGCCGCTCCGCCGCCGCCGGCGCCGCGCTCGACGGCGTCAACGCCGCCGCGCTCGCGCTGATGACGGTCGTGTCCTGGCAGCTCGGCCGCACCGCGCTCGTCGACCCGCTCACCGTCGCCCTGGCCGCGATCAGCCTGTTTGCGCTCGTCCGGTTCCGCGTCAACTCGGCCTGGCTGATCGCCGCCGGCGGTCTCGCCGGGCTCGCGACGTGGGCTCTCGCCTGAGACGACGGCGCGCGAACTACCGATCGTCCGTGTCGCCGCGCTGCTGAGTGTCGTCGTGTGGCAGACGGCGACGGAACTCATCGGTGTGTTGCCCGAGGGCGGGAGCGGGCGAGGCCGGACGCCGAGGCACGTCGGAGAGGTGAATCGGGTTGCCGGGCACCGCGACGGTGGCGTCGCCGGCCGGGAGATCCACGAGCATGTCGCGCGCCGCGAGCTGCGGATCGCGCAGCACCTCCTCGATCGTCCGCACGCGGCCGCACGGCACGCCGGCCGCGTTCAGCCGATCGAGGATCCAGTCCACCGTCAGGTCCCTGAAGCGCTCCTCGATGAGCGCGTTGAGCGCCGTGCGGTTTGCCAGCCGATCCGAGTTCGTCGCGAACCGCGGATCGTGCTCCAGCGCCTCGAGCCCGACAGCCGCGCAGAAGCGCGACCAGAGACGAGGATTCGCCACCGCGACCACGACCTGCCCGTCAGCCGCGGCGTACGGCTGGTACGGCGCGAGCGACGGATGCGCGTTGCCGAGCCGCCCCGGACCGTGTCCCGTGGCTGCCACGATTCCCGCCGGCAGGCCGAGCACCGAGAACGCGGAGTCGAGCAGCGCGATGTCCAGGAACTGCCCCTTTCCGGTCTTCAGGCGGCTGATGTGCGCGAGCAGAATCCCCTGGACCGCATACAGCGCGGCGAGACAATCGGTGATGGCGACACCCACTTTGGTGGGCCCGTTGTCCGGGAAGCCGGTGACGTCCATCAACCCCGACTCGGCCTGGATCACCATGTCGTAGCCGGAGCGATCGCGGCGCGGGCCGGTGGCGCCGTACCCGGAGATCGAGCAGTAGATCAGCCGCTCGTTCAGCGCGCGCGCCCGCGCCTGGCCGAATCCGAGGCGCTCGAGCGTGCCCGGCCGGAAGTTCTCGACGAGGACATCGGCCCCGCGCACGAGGTCTTCGAGCAGCGCCACGCCCTCCGGCGTCTTCAGGTCGACCGCGACGCTCTTCTTGTTGCGGTTGACGCTGAGGAAGTAGGTGCTCCATCCGTTCACGAATGGAGCCCAGCCGCGGGTCTCGTCCCCGAGCTGCGGGTCCTCGATCTTGACGACCTCGGCTCCCATGTCCGCCAGCAGCATCGTGCAGAGCGGGCCGGCGACGACACGGGTGAGGTCGATGACCTTCAGGCCCGCGAGCGGCAGGCCTTCGCGCGAGTCTCCGCTCATCGCGACGGCATGCCCAGGTCAGCCGAAGTGAAGCGGACGTCGAGGCTGGTCGTCTCGCCCGCGCGCACCTCCACCGACAGATCACGCGCGAGCCGGCCGGATGGTTGACGAACAGCGATCCGATGACGCCCCGGAGGTACGTTGTCGATCCGGTAGCGGCCATCCTGCCCGGTGACCGCGAACAGATCGTGCTCGAACACGTACAGCCAGGCGGCCATCCAGGGATGGATGTCGCAGGACAGCTGCAGCGGGCGATCGGGCGGCGTTGCCACGAACGTGCGCGACGCCGGACCGACGCTGCCGGGCGCGGTGTTGATGCTGAACGTGTTCTCCGGCCCCGCCCCCTGCGCGCGCACGTTGTGGTTCGACGGATCGTCGTTCGTGAAGCGCACCGGCTGCCCCGCGCGCACCGCGAGCACCTGCGGCTGGAAGATGAAGTTGCGCTGGTTCACGCGCGCCTCTGCCGCGACGGGACCGGCGACACGTCCGTCCGGCAGGTACACGAGGGCATGACGCAACCCGCCGGAGCGGTCCACGTATAACACCGGTTGCGCGCCGCCGTTCTCCGCCACCGTCGTCGGCGGCGGAGGCGTGCCCGCGAAGGTGATGCGCCCCTCGATGCTGCCGTGCTCCTGCCGGCCCGCCGCCGCCGTGACCATCGCGACGACGAGAAGGGCTGCCACGTGCGCAGGCGACATACGCGGCGATCATAGCCGCTCGTCGCCGGATCACGCAGCCCGCCGCAGCGAGACCACCGTCTGCAGCAGCCCGTCGTGCGGCGTGCGATACCGCGGAGTCCAGCAGAGCTCGTGGTGCGCCCGATCGCTGGACAACGCGAGATTCAGCGACGTCAGCGCGCCGCCGAGCGGCGCGGCGATGCGCACCAGCCAACCCGGAAGGGCCCTCGGCGCAGGAACGCCCAGCAGGACCGCCGCGGTGCCGGCGAACGCGGCAAACGGCATCGGGTCGTCGTCGGCGATGTTGTAGACACCGCGTGCGACCGGGCTCTGCAGCGCCGCGACCATCGCGCTCACCACGTCGTCGATGTGGACGAACGGCATGCGGCCGGTGGCCCCGGCGGGCACGAAGAAGCGCCGCGACTGCAGTCGCCGCAGCGCGGCCTCGGTGGAGGGCACGCCAGGGCCGTAGATCGCGCCGAACCGCAGCACCACCCCCTCGATGTCGCCGGACCGTACAGCCGACAGCACCTGCTGTTCGAGGCCTCGCAGCGCGGCGATCGTCTCGCGCAGCGGAGGCGGCCCCGGATCGACGAGCGCCTCCGACTCGTCGATCCAGCCCTCACGGCCCGATCCGTAGACCGCCAGGAACGACTCGGCGACGATGCGCCGGACGCCGGCGCGGATGGAGGCGGCGAGCAGATGGCGCGTGCCCTCGAGCCTCAGCCGGTTCGTCTGGCGCAGGTCGCCGGGCCGCATCGCCGCGACCGGCGGCAACGCCGTGAGCAGGTGCACCACGTGCGTCGGCCTGGCCGCCGCAATCACCTCGTTCACTGCGCGCGCATCGAGCGCATCGGCCACGACCGCCTGCCCGCCGTCGGCCGCGATCAGCTGGCGCTTCGACGGCGTCCGCGTCATCCCGATCACCTGGTACCCGCGTGCCGCCAGCGCGCGCACGAGCGGGCGCCCCATCGTCCCGGTAGCTCCTGCCACGAAGACTCGCATTGCATCTCCCCTATGAATGCCGGGAACGCGGTCCCGTCCGCGTCCCTGAACCAGAGACGGACGGATGGTCGTGGTGTGACAGCCACCGGGTGGTCACGCGGCGTTGCGGTCTGGGAGAGGATGGTTTCGTGCTGCCGGCGGAACGGCCGCGGCAGGCTGTGGAACGCTACTCGGATCGCGCGGCCGGGTAGACCGGTTCGAGGGCCGGCTGGACGGTAGTCCGGTCTGACTCGGCTGCCGTGGGGTCGGTCTGGGCGTCGGCAGCGGCGCCGCGCGCGAAGTCGAGGGCCAGCAGCCACCAGCCGCCGGGCGCGCCCGCGAGATCCGTCAGCCTCTGGTCGATCGAGATCAGCCACGCGTCGGCGTCGTCCTGGTCGTGTTCGACCGCGAGCGCTGCCAGCCCCTCGACGCCGATCAGGCTGTCCTCGGGCCCGGGCACGTCCACCGCGCGCTCGGTGTAGAACAGCAGGCGATCGCCCGGCTCGAGTCGCCACGACGCGCCTGCCGAGTATTCCCACCCGGCGTCGCCGAACAGCGGCGGCTGGACGGTCGTGGCGACCGGTTCGATGGCATGCTGGCGGATGAGAACCGGAGGCGTATATCCCGCCGTCGCGACCTCGATCTGTCCGGTCCCGGCCGTGAGCACTGCAGCGGTCGCCGACACCGGCACCCCGCCTTCCGGCGCGCCGATCATCCGGTTGAGCGAGGTGAGCAGTTCGCCTGCGGACGCCGAGCGGTCCAGCAGCCGGCCGGCCGCCGAGGAGATCGCGGCGGCCAGGAGCGGTCCTGAGGCACCGCCGGGCCCGGCGTCACCGAGGAGCAGCGCGAGGCTGCCGTCCTCCCGCTCACGCGTCACCAGGAAGCCGGTGGGCAATCCGTCGCCGGACCATCGGTGGGTGATCACCGCGTGGCCGATCGACTGCCGCACGGGTGGAGCCAGCAACGCCTGCGCGGCCTTCGCCTGATCGTCCCTCGCGTCATCCTCGCCATTCCGCGATGCGGGCGGCTGCGGTTGCTCCTGCTGGCGGTCGCGCGAACGTCGCTGGACCTCGGCCATCACGGCCTCCGCCATCAGCTCGAGCAGCTGGCGCTCACGCTCCGTGATCCTGCGCGGCCGGTGATCGATGACGCACAGCGATCCGATGGCGCTTCCATCCTCGGCGCGAAGCGGCGCTCCCGCGTAGAACCGGATGTCATGCTCGCGGACGAATGGGTTCCCCGCGAAGCGCTCGTCCTGCAGGGTGTCCTCGACGACCAGGCTCTCGCCGGCCGCGACAACGTGTCCGCACATCGACGTCTCCCGCGGGGCGGCGCGTGAGCCGGCGAGCGCAGCGGGCAGGCCGTACTGCGACTTCCAGAACTGCCGCTTCTCGTCGATGAGCGACATCAACGAGATCGGCGCGTCGAAGATCTCGCTGAGCCGCCGGGTGATGCGATCGAACACCGCTTCGGGCGGCGTGTCGAGGAGCCCCGTGCGCTCGAGCGCCGCGAGCCGCGCCGGCTCGTCCGGTGCAACGGGCGCCGGCGTCATGCCCTCGGTCTGCGGCGCCGTGCCCAGCTCGCTTCCCATCCAGTCGGCCGCTTCGGAGAGCCGCGTGAAGAGCCGCTCCGCGAGCGCGTCCGGAATCCGCACGCGCAGCCGCGCGGCATCGGCGTGGCTGCTCCACAGCCCGACGACGACGCGGACTTCCGGCAGCTCGGTCTTCAGGCGCTTGCAGGCGTGGACCGCATGACGCACCGCCGCGGGCGGCACCGATGAGACGATGACAATCGCGGGCGCAAGCCGCCTGATCGCCGCGGCATGAGCGTCGAGATCGGCGGCAGCCGGCCTGACGTCCACGAGCAGGCCGCGCTCGGCGCGCAGCAGCTCCCGCAGCATGATCGCCGCGACCTCGTCCGACTCGTCCTGTGCGGGCAGGCAGACGACGGGCGCCGTCCGCACGGCGGGGCGTGGCGGCGGCTCCGCGCCGTTCTCCCGCGGCTGCAGCGCGAGCTCCGCCAGCTCGCCCGCGAGCTCCCGCGTGTTGTCGAGGATGTAACGCTTCCGCTCCTCGTCGAGATGCCCCTCGTGCCGATCGGTCTCGGCCAGGCTCAACGCCGGCACGACCAGCTCGTCGTACACCTGCCGGAGCGGCATCGACGCCAGCAGCTCCCCCGCCAGCTCGGACGCCTCCTCGAAGTCGAGCGCGAGCATGCGCTGATAGAGCCGCATGTGCGGTTCGAGCGCCGGCTCGCTGCCGAGGAGCATGCTCAGGAACGACAGCTGCGGCACGTACCGGCCCGCCACCGCGATGCAGACCGTCAGCGGCGTCGAGAGCAGCAGGCCGATCGGCCCCCACAGCCAGGTCCAGAAGATCGCCGCGACCATGATCGCGACGCTGGAGATCCCCGTGGAGCTGCCGTACAGCCACGGCTCCACGACGTTGTTGCTGACGAGCTCGAGCAGGAGGAACAGCGCCGCCGCCATCAGCACCATCTGCCAGCCCGGATCGACCGCGAAGGCCAGCAGCAGCGGCAGCGACATCCCGATGAGCGGGCCGAGATACGGCACGAACCGGAGCACCGTCGCCAGCACGCCCCAGAGCAGCGCGTTCGGCACGCCGATGACGTGCAGGCCGATGCCGACCGGGAGTCCGTACGTCACGTTGACCAGGAGCTGCATCAGCAGGTACCGGCTGATGCGCGACCCGGCGTCGTCCAGGGCCTGCGTGGTGACGTTGAGGCGCTGCGTGCCGAGCAGGCCGATGAAGCGGTCGCGCAGGTCCTCGCGCTGGATGAGCATGAAGATCACGAGGACGACGACCACGCCGGCCGTGGCGAGCGGGTTGATCAACGGTCCGACGACGGCGGCGATGGTCTCGAGCGCGCTTGCGCGGGGTGGCTGGACGACGACCGGCATGGGCTCCCGGGCGCGCCGACCCTGCGTTCGCCCGGCACGTGAAGCCGGCTCCTCCTCCACCGGCTCGTTCATCTCGGTCTCGAGCTCCTCGAGAACCCGCGACGTGCGCTCGACCAGCCCGTCGCCCGGCGTCCGGAGCGCTCGCAGCTTCTTCGAGATGTTCTGCTGGTAGCTCGGCAGGTCGGCTGCCAGCTGCATGAGCTGGCCCGCGACCACGTAGCCGATCGCGCCGATCACGCTGAAGGCGAGCACCGCGGTGACGATGACGGCGGGCACGCGGCCCAGCCCCCACCGGCGCAGCCGGATCACCGCGGGTGCGAGCAGGAACGTCAGCAGCAGGGCCAGGGCGAGCGGAATCAGCACCTCGCTCGCGAAGTACAGAATCCCGACGATGAGCGCGGCCCCGGCGAGCGTGCGCAGCCAACCCGCGTTCCGCTGCGGCACGGACGGCGTAGGGAGACCGGTCACGGGCATCGGTTCCGGTAGAAGCAATGCCGCTGCCAGAGCCGGCGGACGCGTGCTGGAGCGCGGTCTTTGTCAGTCCGGCTCGGCCGACAGTCGGCGATGCGCTACGATGCACGCGGTCAGGGCAGCGCGTCCCCGGGTGTCTGCCCGCCGTGCGCCGCGTCTGCCGGCGCTTCAGTGTGTGGAGGTCCGATGTCCGTCCGTCCGCGCCCGCTCGCGTCTCTCCTTCTTGCGCTCGCCGGCATCGCGATGCTGACAGCGCCGCTGCCGGCACAGCGCACCGCGAAGCCGCCGCTTCATGGCCAGAAGTGGATGGCGATCACCGGCAAGCCGCTCGCGGCGACCGCCGGCGCGATGATCTTCCAGAAGGGAGGCAACGCCGTCGACGCGGCCGCCGCGATGCTGGCGGCCACCTCGACCATGTGGGACTGGCTGTCGTGGGGCGGCGAGACGCAGGCGCTGATCTACAACCCGAAGACCCGGAAGGTGATCGGCCTCAACGCGCTCGGCGTCGCCCCGACCGGAGCGACCCCGGAGTTCTACACGAGCAAGGGGATGAAGTACCCGCCCGAGTACGGTCCGCTCGCCGCGGTCACGCCGGGCACGCCGGGCGGGCTGATGCTGATGGTGGCGGAGTACGGCCGGCTCTCGCTCGCCGACGTGCTCGAGCCCGCGATTCAGCTGGCGGACGGCTATCCGATCGAAGCGGAGACCGCCGATGCGATCGAGCGCAATCGCGATCGTCTCGAGCAGTGGAAGTACTCGCGCGAGGTCATGCTGCCGCACCTCGGGCAGGGTGAGCGCGCCGCTCCGTCGCCCGGCGAGATCTTCCGCCAGCCGGATCTCGCGGCGACGCTGCGCAAGCTCGTCGAGGCCGAGCGCCAGGCGCTGGCGCAGGGTCGCAGCCGACGCGACGCCATCATGGCGGCCTTCGACCGGTTCTACAGGGGCGACATCGCCCGGGAGCTCGTTCGCGGCGCACAAGAGGAAGGCGCCCTCATCACGCTCGAGGATCTGGCGAACTGGAAGCCGCGGTTCGAGGAGCCGGTCTCGACGAACTACCGGGGCATCGACGTCTACAAGCTCACGATCTGGACGCAGGGACCGGTGCTGCTGCAGACGCTGAACATCCTCGAAGGGTTCGAGCTGCGCCGCATGGGCTACAACAGCGGCGAGTACATCCACACGCTCTACCAGGCGATGAACCTCGCCTACGCGGATCGCGACTTCTACTACGGCGATCCGATGGTGGCACCCGAGGAACCGATTGCGGGCCTTCTCTCGAAGGCCTATGCGCGCGAGCGCGCGAAGCGGATCCGGCCCGACCGCAACGACGCCGACGCGCGTCCCGGCGATCCGTATCCGTTCCAGAACGGCACGAATCCGTTCCGCGAGTATCTGGAACGGTGGCACACCAGGCCGCCCGCCGACGCGGCGCCGTCGTCGGCGGAGGCCGCGATCCCGGAGAGCTTCTACCGGGGCACGACCTCGGTGGTCGCCGCCGACGCGGAAGGCTGGGTGGTGTCGATGACGCCGAGCGGCGCCTGGATTCCGGCCGTGATCGCCGGGCGCACGGGCATAGGCCTGAGCCAGCGCGCGCAGAGCTTCGTGCTCGACCCGGCGGAGAACCCGTACAACGTGATCGCACCGGGCAAGCAACCGCGCGTGACGCTGACGCCGACGCTGGCCCTGAAGGACGGCAAGCCGTTCCTCGCCTTTGCCGTGCAGGGTGGCGACAGCCAGGACCAGAACCTCCTCCAGTTCTTCCTCAACGTCGTCGAGTTCGGCATGACGGTGCAGGAGGCGGTGGAGGCGGCGAACATCAACTCGTTCCAGATGCGGGAGTCGTTCGCGGATCACCGCTCGCAGCCCGGGCGGCTGCTCGTGCGCAACGGCCTGCCGCCGCACACGGGACGCGAGCTGCGCGAGCGGGGCTATTCGCTCGTCTTCGAGGAGCGGACGTCGGGGCCGATCAACGCGATCTTCTTCGACGCCGCGCATGGCACGTTCTGGGGCGGGTCGAGTCACCACGGCGAGGACTACGGGGTCGCGTGGTGAGGCGGGCCGCCTGCCCGCGTCGCTGGCAGGAGTCACGAACCACAGAGGAGTCACGAACCACAGAGTCACAGAGAGCACGGAGGACGCACAGAGCTCTTTCGGTTTACCGATGTTCTCTGCGACCTCTGTGACCTCTGTGGCCTCTGCGGTCGCTGTGGTCTCTGTGGTCTCTGTCGCCGGGATCAGGCGTGGTCGTCCCTGCGCCGCTGGGCGTCCGTGAGCTCCCTGAACGTCGCGACCGTCGCGATGAGCTCGTTCGGCTCCACCGGCTTGGCCAGGTGAGCCTGGTACCCCGCGTGCAGGGCGCGCATGCGGTCCTGCGAGCCCGCATAGGCTGTCAGCGCGATCGCCGGAATGACGCCGTTGGCGGCGACGCGCTCCCGGATCAGCCGCAGCAGCTCGTAGCCGTCGATCTCGGGCAGGCCGACGTCGCTGATGAGCACGTGGGGCCGCGTGCGCTCGTACAGCTCCAGCGCCTCGCCCGCCGTGGCGGCCTCCGTCACGACCGCCCCGTGCGAATCGAGCAGCCGCCGCACGAACTCGCGCGTGTCGGGCTCGTCCTCGACGACCAGCACGCGGACCCCGTCGAGTGACTGGCTGACCGTCTCGCGCGGGTGCGCCGGTTCGTCGTGCCGCTCGGGGATCTGCGCGGCCGAGGCCGCCGGCAGCAAGACGGTGAAGGTCGCGCCCTTGCCCTCTCCTTCGCTCGCCGCCTGTACGGTGCCGCCGTGCGCTTCGGTGAGGTTCTTCACGATCGACAGCCCCAGCCCCAGCCCGCCGAAGCGCCGCGTGATGGACCGATCGATCTGGTGGAACCGATCGAAGACGTGCGGCAGCGCCTCGCGGCGGATGCCGACGCCGGTGTCCGAGACGGTGAGCTCCACGTTTCCGCCGGCCTGCCGCAGGCCGACGTCGACGCGGCCACCCGGCGGCGTGAACTTGATGGCGTTCGCCAGCAGGTTCCAGACCACCTGCTGCAGGCGCGCCGGGTCGCCTGCCACCGGGCCGACCTCCGCGAGATCGCGGTGCACCCGGATCCCCTTGGCAACGGCGTCCTGGAAGACGGTCTCGATGGCGTCCAGCGCGATCGCGCGGAGATCGACGAGCTGCAGCTCCAGCCGCAGCTTGCCCGACACGATGCGGCTGATGTCGAGCAGGTCGGAGATGAGCTGCGCCTGCACGCGGGTGTTGCGCGCGACGACGTCGAGGCCGCGTTCGATCACCGCCGGGTCGTTGCGGCTGCGCATCATCAGCTGCGTCCACCCGAGGATGGCGTTGAGCGGCGTGCGCAGCTCGTGCGAGACCATCGCGACGAACTCGTCCTTCACCCGGCTGGCGCGCTCCGCCTCGGCGCGCGCCGCCCGCTCGGACTCCAGCAGCCGCTCGCGTTCCGCCGCGGCCTGCTGCCGCTCGGTCTCGCCCCGGCGCCGCTCGGTGACGTCGCGGAACACCAGCACGACGCCGACGATCCGGCCCTCCCGGTTCAGGATTGGCGCGCCGCTGTCGTCGATGGGGCGCTCGGTGCCGTCCCTGGCGACGAGCAGCGTGTGGTTCGCCAGGCCGACGACCACCCCTTCCTCGAGCACGCGGGCCACGGGGCTGTGCGCCGGTCGCCGCGTCTCCTCGCTGACGATCCGGAACACGTCGGCGCACGGACGGCCGCGAGCCTCCCCGGCGCCGTAGCCGGTCAGCTGCTCGGCGACGGGGTTCATGAAGACCACCCGTCCCTGCACGTCGGTGGCGATCACCGCGTCACCGATGCTCTCGAGCGTCGTCTCCAGCCACTCGCGCTGCTCCGCGAGCGCCTCTTCGGCGCGGCGCTCCTCCGTGACATCGCGGAAGACGATCACCACCCCGATGAGCTTCCCCTCGGCATCCTTGATCGGCGCCGCGCTGTCGGCGACGGGACACTCCTGCCCGCTGCGCGAGATCAGCAGGGTGTGGTTGGCGAGCCCGACGATCTGGCCGGTCCGCATCACCAGCACCGCCGGGTTGACCACCGGCTCCCGGGTTTCCTCGTTGACGATCCGGAACACCTCGGCGAGCTGACGCCCCTGGGCCTCCGCGGAGCTCCAGCCCGTCAGACGCTCCGCCATGCCGTTCAGGAAGTTGATGCGGCCGTCGGGCCCGCAGGCGACGACCCCGTCACCGATGCTGTCCAGCGTGACCCGGAACCACTCACGCTGCGCCGCCAGTTCCGCAACGGCACGCTTCCGCTCCGTGATGTCGCGGGCGATCTTCGACGCGCCGACGACAACGCCCGCCTCGTTCTTCAGCGGCGAGATCGTCAGGGAGATGTCGATGCGCCGCCCGTCCTTCGCGATGCGTACGGTCTCGAAGTGATCCGTGCGCTCGCCGCGGCGGAGCCGCGCCAGGATCTCGTCCTCCTCGGACTGGAGCTCCGGCGGTATCAGCATCCGCACCGGGCGGCCGACGAGCTCCTCCCTCGTGTAGCCGAACAGGCGCTCCGTGGCGGCGTTGCAGGTCTGGATGACGCCGTCCAGGTCTTTCGACAGGATCGCGTCGTCGCTCGACTCGACGATGGCGGCCAGCAGCGCCTGCGTCGCGGCCGCGCGCCTGCGCTCGGTGATGTCGCGCGCCACCTTCGACGCGCCGATGATGGCGCCCGATTCGTCGCGCACCGGCGAGATCGAGAGCGACACGTCGATGCGGCGGCCATCCCGCGCCAGCCGGACCGTCTCGACGTGCTCGACCCGTTCGCCGCGCGTCAGGCGCTCGAGCAGCGCGTCCTCTTCGGCGTGCAGCTCCGGCGGGACGAGCACCTTGACGTTGCGCCCGATCAGCTCCGCCGCCCGGTAGCCGTACAGGCGCTCCGCGGCGGGGTTGTAGGAGCGGATCGTGCCGTCCAGGTCCTTGGACACGATCGCGTCGTCCGAGGACTGGACGATGGCCGCCAGGTAGGCGTACGCCTCGTGGCGCTTCTGCCAGGTGATGTCCCGGTAGGTGACCGCCCAACCGACCGGCTGCCCGGCCAGTCCGCGGATGGGGGTGATCGAGATCGAGACGTCGATCCGCTGGCCGCCGGCCGCGAGACGCACCGTCTCGAAGCGCTCGATCCGCTCTCCGCGGCGTACGCGCTCCCGCAGGTCGGCGTCCTCTTCCTGGAATTCGGGCGGGGCCAGCTCCGCCATCGCCCGGCCGACGAGCCCGGCGGCCGGGCGGCCGAACAGCCGCTCCGCGGCCGGATTGGCGGCCTGGATGGAACCGTCGAGGTCGACGGTCAGCGTGGGGGCGTCGAGCGGCTCAACCGGTGTCACACGGCATCGCCAGGGGAGTGAGACGAGTGTAACAGCCTGCCCTCCCAACGAATGTTCTTGACCGACCTATTCGGTCGGATTTAAGCTGCCTTGGTTGAAATTGAGACTCAGTCTCAGATTGTGAGAACCATGCTGGATCCGTCTACGTCGTCCTCCTTCGTCGGCCGCGCCCTGTATCCCGCGCGCTCGATACTCCTGCTTCTTGCGTTCGTCCTCCCTGCCACACTGCCCGGCGTCGCCGCCGCGCAGGAGGTCGCCGGGCCGGTGCGGCTGACGGGCACCGTGCGCGACGCCCAGGAAGCCGCCATTCCCCACGCGACCCTTGTCGTCCACCGCCTCGGCGTCAGCCCGGCCCCGCGCCTGGCCGAAACCGGACGGGACGGACAGTTCTCGCTCACCCTGCCCCCTGCCGAGTACCTGGTCGAGGTCCGTGCCGGCGGGTTCGCGCCCGTCTCACAGGTCGTCGACCTCCATGCCGACGCGGCGCTCGAGTTCACGCTCGAGCCGGCGGCCGTCGTCGAGGAAGTCCGGGTCGTCTCGGCCTCGCGCCAGGACGAGCTCCGGCAGACGCTCAACACCCGCGTCGACGTGCTGACGCGGGCCCGCATCGAGGAGAGCGGCGCCGACACGGTCGCCGAGGCGCTGCGCGAGCTGCCGGGCGTGGTGACACGACGCGGGTCGGAAGGGGCGGCGGCCGGTGGCGAGCAGATCCAGGGGCTCGACTCGCGGCAGGTGCTGGTGCTCATCGACGGCCTCCCGCTCGTCGGCGCGCGCGGCATCAAGCGCGGCGGCGTGCTGAACCTCGATCGGCAGACGGTGGCGCCGCTGGAACGGATCGAGGTCGTCAAGGGCGCGGCCTCGGCGCTCTACGGCTCCGACGCGATGGGCGGCGTGATCAACCTGATCACGCGGCGGTCCACGTCTCCGTTCTCGATCGGCGCGACCGTTGCCGGTGGCAGCCGCGACGACCTCGACCTCGGCGTCGAGACCGGGTTCAGCCAGGGCGCCTGGTCGGGCCTCTTCCTCGCCGAGCGCCACGAGCTCGACGGCTTCGATCTGACGCCCACGACCTTCGACACGACGGGCGCGCCCTACGAGCGGACCGATCTGTTCGCGAAGGGGGGCTGGCATCCCGGCGGCGCGTTCTCGGTCACCGGTCTGGTGAACGGCTACCGCAACCACACGACGGGCCGTTCGATCGGTGAGCTGGGGCCGCAGGAGGACGACATCCGCGACTCGACGCTCAACGCGTCGCTGGCGGCGCACTGGCAGGCGCGGCCGACGACGAACGTCGAGCTGCGCGTGCACCACGCGCGGTACGACGAGGAGGCGCTCGGCTGGCTTGCGCCCGCCCGGACGCCGCTGGATCCCGGCCTGCTCGAGGAGCGGTTCACGCGCGCGGAAGCCTCGGTATCGCAGCTTGTCGGCACCCGGCAGCATCTGCAGGGCGGCCTCGAGTACTCGCGCGACCGCTACGCGGGGGTGAACCGTCTGCGCGACGAGACCGGCGAGCAGGTGTGGACCGGCACGGCCTGGGCGCAGCACCGGATCACGTTCGGCGCGGCGACGGCCACGACAGGTGTGCGCGTCGACCGGCATTCGATCTTCGGCACGGCCGTGTCGCCGAAGCTGGCGGTGAACGTCCGCGCGGCGGACAACGTCTCGCTGCGGGCCTCGTACGGCCGCGGCTTCCGCGCGCCTGACGTCGGGCAGCTCTACTACCGCTTCATGAGCCCGTCGAACTTCTACCAGGTCGTCGGGAATCCCCGCCTCGATCCGGAGTACGCCAACTCGCTCCAGCTCGGCGGCGACGTGGTGTTCGCGGCGCGCCGCGCTCGGCTCGGCGTGAACCTGTTCCGCAACGACGTCCGCGACCTGATCGACTCGGTGAGCCTCGGCTTCGTGGCGACGCCGGCGCAGCTGGCGGCACTCATCGCGCGCGGGGAGCTCGACCCGACGTTCAACCCGGTGTTCGGGCGCCTGCTGCTGACCTATCGCAACATCGCCGATGCCGTCACCCAGGGGGTGGAGCTGGACGGTGAGCTCGCGCTCACTCGGGCTCTCACGCTCGGCGGCGCCTACACGTATCTCGACGCGCGCGACGACGAAGCCGACCTGGCGCTCACCGGCCGGAACCGGCATCACGGACACATCCGTCTGTCGTGGGGTGACGATCGGCTCGGCCTGCGCGCGAATGTCCGCGGCACCTTCTTCAGCTCCTGGATCGCGGCGCGCGCGACCCAGGGGACGATCGTGACCGACACCCTCGCACCCGGCTTCGCGCTGTGGGACGCGTATGTGTCCCAGCGCGTGCGCGGCGGCGTGCTCGCGTTCGTCGCACTCGACAACCTCGCCGACAGCAAGGACCCGAACTCCGGCGTGCTGCTGCCCGACGGCACCGCGGCGCCGATTTATCGCCCCGAGGCGGGTCGAGCCGTCCGCGTCGGGCTGAAGTGGTCCTGGGCACGCTGAACGCGGTCGCTTCCAAACGGGATTCCGTGATGGCGCATCGTCTGGTCCTCGCTCTGGTCGGCGCTCTCGCGGCGCTGACCGCCTCATCCGCTCCGGCCCTCGCGTCGGGCGACGGCATCCTGCTGCTCGCCCACGGCGGGCGCACGCAGTGGAACGACAACGTCAAGGCGCTCGCCGCGTCGATTGACAGGGAAATCCCGGTCGAGGTGGCGTTCGGCATGGCGACGCGCGCCGAGATTCAGGGCGCGGTGGACCGTCTCGTCGCGCGCCGCGTCTCGCGGATCGTGGCGGTCCCGCTGTTCATCTCGTCGCACAGCTCCGTGATCACGTCGACGGAATACCTGCTGGGACTGCGGGCCGACAGGCCGGCAGCGCTCGAGCGTTTCGCGCGCATGTCGCACGGATCCGGCGGCCACGGGAGTGGCGGCGGAGGCCACGCGAGTGGCAGCGGGCATGGGAGTGGCGCGGGACACGGGAGCGGCAGTGGGCACGCCGCGCACGGCAGCGGCCAGGGCAGCGGACACGGCGCGGGCCACGGCAGCGGGCACGGCACGAGCCAGGGCGCCGTCGATCCCGACGCGCTCCGGCCGGTCGACTCGCCGGTGCCGATCGTGATGACCGACGCGCTGAACGCGCATCCGCTCGTCGCCGACATCCTCGCGTCGCGCGCGGCGTCCATCAGCACGGATCCGGCCGGCGAAGCGGTGATCCTGGTGGCGCACGGGCCGGTGTCGGACGAGGAGAACGAGCGCTGGCTCGCCGACATGAAGTCGCTGGCGGACGGCATCGGCTCGTCGACGACATTCGCCTCGATCGACTATCTCACCGTCCGCGACGACGCGCCGAAGCCCGTGCGGGACCGGGCGACGGCGGAGCTGCGCGCGCTGGTTGCGCGCCGCACCGCGGAAGGACGCCGCGTGCTGATCGTGCCGCTGCTCCTGACCTTCGGAGGCATCGAGCAGGGCATCCGCGACCGGCTTTCCGGCCTGGACTACGTCATGGCCGAACAGGGCCTGCTGCCCGACGAGCGGCTGCGCGAGTGGGTGAAGCACGCCGCGGCGTCTCGCGGGCAGGGCACCGCGTCGCACTCTCCCTCATCGCAGCGCCGCGGCCGCCCCGGCCAGCGCTGAAATCCGGCACATAATTGATGCTCGCGCCGTGCGCGTCCTCCGGGGGCGCACGGCGTCGTGTTCGTACGGGAAGGCCGGCGATTGCGCCGGACCCTCGTGCGAAGGCGGGGGCGTCGGTACGGTGACATTGGTGCAGTGGACGCGACGGGGTGTCGTGCGCGCGGCGTGGCTCGCCGCGCTGACGGTCGCACTGTCTGGAGGGGCGAGCGCAGCCGGAGCGCAGGAGCCTGGACTCGTGTCGGGCACGGTACGGGATGAGACCGGCGCCGTGCTGGCGGGCGTCGCCGTCGAGCTGACAACGACGCAGGGCGTCCGGCGGGCCGGCACGGATCGGCACGGCCGGTACGCGTTCGACGGTGTTACGGCGGGGCCAGCGCAGCTCGCCTTCTCGCTCGTGCACTTCGCGACGGTCAGGCGCGAGATCGTGATACGGCCGGGCCGGCTGCAGGTGGACGCCGTGCTGCCGCTCGCCCTCAACGCGGACGTCACGGTCACCGGGAAGGCGACGTTCACGAACCCGGCGGATGCCGTCACGCCCCTCGACCTCACCGGGGTCGCCCTGGCCGCCAGCCAGGGTGCGATCACCGCGCGGCAGCTGGACGCCCGCCCGATCCTGCGTACGGGCGAGGTACTCGAGACGATACCCGGCGTTGCAATCAGCCAGCACAGTGGCGAGGGCAAGGCCAACCAGTACTACCTGCGCGGGTTCAACCTCGATCACGGCACCGACTTCGCCACGGTGGTCGCGGGCGTGCCCGTGAACATGCCGACGCACGGGCACGGACACGGCTACTCCGATCTGAACTTCCTCGTGCCCGAGCTGGTGAGCGGCGTCCAGTTCGCCAAGGGGCCCTACTTCGCCGAGCAGGGAGACTTCGCAACCGCCGGTTCGGCCGTCATCAGCTACGTCAACACGCTCGATCGCCCCATCGTCCGCCTGACCGGCGGGGCCCACGGCTTCGCCCGCGCGGTCGCCGCCGCATCGTCCGCACTCGGCGGCGGCAGCCTGCTCGGCGCCATGGAAGCGCAGCACAACGACGGGCCGTGGGAGCGCCCCGAGGCGTTCCGGAAGGTGAACGCGATCGTCCGCTACAGCCGGGGCGATGCGCTGAACGGCTTTGCCGTGACGGCAATGGGCTACCGCGGACGCTGGAATGCGACGGACCAGATTCCCGCCCGGGCGGTGGAGTCGGGCCGACTCGATCGGTTCGGCACGCTCGATCCGACAGACGGTGGCGAGTCGTTCCGGTTCAGCGGGTCGCTTGAGCGCCAGTGGACGCGCGGCAACGCGAGCACGCGCCTGACGGCGTACGGAATCGCGTACGACCTCGACCTCTACTCGAACTTCACGTACTTCCTGGAGGATCCGGACGGCGGCGACCAGTTTCACCAGGCCGATCGGCGGTTCGTCAGCGGCGGATCGATCGCGCATCGCCGCCCGGCGGTCGTCGCTGGACGCGCCGCATGGAACACCGTGGGCCTCCAGATCCGGCACGATCGCATCGACGACGTCGGACTGCACCGCACCCGCCAGCGGCGCCACATCTCCACCATCCGGACAGATGTCGTGAGCCAGACGAGCGTCGGAGCGTTCGGGCAGCAGGAGATTGCCTGGGCCCCGTGGCTGCGGACCATTGCGGGTCTGCGGGTGGACGGGCTGCTGTTCGACGTCGAGGCCGATCGACCCGCGAACTCGGGCAGCGGCAGCGCCGGGCGTATCAGCCCGCGCGGCGGTCTCGTCTTCGGTCCATGGCGCGGAACGGAGCTGTACATCAACGGCGGGTACGGGTTCCACAGCAACGACACGCGCGGCGCGACGATACGCATCGATCCCGCCACCGGAGATCCGGCCGACCCGGTGACGCCGCTCGTGCGCGCGCGCGGCGCCGAGGTCGGCCTCCGGACCGTGCGGCTCCGCGGCCTGCACAGCACGGTCACCCTCTGGACGTTGCGACTCGACTCCGAGCTCGTCTTCGTCGGCGATGCCGGGACGACGGAAGCCGGCCGCCCCAGCCGGCGGCACGGGATCGAGTGGTCGAACTACTATTCGCCCACGCGATGGCTGACACTCGACGCTGATATCAGCATTTCGACGGCGGCGTTCACGGACGACGATCCGGCCGGCAGCGACGTGCCGGGCGCGGTGGGAACCGTCGTCTCTGCCGGGGCGACCGTGGGCGAGGTGCGCGACTGGTTCGGCAGCATCCGGTGGCGGCACGTCGGACCGCGTGCGCTGACCGAGGACGGCAGCGTGAAGTCGCGGAGCACGAGCCTGGTCAATCTGGAGATCGGGCGTCGCGTCCCGGGGAACGCGCGCCTCGTGTTCGGCCTGTTCAACGTGCTCGACGCGAAGCGCAGCGACATCGACTACTTCTATCGATCGCGGCTGCCGGGCGAACCGGAGGACGGCTTCGACGACATCCATTTCCATCCGACGATGCCGCGCACTTTCCGAATCAGCCTCGTTGTCGGACTCTGAAGGACGGTCCACCTGGCGCTCCAGGAGCACCGGCCTTCAGGCCGGCGCCTGCGCCGGCAGGCTGTTCTTTCGCAGTACACTGCCGCACATGGCCGACATACACGTGAAGGCGACTGGTGCGTCGACGTACCGCGTCACCGTCGAGGAGCATGGCAGCCGGACGGAGCACGAGGTCACCATGACACCGGAAGACATCGCGCGCTACGCGCCCGGGATCGGGCCGGATCGCCTGCTGACGGCGTCCTTCGAGTTCCTGCTCGAGCGCGAGCCGAAGGAGTCGATTCTTTCGCGATTCGCGCTGCCCGTGATCGAGCGGTACTTTCCGGAGTACCCGCGCGTCATCGGCGCAAAGCTGGGAGGAGGCACCCGATGAAGCACTACCTGCTCGTCTACGATCTCGAGCCGGACTATCTCGAGCGCCGGGGGCAGTTCCGTGCCGAGCACCTCGAGATGGCCTGGGCCTCGCACGCGCGCGGCGAACTGGTCCTCGGCGGCGCGGTCGCCGACCCGGTGGATACGGCGCTCCTGCTGTTCAAGGGAGAGTCGCCCGCGGCTGCCGAGGCGTTCGCGCGCGCGGATCCCTACGTGCGCAACGGGCTGGTCCGCAGCTGGCGGGTACGGGAGTGGACGACGGTGGTGGGGGCTGACGCGGCGACACCGGTGGGACGGCCGGGTCAGTAGTCGCGGCGGCGACTCTGTGTCCTCTGTGTTGCTAGAACCACGCACGGATCCCCACCACGAGCCGCGCGTCCCCGACCTCCTCGCCGGCCGCCCGCGCGAGGTCCGCGGTGCCTGAGAATCTCCGCGTCCAGACGACCCCGACGTACGGCGCGATCTCGCGGCGGATCTCGTAGCGGAGACGCAACCCGGCCTCGCCCGAGCTGAGGCCGGCGGCGATGCCGCGTTCCGGATCGTCCTTGCCGTAGAGATCGAACTCCAGGTGCGGCTGCAGGATCAGACGGTTGGTCAGCAGCAGCTCGTACTCGGTCTCGACCCGGAACGCCGTGCGGCCGGACTCGCCGACGTACGCCGTCGCCTGGACGTCGAACCAGTACGGCGCGAGCCCCTGGATGCCGACCGCTGCCCACGTGCGCGACGGACCGGGGCGGAAATCGTGGCGCACGCCGGCCACCAGATCCCACCAGGGCGAGATCGCGCGGCTGTAGAGCGCGTGCACCTCCGCCGAGACGAGATCGCCGTCACGGGCCTTGCCCTCCGTCCGGAACCGGAAGCGGTCGATGTCGCGCCCAATCCACCCCTGGCTGTCCCAGACAGAACCGCCTTGGCCGCTCTGCCATTCAAGCTGATCGACGAGCACGAAGGCGTGCACGGCGTTGTCGTGCACGGCATGTCGTTCCTTCAGATCGGGAAACGCCGCCGCGCGGTCCTCGTCCGTGACTGGCGGAATGTAAGGCCGATTCGGCTCGGCTTCATCCTGGCCGTGCCCGTGATGCTCCTGCGGCGGCCGCGCGTCTGCGCCTTCCTGCCCGGCGTGTTCGTGCGCGGGCGAAGACGCATGCCCGGTGTGCTGCGCATGCGCAGTCGAGGGGACACCGGCCAGCAGGAGTAGCGCCGTGACGCCCGCAATGAACGTGTCGCGCATCATTCCTCCACCCGCACTTCGCGGAACATGCCGGCTTCCATGTGGAAGAGCAGGTGACAGTGGTAGGCCCAGCGGCCGAGCGCGTCGGCGGTGACGCGGTAACTGCGTCTCGTCCCCGGCGGCATGTCGACCGTGTGCTTGCGCACGAGGAAGCGTCCCTCCGCGTCCTCCAGATCGCTCCACATCCCGTGCAGGTGGATCGGGTGCGCCATCATCGTGTCGTTCACGAGGACGATGCGGAGGCGCTCGCCGTACGTGAAGCGGATCGGCTCGGCGTCCGAGAACTTCAGGCCGTCGAACGACCAGGCGAACCGCTCCATGTGTCCCGTCAGATGCAGCTCGATCGTGCGGGCGGGCTGGCGGCCATCCGGATCGTCGAACAGGCTCACGAGGTCGGCGTACGTGAGCACCCGCCGGCCGTTCCCCCGCAGCCCGATGCCCGGGTCGTCCAGCTTCGGGGCTGGCGTCATCGTCTGCATGTCGACGAGCGGGTTGCCCCGCTCGCTCTCCGGATGTGTCTGCATGGCGGCGGCGTGCGTCCCGTGTCCGGCATGCGGGTCGTCGCTGCCGCCGGCGCCCGCGCCGTGACCGTTCGGCGTCCCGTGGCCATGCCCCATGTCGGCCATGGTGAGGAGCGGGCGCGGGTCGGGCTCCGGCACCGGCGCCCGAAGACCCTCGCGGACTGCGAGCGTGCCGCATGCGTAGCCGCTGCGGTCCATCGCCTGCGCGAAGATCGTGAACGCGTCGGCGCCCGAGGGCTGGACGATGACGTCGTAGGTCTCGGCGACCGCGATGCGGAGCTCGTCCACCGTGACCGGATGCACGTTCTGCCCGTCCGCGGCGATGACGGTCATCGTCAGGCCCGGCAGGCGGACGTCGAAGTGCGTCATCGACGAGCCGTTGATCAGGCGCAGGCGCACGCGCTCCCCCGGACGGAACAGCCCCGTCCAGTTCCCCGCCGGCGTCGTGCCGTTCATCAGGTAGGTGTACGTGGCGCCCGTGACGTCGGCGATGTCGGTGGGGGCCATCCGCATGCGGCCCCACGCGGCGCGCTCCGCGAGCGTGTCAGCGAGTCCGTGCTCGCGCACGTCCCGGACGAAATCGCCCACCGTCCGCCTGCGGCGGTTGTAGTAGTCCGACTGCTTCTTGAGCTTCGCGAACACCCGTTCGGGCTGCTCGTCGGTCCAGTCCGACAGCAGGATCACGTGCTCGCGGTCGTACTGGAACGGCTCGGGCTCCTGCGGATCGATGATGAGCGCCCCGTACAAACCGAGCTGCTCCTGGAACGCGGAGTGGCTGTGGTACCAGTAGGTCCCGCCCTGGCGCACGTGGAAGCGGTAGACGTACGTCTCGCCCGGCCCGATGCCGTCGAAGCTGAGACCGGGGACGCCGTCCATGTTCGCCGGCAGCAGGATGCCGTGCCAGTGAATGGAGGCAGGGTCCGCGGCGAGGCGGTTGTGCACCCGCAGCGTGACCGTGTCCCCTTCGCGCCACCGCAGGGTCGGCGCCGGGAGCGAGCCGTTGATCGTGTGGGCGATCCGCGGCGCGCCGGTGAAGTCGACCAGCGTCTCACCGACGTGGAGGTCGAAGTCATTGCCGGTGAGCTCGAGCGTCGGGCGGCGGGGCGCGCCGTGTGCACCCGCCGTCGATCCGTTCCAGAGCCCCAGCCCCGCGACGACGCCGCCCATGGCGAGGCCTTTGACGAACGTACGGCGGGACGGGTCGTGCGGCCGCACGCCGGCGCGCCGGAATCCTCCTGTCTGTCTCATCACTCGCTCGATCGCGGCCGGATGGCCGCAGTCCGATCCAGAACGCCCCTGAACCGCCAGCGGGCGTACACACGTCGGGTTGAAGCCGGAGAAACGAGCCGCCTCGTGGCTCAGATACGCAGAATCGGAGAGACGTGTGCTGGCGCCCGATGCGCCGGAAGCGATCCCGATGGGAAGCCGGCGCGCGGGTCCGCGACGAGAAGCGCGCTCCGGAGCACGAGGGCCAGAGGCGCCGGTGCGAGTTCGTCGACCGCGCCGCGCGGGATTGTCAGCAAAGCCTGCGAAGACTGCAGAACGGCATGCGATTCCGGGCACGAATGGCTGCCGGAATCGAGCCGGTCACCGCCGGTCGCCGCTTCGTGACAGGTTGGCGCGTGCGCGGCGACCGCCGTGGGCGCGCAGAGCGTGTCGCAGGCGGCTCCGGCCAGCGGAGCGAGTGCAATCACGACGATCAGGACGAGGCCGGTGAGCAGCCTCGTGCGCGCGCCCATCACTTCGATTATACCGGGGCGTGAGTGGTTTCGCCGGGTGAAGGTCCCTGCTCTCATGCCTCTGAAACGCAGGAACGCGTCCGGCATTACGGCCCTGCCCTGTGCTTCAGCTGACCTCCGGTGGCCTGGCGCGTCAGGCCGCACTCGAGACCGGTCTCCCCTCCCTGTCCCGCACGATCGTTCCGCCGATCACGGCGCCCGCCGCGCAGAGCCCGACCGCCCACGGCAGGAGCGATGTCAGCCAGTAGCTCACCGCGGGAACACCGTGGCGCCACACGTCGTACGCCTCCATGCGATAGAGCGCCCACTGGCCCCAGATGAGGAACCCGGCGGCGGCTACCGCGCGGGCGGCGCCCAGCGGCACACGCCGGCGCAGCATCCAGAGCAAGGCAAGGACGGGCAGGTTGAACACGAGCACGGCGAGGAGGAACGCGCCGTACATCAGCGCGATCGCAGGCAGCGCGATCAGGACGCGGCCGGCGATGCGCGGGGAGAAGCTGCCGGTCACGAGCGACGCGATCGTGGCGCCCGCGAGGACTGCTGCACCCAGCAGCAGCAAGGCGGTCACGAATGCGGCGGGCCACCGCCAGCGTGTCCGTGAGAGGCGCTGTTCCAGCCCGTCGAGCGTCGGGACGCGATCGAGCATGTGGTCCTCCCGGTTCGCTGGTGTGGCGTTGCCGGACGTCAGCGGGACACGCTGCCGCACAATATCGCAGAACCTTCCGTTCGTCGAGCGGCTGGGCTGAGCGGAACCGGAGTCAGCCTGCATCACGCTGGCGGCGACAGCGGGCCAGCCGCGGATCGTGCACGCCGGAAGAACGTCTCGGCGTCACGCCGGAACAGCAGGTACGCGACGAGCGCGAGGAGCACCACATGTGCGATCAGCTCCCCTGCGTCGTGGAACACGCTGAGCCCGACGTGGTACGTCAGCCACAGCAGCGCGAGCCACCGCGCGGCTCTGGCGCCCCGCAACAGCCCGATGCCGATGAGCACCGCGAGCAGGCGCAGGAGCAGCACCCACACGGCCTCGAACCGGATCGCCGTGCCGGCCGTCATGTCGCCCGCGTGATAGGCGAGGCCCACCGCTCCGGCCGCGATGAACAGCCAGCCGGTCAGGGTCACGGACAGGGGACGCGAGCGCATGTCGTGGTGTGCCCCGTCGCACCGGTGTCTGACACCGGTACTGTTTCACGTCAGCCGCGGACGTCGGCGACCGGCGACCGCCCGAATCGGTCCGACAGCAGGAAGTCGACGACCGCCCGGCCCGCGTCGTCCGGATCGCGCAGCTGCCCCTGCCGCTTCATGGCGACGAAGCGCGCGCGATCCGGGAAGCGATCCTCACCGGTGTCGCGGATGGACGCCTGCATGTCGGTATCGATGACGCCGGGGGCGATGCTGGCGATGCGCAGCGCGGGCGTCCGGTCGAGCGCGACGGTGCGCGCGTGGTGATCGAGCGCGGCCTTGCTGGCGCAGTAGACGCTCCAGCCCGCAATCGGCGTGGTCGACGCACCGCTGGAGATGTGGAGGATGCGACGGTCGCGCGCGCCGGCGCTCGCGGCCGTGAACGCCGCCGACAGCACCAGCGGCGCGGTCACGTTCAGGGTCACGGCGCGGATGACGTCGGGCACCTCCTGCTGGTCCAGGGGGCCCACGGGCTGCACGATCCCGGCGTTGTTGACGAGCACGGCCCGCTCCGCGCCCTCGAGGAAGCGGTTCAGCTCGCCGCTCGCGATCCAGTCGCCGAGCGCGGCCGCATCGGCCAGATCGAGTCGCCGTTCGGTGAGGCGGTCGCCATGCCGTGCCGCCAGCGCGTCATGCGTGCCGCGAGACAGTCCCAGCACGCGCACGCCTCGCGCCAGCAGTGCCGCCGCGATGCCGGCACCCAGGCCGCGCGAGTGTCCGGTGACAACGGCCGCGGCGTCGAGGTCCGGCATCGCGTTGCCCGCTGGTCGGTGCCGCTCAGGCGAGACCGGGGGTCGATGGCGGCTCGGACGATCCGCCTCCCTGCCCCATCACCCGCGCGCGCAGCTCCCGCACCTCTTCCTTCAGCCGCTCGAACTCCTCGGCGGTCGGTGTGGCAGCACGGGAGCCACGGCGCCGCTCGGCAAAGCCGGACGCCGCCCGCTTCATCCGCTCGCCGGCGCTGCGCGCCGCGCTCGAGAACTCCGATGCGGCGCGCCGGACCGGCTCGGCGACCTTCGGGTCGATGCCGCGCCCCTTCTCGATCAGCGCCTCGGCGATCCGGGGCGTCTCCTCGCCAACCGTGGTCAGCAATCCGAGCGTCAGCCACCAGGCCTGCTGCAGCACGCCGGGCGACGACGACTCGGGGCGATCGTACGTCGTGCTCTGGGCTGTATCGCTCATGAGAACCTCCGTATTCGAGCCCAGTGTACGCGATCAGGCACCCGTTCTCCGCGGTGTGACGGCTTGCCGGCGGCGATCGGTGCGTGACGCGGGACGGCGACCTGGCTGGTGCTGGCTCGCGACGCGAGAAGCGCCAGCTCAACCGCTACGGTGACGACAGCCCGCAAACGGGCGACGGAACCGTGAAGCCGGCTCCACATGCAGCGGCGCGAGCTCGCGCGGCCCGGCCGACGTGGACCTTCCGGCTTCAGGCGAGCGCGGCGCCGCGCTCGGCGAGCAGTTTGCGCAGGACGGACCGGTGACACCGCGTCTCGTCTTCGCAGTAGCAGCCGATCGAGAAGCGGGTCTGGTGCGAGAGCGCGGCGAGCAGGTCGAGCAGCCGCGCGGCCTCCGGCTTGTTCATCTCGGCGCGGAACCGGCGCTCGAACGTCTTCCACGACTGCTCGTCCTTCGCCTTCAGCGCGAAGGACACGAGCGCCTGGCTCGGTGAGAGCATCGGCAGCCAGACGTCGTAGTAGTCCAGCTCGGCGAACTTCGACTTCGGCACGCCGCGCGGCGGACGCCGGACCGTTCCGATTCGCAGCCCTTCGTTCCGCTGACGAGGCGTTCCGAGCCTGACAATCGAGATCGGCATGTTCCCTCGCAGCGCGCCGTCTCAGAGCTCCGCGTGGCGGCGCGTCTTCAGCTCCGGCAACGGGACGGCCGCAGCGTGCCTGCCACGCCGGGCCGTCTGCCGGGCGCGCCGGCCGGCCCACACCCACACGCCCCCGGCGGCGAGCCACGTGAGCGCGACCGCGGCGACCGCGCCGAGACCCGTCATCCACGCCCCGCCGACCTTCGCCGCGTGCACCGGATAGATCGCGTGCATCAGCCGGGTGCCCGCGCCCTGAGCACGGGCATCGATGGCCTGCACCACCGACGCCGTGTACGGGTTGATGAGGACGTAGCTGCGTCCGTTCGGATGCCACTCGCCGGGGAGCCGTTTCCGGAACATCAACCGCGCGTTCTGCGCATTCCCCGGATAGTAGAACACGGTCTCTCCGTCCGGGAACGTGCGGCCGAGCGCGTCGAGAATCTCGCTCCAGGGTCGCCGTGCCGCCTGAACCGGCGACACATGCGCGTCCGGGACCTCTGCCGGCCGCGCGTCGAGCCACGGCGTGAGCAGCCGCGCGGTCTCGTCGTAGAAGACGATCGCCGCGCCGGTCGCGGCGAACAACAGCACCGGCACGAGCGCGATGACGCCGACCGCCGCATGCGAGCGCAACAGGGCTGCCGGACTCGTCTGTCGTGGAATGGCGCCGCTCAACCGGTAGGCGCGGGCGCGGCCCGGCCACCAGAGCACGACGCCCGTGAGCCCCATGAACACGACGAACAGCGCGGCGACCCCGTTGACGAAGGTCCCGTTCCGCTCCGCCAGCAGATGGGCGTGGAGCTCGAACACGAACGCGGGAAGGCGTTCGGACCAGTGCCACTCGTCGATGAGCTCCGCGGTCCGCGGGTCCACAAACGCCTCGCGGCCGTCGGCCAGCCACAGGTGGAAGGCGTTGACACCCTCCCGCGGGAACTTCACGAGCCGCACGCCGCGGCCCTGCCACCGCGACTCGATGATCTCGAGCACCACCGCCCGTCGCGCCGTCTCCTCCGGCGTCACCGGCCTGGCGAGCGCCGGGTACGCGAACCGGTAGTACGGGTCACGCAGCAGCAGCAGGCCTCCCGTCGACGCCACCGCGACGACGATGACGGCGAGCAGGAGGCCGAGCCAGCGGTGGACGACGCGCAGCAGCCGCATGAGCGCGGGTCGCTAGAAGCGCCGCTCGAACCCGAGGACGATGCTGCGGCCGGGACCCGCGAAGAGCGTGTCGTTGCCGGCGCCGGTATCGACCTGTGAGAAGTAGAGCAGGTACTGCTTGTCGAGCAGGTTCTCGATTCCGACCCGGAACGTGCCGAGCTCGGTCGGAAAGCCCAGCGACAGGTCCGCGAGCGTGTAGCCGCCGAACTCGCGGCCGTTCGCCGGCGGCGCACGTCCCTCCACGGTCCGCGGCCGCAGGATCGACACCTGCAGCCGCGTGGTCATCCATCGCGCCGGCTGGCCGTCCAGGTGGAGGTTCACGCGGCCGGGCGCGATGTTCAGCCCGTCGAGATCGGTGTCGACCCGCCCGTCGCGGTTGGTATCGAACCGCCCGCGAAGCCAGGAATAGGTGCCGCCAAGGGTCCACGACGGCGTCAGCGGAACGCTCGCGGTCAGGTCGATGCCGTCGATCGCGGTCTTCTCCCGGCGCACGGTGAAGATCTGGCTGTCGGCCGTGCGCTCGAGCACCGACCCGCGGTCGGCGTTCGAGCGGTAGTACGCCGCATGCAGCCGTGCGCCGGACAGCCGCACGTCGGTGCCGACCTCGATGTTGCCGGTGACGACCGGCTTGACGTCCACCAGGCTGTCGACGTCGAGGCCGGGCGTCGTGACGCCGCGCAGCACCCGCCCGACATCCGCCATCGTGAACCCCTCGGCATACGAGGCATAGAACGAGAGCGCGTCGGCGGGATAGAAGACGGCGCCGACATTGGGCAGCAGCTCGGTGAAGGTCGGGCTGCCACCCCGCACGAACGTGCTCATGGACGAGGGCAGCGTGGTGAAATCGCCCACCTGCAGTTCGGCGGCCGCAATGCGCACGCCGCCGGTCAGCAGCACCTTCTGCGTGAGCGTCCGCTGAAGCTGGATGAACGGCGCGATCTCGCGCAGCGTCATCTCCGGCACCCAGATCCGGTTCGTGCGCGCCAGCCGCTGCGCCGACGTGTCGGTCGACACGTCCACGCCCAGCATCGGCGTCACGCCGGCGAACGCGTCGCGAACGGACCAGGTCGCCTTCGCCCCGAGCTTGTCGCTGGCGATGATGGACTGGTCGAGCAACGCCGGCCCTCCGACGGTGAGCGCGAAGGTGGTGAACTCGCCGCCCTCGAACAGCGCGTCGTAGTCCTGCGCATACGCCTGGATCGCGAGCTCCCCGCCGAAGAGCTGCCGGTCCCGATAGTCGATCGACACCGTCGTCGTGTCGTTGCGCGCCGGATCGCCGACCGTCGCGCGCGGGTCACCCGGCACGCTCGTCGTGAGGCGTCCGGTCCGGCGATCGCCGGGCACCGGCACGAAGTCGCCGTCACGCTCGAGCGTGAAGTCGTTGACGAGGATCTCGAGCCGGCGCGACGGGGTGAGGTCGACGCCCACCTTGCCGAAGAAGTCGCGCGACGTCGAGTCCATGATGTCCCCCTGCGTCGGGTAGAGCCCGATCGCGCGCCCGTCCGCGTCGAAGAAGAGCCCGCGCTTGTGGGCGGCGACGCCCGCCACCCACTCGACCTTCCCGAAGCGCTTCCCGAGCAGGTAGGAGAACTTCGACGACCAGCCGTCCCGCTCGAAGGTGTCGGCGTTGCCGGTGGAGAGCTTGACGTCGTGCGTCCACGAGCCGTCCGACCGCGGCGACTTCGTGACCAGGTTCACGACGCCCCCGGTCGCGCCGATCCCCTGGACCGCGTTGGATCCGTGAATGACCTCGATGCGCTCGACGAAATCGAGGTCGATCGTGTGGCCGTCGCGCTCGCCGTCGCGCAGCGGCGTGTGCTGCGGGACGCCGTTGATCGTGTAGAGCGGATTGCGGCCGCGCAGCGTCTCCCCGCGCCCGGTGAGCTTCTTGAGGCTCGGGCCGAAGCCGGGCACGTTGGTCTCCAGCAGGCTGGCCAGATCGTCGCTGGCCGCCGTGCGCTGCTCGATCGCATCGCGGCCGACGATCGTCACCGTGTTCGGCAGGGCGGAGACCGGGGTGGGCACGCGCGTCGCGCTGACGACGACCGTGTCCGACAGCCCGGCCGGCGCCAGCGTCACCGAGGGCTCCTGGAGCTGGCCGGCGCGGACGGTGATCTGCCGTACGTCCGGCTCGAAGCCGGAAAGCGTCACGCGAAGCGTGTACGTGCCGGGCTCCAGGCCGCCGAAGCGGCAATGGCCGTCTGCCTCGACGGCCGCGGGCAGGATCCCGCCATCCGGCGCCGACAGCTCGCAGGTCGCGCCGACGAGCGCGCCGCCGGTGGCATCGCGGACCTGAATCGTCAGGGCCGCAGGTGGCTGTCCGGCCCAGAGCAGGCCGGGAGTGCACGCCGCGAACAGCGCGGCGCCGAGAATTCGACGAACGGACGACATGAAGCCTCGCGAGATGACGGGGGGATCCCCGGATTCGATCCGCGCCCGGCGACCCGCCGGGGAACGGCTGAGGAACGCAGACGGACGGCAGAACCAACAAAATGAGACCGAGTCTCAATTTCGATTCAGCGTATATCCGACCAAAACGGTCGGTCAAGAAAAATTCGACGCCGGAGACGGCTTCAGGTCAGGGGGTATAGTCAGGTCGAGACCATGACCGACCGTACCCGCCGCCCGTTCGTGATGGAAGAATCCCTCGCCATCCTGGCGCGCACGCCGTCCACGCTGGACGCGATGCTGCGCGGACTGCCTGACCCGTGGCGCCACGCGCACGAGGGGGGCGAGACGTGGAGCCCCTTCGACGTCGTCGCGCACCTGGTGCATTGCGAGCACACCAACTGGATGCCGCGCGTGCGGCACCTCCTCGAGCACGGCGACACGCGCCCGTTCGATCCCTTCGATCGGTTCGGCCATGTTGCGCTCGCATCGGGACGGACGCTGGAGGACCTGCTCGATGAGCTCGCGATCGTCCGACGGAACAACCTGCGTTACCTCGAGAACCTGCGGCTGACCGCTGCCGACCTCGATCGACCCGGGCAGCATCCCGCCTTCGGCCGCATCACGCTGAAGGAGCTGCTCGCCACCTGGACCGCGCACGATCTCGATCACGTCATGCAGATCGCCCGCGTGATGGCACGGCAGTACACCGACGCCGTGGGGCCGTGGCGCGAGTACCTGCGCATCATCAACGGGCAGCCGGCCTGAATCCCGACTCCTGCCGGCGTCGTGCCTTCGCGCGTCCACCGGTTCGGCACGAATCGCCGCCGGTAGAATGCTGGGATGATTCCCTCCCGCCCGCCGCGCCGGTCGACGGCGTTCCGGCTCCTGCTGCCTTCGGTTCTCACCGCGTCGCTCGTGGTGCTCGCCGCAATCACATTGCGGACGCAGGCACCTGCCGCCGACCTCGTCGTCCTCAACGGGAAGATCGTCACGCTCGACGCGCAGTCGCGGGTGGCCGAAGCGCTGGCGATCCGCGACGGCGTCTTCGTGGCAGTCGGCAGTGGCGACGAGATCAGGCCGCACATCGGCGAGGGGACGCGCGTCGTCGACGCCGGTGGGCGCATGGTCATCCCCGGGCTGATCGACTCGCACGTGCACGCGCTCGGCGTCGCGGCCGAGGAGGCGCGCCAGCCGTTCGTGGACCTGCGATCGATTGCAGAGATGCAGGCGTGGATCCGCCGGCGCGCCGCGGAGCTGCCGGAGGGCACGTGGATCTGGAGCCCGCGCGTCTTCCCCACCCGCGTCCGCGAGCGCCGCTTCCCCACGCGTGAGGAGCTCGACGCCGCGGCGCCTGCGCATCCGGTGGTCATCGATGGCGCGTACGCGCTGATGGTCAACACGGCAGCGCTCGAAGCGGCCGGCATCACGGCGGACACGCCCGACCCGCCCGGAGGCGCGATCGTCAGGGATGCGCGCGGCAACCCGACCGGGCTGCTGCGGAACGTCGGAAACCTGCTCTCACGCTTCAGGCCCGCAGGCGGCCGGATGCCGCTCGAGAAGCTGGAGGAGGTGCACCGGCACTATCTCCGCACCGGCATCACCAGCATCGTCGAGCGTCTGTCGGACGTGGGCGGCTATCGCGCGTACCGCGCGCTGCAGGAGCAGTCGCGGCTGGGCGTCCGCGCAACGGTCACCCTGAACGTGGCCTCGGATGGCACGGCCGCCGACACCGAGGGTTTCATCCGTTCGCTGCCGGTCCGCTTCGGCGAGGGAGACGACTGGCTGAAGGTCGGGCCGCTCAAGGTGATCGCGGACGGCGGCATCCTGGCGGGAACCGCCTACATGCGCGAGCCGTACGGCGAACGTGCCGCGCAGCTGTACGGCGTGGCGGATCCCGGCTACCGCGGCTTTCTCACCCGCACACCCGAGGCGCTGCATGCCATCGTCAGGACCGCCCACCGGCTCGGCTGGCAGATGGCCGTGCACGTGACGGGCGACGCCGGTGTCGACACGGTGCTCGATGCCTTCGAGGCAGCCAACCGGGACGCATCCATCGCCGATCGGCGCTTCACGCTGATCCACGCGTACTTCGCCAACCCGCAGACGGCCGCGCGCGCGGCGCGGCTCGGCGTCCTCGTCGACACGCAGCCTGCCTGGTACTACAAGGACGCGGACGCCCTCGTCGACGCGCTCGGGGAGGCGCGGCTCGAGCCGTTCATCGGCCTCGACACCTGGCTCGATGCCGGCGCCACGGTGGCGCTGAACACCGACCACATGTTCGGGCTGGACGCGAACTCGGCGATGAACCCGTACAACCCGTTCCTGACGATGTACGTCGCCGTCACGCGCCGGACGGAGGGAGGCCGCGTCATCGGCGCGGGCCAGGCGGTTCCGCGCGAGCGCGCGTTGCGCATGATGACCACGGAGGCGGCGCGCTTCTCGTTCGACGAGTCGAAGAAGGGATCGATCGAGGTCGGGAAGCTCGGCGACTTCGTCGTGCTCTCCGACGACTACTTCGCCGTTCCCGACGAGCGGATCCGGCACATCACGGCCGTGCTGACGGTCGTCGGCGGACGCGTCGCCTGGGACGCGGATCAGGCGCGCAGCCAGCCTTCGAGGTGATCGCGGACGAACGCTTCGTCGTTCAGGTGCGGGTAGGCGTGCCAGACACGGTCGATGGCTTCCGCCTGCCCGGGGCCCAGCGTCTCACGCGGATCTAGGCAGCGTGTCGAGCGCACCAGCCCCTGCCGGCGCAGCACCTCGAGCAGCCCGGCGATGCAGCCGGCAAACCCGTTCGCCACGTCGAAGAAGGCGGCATTGGCATCGGTGATCTCGACCCCCTTCGCGAGCAGTGAGGCCGGCACCCAGCCGTCGGCTGCCGCGTCGTGGCACTCCTCCAGCAACGCGACCGCCGGCTTCGTCCAGACGGCCCAGTGCCCGAGCAGGCCGCCGACGATGCGCCGCTCGACGCGCTGGCCGCCCGCGTCGAACCGGAACAGCGTCACGAGGTCCGCGACGATGTTGTCGTCGTTGCCCGTGTACAGCGCCACGTCGTCGCGGCCGGAATCGGCCAGTGCACGGACCACGTCGATCGTCTGGTAGCGGTTGAACGGGGCGATCTTGACCGCCGCCAGCGACTCCAGCTCCGCCAGCGCCCGCCAGAACGCGTACGAGAGCACGCGGCCGCCCACCGCCGGCTGCAGGTAGAAGCCGACGATCGGGATGATCTCGCCGATCTCGCGGCAATGCCGCACGAGCGCGGCGTCGTCGGCATCGCGCAGCGCGGCGAGGCTGACCAGGCCGGCGTGATATCCGTGGCGCTGGAGCAGCGCCGCCTCGCGCACCGCCTGGTCCGTCGGCCCGCAGATGCCGCCGATCCGGACGAGCGGAACATCGCGGCCGGCATCCGCACGTGACATCTCCTCCGCCGCCAGCGCGAGCACCGGCTCGAACAGGCCGATGCGGCTGTCGCGGATCGCGAACTGGGTCGTGTGAACGCCGACGGCGAGTCCGCCGGCGCCCGCCGCGACGTAGTAGCGCGTCAGCGCACGCTGGTGGCGTTCGTCGAACCGCCCCTCGGCGTCGAGCGCCAGCGGGTGGGCGGGTATGACCATGCCGCGTCCGAGCAGCGCGGCGATTGCGGGATCGAGCCTCGGCATGTTCGCGTGCGGGCGTGTCAGAACCGCCCGTCCCTCACCTCGAACCGGGTCGGCTTGCCGAGCGCCGGGCCGCCCGACATCACCCAGTCGGCAATCCAGTCGATCATCCGCTCGACGGCGACGCGCGGTGCGCCGAGCAGACGCGCCGTATCGTGCCCGTTGCTGAGGAGCGCGTCGGGGGCCTCCGTCCCCGTGAAGACGGGCGGCCGGCCAAACCGCCGGCCGAACGCCTCGGCGAGGCCCCGCACCCGCAGCTCCTGCAGACCGGCGATGTTGAGGATGCGGGCGGGCGACGCCGCGTGATCCAGCGCGCACAGCGCCATCGCGTTGGCGTCGCCCTGCCAGATCGCGTTCAGGTAGCCCATCGTGAGATCGATCGGTTCGCCCGCGAAGACGCGGCGGGCGATGTCGACGAGCACACCATAGCGCAGCTCGCACGCGTAGTTCAGTCGCAGCAGCACCACGGGTGTCCCCGCGCGCGTGCTGAAGAACTGGAACACGCGCTCGCGGCCGAGACAGCTCATCGCGTATTCGCCCACCGGCCCGGGCTCGTCGGACTCACGGGACCCGCCGCGGCCGGCCGGCACGAGCCCGTAGATGTTGCCCGTCGAGAACGCCGCGATGCGGCTGCCGGCGTAGCGCCGGCACACGGCGGCAGGCAGCAGGCAGTTCTGCGCCCAGGTCAGCGACGGATCCGCGCTGGCGCCGAATTTCATCCCGGCCATATAGACCACGTCGGCCGCGTCGGGCAGCAGCGCGACCGCCTCCTGATCGAGCAGGTCGCAGGAAACGGTACGAATGCCGTGCCGCTCGAGCCCGGCGCGCGCCTCGGGATCCGAGAAACGCGAGACCGCGATCACGGCCCGATCGACGCCGGCCTGGTCGATCGCGCGCCGCGCCATGCGCGCCAGCGTGGGCCCCATCTTGCCGCCGGCCCCCAGCACGATCAGATCGCCGGTGCCGCGGCGGACGGACTCGACGGCGGCCGGTGTGGGCTCGCTCAGCAGCTCCTCGAGGGCGGCGACGGACGGCACGCGTTCGGCAATCATCAGGAGGCAGCCTCGCAGTGCGCCGCGGCGGACGAACAGGTGACCGGTTCAGGGTGCGAGCGGAGGGAGTACATGACGTCATGGTATGCTCGCCGTCAACCCGGCGGCCCGCGTTGGCACGGTGCCCGAGCGCCGCGCGACGAATGCCGGCCGGACTCGCGCGTCATACTGCCTGGCTCCCCTGCCACGGCGCTCCTGACTCCGGACCACAGACCATGACGCCCGTCCTTCGTCCGATGACGATCGGCGACATCCCGGCCGGGCTGCGGCTGTGCCGGGCGAGCGGGTGGAACCAGCTCGCGCGCGACTGGGAGCATTTCCTCACCGTCAACCCTGGCGGTGCCCGCGTCATCGAGAAGGACGGCGACGTCGTCGGCACCGTGACGACGCTGCGGTATGGGCCGGTCGGCTGGGTGGCCATGGTGCTTGTCGACCCGGCGGAGCGGCGCCAGGGATTCGGGTCGCGGCTGCTCACGGCGGCGCTCGATCTGCTCGCCGACGTGCCCTCGATCGCGCTCGACGCGACACCGCTCGGCGAACCCATCTACCGATCGCACGGCTTCGTCGAGGTCGAGCGGATCTCCCGCATGACGGGACCGGCGCCTGCCACGGGCCTGCCGCCGTCATCGCCGGCGGTCCGGCCGATGCAGCCGTCGGATCTGCCGCGTGTTGCGGAATGGGACGCCGGCGCATTCGGCCGCGATCGCCGCGCGCTGCTCGAGTGGCTCCATGCCGGCGCGCCCGGGTATGCGTGGGTCGCGGAGAGCTCAGGCCGCCTCACCGGCTACGTGCTGGGACGCCACGGGTTCAACTTCGAGCAGCTCGGGCCGATCTGCGCGGAGGAGGTCGGCATCGCCATCGCGCTCGCGGCCGCGTGCCTCGAGGGCCAACCGGGGCGTACGTTCGCGATCGACGCGCGGCACCTCGAACCCGGCTGGATCGCCTGGCTGGAATCGATCGGCTTCCGCGAGCAGCGCCCCTTCACCCGCATGGCCCGCAACCCGTTGCCGCGCGGCGACCTCCGGCAGCGGTTCGCGACGGCCGGCCCCGAACTGGGCTGACGTCCGGCGGGACAGGTTCCGAACGTATCAGCGCGAACCGGCGGAAGCCTCGTACACGTAGATCGTGGACTCGTCGTCTTCGGGCATGAAGTAGCCGCGCAGCGTTCTGCCCTCCGCCTCGAGCCATACCGGGTTGCGCGCCATGTTCAGGCCGCTGTCGGTCCAGAGCAGCAGCGGCACCTGGTGCAGCGGACGGCCGTCCTCCAGGCTGACGAGGTCGATGCCGCCGAGCACGAATCGCGATGCGTCGGTCGATTGCCGCAGCGCCGCGATGCCGGTGCACAGCATCCGCCGGCGTCCGGCGTACCTGCAGTCCTGATAGTCGACGTAATGCGAGGGATTGGGTAACGGCTCCGATGGCTCTGCCACCCTTTCACCACGTCCTTGCGGGAGTGCCCAGCGGTAGAAGCGCCGCGAGCCCCAGCTGACGCCGTGCAGCGCACGGCCCTCGGTGTCGTGGACGATCGCTCCGATGTGATCGGCGACCCGCAGCACCTCCTCCGCCCGCAGCGTCTCCGGATCCACGCGATAGACGATCGAGCGGCTGTCGGGGCGGTACTCGGCGACCGGCACCCACACGTACTTGCCGTCGTAGTCGATGCCGCCGGGATGATAGATGGCGCCTTCACCAAGTGTGACGCTCGCGAGGAGCGCGCCCGCCCCATCCACCTTGAAGAGATGGCCGACTCCCTCGCCGGTGTCCCGGTCGTGCCCGTCGACCGGCTGCGGGAACCTTCGCGTGGGGCGGCGGACCTCGACGGACGAGACGAGGAAGACATCGCCGACCCGGACCAGTCCCTGGGGATGGTGCGTATCGAAAGCCAGACGGATCGACCGGACGTGATGCCATGTCGTGTCGCGGTCGAGCCCGAGTACAAGGTCCGAAACCGTCGCGGGATCGCCGGCTCGCGACGACACGGAAGTCGCGAACACGACAGCCATGAGCGGCAGACAGATCAGAATCGACGTTCGCACGCGCAGCTCCACTCAGATCGGGCGGCCGGCTGGCCACCGCAACTGAGCCTGCCTCTTGCATGGTCAGCGGTCAAGGCGCGACACCCGCGAAGCCTGCCATGCACATCGAACTGAACCGCGAGGAAGCCGAGCTGCTGCGCGGGATGCTGCAGCACAAGGTCGAGGAGCTCGACAAGGAGATCAACCGGACGGACAGCCTCGGGTTTCGGCGAGAGCTCAGGCAGACGGACCGGATGTACGAGCGGATCCTCGGCCGCGTCACGGCGGCGCTCGAGCTGAACGGCGACGCCGGCCGCACGCCCTGACGGCGCCTCCCGGCAATCTGTTGACGGTGTCTGACACCGGTACAGTACGGGTGTCAGACACCGGTACCCTGCTGAGCCGGATTCCGGTCGTCTCACGCATTCCCTGTACGAGGGCGGGCTTCTGCTGCCGGTCCCGGGACCGGCGTCCCCCCGCCAGGGAGGCGACCGTGTGCGACACCATCCGGCCGGCGACCCATACCCGTGTCCACGCCAGCGTGCTGGCCGGCGTGGAGAAGCGCGTGCTCGTCTGGATCGCCGCCAGGCTGCCGCGCCGGATCACGCCGGACCACCTGACCGCGCTCGGGGCAGCCGCGATGCTCGGTACGGGCCTGGCCTTCGCCGCCGTGCCGCTCACGCCGCACGCGCTGCTCCTGGTTCCCGTCCTGCTCGCGATCAACTGGTTCGGCGACAGCCTGGACGGCACGCTCGCCCGAGTGCGCCGTCAGCAGCGCCCCCGATACGGCTACTACGTCGATCACGTGGTCGACATCCTGAACGCGACGATGCTCTTCGGGGGAATGGCGGTCTCGGGGATCGCCAGTCCCTGGATCGCCGGCGCGCTGCTGGTCGCCTACCTGCTGCTCTGCGCCGAGTCCTTCCTGGCCACTCACGCGCTCGGCGTCTTCCGCATCTCGTTCGGGCCGTTCGGTCCCACCGAGCTGCGCATCCTGCTGTCGATCGGCGCGCTCGTCGCGATGGTCCGGCCCGTCGTCAATCCGTTCGGGCTCGGCGCGTATCGGCTGTTCGATGTCGGCGGCGTCATCGGGGTTGCCGGCATGCTCGCCGCCTTCGTCATCACCGCGGCCCGCCATACCCGGGTGCTCTACGCCGCCGAGCCCCTCACGGAGTCCGCATGAGCGGTTCCCGACGCGTGCGCGCGTTCATCGCGGTCGGGCTCCTCGGGTTCATCCTTCAGGTCGCCGTGCTGGACGGGCTCGTCAGTCATGCGGGACTGCCCTATCCGCTCGCGGTCGCTCTCGCGGTGGAGCTCGCCATCCTCCACAACTTCGCGTGGCACGAGCGGTGGACGTGGCGCGACCGTCACGAGCCGGGATTCGTCGCAGTCGCGGGACGGCTCGTACGGTTCAACACCGCCACGGCGCTGACGTCGATTGCCGGCAACCTCCTCGTGACGATGGCGCTGGTCGAGTGGCTCAGGGTGCCGGTGATTCCAGCCGGCATCGCCGCCGTCGGGCTGATGAGCGTCCTGAACTTCACGCTGACCGATCGGGTCGTGTTCAGGACGAGCGGCCTGCTCGCTGTGGTGCTGTCGACCGCCGCTGCTCCGGCCCACGCCGCCGAGCTCCTGCCCGAGACCGTCGCCGCCTTCGACAGCTACGTCCGGCAGGACGGAGCAGCGGCGCTCGCGCGACGCCTCCGATCCCGAGCGGTTCCTGTGGATGGATTCCGAGCCGCCGGAGACGGCTGCGGCGCTCCGCGCGCGGCTGCGACGCCGCGAGATCGTCGCGCTCGCCGTCCGGACGGCAGGCGCGGGCGAGGGCAGGATGGAGGTGCCGGGAGGCCTGATCCGATCATCAGCCGCGTCGTGCGCGAGTCGGTCGTGCGGACCCTCACGGCGCTCAGGGACCGGTTCGAGACCCGCGCCGGAAGTTGACGCGCGGCGGCGGCCCCCACGGTCTCATGAGCTCGACGCCTCCTTCCGCCGCGCCTGCAGCACGTCCGCCAGCGCCAGCATCGCGCCGGCCGCGGCCGCGAGCAACAGGATCGCCAGGAAGCTGTCGCTGTCCCGCGCCGCACGCGGCAGGCGCGGCGCTCCCGTCCGCGTGTACATCGCCTTCCGCGCCGCCCTCCGGGTCAGAATCGTCGTCGCCGTTCCGGCCAGTCCCAACGCCGCCGTCTGCAAGCCCATGCCTCAACCTCCGCAGTCCCGCTGCCGAGGGAACCCGGTGCCGCTGCCTGCAAGACGGCCGCCAGCGCCTCACTTGACGGCGCAACTGGGAGGCCTCAGCGTGAACCGGGCTGGCCCTCGCGCTGTGAAACTGCCGGCCCGCGCGTCGGATAGATCTCGAACGGCTCGACCGCGCGGAGCGGCGTGTCCATCCCGGGCTCCCAGCGATACGGCGTGATGAACACCATGACCTGGTTGTCCTGCTTGGACATGTCCTCGTGACGAAGAATGAAGTTGAGGAACGGCATGTGGCGAAGAATCGGCAGGCCCGCCTCGCTCATGGCGCGCGTGCGGAGCATCAGCCCGCCGACGATGACCGTCTGCCCGTCCATCACCTGGACGGACGTCGTCACGCTGTTGCGGGCGCGCCGCTGCTCGATGTTCTCCAGCGTGGGCTGGAACTGCGACTGCTCGACGCCGATCTCCAGCAGGATGCTGCCATCCGCGGTCAGCGTCGGGACCAGATCGAGCTTGACGCCGCTCGACACCGGCTCCAGGGTGACGTTGATCTCGCCGGGCGTGGTCACCAGGACGAACCGGTCCTCCGCCACTTCGAGGTGCGCCTTCGACCCGCTGACCGCCGACAGGTAGGGGCGCGAGAGCACCCGCGCCTCGTTGCGCATCAGCAGCAGTTCCAGCACGGCGCGGAACGCGGTGGTGTGCGCCGCGTCGGCCACCCGCGTGAACGTCAGCGTCTCGCCGATCAGCTCGGCGACGTCCAGCGAGACATCCGAGAAGTCTCCGAACGCGCCGTCCGTGAGATGCGAGCCGATCTCCCTGAACGACTGGATGTTGAACTCGACGACGAGCGCCTCGAGCATGATGTGCCCGGGATCGCGGTCGAGCGTCTCGAGCAGGCGTCTTGCCGCGTCCACCTGGCCGCCGGCGCCGGACAGGAGGAGGCTGTTGGTCTCCGGCACCGGCGCGAACTGCACCGGGCGCAGGCCCGTGCTCTCACTCAGCGGATAGAGCGCGTCCAGGATCTCGGCGGCACGGGCCGTCCGTACGAACGACAGGGGCACTTCCGCCGTACCCGGCTCGAACCGCGCCGCCCGCGCCGGCTCGGAGGGTGTGGCACCCTCGCCCGCCGGAACGATCGCGACCAGGCCGTCGCGCACGCCGGCCGTGAACCCCGCCGGCGCCAGCAGCGCCTGCAGCGCCTCCAGGAGCGGACGACGCTCGAATCGTGCACTGACCATGCCGGGCAGACGCGGGACCTCGGCGACGTAGCCGACGCCGGCCTGGCTCAGGATGCGCCCGACGACCACACCCAGCCGCGCCTGCTGCAGGTCGACGCTCACGAGCGGCTGGCCGGTCAGCACCGGTTCGACGACCAGCCGCTCGATGCCTCGTGTCAGCAGCCGCTCGCGCGACTGCTCCAGCTGCGCGTTCTGCTGGCGATACGCCGCCAGCAGCGTGTCCAGGTCGGCGTTCGGGCCGCGCCTGGCGCAGCAACCTGCCGTCGTACAGAACAGCAGCGCGGCCAGGGCCACGCGCTGCGAGACGCTCCGGATCATCGTGTCCTCAACACCGCGGCGCTGCTGCCGGTCAGTCCTCGCACTTGCCGGCGGCCGCACAGTCGACGCGCACGTACATCGCGCCGAACCCGCCATCCTTCTTCTTCCAGATGGTGAAGGCGTCGTTCGGGTCGTCGCCGATACGTTCGAAATCGATGGCCGTGCTGAGGCAGAGCACGTCGACCTTCCACTTCGCGACGCCGTTGGCGATCATGCGCGATACGCTGCCATCGGCGGCGAGCGTCTCGATGACGAACTCGCGCCGGGTGGTGTTGCCGCAGTTGATCCGCTCCTCGTGCTTGCGGGTCTTTCCCGGCTCGACCGTCTTCTGCGCGAGCAGCTTCTTCCGCTCGCCGTCCTTGTAGCGGTAGATCGATACCCGCAGCCGGCTCCCCTCGTCGGTGGCCGACGCGGCTGCGGTGTTGTTGCCGAAGATGATCCGAAAGACCTCATCGGCCTGTGCCGGACTCGATGCCGCCAGGATCAACACGCCGCCCAGCAGTGCGGCGGCGCCCGTTCGCACGCGTGTCATGACATGCCTCCGGGCCCGGGAGACCGCGCTCCCCGGGCCGATGTCCGCTCAAACCCGCTACGACCCCTGGTTCGTGACGGTCAGGACGGCCGTACGGTGCTGGTTCTCGTAGCTGGTCGAGAAGATCCAGGCATCGCCGGCATTGGCGTCCGTCACCGTCATCTGGTTGTTCTCGTCGCACGCCGTTCCGCCCTGCGGGCCGGTGATGACCTTCTTCGTCGACATGTAGAGGTCGCCGGCCGCGATCAGGACCGACCCCGCGAACACCTCGAATTTCCGCTGTTTGTCGTTGCCGCAGCAGGACGCACACCACTCGAAGATGAAGCGGTGGTTGTCACCGGGCTTGACGGTCTCCTGCTTCTGGAGCTTCCCGTCCGAATGCAGGACCCGCACGGTGACCGGCGCCGTCCCCCGGTTGCGGATCTTCAGGTGCATGTTCTCGGCGGACTCGCCGGCGGCCGAGGGTGCCGGCGCCAGCAGCAGGGCCAGCGCGGGAACGAGCGAGACGGAAAGAATGCGCACGATCGTCATGAAGAACTCCTCGAGGCAGTGGCAGGGACGGCGGGGATGCCATCCCGCGGCCTCATCCCTGTTCGCGCAGGAACGGGGCGGAAGCCCTCACGGCCGCGGAGGGGCAACGAAGCGGTGGGAATGTTCCTGGGGAAGGACTACCGGGGTTCAGTCACGCCCAGCGCGGGACGCAGGTCATCGACCAGCATCACGCGGATCCGCTCCTCGGCGAGGGGCACGTACGCGTGACGCTCGTCGGACGACACGACCACCCCGGCGCGGACGGGACTGGGCAGCTCCGCGACCGTCGTCAACCGGCGGGACCGGAAGCCGTAATGCAGCAGCCGCCGGTCTCCCGTCACGAAATAGAAGCCGTCCGGCGTGACGTCGAAGCTGGTGGTGTCGAACGGTCTCACGTCGGTGAGCCGTTCCGGCGGTCCGTCGAGCGAGGCCGGGAGCGCCCCAGAAGCCGTCGTCGACGAGGACGAAGCCGCCGCCGGGCCGCTCCCGCAGACCACCGGAGTTCCGATCGTAGAAGACCGCGGGTTCGCCGCCGGCCGACGGGACGCGCCAGACCTTCGTGGCGCCGTCGTGCCCGCCGATGAAATGAAGGAATCGGCCGTCCGGCGACCACCACTGCCACTTGTCGTCCGACTGCCGCTGGACGATCGGCTCCACGGTGCCGTCCGACACGCGCGCGGTGAACAGGTCGCGTCCCCGCTCGGGGGCCAGCGTGGTCGTGAAGGCGATCCGGCTGCCGTCCGGTGACCAGTGCAGATGGCCGAGCGGCGTGGCGGGCAGACGCGTCAGCTGCCGGACGCCACCGCTCTGAAGATCGGCAATCCAGATCTGGAGCGATCCGCTGCGGTCGGACGTGAAGGCCATCTGCCGTCCGTCGGGTGACAGGGCCGGCCGCGCGTCGATTCCGACCGACCGCCCGATCGTCGCCCACCCGGCTGCCGCCGCGCGCGGCGCGCCGCCGTCGTGCAGCAGCGGCACCCGGACGATGTCGACGTCGTGGTCGTTCAGGACGAAGGCGAAGCTCCAGCGCCCGTCGGCGCCGGCGCGCACGTCGGGCATCCGCACGTTCGGTGCGGGGTATGACAGCCGGTGCGCCCGGTCCGGCGCTGCCGCCGGGGCCGCCCAGAGCCGGCTGTCCAGCCCCGAAGTGAACACGATCCGGCTGCCGTCCGGCGTCCACGCCGGTTCCTGTACCGGCTCCCCCTCGACGGCCGACACCCGTCGGGGGGCGCCGACGAGTCCGCGTGCCGGGTCGAAGCCGTAGATCAGCAGCTCGCGGATCGTCGGGCCCCTGTGCCGGACAATCAGCAGGCGCGTGCCGTCGGGTGAGAAGCGTGCGCTCGTGTCGCCCCAGTCGTGGCCCGGCGGCTCCGTGAGATACGTCCGTGCGCCGTCAGCCAGCGCGATCAGGGCGAGCCTGTACGGAGACGCGTCGTTCGCCCTGTCGGGCACGACGAGATACGCCCCGTCGGGGGACCAGTCGACATGCGGAGGCGTGAGGTGCGCGTAGCCGAACGGCGGCGCGTTGACATGCGCGATCGTGCGCTCGATGCCGCTCGCCACGTCGATGACGAGAACGCCGGTGCCAGTGCCGGGCCCCTCGCGCAGGAACGCGACGGCGGATCCGTCGGGCGACCAGGCGGGGCTGTACTCGTTCGCCGGCGACGCGCGCAGCGGCGCCTCGCGGCCATCGGCAACGGTCCGCAGGATCAGATCCGCCGAGTCGTCGGTGCGGCGGACGTAGACGAGCCGCTGCGCATCGGGCGACAGACGGGGGGACCAGAACACGCCGATTTCGCTCGTGATCGGATGCGGCTCAATCGGGGCCGTGAGCGGGCGCGACGCCAGTTCCGCGGCGGCCCTCTCGGCGCTCCGCGCGCGCGACAGCGTCACGAACAGCGCCGCGGCGGCGGCTGTCAGCACCAGCGCGAGCGCCGCGCCCGCGCCGGCCGCGGTCCGGTGCCGCCGCAGGAACTTGCGCAGCCGGTACACGCGGCCCGGCGGGCTCGCCTCGACCGGCTCGTCCGCCAGGTGGCGCTCCACGTCGCGTGCGAGCGCCGCAGCCGACTGGTAGCGCTCGTCGCGCCGCTTCGCCATCGCACGCAGCACGATCCAGTCGAGATCCCGCTGCAACCGTCGCTGGAGCGCCGACGGCATCGTCTGGCGCGCGGCGGCCACGCCTTCCGCGATCTCCCGGGGCAGCGATGCCAGGCAGGCGCTCGGGCGCCGCGGCTCGGCCTCCTGGATCCGGCGCAGGATCTCCACCGGGCTCGCGCGGTCGTCTTCGAAGGGGCGCACGCCGGCGATCAGCTCGTACAACAGCACGCCGAGCGAGTAGACGTCCGACCGCACGTCGAGCGTCAGGGCGCCGCGCTCGAGCGCCTCGGGGCTCGTGTACGCGGGCGCGCCGGGAAGCCATCGGCCCGTCAGGGCGGGCGTCTCGGTCAGCGGACGATCGAGCGCCTTGGCGATCCCGAAGTCGATGATCTTCGGCACCGGGTGGCCGTCAGCGTCCGCCACCAGCACGTTCGAGGGCTTCAGGTCGCGGTGGACGAGGCGGTGCTCGTGCGCGTGATGCGCCCCGGCGCAGACGGCGGCGAAGAGCCGGAGCCGCGCGTCCACGTCCAGCCGGCGGCTGTCGCAGTACTCCGTGATCGGCTGGCCATCGATCAGCTCCATCGCGAAGAACAGCCGGCCGTCGGAGGTCGTGCCCGACTCGTACAGCTGCGCGACGTTCACGTGGCTCAACCGCGCGAGCGCCTGGCGCTCGGCCTGGAAGCGCGCGCGGCCTTCCGGACTCGAGAGCGCCGGCTGCATCAGTTTCAGCGCGACGCGGCGCTCGACCGGCTCGGTCTGGATGGCGAGGAAGACCTGGCCCATGCCGCCGGCCCCGAGCTGCCGGAGCAACCGGAAGGCGCCGACCCGTTCCGCGGTCTCCGCCGTGCTGTCGGCAGGGGATCCAGCCGTGATCCGTTCGAGCGGCGGGTGTTCGAGGAAGTCAGCCAGCTGCGGCTCGCCGGCCAGCAGGTCCAGCACGTCGGCCGCCAGCACGGGGTCGCCGGCGGCGTCGGTCACGAACGCGGCGCGTGCGCCGGGCGGGAGCGCCAGCGCGCGGGTGAGCAGCTCGAGCAGCTGCCGTTCGCGTTCGGGGCCCGGACGTGACTCGCGCATCGGGCTTGCGGGTTGTCAGTCCTCTTCGCCTGGGGCTTCGTACCGGGCGGGGCGTCGAGCCTCCGGCGAAGCCAGAGCCGCGCCGCCGTCCAGTCCCGCTCGGCGGTCGCCAGCGAGACTCCCAGCACTTCCGCCGCCTCCTCCATCGTCAGCCCGCCGAAGTAGCGCAGCTCGACGAGACCGGCCTGGCGGTCGTTGACGGCGGCCAGTTCTTCGAGGGCCCGATGGAGATCGAGCACGTCCGGCTCCACGTCGTGCCCGGAAACGCTGACGGCCTCGTCCAACGGGACGCCGGCCTCGCCGCTCCCGCGCTTCACGGAACGGCGTCGTCTCGCGTCGTCCACGAGAATCCGGCGCATCGCCTGAGCGGCAAGCGACAGGAAGTGCGCGCGCCCGTCGACCCGCGCGTGCTTCTGTCCGACGAGCCTGATGAACGCCTCGTGGACGAGCGCGGTCGGCTGGAGGACGTGCCCTGGTCTCTCGCGCCGGAAGCTCGCGGCCGCCAGACGTCTCAGCTCCTCGTACACCAGCGGGAAGAGCCGGGCGACCGCCGAGTCGTCGCCCCGCCGCCACTCCTGGAGGAGTTGGGTCACATCGCCTGCGGCACCACGGTGCGCTGCGGGGTTTCCGGGGGTCGTCATCTGGAGGCCCTCTCCCTTGGCCAGCCCGGCAGTGGCGGCGAGTATGCCACAGGAACGGGCTCAGCCGGTGCGAACGCTGCACGTTGGACTACCATGCAGGCCCGTGGACGTCACATCGGCAGTCGTCACGCTGTTCCTGGTCATGGACCCGCTCGGGAACGTGCCGCTCTTCCTCTCGATCCTGAGAGGCGTGCGGCCGGAGCGCCGGCAGCGGGTGCTCGTGCGCGAGCTCCTCATCGCCTACGCCGTGCTCGTGTTCGTGCTGCTGATCGGGAACGGGCTGCTGCGCGTGCTCGGGCTCGAGCCCGAAGCGGTCAGCATGGCCGGGGGGATCGTGCTGTTCCTCATCGCGCTGCGCATGATCTTCCCGGGCCAGGGCTCACTGACCGGCGATCAGCTGGAAGGGGAACCGTTCGTCGTCCCGCTGGCGGTGCCGCTGGTCGCGGGCCCCTCGGCGTTTGCGACCCTGCTGCTGTTCCAGCGCACGGTGCCCTCCTCGACCATGACGCTGCTCCTGGTGGTGAGCATCGCGTGGGGGCTGAGCGCCGTGATTCTCTACTTCTCGACGTTCTTCTACCGCGTCCTCGGCGAGCGAGGGCTGATCGCCATGGAGCGGCTGATGGGCATGCTGCTCGTGATGATGGCGGTGCAGATGCTGATGAACGGCTTCACCAGCTACCTGCAGCGAACCGGCTGAGTTGGACGCGGCGCCGATCGACGTCCATCATCCCCTCCCCGGCGGCCTCGCGACGATCTGGCGCGCAACTCGCTTGCCTTCACGGACTGAGCTCCCGTCCCGAGCTCGACGGTCGTGCTGTATTCGCGGAGGCTCACATGGATCGCTACAAGGTCGGGTACTTCGTCGGCAGCATTGCGACTCAGTCCATCAACCGGAAGCTGGCAAAGGCGCTCGTCCGGCTCGCGCCGCCGCAGCTCGAGATGTCGGAGATTCCGTTCGGGCATCTGCCGATCTACAGCTACGACCACGACGGCAACTACCCTCCCGACGCCAGGGCCCTGAAGCAGGCGATTGCCGACTCGCAGGCGGTCCTCTTCGTCACGCCCGAGTACAACCGGTCGATCCCGGGCGGGCTCAAGAACGCCATCGACTGGGCCAGCCGGCCCTACGGTCAGAACGCGTTCACGAGAAAGCCGTCGGCCATCATCGGCACGTCGCCGGGGAAGATCGGCACCGCCGTGGCTCAGCAGCACCTGCGGAGCATCCTCGCGTTCTGCAATTCCCCGCTGATGAACTCGGTGGAGGCCTACATACAGTTCGAGCCCGGCCTCATCAGCGACGACGGGACGGTGAACGACCCCTCGACGGAGAAGTTCCTCCGCACGTTCATGAGCGAGTTCCAGGGGTTCATCCAGCGCGTCTGCATGGTGCTGCGGGAAACGCAGACGCCTGCGTAAAACGCAGGGCCGAACTTCGGCTCGGCGATGGGACGCAGGGCCGAACTTCAGCTCGGCGATGGGACGCAGAGCCGAACTTCAGTTCGGCCATGCAGGGGCCAGGGGTCAGGGGTCAGGGGTCAGGGGCCGGACTGAAGTCCGGCCATCCAGTCCGGCCCTACCTGGTATCGAGCCGTCCGCTGTCGATGTCGTTCTGCAGCGCCTCGATCGCGTCCAGGATCCCGTTCAGCCGCTCGCCCAGTGGCGTCAGCCGATACTCCACCCGCGGCGGGATCTCCGGATAGCTGATCTTCTCCAGCACGCCGAAGCGGACCAGCTTCGTCAGCCGTTCGTTCAGCACCTTCGTCGTCAGGCCTTCGGCGGTGCGCACCAGCCGGCCGGGGCGCGTGACGCCCGCGCGCACCTGCGCGAGCACGTGCAGCGTCCACTTGCAGCCAATCACGTCCTCGACCAGCGCGCTGATCCGCGGACCGGCCGCACGCTCGTCTACCGGCACCGTTTTGTACCTCCGTTACCGGATTGTGCCTGCTGTTCGAGGCGCCTCGACCTCGCTATCGTCGCGTAAAGGAGGCATTGCCATGCAGCGCAGTCGACAGCATCCGGCATTCTACTCCCTTGCCTTCGCGGCGCTCGCGGCCGTCCTGCCGGCCGCGGTGGCTGCCGAGCCATCCGGCTACAAGGGCCCCGATTTCGATCTCACGTCGGCGTCCGTCGCACATGTCGCCGCCCTCGACGTGCTGGTGTTCGAGCAGCAGGTCGCCGGCACCGCCGGCGGCACGACGCCAAGGGCCAGAGGACGTCTCGACGGCGCGCCGGTGCTCGGTTACGTCTTCCCGACGACGCTGAAACCCACCGACGTCGGCTTCGGACAGACCGATGGCATCGTCGCGCTGGCCGTCGCGTCGCATCCCGACTTCGACGACACACCGCTCTGGGACGAGAACGGCGACGGCGACTACGGGAACGACGGCGTGCGCTGGCACACGCACTGGGTCGTGCTGGTGAAGGACGAGCGCGTGCCGGGCGGGCTCAGCGTCAAGGAGTTCCGCAAGGCCGACGCGGTCGTGCTGCCGCCGACGAATCCCGGCATGCCGATGTACATGGACTCGCCCGGGTTCTCCGTGCTGACGCGCGGCGGGACCCTGAAGGTCATCGTCCCGGCGGCACGTGTGAAGTCCACGTCGTTCAAGTACGACGCCGTGACCTGCTACATGGAGGTCTCCGCGCCGGATGGCGGACACGCCACCAACGGCGGGGCGGCGGCGAAGCCGATGCTCGGCGTGTACGAGGTCTTCGAAGTGCTCTCGAAGGATCTGAGCCTGCCGTACGAGGTCGTCAGGCGGTGACGCCGATCGGCGCCGCGCTCGCGTCGACGTTCCGGACGTGACGGACCGCCGTGTCGCGCGTGACCTTGAGGAAGTCGATCACGCGAGGACGAGCACAATCGCGATGACGGCCCATCGCGCGACACGGCCGAGCATCACCGCCGCGCCCAACCGCTCTCCTTGAACACGACCGCGCGTGCGCCGGAGCCTACTCCCGCCAAGGCTCAGCTGCCGGTGACCTGATCAGACCTGATCCGCCGCAGCCCGCGAACGATCACGCGGGCGAAGGCGGACCTGATCAGACCCGATCCGCCGACGCCCGCGACCAATCACACGCGGGCGAAGGCGGGACCTGATCCGACCTGATCCGACCCGATCAGACCCGATCAGACCTGTATCCGCGTGGCACAATGCCTCCCACCGGAGGTCCGCATGAAACTCAGCCGTGCTGCGTGCTCGACGATGGTGATTCTCGCGTGTCAGCTCGCAGCGGGCTGCGCAAACCGCGATGCGTCCATGACGGGCGCGAACGACGCCGCGGAAGCCGCGCCCACCGCGGGACTGGCGGGAACCTCCTGGCAGCTCGTGGAGTTCCAGGGGAGCGACGACACGACGCTCAGACCAGACGACTCCGCGAAGTACACGCTCGAGTTCCACGAAGACGGCCGGCTCACCGCGCGCATCGACTGCAACCGCGGCATGGGCACGTGGTCATCGAGCGGCCCCGGCCAGATCACGCTCAATCCGATGGCGCTCACGCGCGCGCAGTGCCCCGAGGGATCGCTGCACGACCAGATCGTCAAGCAGCTGGAGTTCATCACCTCGTACGTGATCCGCGATGGGCATCTGTTCCTGGCGCTCAAGGCGGACGGCGGCATCTACGAATTCAGGCCCGCCACACCGTGACGGCGCTCACCTGAAGATCCGTCCGACGCCGAGATAGGTACGCCAGCGCCCGTCGAAGCTCCACGATCCGGCGAGAAGCACCGGCCCGACGATCGTGTCGAGCACGAGCCCCGCGCCGCCATGCGTCCGCCAGCCGGCGTCGCTCCAGCTCTCGAACGCATCGCCGTTCTCGAGCCATCCTCCCGCGAACACGAGACCGCCCATGAAATCGGGCAGCCGGCCCACGCGCCGGAGATAGCCGGCCGTCGCGACGTAGTAGTGCCGGCCGCGCAGCTCGCCCGTGTCGTACGCGCCGAGCCGGAACGGCGTGCCGAGCGCGAACTGCTGCGTGGGCAATGGCGTCGTGTCGAACGAGGTTCCGACCGCGCCGTAGACGAAGATGCGGTCGGGGACGCCGGGACTCCAGAAGCGGTTCGCCGACGCGGACAGCTGCGTGAGCGTGGCGTCGAAATCGACCGTTTCCCCGCCGACCGCGACGTCCGGGCTGTCGAACACTCGCGTCACCCTCATCTCGGAGAGCACGCCGCGTGACGGAATCACCGGGCTGTCCTGCGTGTCGACGCGCCAGACGACCTCCGCTCCGGTCTCCCGCCCGCGCAGCTCGGGGAAGCCCGGATTGCCGACCTCGATGGACGCGGACGCCCGGCCGATCCAGGCACCCGCTCGCAGGTCGCTGTGCGGCCCGAGATTGACTCCTGCATTCACCCCGACGCGCGCCACCGTCTGCCCGTACCTCGCCACCACCGCATCGTCGTCAATCAGATTGAACGTCCTCTGCCCGATGCCGGCGTATGGCGCGACGAAGATCGGCGTGGATCCGATCGGGTGGTACAACTCCACCCCGACGCCGGGGTCCGAGCCGATCGTGGCGTCGAGCCGCAGCTCCGATCCCGATCCGAGGACGTCGAAGGCCAGATAGCGGCCGGTGGCGGTGATCCTGAAATCGCTCGACGTCGTGTTCTCGAGGTTCAGCCCGAGCATCATGAACGGCGGCGCATACGCCTTCTCGCGGCCGCGCACGCGGAGACCGAACCCTCGCGCGCCGTCGTGGACGGGCGCCCAGGTGACGGTCTGGTAGCGATCCAGCCCGGTGACCGTCGCGATGTCCTGTTCCACGGCGTCCGCATCCAGCGGCGCGCCGATGTGCCGGCCGAGCAGGACCTTCAGCCGCTCCGTGTCCCGTTCCGCGAAGCCCTCGAGCTCCAGGAAGGCCGGGCCCGGCAGCTGCGTCCGCCGCCGCGCCCGGCGCTCGCGCCGCCACGCCTCGTACTCCGCCTCGCTCACCGCGAAGGGAAGCAGGCGGTCACGCATCGCCTCGGCCGCGCGATATCCGGCGTCGATGAGCTCCCGGTAGCGGCGCCAGTCGAGCGACCCGAAGCGGTCGAGCGGGACCTCGATGACGACGTCGGCCGCCTCCAGCGCCCGTCTCGTCGACGCGCGCATCATCGCGTCGATCGCGTTGCCGGCGACGCCGAACATCGTGTAGCTGACGCCCTCCCGATCCGACAGGTCGCCGACGCTGACCGCGATCACGCGATCGGCGCCCATCGCGCGGACGACATCGGCCGGGACGTTGTTCATCGTGCCGCCGTCGATCAGGACCTGCCCGTTCAGTTCCACCGGCGGGAAGATCAGCGGGAGCGACATCGTGGCCCGCATCGCATCGGCCAGCGACCCACGGCCGATCACCACCGGCTGCGCGGTCAGGAGATCGACGGCCACCGTCCTGAACGGCGTCGGCAATTCGTCGAAGCTCTCGATGTCGAAATAGGGCGCCGCGATCCGGCCGAGGAGCAGCTCGACGTACTCGCCGCTGTTCAGGCTTGTGGGCGGCACGACGCCGCCCCGCAGCCCGAACTCGAGGCGCGATGGATAGGCGCGCGCGTCGGCCTTGCGGCGGATGTTCTTGTGCGCGAACGATGTGGTGCCGAAGAGCCGGTCCCAGTCGAGCGACGCGATGAAGGCGTCCAGCTCGGCGGCATCCATCCCGCTCGCGAACGCGCCGCCGACCAGACCGCCCATGCTGGTGCCCGCGGCGAGGTCGATCGGGATGCGGTGCTCTTCGAGCCAGCGGATGACGCCGACGTGGGCGATGCCGCGGGCGCTCCCGCCCCCGAACGCGACGCCGACCGCGGACCGGCCCTGCGTCCGGATCACCGCGCGGTTCGCACTCGCGGACGCCGGCGCGGCAGGCCGAGCAGGGCGCTGGAATGGAGCGGCGCATCCCGCGCAGCACAGCGCCGCGCCGAGGATCAGCCGGAGCGGGAGAAAGCCCGGCTGCCGCGAGGCCCGCATGATGCCCTCCCGGTTGCCTTCCCCAAGCCGGACCGCATCCGGCCCAGGGCGACAGGCGGCTGCAGGAGCGCGCCATTATACGCCTCGCGAGGGAGCGTCGTGACCGCCGCGGACCGCGGCGATCCTCGCGACGCCGCAGGATTGCATTCAGGACGTCGAAGGCAGGTTCCTGGACCTGGACGACGTCGCGCGAGATCTGCTGCAGCCGCCGGGCGATGCCGTACCCGTGCAGCGGCCCGGGTGCGACGACCTTCAGGATGAGCAGATCCAGGGTGCCCTGGGGGAGATCGCGTCTACTTCTGCCACACGGACGCCTTCGTCGCCCACACCGAGTCGCTGTAGCGTTCGCGGAACCGGCGTCCGATTTCGGCGAGGTCGGCCGGGTCGTGCGTCTGCTTGTAGCGCGACACGCCGGACCAGTACTGGGCTTCGGCGCCGGCGTCCGAGCCCTCGTGCCGCCGCTCGACCTCCCGGAACCGGCGCTCCGCCTCCGCGTAGTCTCCCCGGTTGAACGCCGAATGGGCGAGCCCGAGCGCGAGCTGGCCGATGAAGTCGTGGGCGGGCAGGAATCCCTCGATCCGGTGGCGCTCTTCACCGGACGGGTCGATCACCAGCGTCGTCGGCGTCCAGTGCGCGCTGAAGCGGTCGCCCAGCCGCTGGAACTCGTCCGCCTGCTCCTTGACGTGCACGCGAACCGGGATGAAGTTCTCGCCGACGAACGTCGCGACGTGGGAGTCCGGGTATACCTCGGCATCCAGCCGGGCACAACCGGCTCACATCGGCGCGGCGCTGAAGTCCAGCAGGACGTGCCGCCGCTCACGCTGCGCGTCCGCGAGCGCCTGGTCGAAGTCGTGCCTGAAGCTGATCCAAGTGTCCGGCGTCGCCATGCCCGTCCTCCATGCGCGCGAGGGGAAGGAACATTCTACGCCGCCCACGGGTGACATGCAGGTCAGCCGCTGGCGCAACGCGCTCGGCAAGCGCGGCCATGAGTCCCGAGCTGCGCTAGGATGCGCCAGATGCAGACCGCTCCCCTGCCCACTTCCCCGACGCCGGGCGAGACACGCGACCGATCCGGCGCCGCCGGCGACCTGCCGCGGACGCTCTCCCTCTTCGACGGCGCGGCGTTGCTCGTCGGCTCGGTCATCGGGTCGGGCATCTTCGTCGTCCCGAGCCTCATCGCGCATCACGTCGCCGAGCCGGGCCTGGCCATCGGCATCTGGATCTTCTCGGGACTGCTGGTGCTGTGCGGCGCGCTGACGCTCGCGGAGCTGGGCGCGATGCTGCCGCATTCCGGCGGTCTCTATGTCTACATGCGCGAGGCGTGGGGGCCGTTCTGGGCGTTCCTGTACGGCTGGACGATCATGCTCGTCGCCATCCCGGCATCGATTGCGGCGCTGACGAGCGTGTTCCTCCTCTATCTGAAGCTGTTCGTCCCCCTGACCCTGCCGGCCGAGAAGGCGCTCGGCATCGCGCTGCTCGCGGGCCTGGCCCTCGTGAACGTGCGCGGCGCGAAGCAGGGCGCGGGCGTGCAGAACACGTTTGCGATCCTGAAGGTCGCGGGGCTGGTCGGACTGGTGGCCGCCGCGGCGATCACCGGCGCCGGCGACCTCTCGAACCTGCGTCCGGTGCTGCCTGTCGAGTTCCCGGGCAGCCTGCTGCGCGCGATCGGGCTCGCGATGATCTCGACGCTCTTCGCCTACGACGGCTGGCAGTTCGTCAGCCTGCTCGCCGGCGAGATCCGCGATCCCGGCCGCAACGTTCCGCGCAGCATCATCGCCGGCGTGCTGATCGTGATGGCGCTCTACGTCGCGGCGAACCTGGCCTACTTCAGCGTGCTCGGCCAGTCGCGCATCGCCGCCGCCGAGCGCGTGGCCGCCGACGCCATGCAGGCGATGATCGGCCCGGCCGGCGCGACGCTGATCGCCGCCGTGATTCTCTGCTCGACCTTCGGCGCGATCTCCGCCAACGTCCTCGCCGGGCCGCGCGTCCTGTTCGCGATGGGGCGCGACGGCCTGCTGTTCCCGCAGCTGGCACGCAAGCATCCCCGCTACCAGACGCCGTCCACCGCAATCTGGTCGCTGGCGCTGTGGGCGGGCGTGCTGACCCTGACGGGCGGCTACGAGCACCTCATCACGTTGTCGGGGTTCGCCAACTGGATCTTCTTCACGATGATCGTGCTCTCCGTGATCGTCCTGCGGCGGCGTCATCCGGAATGGGCCCGCCCGTACCGGGTCACCGGCTATCCCGTCACGGTGCTGGTGTTCGTGCTGGTCTCGTCGGTGTTCGTCCTCAACACGCTGGTGGAGTCGCCGCGCAGCTCGCTGATGGGGCTCGGGCTCCTGCTCCTCGGCGTGCCGTTCTACCTGCGGTCGAGGCGCGCTTCGTGACGCTCCGGCGGGAACGACGCTGTCCAACAGGCGGAGATCGAACCTGATGTCACTCGGGCGCACGGGTCTGCGTATCGGGGTTCTGCTCGCCCTGCTGTCGGCATGTTCGAGCTCGCCGGCGCAGCAGCCGTTCGACGTGCTGATTGCCGGCGGGACGGTCCTCGACGGCAACGGCACGCCGCCGGTCCGGGCTGACGTCGGCATCCGGGACGGGGTCATCGCCGCCATCGGCGATCTCGTCGGCGCGGATGCTGCCAGGCGGATCGACGCGTCGGGCCTGATCGTGGCGCCGGGCTTCATCGACATCCACAACCACTCCGACTACACGATCCTCCGAGAACCCAGAGCGGAAAGCATGATCCGCCAGCGCGTGACGACGATGGTGCTCGGCGAGTCGCGGTCGGCGGGCCCGGTGAAGCCGGGCGTGAACGACGACCCCCGAGCCCGCGCGGACGGCGGCGACACGGGGTGGACGACCCTCGGCGGGTACTTCGAGACGCTCGAGCGCCGGGGCGTGGCGACGAACATCGCGTCGTACGTCGGCGAAGAGCAGGTCTGGACGTACGTCAAGGGCTACAGCCAGTCGCCGGCCACGCCTGAGGAGCTCGACGCGATGAAGACGCTCGTCGCGCAGGCGATGGAGGACGGCGTGCTGGGGCTCTCGACGTCGCTGCTGCAGCCTCCGTCGAGCCTGGCGACCACCGAGAACCTGGTCGAGCTCGCGAAGGTCGCGAAACGGTATGGCGGCATCTACTCGACGCACATCCGCGACGAAGGGGAACGCGTCTTCGAGTCGGTGGACGAAGCCATTCAGGTGGGACGGGGCGCGGACATCCCTGTCGACATCATCCACATGAAGATCGCGCACCGGAAGCTGTGGGGCCGTGCGGGCGAGATCGTCGCGATGGTGCAGCGCGCACGCGACGCCGGCATGAACGTCCAGGCCAACGTCTACCCCTACACCGCAGGCCAGAACAATCTCTCGTCCATCATTCCGCCGTGGGCACACGACGGCGGTCGGACGGCGATGCTCGAGCGCCTAAAGGATCCGGCCGCACGCGCGCGCATGCGGCGGGAAGTCCTGAACGGACTGCCGGGTTGGTACAACCACTACCTGGCGACGGGCGACGGCTGGGGCGGCATGCTGCTCGTCTCGCTGAAGCACGAGCGGAACCGCCCGTTCCAGGGACGCCGCATGAGCGAGCTCATCGCGGCCCGCGGCGGCCATCCCGCCGACGTGCTGTTCGACGTGCTGCTCGACGAGGAAGGCAGCGTGCCGACGGTGTTCTTCCACCACTCCGAGCAGGACATGCAGCTGATCCTGCGGCAGCCATGGACCTCGATCGGCTCGGATGGGGCGGCGGTCAGTCCTGACGGCCCGTCGGGCCGCTCGCACCCGCACCCGCGCTACTACGGCACGTTCCCGCGCGTGCTTGGCCGTTACGTCCGCGAGCTGAAGGTCCTCTCGCTGCCGGACGCGGTGCGCAAGATGACCAGCCTCAACGCGGACAAGATCGGCCTCGAGCGCCGCGGCCGCCTCATGCCAGGCGCGTTCGCCGACGTCACCATCTTCGATCCGGACCGGGTGATCGACCGCGCGACCTTCGAGAACCCGCACCAGTTCCCCGACGGGATCCCGTACGTCATCGTCAACGGCAGCGTCGTGATCGACAACGGGCAGCACACCGGCGCGCTCCCCGGCCGCGTGTTGCGAGGGCCGGCCTTCGCCAAGCGCTCGCTCCGCTCGCAGGCTTCTGGCGGCAAGCCCTGACGCCAGGCTCTCGCTACGCTCGCCGGCTTGGGGTGTTGAGCCAGCCCGAGAGCCAGATGGCCAGTCGTTCCGGATGAGGTCAGGCTGAACGGCCTCGCTTGCCAACCTGCACGCCAACGTGCGCAGCTGCATGGTTCTTGCACCTCGATGGCGCGATGGCCCTCGCGCTGGTTCAGCCGCACCTGCTCTACATCTGGAAAGGGCCGTCGCTGCTGATTGCCGACACGCATGGCGTGTGCGGACCGGATCAGCCGTTGTCGGGTCTCTACTTTCGCGAGGCGCGATTCCTCAGGACGCTTCGCTTCGAGATCGACGGCGAGCAGCCCTGGCTGTGCGAAGCCGCCGCGGTCAGCCCCGATTGCCTGGCGCTGAACTACGTGTACCCGGAGATCCGGAAGCCTGGAGGCGGAGGCACGGGGCAGTCGGGCGACGAAGAATCCGTCAACAGCCGTGGAATTCCCGAGCGGGCCCTGGATCTGCAGCTGCAGCTGCGCGTCGGCATCGCGGAGCTGACGGTTGCGCTCGCGGTATCGAACCGCGCACGCCAGGCGGTGCACTGCGGACTGGCCTGGCACGTCGATGCCGACTTCGCCGACATCCAGGAAGCGCTCGCCGGGGCGCGCGAGCAGGATGCCGGAGTCGACGTATCCGCGTCCTCTGAACAGGTGACGTTCGGCTACCGACACCCTGACCTTCCCTTCCAGACCCGGATCCGGCACGACGTCCGGTGGTCGTTTCGGGACCGGCAGCTGGTCACGGACGTATCACTTCCGCCGCGGGAATGCATCCAGCTGACGCTGCACGTTGCGCCGCATGTGCCGAACGAAGCGATCGACGGGAACGCCGCGCGTGCACGGCAATGCGCGCTGCAGCGATGGCGTGAGGGCTTCGCGCGATTCGACGTGCCCGGGAACCGGGCCGTCGAGCGCGTGCTCCGGTGCAACGTCCGGGACTTCACATCGTTCCCGCTGCTGGACGGCGAGCGCGACGAATGGCTCGCCCCCCAGGCTGGCATGCCGCTCTACCCCGCGTTCTTCGGGCGTGACGCGCTCACGGCCGGATGGCAGGCCGGCTGCGTCGACGGCGGCGAGACGCTCAGCGCCGCGCTCACGACGCTCGGACGCCTTCAGTCAGACCGCTTCGATGCATGGCGAGACGAGCAGCCGGGGAGGCTGCCGTATCAGGTCCGGAGCGGCCCACTCGCGCGGCTGAATCTGAATCCGTATGGCGCCTACTACGCCGACTTCGCCACCCCGCTGATGTTCGTCATCTCGCTCGCAAACCTCTGGGCATGGACGGGTGAGCGCCGGCATCTCGAAAGGCACTGGGACACGGCCCGCCGGATCCTGGACTGGGCACGCGAGTACGGCGATCCGGACGGTGACGGCTACCTCGAATACCGGACGCAGTCGAGCAAGGGCGCGAAGAACCAGGGCTGGAAGGACAGCGGCGACGCCATCGTCTATGACGACGGCCGGCCGGTTCCCGCGCCGATTGCGACGTGCGAGCTGCAGGCGTACTGGTACACGGCCCAGGAGCTCATGGCGCTCATGGCGTTCGTGATGGGCCAGCCTGGCGACGCGCGCGCCTGGCACGAGAGCGCGTCGGCGCTGAAGGAACGGTTCAATCGCGACTGGTGGGTCGAAGGCGAGCAGTTCTACGCGCTGGCGCTCGACCCGGAGAAGCGCCAGGTGCGCGCGGCGACGTCGAACGTCGGGCATTGCCTGGCGTGCGGCGTGATCGATCGCGCCCATCTGCCGGCAGTCGTGGGGCGGATGTTCGCGCCCGACCTGTTCAGCGGGTGGGGCATCCGCACCCTGTCGACGGGACACGCGTTCTACAACCCGCTCAGCTATCACCGCGGGACGGTCTGGGCCGTCGAGCAGGCGACGATCGTCTTCGGTCTGCGGCGCTTCGGCTTCGATGCGCGTGCACTCGATCTGTCCGAGGGGCTCTTCGCGCTCGCGCAGCTGTATCCGGAATACCGGATCCCGGAGTGCGTGGGCGGTTACGCACGCGGCGAGCGGGCGACACCCGGCGCGTACCCACGCGCCAACACGCCGCAGCTCTGGAACGCGACGGCCTTCCCGCTGGTGATGCAGAGCCTGCTCGGCCTTCTGCCGATCGCCGCCGCCGACACCCTGGTGGTCGACCCGGTGCTGCCGTCATGGCTTCCCGACATCGTGCTCAGCAACCTCCGCGTCGGACACGCCAAGGTCGCGCTGCGGTTCCGGCGGAGACCCGACGGCGCAACCACGTGGGATGTCCTGCACCAGCAGGGCACGCTGCGGGTGGTCCGCCAGCCGGCGCCCGAATCGCTGTCCGCCACCGCGAGCGACCGCACGGCCGCCATCCTCGAGTCCCTGCTGAAGTGGATCGGCACGCGGTGATCCATGAAGCCGCGCGTTCTCCCGCTTCGTGAACAGGTGATGGTCATCACCGGCGCATCCAGCGGTATCGGCCTGGTTACCGCGACGCGCGCGGCTGCCGCCGGCGCCCGCGTGGTGCTGGCTGCGCGGAACGCCAACGACCTCGACCGCGCGGTCAGTACGATTCGTCGCGCCGGCGGCCGGGCGAACACCACGGTCGCCGATGTCGCAGACCCTGCACAGGTGGAGCGGATTGCGGACGCGGCCATCCGCGAACTCGGCCGGATCGACACGTGGGTCAACAACGCGGCGGTCTCGATGTACGGCCGGGTCACCGAGCTCGCTATCGGCGACATGCGCCGGCAGATGGACGTCAACTACTGGGGGCAGGTCTACGGGTCGCTGGCGGCCGTCCGGCGCATGCGGGATCGTGGCGGCGTCCTGATCAACGTCGCGAGCGCCCTGTCCGATCGCGCCATTCCGCTGCAGGCCAACTACTGCGCCGCAAAGCACGCCATCAAGGCGTTCACCGACGGTCTGCGTATGGAGCTCGAGGAGGAAGGCGTTCCGATCGTCGTGACGCTCGTCAAGCCGGCGAGCATCGACACGCCGTTCTTCCAGAAGGCGCGCACGTACCTGGGCGTGGAGCCGCAGCCGGTGCCGCCCGTGTATGCGCCCGACGTCGTCGCGCGCGTCATCCTGCACGCGGCACAGCACCCGGTGCGCGAGCTGATCGCCGGAGGCGCCGGAGCGAAGCTGAGCGTCGCCCGATTCGCGCCGCGCCTGGCCGATCTGTACATGGAGCGCTGGGCGTTCGATTCGCAGCAGACGGACAAACCGGCCCACGGCCGGCCCGACAACCTGCACGCTCCCGTTCCTGACGATGGCGGAGAGCGCGGCCGGAACTGGTCGGGTCACACGCGGCGGAGCAGCCTCTACACGACGGCCATGCTGCATCCTCGCGTGACGACGGCGGTGCTCGCCGGCTTGATGGCGGGGCTGACGTTGGCCGGCGGCCATGGACGGTCGAGCTCGTCCAGCCGCTTGCCGCGCTGAACCGGACGCACGGGCAATCACAGGTTCAGACTTGACCCTCACGTAGCGTGAGGTTGTACGGTTCCGTTCCATGGAACCGGACGCCAGGTCTACCGTGCCCCGCATGCGTTGGCGAGTCGGCGATCTCGCCAGGGCGACCGGGCTCACGGTGCGAACACTCCACCACTACGAAGCGATCGGGCTGCTCGAAAGGCCTGCCCGAACGGAAAGCGGCCACCGGCTGTACACGGAGG
>DASVDJ010000177.1:0-2075 GCA_036381155.1 Vicinamibacterales bacterium
GAACATCATGTGCTCGAAGAGATGCGCGAACCCCGTGCGTCCGGGCCGCTCGTCCTTCGACCCGACGTGGAACCACTGGTTGACGTGCACGATCGGCAGCTTCCGATCGACGTGGAAGATCACGTCGAGGCCGTTCGGCAGCGTGAACTTCGTGAACTCGACCCTGGGGAGGTCCGAGGACGCCGGCGCCTGCGGCGCCTGGCCGGACAGGGGCTGTCCCAGCAGGGCGAGCGCCGCGAAGGCGGTGAGCAGCTTGCGGGTACGCATGGGTGGTCCAGTCTGAATGGGTTGCCGGATTGGCCCGGTCCGCTCCCCGGCGCGGATGGCGCCGGAGCGGGACTCCGGGACCGCTCATTTTAGACGGATGAGCGCCCGTCCGGGTGCCGGCACCTCCCGGCCCGGCTGGGACGAGCGGTGGGACGAACCGATGCGGTTCGCAGGGACGGGCTGGAGGCCGGCTCGACGGTTCACGGGTAGAATCGGCGGATATGCGTCATACGTTGCCTGCCGCCATCGGGTTCGTGCTGCTGGCGGGCGTGCTCGCCGTGGCGGACACGCCAGCCGGGACCACCATTGGAGACGCCGTGTCCGCTGCCCGGGTCCGGGCCGACGTCGAGTTCCTGGCCGACGACCTCCTCGAGGGCCGCGAAGCCGGCACGCGCGGCTACGACCTCGCGGCGCTGTATGCGGTCGCGCAGCTGAAGACCGCCGGCTTCGAGCCGGCGGCCGACGACGGGAGCTATCTGCAGCAGGTGCCATTCATCGAGTTCACTCCCGTGGAACCGTCGCTGCGCATCAGCGCCGGCGGCACGGAGACGGAGTTCGCCCTGCCGGACGAAGCGCTCGTCGAGCCGAGCGCCTGGCAGGAGCGCGTCGACGTGACGGCCCCGCTGGTGTTCGCCGGCTACGGCGTCACCGCTCCCGAGCTGGGGTACGACGACTACGCCGGCCTCGACGTCAAGGGGCGCATCGTCGTGCTGCTCAACAACGCCCCGGGGCGCTTCCCCAGCGAGCCGCGCGCACACTACGCGTCGACCGAGCAGAAGATCGTGAATGCCGCCCGGCACGGCGCCGTCGGCGTCATCGGCACGCTCAGCGAGGCCGACGAGGCCAGATATCCGTGGAATCGGGTCGTGGCCGGCTCCGCCAAGCCCGACCTGGTCTGGATGAAGTCCGACGGCACGCCCGGTACGGGTGACCCGCGCATCACGGCCAGGGCGCTCGTGAGCCCGAAGCACTCGGCGAAGCTGTTCGCCGCGGCCCCGATGACCTTCGCGGACGTCGTCGCGGCGGCGCAGCGGGGTGACGCCGTGAAGGGCTTCGCGCTGAATGCGACCGCGACGATTCGCGTCAGGAGCACACACCGCCGCATCACCAGCCCGAACGTCGTCGCGAAGCTGCCGGGCAGCGACCCGGCACTCGCGAAGACGTCCGTCGTCCTGACGGCGCATCTGGATCACACCGGCGTTGCGCCCGACGGCGATGGCGACCGGATCAACAACGGCGCGTACGACAACGCGCTCGGCAGCGCCATCCTGTTCGAGGTCGCGCGCGCGCTCGGCAAGGGGCCGCGGCCGAAGCGGTCGGTGGTGGTCGCGCTGGTCACGGCGGAGGAGAAGGGGCTGCTCGGCAGCGACTACCTGGCGCAGCATCTGCCGAAGTCGGCGGGCCGGGTCATCGCGAACGTCAATCTCGACATGCCCGTGATGCTGGCGCCCAGCCGCGACGTCGTGGCGTTCGGCGCCGAGAACTCGAGCCTCGAGGCGGTGGTCAGACGGGCGGCGCAGGCCGCCGGCTATGAGCTGAGCCCCGATCCGATGCCGGAGCAGAACATCTTCGTGCGCAGCGATCAGTACTCGTTCGTGAAGCAGGGCGTTCCCGCCGTCTACCTGATGCCGGGCTTCACGGCCGCCGATGCGGCCGTCAACGGGGCCCAGGTGTTCGGCGGCTTCCTCGCCCGCCACTACCACCGGCCGAGCGACGACCTGAGCCTGCCGATGCCCCTCGATGCCATCGCCCGCTTCGCGCAGGTGAACCTGCTCATCGCGCGAGAGATTGCCGACAGCTCCGAGACG
>DASVDJ010000178.1:0-2809 GCA_036381155.1 Vicinamibacterales bacterium
GGCGTGCCGGAGGCGGCGCGCTTCCTGCGCGCCGACTATCGTGAGGGATGGGACCTGTAGAGGATGTCTCGCAGATGGGGAGTGGCCGTTCTCGGCCTCGGACACTGGTACTCTGCCTTCGGGCTGGCGCGCGCGCTGCCCGGGTACGCACGCGCCCGGCTCGTGGGCGCCGCCTGGCACGACCGCGCGCAGCTCGACGCCTTCACCTCCGCGTTCGACGTTCCGGGCTTCGAGGACTATGACGCGCTCCTCGCGCGCGACGATGTCGACATCGTCCAGATCGCGGCGCCCGTTGTCGAGATTCCGGAGCTGACCATCCGCGCCGCGCGCGCCGGCAAGCACATCCTCCTCGGCAAGCCGATGGCCATGCGCGTCGACCAGGCGGACGCGATGGTCGCCGCCGTGCGGGACGCCGGCGTGCGCTGCGTCGCGTTCCAGGGGCAGATGCGTCTGCGTGCCGGGTCGATCCGGGCACGGCTCGATCGCGGCGACCTCGGCGACCTGGTCGTGATGCACCAGACCGGCCGGTGGTCGATCGCCGAGGACTGGCAGAACTCGGGCCGGCCCGGCTGGTTCGCCGATCCCGCGAAGGTGCCGGGCGGCGCGCTGATCGACGAGGGCATCTACTGGATCGACTTCTTCCGCTACCTCGCCGGCAGCGAGGTCGTGGAGGTCGACGCGCAGACCGCCAACCTCGTCCATCGCGACATCGGGGTCGAGGACTGGGGGTTGGCGTTCTTCCGGTTCGCCAACGGGATCGTCGCGACGCTCGAGGCGTCGTGGACCATCTGCGCCCCGCGTCCCAGCGGGCCGTCGCCGAAGCAGAACAGCGTGGTCCGGCTGGAGCTGGTCGGCACCCGCGGCGAGCTCGTCGAGCAGTGGTTCCGCGATCCGGGCCGGGGCGTGCTGGCGGCCGGCGCCGACAACTGGATCTTCGAGCGGCAGGCCGAAGCCCCCTTCGGCGGCACGCAGGTGCCGTTCCCGCTCGACCACCTCATCGACTGCATCGAAACCGGCCGCGAGTCGCCGGCCAGCATCGAGGAGGCGCGCCGGTCCTTCATCGTCGCGATGGCGGCCTACGAGGCGGCACGAGGCGGCAAGGTCGTGCGGCTGTCCTGGTAGAATCCAGGTCGGCTCCTCGCCGACGATGACCCCGATGCTCCGCCGCCCGCGCCGCTGACGGCGGCGCGGGGCCGCACGTTCGCCTCACACGCAGCGGGCAGACGGGCCTGTTCAGAAGATGTCGTCGGCGTACGGCATCATCCGGCGGACGGCCTCGGCATACCGGACGCCGCAGGCCTGTCCGCGATAGCGCGCCAGCGCGTCCTTGGCGCGTTGCGCCCCGTCGAGGGTTCCCGGCCTGTACGGCTCGTTCCGCCGGAGCGCCATGAGGCGACCCAGCCATTCGATGGCCGTGGGCCACTCATCGGTCACGTCGACGTACGTGTCGGGCTCGAACCCGATCGTGTGGCGCGGCCCGTTGTCGAACTGATACGTCCGGGCGGGCGGACGGAGTCCATCGGCGTCGATCAGGCGATCGGCGAACCCGAGGGCGATCCGGCTGAGTGCCGCCGTGCGCTCGTGATCCGGGTGCTGATCGTGCGGCCACAGGGTGAACGCGATGTCGGGCCGCACGTCGGCGACCGCCGCCGCGACCGCGCGTGCGGCCGCCTCGTCGGTGCCGACCTTCATCTCCGCGAACCCGAGGAACCGCATCTCGACGCCGTACTCGGCCGCCAGCCGGATGGTGCCGTCCACGAGGGCCGCGGACCGGGCCCCGACCGGGCGCCAGTTGCGGTAATCTCCAATCACCGACAGCACGACGACCCGGTGATGGCGGCGCTGGGCCTTGAGGAGCAGGCCCGGGATGCCGAACACGCAGTCGTCGTAGTGGGCGCCGATGGCGAGGATCGTCTGGGACATGGGGCGCATTCTCGCATTCCCGGCCGCAGCCCGCGCGACTCCCGCGCGCGGGGCAGGCGGGACATCGGATATGCTGCGCGCTGCGCGGTGCGCGTCCAGCTCGTCGCCGTGGTGACCCCGCTGCGACGGCGCCCGTGCTGACCGACGTGAGGCCGACGTGAACATCCTGCTGCCCGTCTTTGCCGCCGCCGTGGCGCTGGCCCTGGCGATGCGGCTGTACCCGCCCTTCATCGCGCGCGTCTTCCGCGAAGACGATGGGAATGCGCCCCCGAGTGCGCGGTATGCGGACGGACGCGACTACGTCGACAGCCGCTCGCACGTGGTCTTCGGCCATCACTTCGCCTCCATCGCCGGGGCCGGTCCCATCGTCGGGCCGACCCTGGCGCTGGCCCTCGGGTGGGGGCCGGTCTGGCTCTGGGTCGTGCTGGGCGGGATCTTCTTCGGCGCCGTGCACGACATGGCCGTGATGTTCACCAGCCTGCGCGAGGGAGGGCGCTCCATCGGCGACGTCGCACGGAAGGTGCTCGGGCCGGCGGGATATCTGCTGAACCTGCTCGTCCTGATCTTCGTGCTCTCGATCATCAACGCGATCTTCCTGAACCTCTCGGTGGTCGCGCTGACGTCGATGTATCCGGTCGACTCGCTCGGACTGGCGGACGGGCAGCGCCTGCTGGGCACGGTCGTCGAGGACGGGGTCGTGAAGGCGCGCATCGGCGGCATCGCGACGACCTCGGTCTTCATCATCAGCGCGTTCGCGCCGGCGCTCGGCTGGCTGATTCGCCACGACCGGCTGTCCACACGTGCGGCGTATGCCGTCGCCTTCGTGGTCTGCGTCGTCAGCGTGGTGCTCGGGTTCCTGTTCCCCGTGACGCTGTCGGGCGAGACC
>DASVDJ010000179.1:0-22214 GCA_036381155.1 Vicinamibacterales bacterium
CCTTCAATCAGGACCGTGAAGTCGGTGGCGGCCACCCGTTCGATGCGCTCCCGCAGCACGCGCATCGACTCGCTCGACCCGACGATCGGCGCGGCCTTCTCCTGGCGTTCCGGGACCGCGCGCCCGGCCTGGACCCGGCACTCCCGCCGGAGGTCCTCGATTTCGATCAGCAGCGCGCTCAACCGCGCGGCCGCCGAGATCAGCTGGATGTCCCAGTCGTCGAACCGGCGTCCGGCCGCCGGAAGGACATCGAAGGCGGCGACCCGCCGCGGGTCGCTGGTCTGCACGTCCATCGAGAGAAGCCGGACGTCGCGCGCCGGGCGGATCGGCGCCTCGCCGACGCGCCAGTCGCGCAGCCCCACGAACGCCGCCGCCGGGAGCACCCGGCGCACGGCTTCGAGGAACCGCGCCCGCCAGGCGGCGTCCTCACGGGTGAGGCCCGCCGCGAGCACGTGGCAGAGCGCGCCGACGCCGCGCCGCCGCTCGACCCGCCTCCGTGCTCCGCCACCGCCCTCTCGCGTCCCACTCGACATCATGGTCATAGCGAGTCACCACGGCTGCCACGTTGCTGATCAAGGCCGATGCCACTGGCCCTCCCGCACGCCCGGCGCGGCTCGCGTGCGTGCGCGCGCGTCCCCGGGCGCCAGAGGACGAGCCGAACGGGAACGCACTACCCCACGACGTTTGCTCCGTCATGAGTCGCCGGGAACCTGATACTCGGCCAGCAGGTCGGGGCTGTCGGTCACCGGAATCCGGACCTCGAACGACACCGCCGTGCGGTAGCGCACCGACGAGGCGTCGAGCCGCGCGACGAAGCAACGTTCCACTCGCGCCCTGACCAGCAGCGGCACCGGCGGCGCGCCGATCTGCAGCTCGCACCAGTGGCCCGGCCGGAAGCGGAACGGGCTTTCGAAGAGCGCGCCCGACTGGGACAGGTTGACCAGGACCACCTCCTGCCCCGGACGGATCTTCGCGGCAGGCGGCAGATGGCCATTCACGAACCGCGCCCGCCGCGCGCGTCGCCGCTCAGCGCCCATGCTCCTGCCATTCCCCGCTGTGCGGCGCGCATCGCAGCAGACGCGTGCGGCCGGTGGCGCCGAGCACGACCACGGCATAGGCGGGCGTGCCGGGCCTGCCCGTGAGATAGAGCGTGCCGCCGCTGGCGGTGCCGTTGTTCGAGAACGAGAGCATCCGCGCCGATCCGATCCGCACGGGGTTCTCCCCCGCCGGCGAGCCGTCGATGAGCGGACACCCCGGCGCGAAGCCGAAGCGGACGTCCCTGAACTGCCCTTCGATCCGTTCGGCGTCGCCGACCGGGACGTCGCGGCCGTCGGCGATATCAGCGGACCGCACGCCATCCGCGTCGCCGTCCATGTAGGCGCGGTACTCCCAGGTCTCGCCGACCTCCTCGAACCGGAGCGCGACGTTGGCGTTCCGGTGCACGGCGGCCAGGCGCAGCCAGCCGCACCGTGCGGCGAGATGGAACGCGGCTCCCCGCACCCGGCCGTCGGCGGCGGCCCGATCGAGCATGGGAATCGTCGTGGCTGCCACCGTCGCGATGAGCGCGCACACCGCCAGCAGCTCGACGAGCGAGAAGCCGGCGTGTCCGGCGGCCGGCCGTGGGGACCGGCCGCCGGCAGCGCCGTCCGATCGCTGCGCACCCGGACCGGCTGCACGCCTGTCCATGCCCCCGTTCCGGTGCGTCAGGCCTTCGGCGCCGTCACCGTCAGCCGGTCCTTGATCTTCAGGAACCGGCTCTCGCTGATGCCCCTGACGTGCATCAGCTCCTCGATCTTCTTGAACCCGCCGTTCTTCTCGCGGTACTCGATGATGCGCTTCGCCGTCGCGGCGCCGATGCCGGGCAGCTCCTGCAGCTGCGCCGCCGTCGCGGTGTTCAGATTGACCGGCGCCGCCTTCGACTCGCCCGCCGCCGACTCGGTCTTCTTCGTGCCGTCCTTCTGCGCGGCCTGGAGCAGTCCCGTCCCGCAGACGAGCGCCAGGACGACGATCGGGATGATCCGGAACATGAGCGGTCCTCCTTGGTGAAAGGGGCGGCGGCCGGGGACGCGCGTTCGCGCCCCGGCCCGGCCCGCCGGGCGTCCGGCGCCGTGGCTGGAGAGGAGGTCGGGCTCTCACGGGGCCTTCGGCAGCGGACGGCCGCGTGATCCGCAAGCGCGGTGCCGCGCGGCACGATGCCGTTCGCTGTCGGCGGAACCGGTTCAGCGGTGGAGAGTTGTGGGGTTGTGCGAAGCGGCAGGCGGGCGCCCCGGGCACGGAGCGCCGGGCGAACGCGTCGACGCGGGTTGCCGCCGGCGCGTCCGCGCGCGGGTCAGCGGCCGGTCCGGTACCAGTCCACGGTCCGCCGGAGCCCCTCTTCGAACGACACGTGCGGCTCGTATCCGAGCAGCTCGCGCGCCAGCGTCAGATCGGCCAGCGAATCGCGGACGTCGCCCGGACGGGGATCGGTGTACTGCGGTGGCAGCGGGAAGTCCAGCAGCTGCTGCAGCGTGCGATACAGCTGGTTGATCGACACGCGCGTGCCGGTCGCGACGTTGATCACGCGCCCGGAGACGCCCGGCGCGGTCGCGGCCCGCAGCACCCCGTCGACGACGTTGTCGACGTACGTGAAATCGCGGGTCTGCTCGCCGTCGCCGGTGATCGTGGGCGCGACACCCTGCAGCATGCGCGTCACGAACAGCGCGATGACGCCGGAATACGGCGACGAGGGATCCTGCCGCGGCCCGAACACGTTGAAGTAGCGGATGCTGACCGTCTCGAGGCCGTAGAGCCGCGTGAACAGCTGCAGGTACTGCTCCCCGACGAGCTTCTGGAGCGCGTAGGGGGACAGCGGCCGCGTCGGCATGTCCTCCCGCTTCGGCAGCGTCGGCGTGTCGCCGTACGCCGACGACGAGGCGGCGTAGACGACGCGCTTCACGCCGGCATCGCGCGCGGCGACGAGCACCGCGAGCGTCGCGTCGACGTTCGCGCGGTTGGTGGTGAGCGGGTCGCTCACCGACCGCGGCACGGACGGAATCGCCGCCTGGTGCAGGACGATGTCGATCCCGTCCACCGCGCGCCGGGCGAACGCCTGGTCGGCGAGATCGCCGCGCAGGCACTCGGCGTGCCCGTCCAGCACGGCGAGGTTCGCCTCGCGCCCGGTCGCGAAGTTGTCCGCCACGCGCACCTCCTCGCCGCGCGCCAGCAGCGCGGCCGCCAGGTGCGAGCCGATGAATCCGGCGCCTCCAGTGACCAGCCAACGGGCCATGCGTGTCTCGCCTCGCTCGGGGTTGAAACGACGGTCGGGTCCGGGTCCCGCGACTTCAGTGAGCCGACCGCGCCGTACCCGGGGCGTCGAGCGGCGGAAACGGCGACCGATCGAGCCGCGGCAGCAGTCGCAGGGCGTTGCCGTAGTACAGCCGCCGCAGCACCGGATCGGGCAGGTCGAGTCCGTACAGCTTCCAGAACGCGTGGTAGTCGCGGTAGTAGTCGAAGTACTCGTCGGCGGTCTCGAAGGTCCGCCAGAAGTAGGGGTACTCGCTGGCGGCCCAGCTGTCCTTGCCGAAGAGCACACGGTCCTGGTACTTGACGAAGAACGCGTGCGCCGTCCGCGGCTGGCGTCCGAGCTCCGCCAGGATCGCGCCCGTCTCCGTGTAGACGTTCGGGAACCGGTCGAGCAGCGTGCCCAGCCGCCGCAGGTCGTTCGCGTGATACGCGAAATGCGCGGCGATGAACGTCGTCTGCGGATGGCGCGCGAAGAGGCGGTCGCGTTCGGCCATGAGGGCCTCGAACGACGGGTACTGGCCGGCCGGCCGCCGCCGCGACGGGTGGATGTGCAGCTCGAGCCAGCGCTCGTTCGTCTCGTCGACCGGATCGAAGAACGGCGCGGGCTCCCCGGTGTGGATCAGCACGGGGATCCCCAGGCGCGCGCAGGCCGCCCAGACCGGGTCGAGCTCCGGGTCGTCCACCGGCACGCGCTCGCCGTTGCGGCGAAGCGTCAGCCCGAAATTCTTGAAGATCTTCAGCCCCTGCGCCCCCGCCCTGACGTCCGCCTCGAGACGCGCGGCCGCCCGCGCGCCGTAGCCGGGCTGATCGATGTCGCCGAAATCGAGCGTGGCGAAGGCGATCATGCGCCCCCGCGCGGGACCGTCCGCGATGGCCTGCAGGCCGCGCGCGAGCTCCTCGCCGGTGCCGCCGCTGAGATTGACGAGCACCTGCAGGTTCAGTGCGTCCATCTCCGCGACGACCCTGGCGAGCCGGGCGGGCGACAGATCGCGATGATGGCTGTGGATGTCGATGACCGGATAGCGCGCGCGGGGGGTCGGGTGCTCGTCGACGACCAGCGTCGACTTCGGCTTGTACTGGCGGATGCCGATGTCCTGCGCCGCGGCGGCTCCCCCGGCGACAACGGCCAGGAGGAGCGCCAGGCGCCAGGACGGGCGGACACGGGGGGATGGTGGAAGCGCCGCAGCCAAGCCGATAAGCCGAATTCTGTCCGCCTCCGCCGGCTGACGCCGGCGTCGGCGTGACGATCATTCCTCTCGCCCTGTCATCGCTGACAGGATCCAGCGACCTACCCGGAGGCTTCGGACGGGCCGTCCTCGAACGCCTCCCTATTTGGTCTTGCTCCGTGCGGGGTTTTGCCTGCCACCGACCTTGCGGCCGGCGCGGTGCGCTCTTACCGCACCTTTTCACCCTTACCACGCCGACGCGCGGTGAGGCGCGACGGCGGGCGGTATGTTTTCTGTGCCACTGTCCGTCAGGTTACCCTGCCCGGGAATTACCCGGCGCACTGCCCTCTGGAGTTCGGACTTTCCTCCGGCGCGGCACTTCGCCCGGCAGGAGTCCTGCCCGGCGGTTACACGCGACGGCGATCGTCTGGCCTGCCTGCGGCCCTCGTCGCGTCCCTCCTCTATCCGTCCGTTTCCTGGCTGATCCGATACTGCTCGAGCTTCTTGTAGAGGTTGCTCCGCGGCGTATCGATCAGTTCGGCCGTCTTCGAGATGTTCCAGCCCGTCTCACGCAGCTTCTGCACCAGGAACGCGCGTTCGGCGGCTTCCTTGTGCTCGCGCAGCGTCGCGGCCTTCAACACTTCATTATCGGGTGCCGGCGGGGCCCCGTCAACGCGCATCACCTCGGGGAGATGCACGACGTCGATGACGTCGCCCGGCGTCATGATCACGAGGCGCTCGATCGTGTTGCGCAGCTCCCGGATGTTGCCGCGCCAGCGCTGCCGCTCCAGCACCGCGATCGCCGCGTCCGTGATGCGCTTCGGGCGCAGGTTGTTCTCGCGGCTGGTCTGCTCCAGGAAGTGGCGCACGAGCGCCGGGATGTCCCCGGGCCGGTCGCGCAGCGGCGGCACGTGGATCGGGATGACGTTCAGCCGGAAGTACAGGTCCTCCCGGAACTGCCCCTTCTCCACCTCCTCCTCGAGCCGCTTGTTCGTCGCCGCGATCACGCGCACGTCGACCTTGATGGTCTTCGACGACCCGAGCCGCTCGACCTCCCCCTCCTGCAGGACGCGCAGCACCTTGGCCTGCGTCTTCAGGCTCATGTCGCCGACCTCGTCGAGGAAGATCGTCCCGCGGTCGGCCTGCTCGAACTTCCCGATCTGCTTCTCGGTCGCGCCGGTGAACGAGCCGCGCTCGTGGCCGAACAGCTCCGACTCGATCAGGTCGTCGGGGATGGCGGCGCAGTTCACCTGGACGAAGCGCTCGCGGGCGCGGAGGCTGTTGCGGTGGATCGCGCGCGCGACGAGCTCCTTGCCGACGCCGCTCTCGCCCGTGATGAGCACCGTCGCCGACGTCGGCGCCGCGCGCTTGACGGCCTCCAGCACGCCGCGCAGCGCCGGGCTGTCGCCGACGAGCTGATGCCGCAGGTCCTGCGCCTTCCGCAGCGACCGGTTCTCGTCGGCGAGCCGGTGCTGCGCCAGGGCGTTGCGCACGCTCACCAGCACCCGCTCGGTGGACAGCGGCTTCTCGATGAAGTCGAAGGCGCCCAGCTTCGTCGCTTCGACCGCGGTGCTCACGGTCGCATGGCCCGACACCATGATGACGGGAAGCGTCTCGTGCGCCGCCTTGAGCCGCTGCAGGACGTCGATGCCGTCCATGCCGGCCATCTTGATGTCGAGCAGCACGAGGTCTGGCGGATCGCGCTCGACGATCACGAGGCCGTCCTGGCCGGTCGCGGCGCCGGCGACCTCGTAGCCCTCGTACTCCAGAATCATCTTCAGCGAGTCGCGGATGGCCGACTCGTCGTCAATCACCAGGATGCGTGGTTTCATGAGCGATCGCGGACGCGCGGCGCCCCTCGTGCGGGCAGCGGCTGCGGCCCCGGTGCCGCCGGCGGCGGCTCAGGGCTGCTCGACCCGCAGCGTGCGCAGCGCACGCTGGTCCTGGTCGGGCAGATAGACGTAGACCGCCAGCACGTCGCCCGGCCGCGCGCCGGCGACGAGCCGTTCGAACTCGCGCGCGGTGCTCACCGGGCGCCGGTTCACCTCGAGAATCACCTGACCGCGCTCCAGCTCCGCGTCGAACCCCGGGCTGAGCGGCTCGACCCGCGAGATGAGCACGCCGCGCAGGCCGCGCGGCAGCTCCAGCCGCAGGATGTCCTCGCGGCCGAGATCGCGCACGGCCACGCCGAGCGGGCTGGGACGCGAGCCGGCCGGCCCGGGCGCCTGGCGCGGCCGATCGGCGGCATCGCCGCGGCCCGGCCGCTCGCCAAGGGTGACGGTCACGCTCATCGGCGTCGCGTCCCGCACGATCTCCAGCCGCACGGCCGATCCCGGCGGCGTCATCGACACCCGCTGGATCAGCTCGTCGTCGGAGGCGATGGGACGGCCGTCGACGGCGGTGATGAGATCGTACGGCTTCAGACCGGCGCGCGCGCCCGGCGAGTTCTCGGCGACGTCCTGTACCAGCGCGCCGCGGGTGGTCGTCAGCCGCAGCGATTCCTGCAGGTCCTTGTCGACGTCCTTCAGCGTGATGCCGATGTAGCCGCGTGCCACGCGGCCGCGCGCCTTCAGCTGCGGCAGCACGGCACGCGCCTGGTTCACCGGCACGGCAAAGCCGATGTTGCTCGCCCGCGAGCTGATCGCGGCGTTGATCCCGATTACTTCGCCGCGCGCGTTGATGAGCGGCCCACCGCTGTTGCCGAAGTTGATGGCCGCGTCGGTCTGGATGTAGTTGTCGAGGCTCGTGTCGAACAGCTTGCGCCCGATGTAGCTGACCACGCCGACCGTGACGGTGTGCTCGTACGCGAGCGGGTTGCCGATCGCGCAGACCCACTCCCCCACCCGGAGCGCGTCGGAGTCGCCGAGCGGCGCCGTCGGGAACGGCTCGCTGCCGTCCACCTTGATCAGCGCGATGTCGGTGTCCGGGTCGCTCCCCACGACCCGCGCGCGCAGCGTGCGGCCGTCGGCGAGCTTGACCAAGATACGCTCGGCGCGGTCGATCACGTGATGGTTCGTGAGGATGTGGCCGTCCGGCTCGATGATGACGCCGCTGCCGGTGCCGCGCCGCGCCCCCTCGTCCTGTTCCCAGGGGACCGCGAGCTCGTCCCCGCCGGGCGCGGGGCGCGACGTCGCGTCGATGTTCACGACCGCGGGGTTGATGTGCTCGGCGACGTCGGCGAAGTTCACCAGAGCCGGCGCGATGGTCGGCCGCGCGGCGGACGTGCCGGATCCGGCCGTGCGCGACACGGCCGGGGCCGGCGTCAGCGAGCCCGCCATGATGAGGCCGACGAGAAAGGCAGCGCTCGCCACCAGCAGCACGGTGACCAGCGCGAACCGGCGGCTCATGACGGCATTATAAGGCGCAGAAACGCGGCCTCATCCAGCGTTTCCACCCCGAGCGCGGCCGCCTTGTCGGCCTTGCTGCCGGGGTCCGCGCCGACGACCACGTAGCTGGTCTTGCGGCTGACGCTGCCGGTCACCTTGCCGCCGAGCCGCTCGATCGCGGCGGTCGCCTCCTCACGCGTCATCCGCTCGAGCGTGCCGGTCAGCACGAAGGTCTTCCCCGCCAGCAGCCCCGCGCCGGCGGGCCGGCGCTCCTCCTCGGTCGCCGTCGTCCGCACGCCGCGGCTCGCGAGCCGCTCGACGAGATCGCGGTTCTGCGGATCCTCGAACCACGAACGGACCGATCTGGCGACCACGGGCCCGATGTCCGGCACGCGCTGCAGGTCCTCCTCTCCGGCCGACGCGAGCGCGTCGAGGCTGCCGAAGTGCCGCGCCAGCACCTCGGCGGCGCGCTGTCCGACATGCCGGATGCCGAGCCCGTGCACGAGCCGCCACAACGGGTTCCCGCGGCTCCGGTCGATCTGTTCGTACAGGTTGCGCCCGACCTTCCCCAGCTTGCGCGGACGGGCCCGGTCGGACCGGGGCTCGCGCGGATCGACGACGAGCGACTCCAGCTGGTCCGCCGTCAGCGCATACAGGTCCGCGACGTCGCGCACCAGGCCCTGCTCCACCAGCTGGTCGACGATCGCGGCGCCGAGCCCTTCGATGTCCATCGCCGCGCGCGAGGCGAAGTGCTCGATCGTCCGGCGCAGCCGCGCGGGGCAGCTGCTGCGCTCGCATCGCCAGACCACCTCGCCTTCGGGCCGCACCAGGCGGCTGCCGCACGACGGACAGGTCTCGGGCATCGTCCACGGCGCGGACCGTCCCGGCCGATCGGGGTCGACGACGCGCACGACCTTCGGGATGACGTCGCCCCCCTTCTCGATGATGACGCGGTCCCCTTCGCGGATGTCCTTGCGCGCGATCTCGTCGGCGTTGTGCAGCGTCGCCATGCCGATCGTCGATCCGGCCAGGAGCACCGGCTCCAGCACGGCCACCGGCGTCACGGCCCCGGTGCGTCCGACCTGCCGCGCGATGGACCTGATCGTCGTGATCGCCTGCTGGGCGGGGAACTTGTACGCGACGGCCCAGCGCGGGAACTTCGACGTGGCCCCCAGCCGCTCGCGCAGCGCGTACTCGTTCACCTTGACGACGACGCCGTCGGTTTCATAGGGCAGGCGCTCGCGCGCCTCCTGCCAGTGCCGGCAGAACTCCAGGACTTCCTCGACACCCCGCAGCGCCTTCCAGTGCGGCTCGACCGGAAGCCCCCACTGCTGCAGCAGGCGCAGCGACTCGGCGTGCGTCGACACGCCGTCGACGCCGACGACCTGATACATCCACGCGCGCAGCCCGCGGCGCGCGACCTGCCGCGGATCCAGCTGGCGTATCGTGCCGGCGGCCGCGTTGCGGGGGTTCGCGAACGGCGGCTCGTCTTCCGCCTCGCGTTCACGGTTGGTGCGCTCGAATGCAGCCAGCGGGAGGTAGATCTCGCCGCGCACCTCGAACGGCTGCTGCGGCGCGCCGTGGCGCAGCCCCAGCGGGATGGTCCTGATGGTGCGGACGTTCGAGGTGACGTCCTCGCCGCGCTCGCCGTCGCCGCGGGTCGCGCCGCGCACGAGCCGGCCGTGCTCGTAGGTGAGCGCGATGCTCAACCCGTCGATCTTCAGCTCCGCGACGTAGTCGATCGCCCCGTCGGGGCCGTTCGCCCCGAGTCCGCGGCGCACGCGCTCGTCGAACGCGCGCAGCTCGTCTTCCGAGTACGCGTTGTCGAGGCTGAGCATCGGCGCCCGGTGCGTCACCGTCGGGAACGTGTCGACGGGACGCCCGCCGACACGCTGCGTCGGCGAATCGGGCGTGACGAGCTCGGGATGTGCCGCCTCGAGCTCCCGCAGCTCCCGCATGAGCGCGTCGAACTCGGCGTCCGAGATCTCCGGCGCGTCGTGCAGGTAGTAGCGCTCTTCGTGATAGCGGATCAGCTCGCGAAGCTCGGTGATGCGATCGGCCGGCGTCACGGGGATCAGGGACCAGGGATCAGGGATCAGGGATCAGGGGCCAGGGATCGGGACCGGGACCTCGGGATCGGCGCCGCGTGGCGTTCGGCGCGTGCCGCGCGTCAGCGATCGCGCAGCAGGACGTAGTCGGCCAGCGCCTCGAGCGCCTGGCGCTCGGGGCCGGGCGCGAACGCTTCGAGCTGGCGGCGGGCCTCGGCGGCATGCTCGCGCGCGCGCGCCTGGGCGTACTCGAGCCCGCCCGCCTGGTGCAGCAGCCGCACGATCTCGTTCCACTGGTCGCGGGTCGCCGTGCGGCTCGTGACGATCGCCGAGACCAGCTCGCGGGCGGCCGGATCGCCGGTCGCGAGCAGCCGGATGATCGGCAGGGTGACCTTGCCCTCGCGCAGGTCGCCGCCGACCGGCTTGCCCAGCGCCTCGGCGTCGCCCGTGAAGTCCAGCAGGTCGTCCATCAGCTGGAACGCGACGCCCAGGCTGAAGCCGTAGTTCCAGAGCGCGCGCCACTGCTCGGGCGTCGCCGTGCCCAGCCGCCCGCCAATCTCCGCGCAGCCGGCGAAGAGATACGCCGTCTTGCGTCGGATGATGTCGAAGTGCTCCTCCTCGGTGATGTCGATGTCCCCGTTCTTGGTGAGCTGATAGAGCTCCCCCTCGATCATCCGCAGCGTGACGTCGCACAGCAGGCGGACCATGTCGAGGGAGTTCTCGGTCAGGGCCAGCGACATCGACTTGATGTAGAGGAAGTCGCCGAGCAGGACGGTGATGTCGTTGCCCCACTGCGAGTGCACGGCCAGCCGTCCGCGCCGCATCTTCGCATCGTCGATGATGTCGTCGTGGACGAGCGTCGCGGTGTGGATGAACTCCACCACCGCCGCGTGCAGGACGGCGCGCTCACCCGTGTACCCGCACAGGCGGGCCGCCATCAGCAGCACGGCCGGGCGCACCCGCTTGCCGCCGCTCGACTGGATGTAGCGTCCGATGCGGGGGATGACGTCGACGCGCGATTTCAGGTGCTCGGCATACGCCGCTTCCACCTTCGCGAGATCGCCGCGGATCGGATCGAAGAGGCGCAGCAGCTCGGCCGGCGTGCTGTCGACTGAGTGGTTCAAAGCTCGTCCATCACAGCATAGTTGCGCGCGTAGTGTCAACGCGTGCAAGAGCTTACGGCCTGAAGAGCTGCGTGAAGTTGCGCGTCGTCTCGCGCGCGATCTGCGCCGGATCCACGCCGCGGCGCGCGGCGATCGCCTCGGCCACCCGCGCCACCCAGGCCGGCTCGTTCCGCTTCCCGCGGTACGGCACCGGCGCCAGGTACGGGCTGTCGGTTTCGATGAGGAGCCGGTCGGCCGGCACGTAGGCGGCGACCTCGTGGAGATCGGTCGCCCTGGGAAACGTCACGATGCCCGCGAGCGAGATGTGGAACCCGAGATCCAGCGCACGGCGCGCCCGCTCGACGCCACCCGTGAAGCAGTGAAAGACGCCGCGGACACCCTGGCCGGCGGTGGCGAGCAGGTCGAACGTGTCCTCGTCGGCCTCGCGCGTGTGGATCACCACCGGCAGCCCCCACTCGCGGGCCGCCTGCAGCTGTTCGGCGAACACCGCGCGCTGGACGTCGCGCGGCGCGAAGTCGTAGTGATAATCGAGGCCGATCTCGCCGACGGCGCAGATGCCGGGCACCCGGGCCCGCGCCTGTTCGACTGCTGCGACGGCCGCGCCAGGCCGGCCGCCGTACGGGGCGGCCAGATGCGGATGCACGCCCGCCGTGAAACGGACCGCCGGCCAGGCCTCTCGCACGGCTGCGGCGCGCTGCTCCTCGGCGGCATCACCCGCCGCCAGGATGCAGAGCGCACCCGAGAGCCCGGCGGCCTGCGCCCGCTCGACGACGGCCTGGAGGTCGCCCGCGAACGCCTCGTCGGCCAGATGGCAGTGGCTGTCGATCATGACCCGCGTCGGAACGCCCCGGCGTTCAGCGGACGCGCATGCCGGGCAGCGCGCCCTCGCCCGGCGAGATCAGGATCGGCCTGCCGTCGTCGCTGCTGGCCGCGAGCACCATGCCGTTCGACTCGATGCCCATCAGCTTCGCGGGCTTCAGGTTCGCGACGATCACGACGAGCTTGCCGATGAGCGGCTCCGGCTCGTAAGCCTCGGCGATGCCGGCGACGAGCGTGCGCTCCTCGCTGCCCACGTCGACGCGCAGCTGCAGCAGCTTCTTCGACTTCGGCACGCGCTGCGCGTCGAGCACGCGCGCAACGCGCAGCTCGACGTTCATGAACTGCTCGATGCTGATGCGGTCCCCGCCGGACGGCGCCGGCTGCGGCGGCGCGGCGGCCGTGCCGTCGGCCTGCGTCGAGGGGGCCGGGGGCGCGGGCGCCCCGGCATCGGAGACGGGCTTCGGCGAATCGGTCACGACATGCTCTCCCTGCGCGACAGGCGCGCGTGATCCATCGAGGCGCGGCCACAGGGCCGGCCCCTTCACGAGGGTGCGTGGACGGCTCTGCCAGGCGGCGTCATCAATCCGCAGATCCGTCACGCCCCGCGTCTCTCCCATCCGGCGGAGAATCTCCGCGGCGGACCCGGGCGTGATCGGCAGCAGGAGGACGGCGGCAATCCGTACCGCCTCCGACGCGTCGCAGAGCACCTGCGTGAGCGCGTCGGCGCGGGCCGGATCCTTCGCCAGCGTCCAGGGCTCGGATGCCGCGATGAACTCGTTGGTCGCGTCGACGAGACCGAACACGGCCGCTGCCGCCTCGTGCAGCGCGTACCGGTCCATGGCGGCGGTATACCGGGTCACCGTCTCGGCCGCGATCTCGCGGAGGCGCCCGGGGGCCAGCGGCGCCTCGGGCAGCTGCAGCTGCCGGTACTTCTCGACCATCGTCGTCACGCGGCTGACGAGATTGCCGAGATTGTTCGCCAGGTCGACGTTGTACCGCTCCTCGAAGCGCTCCCACGAGAAGTCGCCGTCGCCGCCGTACGGGATCTCCTTCACCAGGTAGAGCCGCAGCGGGTCGGGCCCGAAGTGATCGGCCGCCTCCAGCGGGTCGACGGCGGTCCCGAGCGACTTGCTCATCTTCTGGCCGCGGAAGTGCACCCACCCGTGGCCGAACACGGCCTGCGGCAACGGGAGCCCGGCGCTCATCAGCATCGCCGGCCAGACGACGCAGTGGAACCGCGTGATGTCCTTACCGATGACGTGCAGGTTCGCGGGCCACCAGCGTCCGAAGAGCTCCGCGTCGGTGCCGTAGCCCACGGCGGAGGCGTAGTTGATCAGCGCGTCGAACCAGACGTAGACCACGCTGTCCGGATCGAACGGGAGCGGGATGCCCCAGCTCTGACCGGCCCGGCTGATCGAGATGTCCTCGAGCCCCCCCTCGACCAGCCGCAGGATCTCGTTGCGGCGGATCTCCGGCTGGATGAACTCCGGGTGCGCCTCGTAGTGCGCGAGCAGGCGCTGCTGGTACGACGACAGACGGAAGAAGTGGTTCCGCTCGCGGATCCACTCGGGCTGCGTCAGGTGAATCGGACAGCGCCCGTCGACCAGATCCTTCTCCTGCTTGAAGGCCTCGCAGGAGACGCAATACCACCCCTCGTAGTGCCCCTCGTAGACGTCCCCCGCGTCGTGGCAGGCCTGGACCATCCACTGCACGGCTGCGCGGTGCCGCGGCTCGGTCGTGCGGATGAAGTCGTCGAACGAGATCGACAGCTTCGCCCAGACCTCGCGGAACGCGACGTCCATGCGATCGCAGTACTCGTGCGGATCGAGCCCGAGCTCGCGCGCCTTGCGGTAGACGTTCTGCGAGTGCTCGTCGTTGCCCATGACGAAGCGGGTGGGCACGCCGGTGAGCCGCTTGTAGCGCGCGATCACGTCGGCCGTGACCTTCTCGTACGCGGTGCCGAGATGCGGCCGGCTGTTGACGTAGTCGATCGCGGTGGTCAGATAAAAGGACATCGGTGAATCAGGATCAGGGGCCAGGGGCCGGGGGTCGGGGGCCAGAGGCCAGACCCGACCGGCTCAGGACTTCCGTTCGAGCCAGGCGCGCATCGCCGCGGCGTGGACGTCCTTCGTCGCGACGCCATGCTCCCGCGCACGGGCCGCGCAGTCGTCGAACTCCGGCTGCGCGTTCATCGTCCGGCCCTCGCGGCGGGCGACCTTCACGCGCACGTCGCCGTACGGCGTTGCCACGGTGACCGTCTCGCGAGACAGGCACTCGCGCTGCCATTCGGTGAACCGGATCCCGATCGTGGTCGTCTCCCGGAACAGCACGTCGACGACCGCATCCTTCCTGGCGGGATCGACGAGCACCGAGACGAGCGTGCCGGGGCGGCTCTTCTTCATCTGGACCGGCACGAAGAACACTTCGAGCGCTCCGGCGGCGTAGAGCTGTTCCATCACCGGGCCGAACCACTGCGGGTTCATGTCGTCGATCTCGCACTCGACGACCAGCACCCGATCGCGGTGCGCACTGGCGGACTCGCCGACCAGCACGCGCAGGACGTTCGGCGTATCCGCGAAGTCGCGTTCACCGGCTCCGTAGCCGGTTGCCTGCACCCGCATCGGCGGGATGGGGCCGAACTCGTCGGCGTAGCTCGTGAGGATCAACGCGCCGGTCGGCGTCAGCAGCTCCGCCTCGGGCCCACGCGAATACACCGGCGCGTCGCCGAGGAGGCGCACGGTCGCCGGCGCCGGCACCGGGAACACGCCGTGCGCCGAGTGCACCATCCCGCGTCCGACGTTCATCGGCGACACGATGACCCGATCCGGCTTCAACGTGTCGATCGCATAGACCGCACCGACGATGTCGACGATGGAGTCGACGGCGCCGACCTCGTGCAGGTGGACCTTCTCGATCGGCATCTGGTGGATGGCCGCCTCGGCCGTCGCCAGTCGTTCGAACAGCGTCTTCGCGCGCTCGCGCCCCTCGATGGAAAGCGCCGAGCGATCGATGAGGGCGAAGATCTCCGGCAGGCTCCGGTGCGGATGCGCGTGCGCATGCCCGTGCCCGTGGCCGTGGTCGTGGCCATGGTGATGGTGGCCATGGTGATGGTGGCCGTGGTCGTGATGGTGGTGCTCGTGACCGTGGCCGTGGTGATGATGGTGATGATGCGCGTGCCCGTGCCCCTGTTCGTGCGCGTGTCCGTGCACGTGCGCGGGCTCCGGCTCCCCTTCCTCGTGGACGCGGAACTTCGTCGCGGACACACCGGCGCGCAGGACGCGCTCGGCCGAGACGGAACAGCCGTCGATCGCCAGACTGCCCAGCGCGGCGCGGATGTCGTCCAGCGGAACGCCGGCATCGATGAGGGCGCCGAGCAGCATGTCGCCGGACGCGCCGTTGAAGCAGTCGAAATACAGGATGCGCATCGCTCACCGGCCGTGTCGGGACACGGCGAAAAATCCCATTCTAGCAGCCCCGATCGGGCCTCCGCGTCCGGAACCCGCCCGGAGCCGGGTCCGGACCGCCGCACGCCTCGTGTCCCCGCCGGTTCGGGCGATGGCTCACGGACGCCGGCGGAGGCGCAGGCCCGCGCCCTCGCTCTCGCCGCGCTGCTGTTCCTTGAAGCTGAAGTACCCCGTCGCGCCGACGATCACGTGATCCAGGACGCCGATGCCGAGCAGGTCCGCGGCATCGGTCAACTGGGCGGTGAGCTGCACGTCCTCGGCGCTCGGACTCGGGTCGCCGGACGGGTGGTTGTGGAACAGCACGACGAACGCGGCGCGCGTGGCCACCGCTTCGCGGAAGACGTCGCGCGGGTGGGCGGGGCTGGCGTCCAGCGACCCGACGGAGATGATGCGCGTGGCCAGCAGCTGCAGGCGCGTGTCGAGCAGGATCACGCCGAACTGCTCCACCGGGCTGGCACCGTACTGCGGGATCAGCCAGTCGGCAATCTGGCGCGGCGAGACGAACTGGCGGCGCTCCAGCGGGTCGGGCAGGAGCGTGCGCCGGCCCAGTTCGAGCGCCGCCAGGACCTGCGCGGCGCGCGCCGGACCGACGCCGGGAATCTGGCGGAGCTCGCGATCGGTCAGCCGCAGCAGACCGCGCGCGCCGCCGGCGCGCGTCAGCAGCGTGTTGGCCAGCTCCAGCGCGCCACGCGCGGCCGCGCCGTGGCCGAGCACGAGCGCGAGCAGCTCGTTGTCGCCGAGCGCCGCCGGCCCCAGCCGTGCCAGCTTCTCGCGAGGCCGATCGTCGACCGCGACGTCCTTCACGCCGCCGCTCCCGTCAGAGTGCGGCCACCAGCGCGGGCAGCGCCACGGCGGCCGGTGCGGCGATGTGCGCGTCGACGTGGCTCGAGAGCGGGGTCCGTTCGATGTTGATCTCGATGACGGTCGCGCCGCGCTGGCGCGCGCGCTCCGGCAGCGCGGCCACCGGATACACGACCCCCGACGTCCCGACCACGAGCAGCACGTCGCAGGCCTCGACGGCCCGCCAGGCCTGTTCCACCACGGCCGGATCGAGCGGCTCGCCGAACCAGACCACCGCCGGGCGCTGCAACGCGCCGCACGCGCAGTGTGGCAACGGCGCATCTTCCGGCTCGACGTGACCGGGATCGAGGTGGGCGATCCGGCCGCACCCGGCCGCACAGGACACCCGCCAGATCGACCCGTGCAGCTCGATGACCTGCGCGGATCCCGCGCGCGTGTGCAGCCCGTCGACGTTCTGCGTCAGGACCTGCCAGCCCGGATCGCGGTGTCCGAGCGCGGCAATCGCCTCGTGGCCCGGGTTCGGCCTGGCCCGCGCCACCAGCCCCTGCCGCCAGCGATACCACGCCCACACCGCAGCCGGGTCGCGCGCAAACCCGATGGGCGAGGCGAGATCTTCGGGCCGCCAGGACCGCCACAGCCCGCCGCTTCCGCGGAAGGTCGGGATGCCGCTCTCGGCCGAGATTCCCGCGCCGGTCAGGACGACGCCGCGGCGGGCGCGCCTGACGGCGTCGACGACGCGCTGCGGGATGATCGTGGCGTTCACCTGAGCCCTCGCTGGAACCTGACGAACCCGTTGTGCACGGTACGCGCGCCGACTCCGGCGGCCACCGGACTATACTCACCGCGATGCCGAGCCGCCTGCTTTTCGTCCTGTCCGTGCTCCTCGCCGCCATGTCGGCGGCCTGCTCGGAGCCTCCCACCCGTGAGATGCACCAGGCCCAGGGGGCCATCGATGCGGCCCGCGCCGCCGGAGCCGGACAGTACGCGCCCGAGGAGCTCCAGGCAGCCGTCGACTCGCTGCGGCAGGCCGAAGAGGCCGTGGCGCAGCGCGACTACCGCCTGGCACTCGATCGGGCACTCGACAGCCGCGAGCGCGCACAGACCGCGGCGGCGGAAGCGGCAAGTCAGAAGGCGGCCGTGCGGAGCGAGGCCGAGCGGCTGCTCGCCGCGGCCACGTCCAGCATCGCCGTGGCGGCGGAGCGTCTCCAGGCCGCCGAGACCGCACGCACCCAGTCCCCCGCCGTCGACGGTCTCCGCGCCGCGCTCGCCGACGCGCGCGCCGGTGTCGAAGCGGCAGGCAAGGCGCTTGCCGCCGAGGACTACCTGGGTGCGCGCGCGACGCTCGAGACGATTCCGAAACGGTTAGAGGCTGCGGTACAAGCACTTGCCGCCACACCGGCGGCCAGGCCCGCCAGGCCGCCGCGCCGCAGCCGCTGACACTCTGCGTCACCTTCTGCGACGTCTGACGCGGCCGAAGTACGAAGAGTTTGCCCCTGTCAGGGGAACACGATCGGCCCGAACATCATCACCGCCGCGACGATCAGCACGAAGGCGACGGCGTCGAGCAGCAGCCCGTATCGCATCATCGCCGTGATCGGAATGAAGCCGGAGCTGTAGACGATCGCGTTGGGCGCCGTCGAGATCGGCATCACGAAGCCCATGCTGGCGCCGAGCGTGGCGCCGAGCGCCGGCTCGATCGGCCGCACCCCCGCCGCGTGCGCCACGGCAATCGCCACGGGCACGATCATGTTCGCCGAGGCGGTGTTGGACGTCGCCTCGGAGAGCACGATGGCGGCGCCGGTGAACATCATGGTCAGCGCGAGCGCCGAGTGAGAGGGCAACCGGGCGGTGATCCCCTGGCCGAGCGCCTCGGCCAGCCCGGTCGTGAACGCCAGCGCGCCGAGCGCGAGCCCGCCGCCGTAGAGCAGCACGATCCCCCAGTCGATCCCCACCGCGTCGTCCCAGGTGATCGTGAACCGGCGCTTGCGCCAGTCCACCGGCAGCACGAACAGCAGCAGCGCGCCCACCATCGCCGCGATCCCTTCCGGCATCGCGCGGCCATACGCCTTCGCGAACGCGCTCGACTCGAATCCCAGGACGGCCAGGAACCCCGGGAACGTCCAGAGGAGCACCGTCGCGCCGAACGCGATCAGCACGTTGCGCTGCGCGGCCGAGAGCGGACCGAGCCGCTCCAGCTCCGCGCGGACGATCTCGACACCCGACGCCGAGACCTGGACTCCACGCGCCGCGCGGCTGAACATCGCGGCGAGCACGGCGAACAGCGCGAGGACGAGCGGCACGCCCATGAGCATCCAGGTGAAGAACGGGATGCGTGATCCCGTGAGCCGCTCGAGCATCCCGATGCCGATCAGGTTGGGCGGCGTGCCGACCGGCGTCGCCATGCCGCCGACCGATGCGCCGAACGACGTCATCAGCATCAGCGCCAGCGCGAACCGCCGCACCGGCGCGCGCGCCCGCTCGTCGCGCGGCGCGGTCTGGATGAGGTGCGTGACCAGCGCCAGCCCGATCGGGAACATCATGGCGGTGGTCGCGGTGTTGCTGATCCACATCGACAGCCCGGTCGCGACCGCGCCGTACACGATCAGCAGCCGCACGGGACTCTGCCCGACGGCTCGCCACGCCAGCGCCGTGTAGGCGATCCGGCGGTCGACGCCATGCACGAACATCGCTTCCGCGAGGATGAAGCTGCCGATGAAGAGGAAGATGATCGGGTCCGCGAACGGCGCGAGCGCCGTGCGCGCGTCCGCCACGCCGCAGATGACGGCGAGCACCGGGCCGAGCACCGCCGTGACGGCCATCGGCAGCGCCTCGGAGACCCACAGCACGACCACCAGCCCCATGATGGCGGCCATGCGGTGAGCGGGCGTGTCGAGCGGAAACGGCGCGATCCAGAGCGCCGCGAACACGACGGGGGCGGCGAAGAGACCGACGGTCCGTCGCCGGCGGTTGAACAGCTCCTCCGCCGGCGAGTACACCTCCGCCGCTTCGATGGCCTTACTGAATCGGCGCAAGGAACGTCCCGTCGAACAGGATCTCCGCCCAGCCGGTCAGCTCGACGGTGTCGTCGCGCCACGCGACCCGCTGGGTGCCACCGGGCGCCACGACGTCGCAGATGCGGGCGGCACCGCCGTACGCCGCCGCCGCGACGGCCGCCGCACACGATCCGGTTCCGGACGAGAGCGTCGGCCCTACACCACGCTCCCAGATCCGGATGCGGACGCGGTCCGGCGCCTCGACGTCGGCGAACTCGACGTTCGTGCCCTGCGGGAATTCGGGATGACGCTCGAGCGCCGCCCCGAGCCGCGCGAACCGCTCGTCGTCGGGCAGCGGGCCGAGCAGCACCGCCTGCGGGTTGCCCATGGACACGACGACCAGGTCCACGGCCTCGCCGGCAGCCTCCAGCCGGCGTCGTGTGAGCCCCTGCGGCGCGCCCATGTCGGCCGCGAAGACGTAGAGCGGGCCGTCGCGTCCTTCGAATCGCAGATGACGCAGACCCGCGGCCGTCGCGATCTCGACGTCCGGATCGACGGCGCCGCCGGCTGCCTCGCGCGCGCGGATGACGAGCGCCGCCAGCCCTCGCAGGCCGTTGCCCGACAGCTCCGCCGCGCCGCCGTCCGCGTTGAACAGCTTCATCGTCGCGCCCGAGGCGGTCAGCGTGTACAGCACGAGCCCGTCGGCGCCGAGACCGCGATGCCGGTCGCAGAGCCGCCGCGCCAGCGCCGGCGCGAGGTCCTGCAGGACCGTGTCGCCGTCCACGTAGAGGAAATCGTTGCCGTAGGCGTGGGCCTTCGTGACGGCAATCATGCGGCCGTCCTCGCCACGCTCAGCGAACACGCGGGAACCACAGCAGACAGACTATATCGCACGCTGTCTCGTACCGGCCGTCAGCGGACCTGCCCGATCCAGGTCAGGCCCGCCATGAAGCCGTAGTCCGGATCCTGCCGCGTGAGCCCCAGCACGATCCCGGCATCGGCACGCCATCCGTTGTGCGTCACCCGCAACCCGCCGCGCAGCGCGCCGCGCGGCTCGGCGCCGACCGGCGGCTCGTCGGCGAAGAGCACGCGCTGCATCGCGAGCTCGCCGACGACCTCGACCACGTTGTTGAGCGCGCGCGCGACGGACACGCTGCCGACGAACGCATCCTGCTGGATGCTCCCCTCGATCACATCGCTCATGATCGCGATGCCCGCGTTGCCGACGATGCGGGTGGACCCGGTCGTCTTGCCCGCGAGCAGCGTGCCGATGAAGGTCATCGAGTCGAGCCCGAGCCCGCTCTCGTTGCTGGCGTTGGGCAGCTGGGTGGCCAGCCGGAGACCGAATGCGGGCCGTCGTTCCCCTTCCCGGATGAGCGTGACCTTCGTCGCGACGACCACGTCGTGCACGTCGCCGGTCCGGTCCCGCGGCTCCACGCGTCCCGACAGCGGCGCCTCGCGGCGGCGCTCGACGTCCAGCCAGTTGTAGCCGCCGTCGATCTGCAGTTCGGCCACGTCACCCAGCCCGAAGCTGACGCCGATCGGAATCGACAGCCGGTCGCCGGTCAGGCCCGACACCGGGTAGTCGACGTTGGCGCCCGACTCCACGCCGGCTTCGATCAGCAGACGGCCGGCGCCGATCGTGAGCGGGTCCTCGGTGATCAGGGGGCGTTGTTGTGCGACGGCGGGGAGCGGCCGCAGCGCGGCGAGCAGGAACAGGAATGCTACGGCACGTGGCATCGGCAGCTGTCCGTCCTCCGTGATGTGTGCCGCCGCGGTCAGAAGCGGCGGCGGCTGTCGAGCAGCAGCGTGACCGGCCCGTCGTTGACGAGCGAGACGGCCATCATCGCCTGGAACTCGCCGGTCTCGACCGGCAGGCCGTCGGCGCGGAGCCGCTCGACGAGGGCCTCGTACAGGGCGCGCGCCACGTCCGGCGGCGCGGCCGCATCGAACGACGGCCGCCGTCCCTTGCGCGCATCGCCGCACAGCGTGAACTGCGAGACGACGAGAACGGCGCCGCCGGCTTCCGCGACGGAGCGGTTCATCCGCCCCTCCTCGTCCGGGAAGATGCGCAGGTCACGCGTCTTCCCGGCGATGAAGGCGACGTCGTCCGGGCCGTCCCCCTTCTCCACGCCGACGAGCAGCAGGATGCCGCGGTCGATCCGTCCGACGAGGCGCGAGCCGACGGTGACCTGCGCGGCGCTCACGCGCTGGATGACGGCACGCACGACGGTGGTCAGGGGCGCGAGAGCAGCGGAATGATCCGGGACGCCAGCTCCGCCACCCCGGACGGCGCCTCGTCATCGCCGGGAGCGGCGGCGTGATCGCCGGGGCCGACGTCCACCGCGCCGGCGGCCTGCCGGCGCAGCGGCGCCTCCGGCGGGTTCAGCCGGCGATCCAGCAGGTGGCGCGGCGCGACGTTGCCCAGCGCCGTGAGCAGCGAGCGCTTCACGCCGGGATGGTCGCGATCCAGTTGCATGAGCAGCCGCTTCACCTGCTGCCGCTGCAGGGAGAAGTCACCGCAGGCCGGGCAGCAGCAGCCGATGATCGGGAGGTCGGCGGCCTTCGCATACGCCCGGGCCTCTTCCTCGAACACGTACACGAGCGGACGGATGACGACGTGCCGGCCGTCGTCGGAGACGAGCTTGGCCGGCATCGCCTTCAGCGCGCCCGCGAAGAAGACGTTCAGGAGCAGCGTCTCGATGAAGTCGTCGGCGTGGTGGCCGAGCGCGATCTTCGTCGCGCCGACCTGCGTGGCGAGCCGGTACAGCACGCCGCGGCGCAGCCGCGCGCAGAGCGAGCACGGCGTGGCGTCGGCGTCGAGCTTGTCGTCGATCGTCGCGCCGATCGTGGTCGAGACGCGATGGAACTCCCAGCCGCGAGCCGCACAGGCCTCGGCAAGCAGCTCGTGCTGGTAGCCCTCGTACCCGGAGTCGACGTTCACGGCCACCAGCGAGAAGCGAATCGGCGCGCGCTGCCGCAGCACATCGAGGATCTGCATCAGCGCCCAGCTGTCCTTCCCGCCGGACAGGCCGACCATCACGCGGTCGCCGTCCTCGATCATCCGGAAATCGTGGATGGCCCGCGTCGTCTGCTTCGCGAGACGCGCCTCGAGCGGCGACCGATACCCCATGGGGACCCAGTTTACAACGGCGGTTGCGGGCGGCCGGAGCACGCAGCGCGGCACCTCC
>DASVDJ010000180.1:0-29049 GCA_036381155.1 Vicinamibacterales bacterium
GATGCGCGGGGCGCGGAGGTCGCCGTCGATGCGGGCGCCCGAGGCGATCGTGAGCGTGCCGCCGCGGACGACGACCCATCCGGTGATACGCCCGTCGACCGTGAGGTCCCCGTCGACGGAGACCTCGCCGTCGATGGCGACGTTGTGTCCGATGAGGCTCATGCGGGCCGGCCCGGCGTGTCCACGTGAAGGTCGGCGTACGATCGCGGTCCGCGCAAGACTGTGCACATCAGTGAAAAGGATACCTGAAGGCGAGCGGTGACCGGGCGCCCGGGTCCGTCTAGATCGACGGCGCCGGTGTCTGACTGATCAGGCGCGGAGGGCAGGGAAATGATCGGGCGGTCGATCGCTTTCGTCGTCTTCCTGGGGTTGCTGGGCGTCGTCTCTGCGGCGCAGCCGGACAGGGAACCCCTCGATCCGGCCGCGCTGGATGCTGAGCTCGACGCTGAGTACCCGGCGGGAGATGCGCAACTCATGAGCGCGGACCGCGACGCGCGGCGGCAAGTGCTCGCCGGCGCGTGGCGCAGGCGGCATCCGGATCGGGCCGAGACCGTCCGGCTCCTCCTGGAGATGCGTCAGTTCGACGCGGCGCTCGAATCGCTCCGGCTGATCGTGGAGACCCGCCCGGACCAGATGGCCGGTGCGTTCGAGGCGCTGGCGGAGAACCGCCATTCCCTCCAGGACCTGCCTGCCCACGGTTACGACGACGAGGTCGCGGCGCTCCTGACGGTGGCCAAGGCGCGCCTGCGCACGGTGCCGCGTGAGGAGGCGGCACGAATCGCGCGCCAGATCCTGCTCGTCGAGCCGGCCGACCCCGACGTTCGCTGGCCGGCACCGCTGGAGGCGTTCGTGGCCGAGTATGCGGGAACGGAAGCGGGGCATCTCGCCGCCGTGGACATCGTCGCCGCGAACGTGTCGCGGGCCTCGCTCGAACGGCTTGCGGCCATCGCCCGCGAGAACGCCGGTACCGCAATTGGGGCGAAGGCGCTGTACAGCCGAGGCTTCCATCTCGCGCACAACGCCACGGAACTCGATGAACGCACAAGACATGACCCGACCGACCGGTTCCTCGAGGTGCTGGCCATCGTCGGCGAGCTCGAGAGCGGGCGGTACCCCGACAGCGAGCCGGTCCGGACGGCGCTGAAGCTCGTGTTCGGCTTCTCCACGTACGAGCCGGAGTTCGCGCCCGCCAATGTCGATCGGTTCGTGCAGGCAGCGGAGGCGTTTCTCGCCGCACATCTGGAGTACCGCAAGCCGGGAGACGACCCGCAGGCGTTCTTCATCGCAGACAAGCTCGTTCCGCTGTACGTCCGGCGCGGCGATGATCCCGTGCGCGCCGTCGACGCGCTGTTCGGGCGGCTGGAATCGGCCGCAGGGAACGATCCGGCGCGTCTCGAGCTGATACGCGACCTGCGGGTGCGGTTCTACGTGTTTCCGCATGATTGGTTCGGCAGCGAATCCGTTCTGTCGGACCGCATGGACGAACTGCGGACGAAGGCCCGTGCGCTGCTCGAGTCGACAGTGCGTTCGTCGGGTCAAGGCGCGTCGCATCGCCGCGCGCTCGCCGAGCTGGCGACGCTGCATTTCGCGGATGGCCATCCGCGCGAGGCTCGCGCGCTGTACGACGAGTACGTCCGGACCTATCCCGGGAGCCCATACGCCTGGGTCGCGGCGATGCGCGCGGGACTCTGCGCACAGCAGCTCGGGGAGGAGCCTGCGGTGACGGCTGCACGCTTCCGCGCCGCGGCGGATCGGTTCGGGAGCTCGCCGCTCGCGGTCACCCCGTTGCGTGTGCTCGCCGGACGCGCTGCCGAAGCGGCCGGGGACTTCGCGGGCGCGCTGGCCGACTATGAGGCGGCGTTCCGTGCATGGCCGGCGCCGTCGAGCTGGATGGGGGCGCTCGATCCGTGGCCCCGTCGTGCCGCGCAGAACCTCGGAATCGAACGCGATGCCGTACAGGCGCGCATCGCGGAGCTCAGGCGCACGGTGGAGGCCAGCGGCGGCAGCGTGCTCGAGCGAGGCCGCTGGCTGCTGGCCCAGGGGCGACACGAAGAGGCCATCGCGACGCTTGCGCCGCTCATCGGTGCGGTGCCCGGGCCGATCCCGGACGAGGCACGAACGCTGAGCCACCGTGCGCGTCTCGAGCGCGCGCTCGACGCGCTCGACATCGAGCACCCGCGTGGAAGTCGTGCGTCGGCGTTGCGGGAACTGGACGCGCTCGGGCGGGAGCCCTGGACCTTCGGTTCGACCGCCGCGGGCATCACGAAGGCGACGCTCGCTGCGCTGGAGGGACGCGCCGACGAGGCGGATGCGCTCATGCGGACGGCGCTCGACGCGTGGCTGAATGGTGACAAGGGCACCTCGCCGGTTGCGGCCCGCGGTCCGCTCGAGCGCGACGCGGTCGCGATCCGCAATACTGTCTTTCTCCCCCGGGGAGGAGGTGTCTATGCCAGCCGGCGATGGGGGGCGACGCAGTTCGGCGCCGCCGCACCGTTCCTCATCATCGACCCCGACATCCCTGTCCGCATGCGCGATGGCTCAGACGCCGTAGTCTCCGCGTTCCATCCCGTTCCCGGCCACGACAACGTTCTCTTCCTGTCATCCGGGCGCCGCGCGCTGCTCGAGCGCGTGATGAGCGCACTCGGCGGGCAGAAGCGGCACGTGCCGCAGTCGGTCATGGCGGTGCCGAACCAGCCGGCCGGCGCGGCGGTGGACGTGCGCGCCTTCTGGTCACGCTACTTCCACGTGCGTCCCGGCCACTGGGGCGGATGGATTTTCGAGACGTTCCCGGTCCTGCTGGGGATTGATTTCGCGGACGAGGCGCTCACGAAAGCTGCCGCCCGTGTCCGGATCGGCTATGAAGGCGCGACCGTCCTTCTCGAGAAACGGGACGGCGCCTGGGTCGCGACCGGCCTGACCAACGAGTGGATCGAGTAGCGATTCGAGCCGGGACTACACGACCACCCCGACGCGCCGCTCCGCCAGCCCGGCGGGCGCCGCGTCGGGATCGTGCACGATCAGCGGAGGCCCCAGGACCTCCGAGGCCGCGTCGAGGAATGCCCGCCAGTCGAGGTCCTCGACGAAGTGGATGCCGGTCCGGGTGCCGAGCTGCAGCCAGCCCGCGACGACGCCGGCGGCGACCTGCAGCTGCGTGGCGTTGGTGCCGTACTGCAGCCCCAGGCTGACGTCGGTCCGGAAGCCCATCCACAACTCGCCGTACTTGCGGCTGCCCAGCAGCACGCCCACCCGGTCCTCCCCGGCGAGCGTCGTCGTCCATGGCGGATAGAGCCGCCGGGTGGGCCAGGTGCGCGGATCGCGTCCGGTGGCCGGCCGCGTCTCCAGCGCCCGGCGCGCCGCCTCGGGGATGCGGTACAGGAATCCGATTTCGACGGACGGCAGCCGGCGCGCGAGCGTCACGACCTCTTCGTGCGGCACGGCCATGCCCTCGATGATCGACTCGCCGCACCGCGCGCGATACCAGACGTCGAGGGGGCGATGGCCGAGATCGACGACCTGCCCGTTCCGGGCGGCAAAGGCCCGCGGCTCGAACAGCTCCTCGAGGCAGTGCGGCGGGCTCCACGTCATCGCGAACTCGCGATGACCGGTCGGGCTCGCGACGTCGTGCGTGGTGTCCTCTTCGGTGATGAGCACCGACTGCAGGTCGAGCGCCTCCGGCGTGGCCTGGACGCCGGCACGCTCCGCCATCGCCTCCATTGCGGCGAACACGAGCGCGTTGACGATGCCGGGATTCGCGCCGGCGCCGACGAGATGGCTGCGGTTCGGCAGCACCGGGCGCGACGGCGGCAGCAACCGCGCGATGGCCTCGTCGGTCGCGATGGTGGCCTGGCCGGGCCATTCCTCGATGCTCGTGCAGAGGAAGTCCGCGCCGAGGGCGTCGCATGCCTTCGTGCACTCGACGGTATCGATCGACGACACGTCGACGACCGTGGTGATCGAGTGCTGCCGGACGAGCGACGTGAGCGTCTCGACGGAATCGACCGTCATGGGCGGCAGCAGGGTCGCGCCGGGCGGGACGGTGGGAGTGTCCACCGCGTGCCGGTCGACCAGCAGGAGCGCGTCGAGGCGTTCGGCCAGCCGCCGGCCCGGCGCACTGCGCTCGATGACCGAAAGGACAGCCCGTCCGACCCCGCCATGACATCCGACGAACAGCGCCCGCGCGGCGCCAGCGCGGCTATCCTTCATCCAGATTCTCCCCGTCGAAGAAGTCCACCTCGCCGGTGGACAGCGAATACTCGGCTCCGACCACGCGCAGCCCCTCGCGGCGGAGCGACTCGAGCAGCACGGACCCGTGCCGCAGCTGGTCGGCGGCCTGCCGCACGTTGGCCCGCACCGCCTGCCGGACGATCCCTTCGTCGTCCAGATCGAGGCCGGCCGCCAGCAACGTCTCGACCGTCGGCTGGATGCGGTCGACGATCGCCCGCAGGTTCGGCGACGGATGGTCGCCGCCGCGCAGCTGCTCGAGCGTGGTGGTCACCGCGCTGCAGCACGTATGTCCGAGCACGACGACGAGCCGGATGCCGAACCGCTCGGCCGCGAACTCGACGCTGCCGATCTGCGACGGCGCGACGATGTTGCCCGCGACGCGGATGACGAACAGATCGCCGAGTCCCTGATCGAAGACCAGCTCGGCCGGCACGCGCGAGTCGGAGCAGCCGAGCACGATCGCGAAGGGGCGCTGGCTGGTCGCGAGGTCCGCCCGCCGGGTCTGCGTCAGCAGCGCCTCGAGGCTGCGGACGCCCGCGACGAAACGCCGATTGCCTTCGCGCAGGCGGGCCAGCGCGTCCGATGCCGTCAGGGTCATGCAGTCGAGTTCTCATCGGCCGCTGCGCGTGCGGGCGGCCCGGGCGGCGCAACGACAGCGTTCGAGGCGCCTTGGTTTGTGTACGGAGTGCTTCTAGTGTACCTCAGCGGACCAATTCCGCCGAATCCGGCCGGGCTCCGCGTCAGCTGAACCGGTCGAGCCGCGGATGCCGGCCGGGCGCGCGAACCGCGAGTGGAGGCGTGCCGGACATCGATTCCCGCTGGCCAGTCTCCGGGCTGCGGGTCGGGCATTCATTTGTGCTCACAGCATCTCGCCGGCCGGCTGTGCGACGCGCGCCGGACCCAACCTCCCGTCGCCCGCTCATCCCCTTTGCCGCGCGCAGAGCGCTATGCTGGAAGGATGGCCGGAGGGGCAGATGGAGGATGGGCGACGAGGCGGCCGCTCGTCGTCATCGTGATCGTCGCCATCGGGCTGCTGGCGGGAGCGACGGCGCTGCTGGCCTCGATGCACGCGGAGCGGCGGGCGGCACTCGCGCAGGCGCATCGCGACCGCGGCGACGCGCTCGTCGCGCGCGGCGAGCTGGCGGCGGCGGTCGTCGAGTACCGGAGCGCGCTGGCGCTCGCGCGCGGACATCTCGAGACCGGCCGCGCGCTGGCGCTGGCGCTGCTGCAGCTCGGGCGCGTCGGCGAAGCGGAGGCCTATCTGACCGACCTGCTGCGCGAGGATCCGACGAGCGGCCCGCTCAACCTCGCGATGGCGCGCGTGCAGGCCCTGCGGGATCGGCACGACCCGGCGCGCGGGTACTACCAGCGCGCGATCTACGGGGTCTGGCCAGACGGGGCGCCGAACGCCCGCATCGCCGTCCGCTTCGAGCTGGTCGAGTTCCTTGAAGATCACGGCACGCGCGAAGAGGTGGTGTCGGAGCTGCTGCGGCTGAAAGCCGAGCTGCCGCCGGAGGATGTCGCGCAGGCGCGCCGCGCGGCGTCGCGGCTGGTCAGCGCCGGCGCGCTGGACGCCGCCATCCAGCTGCTGCGCGCGACGCGCGCGGAAGTCCCGGACGACGTGGAGCTGCTGTCGGATCTGGCGGCCGCCGAGGCCGCCGACGGCCGCCGGGCGTCGGCCGCCGCGACCCTGCGGCGCGCCCTCGCGATCAATGGCGATCGCGCCGACCTGCGCGACAGGTTGCGCGTCATCGAGCGGGTGCTCGCGCTCGATCCCAACCTGCCGCGGCTGCGCCTGGCCACGCGGGCGCGCCGCGCGCGACAGGTGCTCGCGGCGGTGGTCGCGCAGACGCGGGCGTGTGCCGGGTCCACACCCGACGCCGCGGCCGCCGCGACGGAAGCGGACGCCCGGCTGCAACGGCGCGCGTCGGTGGACGCGGAAGCCGCGGAGGCGGAGCTCGCCCTGGCGACGCGGCTCTGGCATGCGACGCCCGCGTGTCACGACGCCTCCGTCGAGGCGCGGGCGCTGGCCGAAGTCCTGGCAGGCGCGGCGGCGCCGGCGGAGGAGCCCGCGCCGTGAAGCGACCACCCGTCCTGCCGATTCCGCGCGCGCCGCGCGTCACCGACACGCAGCGCGTGCTGCTCCTCTCCGTCTGCATCGGCATCACGGCCGGGCTCCTGGTCGTCTGCTTCCATTTCGCCATCGACCTGATCGGCTGGAGCACGCTCGGCACGCCCGTCGGGGCCAACGTCGCGTGGACGCTGGCCGCGCCGATCCTGGGCGGCGGCCTGGCGGGGCTGTTCGTGCACCTGCTGGTGCCGGAGGCGGCGGGCAGCGGCCTGACGCACACGAAGGCGGCGCTGTACGTCTCCGACGGCTACGTGCCGTTCCGCACCGTGATCGCGAAGTTCATCGCCTGCGCGACGTCGATCGGCGCCGGCAACTCGCTGGGGCCGGAGGACCCGGCGCTGCAGATGGGCGCGGGGGTGGCATCGCGGCTGGGGCGTGCCTTCGCGTTGCCGAAGGAGCACCTGCGCCTCATCGTGCCGGTCGGCGCGGCGGCAGGGATCGCGGCCGCGTTCAACACGCCGATTACGGCGGTCCTCTTCGTCATGGAGGAGGTCATCGGCTCCTGGAACGCCAGCGTCCTCGGCTCCATCGTCCTGGCGGCCGTGTCGTCGGTGGTGGTCGGGCGCTGGTTCCTCGGCGACGAACCGCTGTTCCGCGTGCCGGCCTTCGAGCTGACGCACCCGTCGGAGCTGGTGCTGTACGCGGCGGTCGGGCTCGCCGGCGGCCTGCTCGGCACGGCGTTCGTGCGGGCGCTCGGGATCCTGCGCGGGCGGCTCGCCGACTCGGCGACGGGGTGGCGGCTGCTGCAGCCGTTCGCGGCCGGCGCCGTCGTCGGGCTCATCGGGCTGGTGCTGCCGCAGGTGATGGGCGCCGGCTACGGCACGGTCGACAACGCGCTGCACGACGAGTTCGGGTGGGGGCTGCTCATCGCGCTCGCGCTGGCGAAGATGACGGCGACGGCGGTGTGCTTCGCCGCGGGCACGCCGGGCGGCATGTTCGCGCCGACGCTGTTCATCGGCGCGATGATCGGCGGCAGCATCGGCGGGCTCGCGCAGCTCTACTGGCCGTTGCCGACGAGCCCGCCGAGCGCCTACGTGCTCGTCGGGATGGGCACGTTCTTCGCCGCGGTGTTCCGCGCGCCCATCACGTCGCTCTTCATGGTCTTCGAGGTCAGTGCCAGCTACGTCATCATCCTCCCGGTGATGGTGGCGAACCTCGTCTCGTACCTGGTGGCGCGCCGCCTGACGGCGGTGTCGTTCTTCGACATGGTCGCCGCGCAGGACGGGATGCAGCTGCCGTCGCTCGACCGCGAGCGCGAGTCGCGGCCGCTGCGCGTCGAGGACGCGATGCGCCCGCTCGACGACGGCACGCTTCCGCCCGGCGGTGCGCCGGTGCTGCACCCCGACCAGTCACTCGACGCGGCGCTGCGCGCGTTCGGCCCGCACCGTTCGCTCCCGGTCGTCAGCCGCCTCGACGCGACGCGGGTGCTCGGCGAGCTGCGGCTGGAGGACGTGCTGCGCGCGTACGGCGTCAGCGATGCCGGGCCTGATCCGATCAGTCCCGATCCAACCTGACCGTGAACGCCTCTTGCGTGGGCTGAAGCCCCGCCGCCACAGAAGTCTTTCAAGGGACCGGCCGGCGGCACTCACTCTCGTCCCTGATGGCTGTGGCGGCGGGCGGTGAGATGCTTGATTCGCGCCCGGCTCATCAAGGACGATGACGGCGGACCCCCGTATGGGCCTCATCGAGACGTTTCGCGGCGCCGGGCCGGTCGTGCAGGCCTTCATGGCCACGATCGGCACCTATCTGCTCACGGCGGTCGGCACGCTGCCCGTGCTGTTCTTCCGATCGGCGCCGCGGCGGCTGATGGACGGCATGATGGGCTTTGCGGCCGGCGTGATGATTGCCGCGTCCTGCTGGTCGCTGCTGGTGCCCGCCATCGAGACGGGGGGCGTGGGCACCGCGGTCATCGGCCTGCTCGGCGGCGCCGCGTTCATCTACGTCCTCGATCAGATCCTGCCGCACCTGCACGGCGAGTTCCCGGACGAAGCGCACGCCGAGGGGCCGCACGTCGCCTGGCGGCGCTCGGCGCTGCTGATGCTCGCGATGACGCTGCACAACTTTCCCGAGGGGCTGGCGGTGGGCGTGAGCTTCGGCGGCGGCGAGACCGGTCAGGCGGTCGCGCTGGCGATCGGCATCGGGCTGCAGAACATCCCCGAGGGGCTCGCCATCGCGCTGCCGCTGCGGCGCAGCGGCATGTCGCGCGGCCGCGCCTTCTTCTGGGGCCAGCTGTCGGCCATCGTCGAGCCGCCCGCCGGCGCGCTGGGCGCCTGGCTGGTCGTCGCGTCGGGAGCGTTCCTGCCGTACGGCATGGCGGCGGCCGCGGGCGCGATGCTGTACGTGGTGATCGAGGAGCTCATCCCGGAGACCGTGCGTGGCGGCACGCCCGACGTCGCGACGATCGGGTTCATGGGAGGCTTCGCGGTCATGATGGCGCTCGACAACGCGCTGGGCTGACCGCGCCGGACGCGGTCACCGGCCCGGCGGGTGGTCGGCAGCCGCGGCTGTCGGCTCGCGCCCGGCCCGCTCACGCCGCCCCTCCCGCGCCGCCTCCTCCACCGGGCTGTCCTGCATCACCTCGTCGCCGAGCAGGTCCTCGACGTACAGCATCTTCACGACGATCAGCGCACTGGCCGTCAGCGGCGACGCGACGAGCAACCCGATGAAGCCGAAGAGCACCCCGAGCAGGACCTGCGCGGCGATGGTCACGACGGGCGGCAGCTCCACGCTCCGGCGATCGACGAGCGGCGTGAGCACGTAGCCGTCGAGCATCTGGACGACGACGTAGACCAGGGCGGTGTACAGCGCCAGCGGCGGGCTCTGCGCGAACGCGATCAGGATCGCGGGGATCGCCGCGATGATCGGGCCGAAATTGGGGATGAAGTTGAGCAGCCCCGCGAGCACCCCCAGCGTCAGCGCCAGCGGCACGCCGAGCAGCCAGAGGGCGACGGTGGTGAGCACGCCATTCGCGACCATCAGCGCCAGCCGGCCGACGAGCCAGCGGCTCAACGCGACGTCAAGTGCCGCGAGCACGTCGTCGGCGCGCCGGCGCCAGCGCATCGGCAGCATGTGACGGAGGCCGCGCGAGTAGAGCTGCGGCTGCGCCGCGACATAGATGCCGACCACGATCACGACGACCGCGTTGACGATCCACGACAGCGTGCTGGAGGCGAGGCCGAACACGCGGGTCAGCGCGCCCGTCCGTCCCGCGACCATGTCGGTGAGACTCGGGACCTGCTGCAGGGCCTGACGCGCCCACGCGAGGTCCTGCAGCCGCGACTGGAGCGTACGGGCCGCCTCCTGGAGCTGGGTCACCAGCGACTCGGCCTGGCTCATGATGCTGCCGACGATGGCGCCGCCGGTCGTGACGAGGAGGGCCGCCACGGCGAGCAGGACGACCGTCAGCGAGGCGCCGGGCCCGAGCGGCGTGTGCTCCTCGATCACGTTCTTCGCCAGCCGGAGCGGGATCGAGAGCAGGATGCCCGTGAAGACGAGCAGGAGGAGCGGGGCCGCGTACCAGATGAAGAGCAGCCCGAGCGCGACGGCGGCGACGACAAGGGAGACGACGAAGGCGCGCTGGGCGAAACGGATCCATTCCGCCGTCGTCCGGGGCTCGGTCCGCGGAGGCTCGGGGCGCGGGGGCGGCGGTGGCGCGTCGATCGGCACGGGCATCGCAGGGCATCCGGACGGCCGCCTCCGCCGGGTCGAGGCGTCCTCTCCCTGACCGCGGCTCATGCAACCACCGGACCGGGGCCGTCGGACTCACGTCCGGGCGCCCATCCCGTCGCACGTTGTGCGACAATCCGAGCCCGTCGATGAGGCTGAGCTCGAATGCGCGGCTGGCCGCCGGGACGCGACGCCGGCACGGATGCCACGGGATGACCGGGCTCGTGCTGCTCGCCGTCCTCGCCGCGCCCCTGCACGCAGCGTCTCAGCCGCTGCCCGAGCCGGCGCCGGGACGCGTGGTCGCGGTGGTGACGACGCTCGAGGGGACCATCCGCCTGGCGGCCGTCGACGTCGAGCTGCGGCTGGCGGGAAGCGGATTCGTCATCGCGCGCACGGAGACCGACGCGTCCGGCGAGGTCGCCTTCCCCGACGTCGAGCCGGGGCTCTACGTCATCCGCGCGATGCGACAGGGGTTCGTGACACGCGACTCGGCGCCGTTCACCGTGCGCAGCGGCGAGACGGCGCAGGTGCTGGTCGACACGCCGATGGCGTTCGTGCTGCCGGAGGTGCAGGTGCGTGCCGAGGCGCCGTCGCCGACCGACAGCGTGCGTCCCGTGTCGGCGAGCGACATGCTGTCGGGCACGTTGTTCGACACCGCGCCGATCGAGGGGGACGACTTCCAGAGCCTTCTCCCGCTGCTGCCCGGCGTGGTCCGTGACGCGGACGGCCGGCTCCGGATCAAGGGCGGGTCCCCTCCGCAGGGGGCGCTCCAGGTCAGCAGCGCCAGCCTGAACGACCCGTCCACGGGGGACTTCGACCTGGATCTGCCGGCGCAGAGCGTGCAGTCGGTCGAAGTGCTCTCGAACCCGTTCGCCGCCGAGTACGGCCGCTTCTCGACGAGCATCACGCAGGTGCGGACCGAGCGCGGCACGAACGAATGGCGGATCGAGCCGGGCAATCTCGTTCCGCGCTTCCGCGGGTTCTTCAAGGGGATCCGCGCCTTCGAGCCGCGGCTGTCCGTGCGCGGGCCGCTGCGCGCCGACCGCTTCTTCCTCTCGCAGGACCTGCAGTTCCGCTACGTCACGACGCCGGTGCGGAGCCTGCCGGGGGAGCCGGTGATCGACCTGCGCAGCTTCGATTCGTTCACGCGGCTGGACGGCATCATCTCGAGCCGGCACACCCTCGGCGGCGCGGTGGTGATGTTCCCGCGGTCGATCCGGCGCGTGACCATGAACACGTTCCGGCCGATCGAGACCACGCCGGCGTTCACCCAGGAGGGGTTCTCGAGCGGCTTCCTGGACCGGTTCGCCCTCCGGCCCGACGTCGTGCTCGAGACGACGGTCGCGTTCCGCCGCTTCGAGATCGAGGTCGAGACGGACAACCACGCGCCGATGGTGTACGCCCCGGCCACGCAGCAGGGCGGGTTCTTCAACGACCAGGAACGTCACGTCACCAGCGTGCAGTGGGTCGAGGCGCTCAGCCTGAGCAAGGACTGGCGCGGCGAGCACGTGATCAAGATCGGCGCGGACCTCCAGCGCTCCCACTACGACGGCACGAACCTGAGCCGGCCGGTGGAGATCCGGCGTGCCGACGGGTCGCTCGCGGAGCTGATCACCTTCGATCCGCTGTCGATGCAGGTCGTGAACGGCACCGAGCTGGCGCTGTTCGCGCAGGACCGCTGGCGCATGGGATCGCGCGTGACGTTCGAGTTCGGGCTGCGCGTCGATCGCGACGGCGTGGCCGAGCGCGTCAGCTGGTCGCCGCGCGCCGGCGTCGCCGTCGGCATCCTGCCGGAGGGACGCGGCATCCTGCGCGGCGGCGTCGGGAAGTTCGTCCAGCGCACGCCGCTCAACGTCGACGCCTTCGCGTCGTACGAGCCGCGCACCGTCACGCGCTTCGCGCCGGACGGCACCGTCCTGTTCGGGCCGGTGCGGCTGGCGCACCGCGTGGTGGATCCGCTCCGCACGCCGTACGCGACCGTCGCGAACGTCGAGTGGGACCAGCGCTTCGGCCGGCGCGTCCTGCTGAAGGTCGCGTGGCTCGGGCGGCTCGGCCATCAGGAGCACATCCTCGAGCCGGACCTGACCGCCGGGGAGCTGCGGCTCTCGAACGGCGGCAATTCGCGCTACCGGGAAGTCGAGGTGACCGCGCGGTATCTGGCGGGAGAGCGGCGCGACATCACGATCTCGTACGTCTGGTCGCGCGGCCGCGCGGATCTCAACACCTACGACCAGTTCTACGGGAACCTGCGCACGCCGATCATCCGGCCGAACGAGTACGGTCCCATCGCCACCGACGTGCCGCACCGCGTGCTGCTGCGCGGGACGATCGGGTTGCCCGCCCGCTTCGACTTCTCGCCGGTCCTCGAGCTGCGCACCGGCTTCCCGTGGTCGGCGGTCGACGAGTTCCAGGACTTCGTCGGCCCGCGCAACCGCGCCGGCCGGCTGCCGAACGTCTACACGCTGGACTTCACGCTGACGCGTCCGTGGCAGTTCAGGAAGTGGCGGTTCCGGGCCGGCATCAAGATGTACAACGCCTTCGGCGCGTCAGCCGCGCGCGACATCCAGGCCAACGTCGCCTCGCCGCTCTTCGGTACGCCTTTCAACCCGGTCGAGCGCTCGTTCGGGATCGTGCTGGGGGCGGTGCGATAGTCCGCTCGCCGGGGCATCATCGCTTTCGTTCCCGCTGCGTACGCCTCACACAGAGAGCACAGGGGTCACAGAGGACGCACAGAGGACGCCGAGGAAGCAGTTCTCTGCGCCCCTTGTGTCACGCGACACGCCGAGGCATCCAACGACAGGAGATGTCCCGACGCGCGGGGCCGTGCCCCTCGCGCGGGTGATACGATCAAAGGTTGGACGTGCCGGACGAGGCGCGTCCATGGGTTTTCATGACTGTTTCCTCGCCCCTCCCGCTCCAGCAGGCCGACGAGCGGACGGCGTTCCGCGTGCTCGGCGCGTTGAGCGTCTCGCACCTGTTGAACGACATGGTGCAGTCGCTGCTGCCGGCGATCTACCCGATCCTGAAGGCGGCGCTGCAGCTGGATTTCGTGCAGGTCGGCCTCATCACGCTGGTCAACCAGATGACCGCGTCGCTGCTGCAGCCGCTCGTCGGCTACTACACCGACCGCCGGCCGCGGCCCCAGTCGCTCGCGGTCGGCATGCTGTTCACGCTGTCGGGGCTGATCCTGCTGTCGGGATCGTCACGGTTCCCGCTCGTGCTGCTCGCCGCGGGGCTCATCGGCGTGGGATCGTCAATCTTCCATCCCGAGTCGTCGCGCATCGCGCGGCTGGCCTCGGGCGGACAGCACGGGCTCGCGCAGTCGCTCTTCCAGGTCGGCGGCAACGCCGGGTCCGCGATCGGGCCGCTGCTGGCGGCGCTCGTCGTCCTGCCGCGCGGGCAGTCGAGCCTCGCCTGGTTCGCCGCCGCGCCGCTGGTGGCGATTCTGCTGTTGTGGCGCGTCGGCGGCTGGTACGGGCGCCGCGTGTCGCGGGGTGGAGTCCGCACGGCCGCCGCGGCGGCTCCGGCGCATCACCTGTCGCGGCGGCAGGTCCTCCAGGCGCTGGCGGTGCTGCTGGTGCTCGTGTTCTCGAAGTACATCTACCTGGCCTGCCTGAGCACCTATTACACGTTCTATCTGATCGAGACCTTCGGCGTGTCCGTGCGCGCCGCGCAGCTGCACCTCTTCGTCTTCCTCGGGGCCGTCGCCGCGGGCACGTTCCTGGGCGGGCCGATCGGCGACCGGATCGGCCGCAAGTACGTGATCTGGGGGTCCATTCTCGGCGTGCTGCCGTTCTCGCTGGCGCTGCCGCACGTCGGGCTCGCGATGGCGGGCGTGCTCAGCGCCGTCATCGGCCTCATCCTGGCGTCGGCGTTCTCCGCGATCCTGGTGTACGCGCAGGAGCTGGTGCCCGGCCGCGTCGGGACGATTGCCGGCCTGTTCTTCGGCCTGGCGTTCGGCATCGGCGGCCTGGGCGCGGCCGGGCTGGGCGCCCTGGCTGACGCCACGAGCCTGACGTTCGTCTTCCGGCTCTGCGCCTGGCTGCCGGCCCTCGGGCTGTGCGCGGCGCTGCTGCCCGACCTCGAGCGGCCCCGCGCCTGACCCGGGCGTGCCCGGCTCCGCGTGTCCAGGCCCGCGGCGGCATTGCGCACCTCAGCCCGGCAGCGAGGCTGGGGATAAAGGGCCCCGCACGGGTGGCGCGCTTCCTGCCTCGATTGCTCAGGGCCGTCCGGCGCCTGCGGGCAGCCGTTCGGTGTAATGATCCGGCGTCTCCTGCGTCGGATCCGTGAGAGCACGAGGAGGAACCCATGGAACGCGACGTGGTGTGCGGGATGGACGTCGACCCGTCCAAGGCGGCGGGCACCAGCCAGCACAACGGCAAGACCTACTATTTCTGCTCGACGGGCTGCAAGGCGAAGTTCGACGCGAACCCGTCGCGGTACGTGAAGTAGAGGCTGATCCGCCGGGCCGGTCAACACGCCGGCCCGGCTTCATCGAGTGAGGTCATGGCGACGATCCGGGAGCAAGCGGGGCAGCACGCGATCGATCCGGTCTGCGGGATGACCGTGGATCCGGCGCATGCGGCGGCTCAGTACGAGTACGGCGGGCGCACGTACTACTTCTGCAATCCGGGCTGTCTCGAGCGGTTCCGGCAGGATCCCGAACGCTATCTGGCCGCCGCATCGGCGGCGGCCACTTCCACGACCGAGGCCATCGACCCGGTCTGCGGGATGACCGTGGATCCGGCGCACGCGGCGGGACAGTACGAGTATCGCGGGCAGACCTACTACTTCTGCAACCCGGGCTGTCTCGAGAAGTTCCGTCAGGACCCCGAGCGCTATCTCGGCCCGGCCGCCGCGGACGCCGGGGCGTCATCCGCCGTCGAGGCCGTCGATCCGGTCTGCGGCATGACGGTCGATCCGGCGCACGCGGCGGGACAGTACGAGTATCGCGGGCAGACCTACTACTTCTGCAACCCGGGCTGTCTCGAGAAGTTCCGGCAGGACCCCGAGCGCTATCTCGATCCCGATCGCCGCCTTGCGGCCCCCGCCGCGCCGCCGGGCACCGAGTACACCTGCCCGATGGATCCGGAAGTCCGCCAGATCGGGCCCGGGGTCTGCCCGAAGTGCGGCATGGCGCTGGAACCGGTGTCGGTCGCGCCGGCGACGCGCACCGAGTGGACCTGCCCGATGCATCCGGAGATCGTGCGGGACAGTCCCGGCTCCTGCCCGATCTGCGGCATGGCGCTCGAACCGCGCACCGTCGCGGTCGAGGAGCGCAACCCCGAGCTCGAGGACATGACGCGGCGCTTCCGCGTCTCGCTCCTGCTGACCGCGCCGATTCTGCTCATGATGATCGGCGACGTCATTCCGGCGCTCCCGGTGCATCGCCTGGTGTCGCTTGCCCGGATGAACTGGATCCAGTTCGCGCTTGCGACGCCGGTCGTGCTGTGGGGCGGCCAGCCGTTCTTCGAGCGGGGCTGGGCGTCGATTGTCAACCGCCACCTGAACATGTTCACGCTCATCGCGCTCGGCGTCGGCGCGGCGTACGCGTACAGCGTCGTCGCGACGCTCGCGCCCGGCGTGTTCCCGGCGTCGTTCCGGATGAACGGCCAGGTGGCCGTCTACTTCGAGCCCGCGGCCGTGATCGTCGTGCTCGTCCTGCTCGGCCAGGTGCTCGAACTGCGGGCGCGCAGCCGCACGAGCTCGGCGATCCGGAAGCTGCTCGGGCTCGCGCCGAAGACCGCGCGCCGCATCGAGGCGGACGGGACCGAGCGCGACGTGCCGCTCGAGGCCGTCGCGGTCGGCGACCGGCTGCGCGTCCGTCCCGGCGAGCGCATCCCCGTCGACGGCGTCGTGCTCGAGGGCGCGACCGCGGTGGACGAGTCGATGGTGACCGGCGAGCCGATTCCGGTGGAGAAGGCCGCCGGCGCACCGGTGACCGGCGGCACGGTCAACGGCACCGGCACCGTGGTCATGCGGGCGGAGCGCGTCGGCGCCGACACGCTGCTCGCGCAGATCGTGCGGATGGTCGGCGAGGCGCAGCGTTCCCGCGCGCCGATTCAGCGGCTCGCCGACGTGGTCTCGTCCTGGTTCGTCCCAATCGTCGTCGGCGTTGCCGTCGTGACCTTCATCCTCTGGGCGGCGTTCGGCCCGGAGCCGCGGTTCGCGTACGCGCTCCTGAACGCGGTGGCGGTGCTGATCATCGCGTGTCCGTGCGCGCTCGGGCTCGCCACGCCGATGTCGATCATGGTCGGCACCGGGCGCGGCGCCGAGCAGGGCGTGCTCATCCGGAACGCGGAGGCGCTCGAGACCTTCGAGCAGGTCACGACGATCGTCGTCGACAAGACCGGCACGCTGACCGAAGGGAAGCCGGCGCTCGTCACCGTCGAACCGGAAGGCGGGGCCGGGGAGGACAGGCTGCTGCGGCTGGCCGCGAGCCTCGAGCACGTCAGCGAGCACCCGCTCGCGGCCGCCATTGTGGCGGGCGCGCGCGATCGGCAGGTGCCGCTCGCGGCGGTCGCGGATTTCGAGTCGCGGACCGGACGCGGCGTGGTCGGTCAGGTCGAGGGGCAGCGCGTCGCGGTGGGCAGTGCGCGTCTCATGGCCGATGAGGGGGCCGATGCCGGCGGCGCGATCGAACGGGCCGAAGCGCTGCGCCGCGACGGCCAGACCGTCGTGTTCGTCGCCGTCGACGGCCGCTTCGCGGGCCTGCTCGGCGTCGCCGATCCGCTGAAGCCGACGACCGCCGACGCCATCCGGTCGCTCCACCAGGCAGGGCTGCGCGTCGTCATGCTCACGGGCGACAGCCGCACGACCGCCGAGGCCGTGGCGCGCCGGGTCGGCATCGACCAGGTCGAGGCCGAGGTCCTGCCGGATCGGAAGGCCGAGGTGATCCGCCGCCTGCAGGCGGACGGCGAGCGCGTGGCGATGGCCGGCGACGGCATCAACGACGCGCCGGCGCTCGCGCAGGCCGACGTCGGCATCGCGATGGGCACGGGGACCGACGTGGCCATGGAGAGCGCCGGCATCACGCTCGTGCGCGGCGACCTGCGGGGCATCGTCCGCGCGCGCCGTCTCAGCCGCGCGACGATGCGGAACATCAGGCAGAATCTGTTCTTCGCGTTCGTCTACAACGCGCTCGGGGTGCCGGTCGCCGCCGGCGTGCTCTATCCCTGGTTCGGCGTGCTGCTGAGCCCCGTCATCGCCAGCGCCGCGATGACGTTCAGCTCGGTCTCGGTGATCGGCAACGCGCTGCGCCTCAGGCGGGCCACATGAGGCCATGATCGCCGAACGCATCAACGCCGAGCGGATCGTCCTCGCCGGATGGGGACGCGCGATCCTGATGCAGCTCGCGCATCCGCTCGTCGCCGCCGGCGTCGCGGACCACAGCACGTTCCGCGAGGGGCGTCTGGCGCCGGTGGTGCGCCTGCATCGCACGGTGCGCGCGATGACGGCGTTGACGTTCGGCACCGACAGCGAGCGGCGCGACGCGCTCGAGGGCATCCGCCGGATCCATCGCCGGGTGCACGGCGAGCTCCCCGCGCCGGTCGGGCCGTTCCCGGCGGGCACGAGGTACTCCGCCGAGGATCCGGCGCTCCTCACCTGGGTGCATGCGACGCTGCTCGACTCGCTGCCGATGGCCTACACGCTGCTGGTCGGGCCGCTCACCCGGGAGGAGCTCGACGTGTACTGCCGCGAGGCGGCGCCCGCCGCGCGCGAGCTCGGGGCGTCGGACGACGTCCCGCAATCGAAGGCCGAGCTCGACGCATACCTCGCACGCATGGAGGCGAGCGGCACGATCCTCGTCGGACCGACGGCGCGCGAGCTCGCTGCCCGCGTGCTCGCGCCCCCCTTCGGACCGCTCGCCGGGCCGGTCGTCCGCGCCAACCGGCTCGTCACGACGGCGCTGCTGCCGCCGAGGTTGCGGCGGGAGTACGGGTTGCCGTGGGGGCCGGCCGAGCACCGCGCGTTCGCGCGCCGCGTCCGGCTGCTGCGCACGGCGCGGCGGCTCACGCCTCGCCTCGTCCGTTGGTGGCCCGAAGCGCGCCGCGCGCTCGCGCAGGGACGAATCGCACCCGGTCCGGTCCGCGCCTGATCCACAATGTCGGGCGCGCCGGCGTGCGCGACGGAGGCTACATGAGCGGAGTGCGGCTGCTGGTGGGAACGCGCAAGGGGGCGTTCGTCCTGACGTCGGACGGCACGCGGCGGAACTGGGACGTGAGCGGCCCGCATTTCGGCGGCTGGGAGATCTATCACCTGAAGGGATCACCTGCCGACCCGGATCGAATCTACGCCTCGCAGTCGTCCGGCTGGTTCGGCCAGATCATCCAGCGCTCCGACGACGGCGGGCGCACGTGGGAGGCCGTCGGCAACGCGTTCGTCTACGACGGCGTGCCGGGCACGCACCAGTGGTACGACGGCACGCCGCACCCGTGGGAGTTCAAGCGCGTGTGGCACTTCGAGCCGTCCCCGACCGATCCCGACACGGTCTACGCGGGCGTCGAGGACGCGGCGCTCTTCCGCACCACCGACGGCGGCAGGAGCTGGCACGAGCTGCCGGGCCTGCGCGGGCATGGATCGGGCGCGCACTGGGCGCCCGGGGCCGGCGGGCTCTGCCTGCACACGATTCTCATCGACCCGGCCAACGCGAACCGGATGTTCGTCGCGATCTCCGCCGCGGGCGCCTTCCGCACCGACGACGGCGGCGCGACGTGGAAGCCGATCAATCGCGGCTTGAAGTCGGAGGGGATCCCGGACCCGGAGGCGGAAGTCGGCCACTGCGTCCACCGCATCGCGCTGCACCGGTCGCGACCCGACGTCCTGTTCATGCAGAAGCACTGGGACGTCATGCGCTCCGACGACGGCGGCGAGTCGTGGCGCGAGGTGAGCGGCAACCTGCCGTCCGACTTCGGCTTCGTGATCGACGTCCACGCGCACGAGCCCGAGACGATCTACGTCGTGCCGATCAAGAGCGACTCGGAGCACTATCCGCCGGACGGCCGGCTGCGCGTGTATCGCAGCCGGACCGGGGGCAACGAGTGGGAGCCGCTGGAGACGGGATTGCCGCAGCGCGACTGCTACGTCAACGTGCTACGCGATGCCATGGCGGTCGACGTGCTGGATCCGTGCGGCGTGTATTTCGGCACCTCGGGAGGCCAGGTGTACGGCTCGTCCGACGCGGGCGACAGCTGGACGGCGATCGTGCGCGACCTGCCGCCCGTCGTGTCCGTGGAGGCACAGACGCTGCCATGATTCGGGTCATCCTGCCGCAGCACCTGCGGACGCTGGCGCACGTCGGCGCCGAGATCGCGATCGATCCCGACGGCCCGGCGACACTGGGCGGTGTGCTCGACGCGCTGGAGCGGCGCTATCCGGTCCTGCAGGGAACGATTCGCGATCACGTCACGCGGCGGCGCCGGCCGTTCGTGCGCTTCTACGCCTGTCAGGAGGATCTCTCGCACGATCCGCCCGACACGATGCTTCCGGCGGCCGTCGTCAATGGCGATGAGCCGTTTCTCGTCATCGGCGCGATGGCCGGTGGCTAGTTCCGGATCGCGGATTTGCGGCGTCAGAACGTGTTGACGTGATAGCCGAACCGGAGCAGGCGTTCGATTGAGGACGCCATCCACGCGCTCTGCTGGCGTGCGAGTGCCTTCTCGATCGCGGCCGGCTGCACCGGGTGAGACTCCGCGCTCCGGATGATGGCGAGAATGTCCGAGTACGTCGCGTAGTACGTGTCCGTCGGGTTCGCCACGATCCCGCGCCACGTCGCCAGAGCCGCCTCTTTCTCCCCTCTGTTCCAGAGCACCGTGCCGATCAGGTACTGCGCATCCCCGGCGCGGTACTGGCCGGGCGTCGTCCGCACGAGATGACGCAGGATCGTCAGCCGGGCCTCCCCGTAATGCGCGACGAGGGCGCCGGGGGCGTCGAGCCCGCGCCGCTCGATCTCGTCCATGTAGTGGCGCCGCACCTGCACGAGGGCGCGGAACGCCTCCACGCTTGCGGCGCGAGTGGCCATCAGCTCGATCTCCGGGTTCGTCTCCAGCAGGAGCGAGAGGGCGTGGAGGTTCGACTGAAGGATCTTGTCGAGCAGGAACAGCAGTTCCGCGCGTCCCTTCGTGGATGGATGCCGCGAGGCGCCGGCGAGGATGAAGTCGGCGAAGGCGCGGTGGTCGGCCGCTACCGCGAGCTGCGCCCACAGGCGGGGATCGGGGACGGACCCGTCCACGAACAGCTGCAGCAGATTCTGATCGCCGTAGCCCCGGAGAACGTCCACGAGCCGGCCCTCGTGCGGGTCGTGCCTGCCGGAGAGCGCCGCGATGTGGCGGAACGCGCGCCAGCGATCGCGTCGCGACCACGCCTGGTCCACGAGTGCCTGCACGTCGGCGTCGCTCGCGCGCAACGGAGGCAGAGGCGGAGGACGGTCCGTCGGGCGGACGAGCGGATTCGGCAGCGGTGCCTCACGGCCCGCGCGCAACGGCTCGACGAAGTCGGCGAGCAGCAGCGGGTCGAGAAACGGAAACAGCGAGCCCGCGCGGCTGATCACCGTCGCGAAGTCGAACGTGAAGCCGTCGACCGTCACGCGCGTGGCGCCGGGCGGCAGTTCGATGCCGAGATCGTCGAGAGCCCTGGCGGGCCGGCGTTCCCGAGGCGCGATCGATTCCGGCGACACGACGACGATCGCCGGAGCGGCCGAGGCGGCCGCGAGCCCGGCCTCCGTGCGCAGCGATCGGAGGGGCAGCGTCAGGCCGGCGAGAAGAAGCAGGTGAAGGCCGGCGGAACAGCCGAATGGGGTGGTGCGGCGCCGCGGCCAGGCGAAGTCCCTCGAGAGGAGCACAGGCGCCTCCTCATGGCTCACAGCCGCCGGTGAACCCGGGAGGCTGGCAGGGCGGCGGGGGTGGCGGCGGCGGTGGGGGCGGGCGCCGCCCGGATGTGAACGCCATCGGCGTTCGAGGCGGCTCGGGCAGCACACCTGCCTTCAGGAACCAGAAGAGCCAGGCGGCGGACACCACGAGAACGAGCGCGGCGATCGCGCCGACGAACCGCACGGCGCGACCCGGCACGTGACGCTGCTCGACATGCCAGCAGAGGTCGTCGGGCACGCCGCTCAGGAGCCTCAGCAGGACGTGCGCGGCGTCGACCGGCCCGTTCCGGCGCTCGGGATCGTGCCGGAACTCCCACAGATCGGATTCGATCTCGGCGCGTCGCGCATCCCGCGTCGGGGCGGGCAAGCCGCGCGTGTAGAGCCGGGTCCATGCCCGCACCAGCACGACAGCCACACTCCAGGCCGAAGGCATCACGCTTCCGCCAGCCGGCGCCTCCCGCGAGGAGCACGCGTCTTCGCGGCCTCCACACGTGCGTCCTGCGCCGCCGTCTCGCCCGCCGCCGTGAGTGTGTACAGCCGGCGCCGGGGGCGGTTCTCGCGCGCGGGGATCCCGGGCGGCTCCCAGCGGCTCTTCAGCAGTCCCATCGTCTCGAGTCGGCCCAGCGCGCGATACAAGGTGCCATAGGCCGTGAGTTGTCGCGTCTGCGCCTCGTCTGCCAGATGTTTCGCGAGCTCGTAGCCGTGGAACTCACGCATGCCGTGCTTCCTGAGCTCGGATGCGCTCAGGCAGATGGCGATTTCCAGAGGCACGAGCCCACCGGGTTTCCGTCGCACGGCGGAAGTATATGCAGATATCTGCTCATTAGGCAAGCGCGACAGGGCGTGCCCCTGTTCCGGCAGCAGCTCCCGCCAGCCGCGTCCGTACGTGATAGACTGGCCCTCATGGCAGGCCGTCCGTTCGCCGTACCGGCGCGCAGCGTGAGTTCCCCGGCCTGCTTCCGCTGTCTCACCTGCATCTGTACCTAGTCTCCCCGTGCGCGGCTGCCGCCCGGCAGCAGCACTCACGCGCGAGGAGATGAGTCCCACCACGCAATCAACCTGATCGCCGCCGGATTCCGGCGCGGTCGGACGTTTCCACGTGGATGACGTTCGTCCGCGATGGCGGCGCCCTTCCCAACGCGCGCGCCCTGACGCGCGCGAAGGAGTGATGTCATGAGCCAGGTACTCAAGGACGTTCTCGACGCCAACACCCGCTATGCCGAGTCCTTCGACAAGGGAACACTCGCCATGCCGCCGGCGCGCCGCTTCGCCATCCTGACGTGCATGGATGCGCGGCTCGTTCCCGCGAAGTTCGCCGGCCTCTCCGAGGGAGACGCGCACGTCGTCCGCAACGCGGGCGGGCGCGCGACCGACGATGCCATCCGGTCGCTCGTCATCTCGTACAAGCTGCTCGGGACCCGCGAGTGGTTCGTGATCCACCACACGGATTGCGGCATGGAGGCGTTCACGAACGACGTGATGCGCGCGCTGCTGCGCAACAGCCTCGAACCGGCGGAGCTCGGCCCCGACGGATTCCGCGACGTCGGGAACGGTCCCGGATCGGTGGCCGGCGACTACATCGAGTGGCTGCCCATCGCGGACCAGGCGCAGAGCGTCGTCGACGACGTCACGCGCATCCGCCATCACCCGCTCGTGCCCGGATGGATTCCCATCTACGGCTTCGTCTACGACGTGACGTCCGGACGCCTCGTCGAGATCCCCGAGGCGACCCGTGCGGGCGCCGCCCGCAGCAAGGCCGCCTGACCCCGTGCCGGACGCCCCCGTTCCGCCTTCCGCGGGGGCGTCCGCGAACGCCCGGCCGGACTCGCCCCGGGTGCCGGGGAGGCAGTCCCCTGCATTCCTCGTAAGGGCTTACGTCGCATGTAACCCGTCGCGCCCGGAAACGGCGATTTTGCGCCTGTTTTTCGCGGCATCTGCCTTGCCTTGCAGCGGGGGCGGGACGCGCCTGCGTCCGTCACGCGCGCGCCAGGCGCGCAGGGAGATGCCGATGCGAACTGCCGGTCTGAAGATCGTGCCCGTGCTGGCGCTGACCGCCCTGTGGGGGTGCGGCGGTGGCAGCGACGGCGGATCGAACAACCCGGGCGGGCCGTCGCCCGCGCCGAACCCGAACACCGTCACCATCGCGATCGTCGGGCAGCGCGGCAATCAGTCGTTCGTGCCGAACCCCGCGACCGCGGCCGGCCGGATGGTCGTCTTTCACAACCAGGACAGCGTCGTCCACCGCGTGCGTCTGAACGACGGCAGCCTGGACACCGGTGACATCGCGCCGGGAGCGATGAGCTCGCCCCTGATGATGCCGGGGTCGGGCACGAACTATCACTGCCCGCTGCACCCGACGATGATCGGCGCGATCAACGCCGCGGGAGCGGCACCGCCACCGTGCACCGGTGACTACTGCTGAAGCGGGGAGCGTGAGACCGCGCCGCACGGCGTGACCGCATCCGTCGTGAATCGGGGGCCATTGCCGTTCAGCCGGCTCATGCGTCGCGCACGCTGACAGTCGCCCAGGCCGAACGCTGGCCCCCGATGTGCGACGGCTGCTTCCAGCGGCGGCGTTCGCGGTCACTCTGCGAGCCTGCCGGGCCCGGGGCGACGAGAACAGGGCAAGCGAGCAGTCGCCTGCCGTCCGCCAGCTCCCGCTTCCTGTTGAGAAGCAGTCTGCGGCACAGGTGTGTGAAAAAACTACACGATCGTGGGTGTGTCAGAGGGATTTCGTGCCGAATCGGCTGACAACGGTCGAGGCAGTCCCTTTGCATTGAGAGCCGGCATGAGCCGGAACCCGCGAGATCCCCGAACGGCTGGACGGGAGCGTCTGGCACGGCTGGCAACGCGGATGTCCGGCGCGGTCGACCGCGGCGGGCGCTGGCTCGCGGCCCGTCCGTGGGGAGCCCGCTGCGTGCTGGCCGCCGCCATCGTGACGGTCTGGGTGGTCACCGCGGCGGTCACCTGGTTCAGCGTCGAGCTGCTCGCCGGTGTGCCGGGGCGCGACGAGCTGAAGCGCGTCGGCATCATGGCGCAGTCGACGACGCTGTACGACCGCAACGACCGGGCGGTCTTCACGATCTTCCGCGAACAGCGTATCGACGTCCCGCTCGACCGGATCTCGCCGCGGCTGATCACGGCGATCATCGCCGTCGAGGACCAGCGCTTCTACGACCACCGCGGCGTCGACGTCATCCGCGTGATCGGGTCGGCGCTGCACAACCTGCAGGAGGGGCGTCGCGCCCAGGGCGGCAGCACGCTCACCCAGCAGCTCGCGCGCCAGTCGTTCCTCACGCTCGACAAGTCGTACCGGCGCAAGCTCAAGGAGATCATCGTCGCCGCCGAGCTCGAGTCGCGGTTCACGAAGGACGAGATCCTCGAGCTCTACCTGAACAAGATGTACTTCGGCGCCGGACTGCACGGCGTCGAGGCGGCGTCGCTCGGCTTCTTCGGCAAGCACGCCAGCGAGCTCACGCTGGCGGAAGCCGCGCTGCTCGCCGGGCTCGTGAAGTCCCCCTCGACCTGGGCCCCCACCGTCAACCTCGAGCGCGCCGTGGCCCGTCGCAACGTCGTCCTGGACGCGATGGTCGACTACGGCGCGATCACGCCGGAAGAGGCCGACGCGGCCAGGGCCGAGCCGGTCGTGCTCGCCAACGCGCTGCATCGCGACGACCCGTACGGCGCCTGGTTCAAGGAGGAGGTGCGGCGGCAGCTCGTCGCGCGCTTCGGGCTCGAGCGCGTGTACGAAGGCGGGCTCCGGGTGTACACGACCATCGACATGGACATGCAGGCCGCCGCGGAAACGGCGGTCCGGCAGGCGCTCGAGGACATCGAGAAGCGGCGCAGTCGGCGCGCGCCGGCGGGCTCCGCCGACGACGAGCCGCTGCAGGGCGCGCTGGTGGCGATCGACGCGAAGACCGGCGAGGTGCGCGCGCTCGTGGGGGGGCGCAGCTTCGAGCGCAGTCATTTCAACCGCGCGACCCAGGCACGGCGTCAGCCGGGCTCCGCGTTCAAGCCGTTCGTCTTCGCCGTCGCGCTCGAGCAGGGGTGGACCCCGGCCTCGATCGTCACGCGTCTCGACGAGCCGGTCGAGACGCTGCAGGGCGCCTGGATTCCGGAAGACGAGCACGCCGAGACCGCGGAGATGACGCTGCGCACGGCGCTGCGCACGTCCAGCAACCGCGCCGCGGTCCGCCTGCTCGACGAGGTCGGCATTCCTCCGACCGTGACGTACGCGAAGCAGCTCGGCGTCGGCGACGTGCCACCGGTGCCGTCGCTCGCGCTGGGCTCGGGCGAGGTCACGCTGATCGATCTCACGGCCGCGTACGGCGCCTTTGCCAACCGCGGCATCCATACCCAACCGCGCCTGATCCGGCGCGTCGAGGATCGCGACGGCACGGTGCTCTTCGAGGCGCCCGCGGACAGCCGGCGCGTCGTGTCGGAGACGACCGCATTCCTGCTGTCGAGCATGCTCCAGGACGTCATCGCCTACGGGACGGCCTGGAAGGCGCGGCAGGCGGGCTTCATGCTGCCGGCCGCCGGGAAGACCGGCACGACCAACCAGTACGTCGACGCGTGGTTCGTCGGCTACACCCCGCGCCTGGTCGCCGGTGTCTGGATCGGCTTCGATCAGCCGAAGACCATCGTCCCCAACGGCTATGCCAGCGACGTCGCCGTGCCGCTCTGGGGGCGCTTCATGAAGGCGGCGACGAAGAACGACCGGCCCGAGTGGTACAAGCCGCCGGCCGGTCTGGTCGGCGTCACGGTCTGCCGCGTCTCCGGGCTGCTGCCGAACGACGGCTGCGGCGAGGTGGTCGTCGTCAACGACGACGGGGAAGAGACCCGGCGGTCGATGCTGATCACCGACTACTTCCCGCGGGGCCGGACGCCGATCGGCGTCTGTCCGCTGCACGAGAAGCGGAACATCTTCGAGGCCATCGCCGGCTGGTTCGGCGGCGATCGCGCACCGGGCGCCACATCGGAGGCCGGCGCACCCGGGCGGCCGCCCGTCGAGCCGGTCGCGGAAGTGGACGCGGCGCCGCCGGCGGACGACACGCCCGGGGCGAAGAAGGACGAGCCGAAGAAGAAGCGCGGATTCTGGTCCCGCCTTTTCGGCATCGGCAAGGACGACGACCGGAAGAACCGGGAGGACGGGAAGGAGAGCCCGGACGACCGGTCGCCCGATCGGCGGAACCGCGACAGGGACAGGGACGACGAGAGAGACTAAACTCTGGAGAACGGGTCCGGGTACGGGCCGGTTCCGGCCGGCCGTCGCCATGTTCCCGGCCTCGCGTCGTTCCATGTCGTTCCGACGCATCCTCGGCCACCGCTCCACGCTGTCGCTTCTCGCGCGCGCCATCGACGCCGGCACCCTGCCGCCGAGCCTGATCCTCGCCGGGCCCGCGGGGGTCGGCAAGCGTCTGGCGGCCACCGCGCTGGCGCAGGCCCTCAACTGCCTGTCGCCCGTGCGTCCCGCTCCCTGGCCGGACGGCGGCGAACCGCTCGCGGTGGACGCGTGCGGCGAATGCTCCGCCTGCCGCCGCATCGCGCGCCGCATCCATCCGGACTTCGCGGTGATCGAGCCGGGCGAGAACGGGTCGATCCGCATCGACGCCGTGCGCGCGGTCATCGACAGCACGGCCTTCCGTCCCTTCGAAGCCCGGCGCCGCGTGGTCGTCTTCGACGAAGCGGACGCGCTCGTCGAGGACGCGCAGAACGCGCTGCTGAAGACGCTCGAGGAGCCCCCGTCCGGATCGGTGCTCGTGCTCGTGACCGCGCAGCCGGGCACGCTGCTGCCGACAGTACGATCGCGATGTCCGGTCGTGCGGTTCGTCCCGCTGGCCCCCGCCGACGTCGCCGCGTGGCTGATGCGCGAGGCCGGGCTGACCGAGGAGGAGGCGCGCGCGGCGGCGGCCGTGTCGCGCGGCAGCCTGACGCTCGCGCGCGAGGCCGCGCAGGCCGGCGCCGGCGGGACGCGTGAGGCCGCGCAGCGGCTGCTCCAGCGGATTGCCGACACCGCCGATCCACGCGCCCGGCTGGACGCCGTGCGCGAGATCGGCGGGAAGGGGAAGGGCTCGGGTGCGAGCGAGCGCGAGGCGCTCGCCCTGCACCTGCACGCGCTCCAGGCGCTCCTGCGCGACCTCGGCGTGCTCGCCACGAGTGCCGCCACGGGCGTCGCGAACCGCGATCTGGAGCCGGCGCTGGCGCGCCTGTCGGATGCCTTCGGTACCGAGCGGGTGCTCGAGGGCTTCGCGACCCTCCAGGCGGCGCTCGAGGCGCTCGACGGCAACGCCAGCCCGAAGACCGTCGCCGACTGGGTCGCGCTGCGGCTCTAGTGGCCACTCCCATGCCGCTCCCACGCATCGCCATCACGGCCGGCGATCCGGCCGGCATCGGGCCGGAGATCGCCCGGAAGGCGGCCGTCGATCCGCGCGTCACCGCCGTTTGCGAGCCGGTGATCTTCGAGCCGCCGGACGCGGCGTCGTTCCGGGCGGGCGAGCTGTCGGCGGCGGCCGGGCGCGCGGCGCACGACGCCATCGTGCGCGCCGTCTCGGCCGCGCGGGCGGGTGAGGTCGCGGGCATCGCGACGGCCCCGGTGAGCAAGGAGGCGTTCGCGCTGGCGGGCCTGCCCTGGAAGGGACACACCGATCTGCTCGGGCACCTGACCGGGGCGACCGACGTCGCGATGATGTTCGAGTCGCCGGCGCTGCGGGTGGTGCTGGCGACGGTGCACATCCCGCTCGCGGAGGTGCCGGGCGCGCTGACGCGGGCGCGTGTCGCGCAGACCATCCGGCTCACCGCGCGCGAGCTGCCGCGCTTCGGCGTGGCGCGGCCGCGGATCGCGCTGGCGGCGCTCAACCCGCACGCCGGCGAGGGCGGCCTGATGGGTCGGGAGGACCGGGAGACGCTGGCGCCGGCGGTGGCGGCGTGCCGCGAGGACGGCATCGAGGTCACGGGACCGCATCCCGCGGACACGGTGTTCCTGCGGGCCCACCGCGGCGAGTTCGACGTCGTGGTCGCCTGCTACCATGATCAGGGGCTCATCCCGGTGAAGCTGCTGGCGTTCGGCCGCGCGGTCAACGTCACGCTCGGCCTGCCGATCGTCCGGACGTCGGTCGATCACGGCACCGCGTTCGACATCGCCGGGACCGGGCGCGCCGACCACGGCTCGATGGTCGAGGCCGTGCTGCTCGCGGCGCGCCTGGCGCAGCACGCACGCCCATGACCCAGACCGACCGTCAGGCCGCGCAGCGCATCGTCGCGGAGAACCGGAAGGCGCTGCACGACTACCACATCCTCGAGAGCTTCGAGGCGGGGATCGCGCTGCAGGGCACCGAGGTGAAGTCGATCCGCGAGGGGCGCGTCAACCTGCGCGACAGCTTCGCGCGGGTCGAGGACGGCGAGGTGTGGGTCTACAACATCCACATCAGCCCGTACTCGCACCGCGGCTACGCGGATCACGAGCCGACGCGGCGGCGCAAGCTGCTGCTGCACCGGCAGGAGATCCGCAAACTCATCGGGCGGACCGTCGAGCGCGGCATGACGCTGGTGCCGCTGCGGCTCTACTTCAGGAACAACCGCGCGAAGATCGCGCTCGGGCTGGCGAAGGGCAAGCAGGCGCACGACAAGCGGGAGGCGATCCGCCGGCGCGACGTGGATCGCGAGACGCGCGCGGCGATCAAGGCGAGAAGCGGACGCGTTCGTTGACCTTTCCCCGTCGGACCTTGTACGATGCCGGGCGGCTCAGGCAGACACAGCGAATGGCGGCACCTCGCGCACTCATCACCGGCATCACGGGGCAGGACGGCTCGTACCTGGCCGAACTCCTGCTCGATCGCGGCTACGAAGTCTTCGGCATCGTCCGGCGGCTGAGCGCGCCGAACGTCTGGCGCATCGAGCACCTGCTCGATCGCGTCACGCTGCTGCAGGCGGATCTGCTGGATCAGCTCTCGCTCATCAAGGTCGTCGACCAGGTGCGGCCGCGCGAGTTCTACAACCTCGCGGCGATGTCGTTCGTGCCGGCCTCCTGGGATCAGCCGATGCTGACCGGCGAGTACAACTCGCAGGGCGTCACGCGCGTGCTCGAGGCGATCCGGCAGGTCGATCCGTCGATCCGCTTCTACCAGGCCTCGTCGAGCGAGATGTTCGGCAAGGTCCG
>DASVDJ010000181.1:0-15231 GCA_036381155.1 Vicinamibacterales bacterium
CGGCGATGTGACCCTGGAACCAGTTCTCCTCGATCCCGCCGATCACGCCCTCCAGCATCGACCCGCCGCCGAGGTCATCGAGGTGGGCGAACAGCTCCTCGGCCCGGCGCTCCATCTCGTCGGTCAACGCCTCCACGAACCAGCTCCCACCGAGCGGATCGGCCACGTTGGCCACGTTCGTCTCGTAGGCGAGCACCTGCTGCGTGCGCAGCGCGATGCGCGCCGCCCGCTCGGTCGGCAGGCCGATCGCCTCGTCGAAGCCGTTGGTGTGCAAGCTCTGCGTCCCGCCCAGCACCGCCGCCAGCGCCTGGATGGCGACGCGCACGACGTTGTTGTCGGGCTGCTGCGCGGTCAGCGTCGAGCCGGCGGTCTGGGTGTGGAAGCGCAGCCAGAGCGAGCGCTCGTCGGAGGGCGCGTAGCGCTCGCGCACCAGCTCGGCCCACAGCCGGCGGGCGGCGCGGAACTTCGCCACCTCCTCGAGCAGGTCGTTGTGGGCGTTGAAGAAGAACGACAGCCGGGGCGCGAAGTCGTCGACCCGCAGGCCGGCCGCGACCGCCGCCTCGACGTAGGCGATGGCGTTGGCGAGCGTGAACGCGACCTCCTGCGCGGCGGTCGATCCCGCCTCGCGGATGTGGTAGCCGCTGATCGAGATCGTGTTCCACTGCGGCATCTCGCGCGCGCAGAACGCCATGATGTCGGTGACGATCCGGAGTGACGGGCGGACCGGGTAGATGTAGGTCCCGCGCGCGATGTACTCCTTCAGGATGTCGTTCTGCACCGTGCCGCCGAGCCGATCGAGCGGGACCCCCTGCCGCCGCGCGACCGCCGCGTAGAGCGCGAGCAGGACGATCGCGGTCGCGTTGATCGTCATCGAGGTCGTGACCTCGCCGAGCGGGATGCCGTCGAGCAGCGTGGACATGTCCTCGATCGAGTCGATCGCGACGCCGACCCGGCCGACCTCGCCTTCCGCCAGCGGGTGGTCCGAGTCGTAGCCCATCTGTGTCGGCAGGTCGAACGCCACGCTCAACCCGGTGACCCCCTGCGACAGCAGGTAGCGATACCGGCGGTTCGACTCCTCGGCCGACCCGAACCCGGCGTACTGCCGCATCGTCCACAGGCGGCCCCGGTACATCGTCGGCTGGTTGCCGCGGGTGAACGGGAACTGACCTGGGGCCCCCAGGGCGGCCTCGGGGGACCAGTCGCGCAGGTCGTCCGGGGTGTTGAACGGGCGATGAGCTGCCGATGGTTCTGATGGGGCCATGGCTCCCGCACATTGTAGGCGCGCGACGGCGGAGAGGGATTGGGTCGCGGATGGTCGAGGCTGGTGCCGTCAACAACGACAGCTTGCGTCGTGATCTGCCCGTGACGCTACGGAATGTGCCGCCGTTTCATTGACATTGGTCGGGCTGGGTCGGTAAGATGGCTCATCCTTTCCTGAATCCCAGCCTGACAGCGAGAGGAGAACGACCCCGACGCCTGCTCCCGCCCGGTGCAGCGGGCTCGGACAACGCCCCGGATTCCCGGCCCGGCGGCGGTGAGGGGAGGGCACCAGGATGGACGAGGTCAACCGGTTCGCCCGAGAGCTGGCCGAGGCGATAGCCGACGCGGCCGCCACGAGTCCGAAGGTCGAGGCGGTCCGTGAGCGGGCCCGAGCGGCCGGCTACGACATGCGCGTGACGCTCGAGGCCGTCATCGGCTTTGCGACGCGTGAGAGCAAGGACCGGACTGCGCTGGCAACGGTCAGGGCCGGAGTGCGGGCCACGCCGCAGAGCTTCGAGATCACGTCGAACGACCGCCGGTTCCTGCGGTCGCTCCGGATTGCGGCCGACCAGACTCCGGAAGAAGTCGACAACTGATTCGGTCCGGGCAGACCGGATCGCACCGGACAGGAGGGCGCCGTTGAAACACGGCGCCCTTTCTTTTTGTTGGCCGAACTGAAGGTGGCCGAACTGAAGTTCGGCCCTGCGAAGGCCTGCGAAGGCGGCCGAACCAGGTTCGGCCTCACGATTCGTTCAGCCGCAGGGACAGGGTTCGCGCCGTCAGCTCCCGGTGATCGAGACCTGCCGACCGATCCAGGTCGCGCAGCAGGGACGGCAGGTCGACGGGGAAGCGCCACTCGTCGGCGCGGCCGCCGGCGCTCTCGAAGGCGCGCCGCCACTCGGACCACCACGGCGTCACCCCGCGCGCAATGGGCTCCACCACCAGCACCGGGCTTCCGGCGGCGGCAGCCGCCAGCAGCCGCTCTCGCAGCGGCGCACGCTCCCCGGCGGGCAGCTCGTTGACGAGATACGCGGCGAGGACCGTTCTCGGCGGCGGCGTGAGCCTCACCCGGGCTGCGGGTGCGCGGGAGGCCGAGCCGTCGATCCGCAGCGCGTGATACGTCCAGGCCGCCTCGCGCACGGCCCACGGATTCACGTCGAATCCGGCGACGCGTCCGCCGTGGACGCCCGCCCATGCCGCACCGGCAGCCCCTGTTCCACACCCGAGATCGACGATGGCTCCGCGCGGCGGGGCGTCGTCAGCCGGTTGCAGACGGCCGGCGATCGCATGCACGACCAGGTAATGGAGCGGCCCGTAGAAGAGCGCGAACGCGGCGCGCTTGCCGGCGGTGGCAAGCGCCGCGCCCTCGGCGAGACGGCCCCGACGCTCCACGTAGCAGGACGAGAGCGCGCGGAGTGCGCGCCCCAGCTCGGCCCGCGTCAGATTGGCGAGATACCGCGCTTCCGCGGCAGCCAGCCACTCGGCGAAGCGTTCGGGCAGGGGCGCCACTTCAGGGGTCAGGGGCCGGGGCTACGAGCGTGCCTTCGCCTGCGCCGCCACCTTCTCCGCGGCCCGCTTCGCCGCCTCCGGGTCACCCAGGTAGTAGTTCCTGATCGGCTTCAGATCCTGATCGAGCTCGTACACCAGCGGGATGCCGGTCGGGATGTTGAGCTCGGCGATCGCCTCGTCCGAGATGCCGTCAAGGTACTTCACCAGCGCGCGCAGGCTGTTGCCGTGCGCGGCGATGAGCACACGCTCTCCGCGACGGATCGCCGGAGCGATCGCGTCGTTCCAGAGCGGCATGAACCGCTCGACGGTGTCCTTCAGGCACTCCGTCGCGGGCAGCTCGGACGGCGACAGCGAGCGATACCGCGGGTCGTGCGACGGATGGCGCGGGTCGTCGGGTGCGAGCGGCGGCGGCGGGATGTCGTAGCTGCGGCGCCAGATCTTCGTCTGCTCCTCGCCGTGCTTCGCCGCGATCTCCGCCTTGTTCAGGCCCTGCAGCGCGCCGTAGTGGCGTTCGTTCAGCCGCCAGCTCTTGTGCACCGGGATCCAGAGCAGGTCGAGCCGATCGAGCGCGATGAAGAGCGTGCGAATCGCGCGCTTCAGCACCGACGTATACGCGACGTCGAACGTGTATCCGCCTTCCGCGAGGAGATTGCCGGCCGCAGCGGCCTCCTCACGTCCCGTGTCGGACAGATCGACGTCCGTCCAGCCCGTGAAGCGGTTCTCCTTGTTCCAGGTGCTCTCGCCGTGTCGTAGCAGTACCAGTTTGTGCATCGTGCAATCTTCCCAAGGCCACAGAGACCACAGAGGGCGCAGAGGCCGCAGAGGAAAGGGGGTCATGCGCTGCCGTCCGCGCCGGCCAGAGACTCTCCCGGTTGCTCGCCCCTTTCCCGGTCTGTGTTCGCGTTCGTCCTGAAGCCTACATTCTCGTCTCTGTGCTCTCTGTGGCCTCTGCGGCCTCTGTATCGTCTGTGGCTTCGTGGGCCTTCCGCAGCTAACCTCGCAGCTGCTTCAGCGCCTCGCGCCCCGCGTACTTCGCCCGACCGCCGAGCGCCTCCTCGATCCGCAGCAGCTGGTTGTACTTCGCGACGCGATCCGTGCGGCTGGCCGACCCGGTCTTGATCTGACCGGCGTTGGTGCCGACCGCGAGGTCGGCGATGGTCGTGTCCTCCGTCTCGCCCGATCGGTGCGAGATGATCGTGCCGTACCCGGCCTCCTGCGCCATCGCGATCGCGTCCACCGTTTCCGTCACGGTGCCGATCTGGTTCAGCTTGACCAGCAGCGCGTTGCCGACCCCCTGCTCGATGCCCTTCTTCAGGATCGCAGGGTTCGTGACGAACAGGTCGTCGCCGACGAGCTGCACCTTGTCGCCAATCGCCTCCGTGAGCGCCTTCCAGCCGTCCCAGTCGTTCTCCGCGGTGCCGTCCTCGATGGACACGATCGGGTACTTCGACACCCAGTCCCGGTACAGCTCCACCATCTCGGCCAACGTCCGCGTGGCCTCGCCCGACTTGCGGAAGACGTACTTCCCGTCGCTCCAGAGCTCGCTCGACGCGACGTCGAGCGCGATGAACACGTCGCTGCCCGCCTTGTAGCCCGCCTTGCCGATGGCCTCCACGACGACGTCGAGCGCCTCGTGGTTGGCGCGCAGGCTGGGCGCGAAGCCGCCTTCGTCCCCCACGCCGGTACTGAGACCGCGCGACTTCAGCAGCGCGCGCAGCGCGTGGAAGATCTCCGCCCCGGCACGCAGGGCCTCGGCGAACGAGGGCGCGCCGACGGGCATCACCATGAACTCCTGGATGTCGACGTTGCTGTCCGCGTGGGCGCCGCCGTTGAGGATGTTCATCATCGGGACCGGCAGCAGGCGGCGCGACGCGCCCGACCATGTCGGGTTCAGGCTCGCGAAGTACTCGTGGAGCGGCTGGCCGTCCGCCGCCGCCGCGGCGCGGGCGAAGGCCATCGAGACGCCGAGCAGCGCGTTGGCGCCGAGGCGGCTCTTCGTCGGCGTGCCGTCCAGCTCGATGAGCGCGCGATCCAGCGATCGCTGATCGAACGACTTCCCGGTGATCGCGGACGCGATCTCGCCGTTCACGTGCGACACCGCCTTCAGCACGCCCTTGCCGAGATACCGCCCCTTGTCGCCGTCACGCAGTTCGAGCGCTTCGCGCTCCCCCGTCGAGGCGCCCGACGGCACCATGGCGCGCCCCTGCGCGCCGCCGTCGAGCGTGACGTCCACTTCGACGGTGGGATTTCCGCGCGAGTCGAGAATCTCGCGCCCGTGTACATTCGCAATCTTCACAGGGTCCTCCACGAACGGTGTGTAGCTGGAGCGCGCCGTGCCGCGCGGCGCGTCAGACGGGCATGCGCCTTCTGTCGGCTTCGGCCTCGAGGGCGAGCGCCTCGGGTGGCACCTCTTCGACGAGCGGCTCGTCGTCGGCGGTGACGACGACGATGCCGCCGTCGCTCACCGTGTGCCGGCGGCGGTCCTCTTCGGGGTGATAGCCGATGACGGCGCCGCGCGGGATGAGCACGTTGCGATCGATGATCGCATTGCGGATGCGCGAATGGCGGCCGACGCGCACATCCGGCATCAGGATCGATCGCTCGATGGTGCAGAAGCTGTGCACGCGCACGTTCGGGCACAGCACGCTGCCGACCACCCGGCTGCCCGAGATGATGCAGCCGGCCGAGATGATCGAGTCGAGCGCCATGCCGCAGCGCTCGGCGTCGGCGAACACGAACTTCGCCGGCGGCGCCTGCGGCATGTACGTGCGGAGCGGCCAGGCCGGATCGTACAGGTTGAACTCCGGTTCGACCTGGCACAGATCCATGTTGGCCTCGTAGTACGCGTCGATCGTGCCGATGTCGCGCCAGTACTTCGCGGCCTTGCGGTTCTCGTCGTAGAACCGGTACGAGTACACCGGCAGCCGGGACAGCATCGCCGGGATGATGTTGCGTCCGAAGTCGTGCTGGGTGTCCTGCCGCGCGTCCTCCTCGAGGGCGCGCACGAGCGCGTCGGTCTCGAAGATGTAGACGCCCATCGACGCCAGCGCCAGATCGGGGTTGCCGGGGATCGGGGTCGGCTCGGCCGGCTTCTCCCGGAACTCCAGGATGCGCTCCTGCTCGTCCACGGTGACGATGCCGAAGCGGTGGCCGTCGTGGACCGGCACCTCGAGCGTCGCCAGCGTCGCGGCGGCGCCGCGCTCGACGTGCCACTGCAGCATCCGCGCGTAGTCCATCTTGTAGACGTGATCGCCGGAGAGGATGATCACGTGCTTCGGGTTCTCGCGCTCGATCGAGTACAGGTTCTGGTAGACCGCGTCCGCCGTGCCGAGGTACCAGTTGTCGCTGACGCGCTTCTGCGGCGGCAGGATCTCGATGAATTCGCCCAGCTCCTCCGAGACGACGCTCCAGCCGAGCCGGATGTGGCGGTTGAGCGAGAGCGACTTGTACTGCGTGGCGATGAAGATCCGGCGGAGCCCGGAGTTGATGCAGTTGCTCAGCGCGAAGTCGATGATCCGGTAGGGCCCGCCGAAGTACACCGCCGGCTTGGCGCGATCGCGGGTCAGCGGGTACAGCCGTTCGCCGACCCCGCCCGCCAGTACGATTACCAGGGTGTCTTCCAGCATCGCCGGACCTCGCCCGGGGGTCAGGTGCGGTGCTGACCGGGGCAGTCGGCCGGCCGCGAGCAGGATTCCGGCCGGGGACCGGATGATATCACGCGCAATTTCGGCCGTCTGCGGACCTCATCCGGGCCCTCCCGGCCGCCCCCGGACCCGGCCGGGCTCGTTTGACTTGCCTCCGGAGCCAGACCTATCATCGTGACTTACCATTCCTTCCGTGGAAAGGGCGTAATGCCGATGTGTCTTCGTGCGGCGGTCGTGGCAGCCGTGCTGCTCGTCACCTCCGGGTTCGTGTGGGCGCAGGACAAGAGCGAGGCGGACCCGGCCGAGGTGCGGGCGCTGCTGACGCTGGCCGACGAGGCCGCCGCCGGGCAGGCCGCCACCGGGATTCCGGTCACCTGGCAGGGGCACCACTTCATCAAGTCCCACGGCGACCGTACGTACGTGCCGTTCACCGTCGCCATCGACCCCGGCGCCTTCACCGGTCCGGCGTCGCTCTCGGCGTATCTCCGGGTCGCGAAGCGGGGCGAGGCTGCCCCCGCTCCGGCTGCCGCACCCCCGAGCGAGAAGAAGGACGACAAGAAGAAGGAGGACGCGGCCGCGCCGGCGCGGACCGAATACCCCTTCGAGGACGTCTTCAGCGTCGATCTGCCTGCGCCGGCGGCCGGCGGCGCCGCGCCGGTCGTCCGCCGCGCGTTCGCGGTGCCTCCCGGTGACTACGACGTCTTCATCGTCGTGAAGGAACGGGGCGCGGCCGCGCCCGCCGGGGGAACGGCCTCGGCGCCGGCGGTGCGCGCGGGCGTCGTGAAGCAGGAGATGACCGTACCTTCGCTCGACGGTCAGCTGACCACGAGCAGCATCATCCTCGCCGACACCGTCGAGGAGCTGCAGAGTCCGCTGCCGCCGGAGCGGCAGTCCGAGCAGCCGTACACGTTCGGGCAGATGCGCATCATCCCGTCGGCCGACCAGACGTTCCCGAAGAGCGCGGACCTCAACGTGATCTTCTGGATCTACGGCGCCCAGTCGGACCCGTCCACGAAGAAGCCGGACGTCGAGGTCCAGTACAACTTCCACCAGAAGCTGCCCGACGGTGGGGAGAAGTTCTTCAACCGGACCGAGCCCACGGTCATGAACGCCCAGACGCTGCCCGCGCAGTTCGATCTCGCTGCCGGTCACCAGCTGCCGGGCAGTCTCGCCGTGCCGCTCGCGAGCTTTCCTGAAGGGGATTTCCGTCTCGAGGTGAAGGTCACGGACAAGATCAGCGGCACCTCGCTGACGCGCGACGTGCCGTTCACGGTCACGGCCCAGTAGGAAGCCCAGAGCCTGCCGGGGCGAGCCCGGCAGGCCCGCATCCCCCAGGTGCGCCCATGAACGCCTTTTCCGGACTCGTCGTGCTGACGGCCGTCGCGATGGTGGGAATCACTGGAGCGCCCGCATGGGCGTCTTCCGGCGAGGAACCCTCGGGTGGCCGCCCGGCGAGCCGGCAGGCGCCCGCCGGCTCGATCGTCAGCTACGTCCGCGACCAGGCGGGGCGTCCGCTGCCGGGGGCCGTCGTCTCCGCCGTCGGGCGGCGCATCGTCACCAGCGTGACCGACGAGCGGGGGCGTTGCGAGTTCGACGCGCTGCCGGCCGGCGACTACCTGGTGCGCGTCCACCGTGAAGGCTTCGTGCCGGCGACCAGTCTGCTCGTGCTCGGCGGACAGGGGGCGAGCAGCACGTGGTCCTTCGTGCTGAAGCGCCAGCCCGAGCGCGCGGTCACCGCCTCCGAAGTGCGCCGCAGCAGCGCCGTGCTCACCGCCAGCATCGTCCCGACCCCATCGGTGAGCGCCGCGGAACCGGAGCCGGCGGGTGCCGACGACGAGACGTCGCACGACCACGGTGAAGTGGCGTGGCGGCTGAAGCACCTGAAGCGGCACATCCTGAAGGACGCCACCACGCGCATCGTCTTCGAGGAAGGCACCGATCCGCAGGCGTTCGATGAGGCCGTCGCGCGGATGTTCGCGACGCGTCGGTCCGGCCCGGCGCAGGTCGTGGCCAGCCTGTTCAGCGAGTTCCCGCTGGCCGGACAGGTGAACCTGCTGACGACCGGCGCGTTCGACAGCCCCGAGCAGCTCGTGTCCGCGGGCTCCCTGGCGCGCGGCGTCGCGATGGTCTCGCTCGGCGCGGCCGCCGGACGCAGCGGCGACTGGGCGGTGCACGGCGCGATGACCCAGGGGGACGTCGCGTCCTGGATGGTGTCCGGCTCGTATCTCTCGCGCGCGCCGGCGACGCACGTCTACGACGTCGGCATGTCGTATTCGGTGCAGCGCTACGACGGCGCGAACCCGGTGGCGCTGGCCGCCGTGGCCGACGGCAGCCGCTATGCGGGCGTCGTCTACGCGTTCGATTCGTGGACGCTGAACGAACGCGTGTCCGTGCAGTACGGCGCGCGGTACGCGACGTACGGCTATATCGAGGAATCGCTCTTCAGCCCGCGTCTGCGGCTGCGTGTGACGCCGGTCGACGGCCTGCGTCTGAGCGTCGGCGCGTCACGCCGCGCGCTGGCGCCGGGCGCGGAGGAGTTCGTGCCCTCGATGGCGCTCGGCACGTGGCTCCCCCCGGAGCGCACGTTCTCGCCGATCACCGGCGGCGGACAGTTCGTGCCGGCGCGCACGGAGCATTTCGATTTCAGCGCCGAGCGCGATCTCAACGCGAGCACGGTGCTCGGCGTCCGGGCCTTCTACCAGCAGTCGACCGATCAGATCGCGACGCTCTTCGGCGCCGACGCCGGTGAGCGGCCCGCCGCGAATCTCGGGCACTACTACGTGGGCACCGCGGGCGACGTCGACGCGAGCGGGTGGACGATCAGCCTGCGCCGCGTGATCGCGCGGCGGGTGCGGGGATCGATCGATTACACCGTGGCGACCGCGCGCTGGCACGAGACGGCGCTGTCGCGCGAGCTGTCGGCGCGCGTGCCGAACCTCGCGCGCACCGGCGTCGAGCGGCTGCACGACGTCACGACGAGCATCGAGACCGAGCTGCCGGTGACGGAGACCCGCGTCTTCGCGCTGTACCGGATCAACACCGGCTATGCGAGCGCCGGCGCGGACGGCATCGAGCCGTCGGTCGACGCGCGCTTCGACGTCCAGATCACGCAGTCGCTGCCGTTCATGAACTTCGCGAACGCGCAGTGGGAGATGCTGCTCGGCGTCCGCAATCTCTTCCGCGACATCGTGGACGAGGGCTCGATCTACGACGAGCTGCTCGTCGTCCGTCCCCCGAAGCGCGTGGTGGGCGGACTCACCCTGCGCTTCTAGCTTCGTCCCCCGGCCGCCGTGATGCCCGCGATCACCTGGCCCGCCGTGCGCCTCAGGCGAGGCCACCGCGCCCGCTACGCGCCCGCCATCCTCATCCATGTCATTGGACGGCTGGTCCATCGACTTGAATCGGGCGGCGCCCCGGGGTTCGGAGTGCGCGAAAGTGCCTGTCTTTCAATGGTTTGGGTGTCAGCTCGCCAGGATGTTGCGGGTATGTGGTTTGCAGCAGCCCGACTACTGGCGTTCCGCACGGTCGGTTGCTCGCCGTCAGTCTGAGTTCGCATGGAAGTGTCACCTGCAGCGGGGTCCGGTCTGAGGCGGTTCGTGCGTCTGGGGCGCGCGTTCGTCTCGGTGACGTTCGTCGCCACGCTGCTGGGCCTCGGACTGGCCAACATCGCCCTGCGGGCGACGTGGGACGAAGTCGAAGACGGCGTGCTGTGGGTGGCGCGGCCGGACGGCGTGACCGCCGCGGAGATCGCGCCTGACAGCCCGGCGGGGGCGGCCGGCCTCCGGCGCGGCGACGTGCTGCTGGCCATCGGCGATCGCCCCGTCCAGACGCCCGACGAAGTCCTCAGCTACATCCACCGCCAGCAGCCCGGCACGCGGCTCCGTTACACCGTGCTGCGGCTCGAGAGCCAGCAGGTGCTGAGCGTCGCGCTCGCGCCGCTGTCACGCGGCGCGTCCGCGCTCTACTTCGTGCTGGCGGGCATCGGCGTGTTCACGCTGCTCGTCGGCGCCGGCGTGCGGTTCAAGCGGCCCGGCGACGAAGCCACGCTGCACTTCTTCTGGCTCTGTCTCGCGTTCTTCGGCGCGATCACCTTCTCGTTCAACGGGCGGCTCGATCGGCTCGACTGGTTCTTCTACTGGGCCGACGCCGTCTCGATCCTGCTGCTGCCGCCGCTCTTCCTGCACTTCACGCTGGTCTTTCCGGAGCGGCCGCGCAGCTGGGTGCGCTCGCCCATCGGCCGCAGCCTGCTGCCGCTGATCTACGCGCCGGCCGCGCTGCTCGGCGGCATCCGCATCGTGGCGATCGCGCGCGCGCCGGTTGACGCCCGCTACTTCACCGATATCGTCGCGACGCTCGACCGGCTCGAGCCGCTCTATCTGTCCATCTGCCTGGTCAGCGGTCTGGTCATCCTCGTTCGCGCGTTCTCGCACGTGCGCTCGGTCACCGCGCGGCGCCAGCTGCGCTGGATCGTCTGGGGCACGGCGCTGGGAGCCCTGCCGTTCGCGGTCGGCTACGCGGTGCCGTACGCGTTCGGCGTCGCCCCGACGCTGCCGATGGAGCTGTCGGCCGTTCCGCTGAGCCTCGTGCCGCTCGCCTTCGCGTCGGCCATCGTCCGCTACCGGCTGATGGACGTCGAGATCATCGTCAAGCGACTGCTGGTCTGGTCCGTGGCGGTCGCGGCGATCGTGGGGCTCTACGTCGTGCTGCTGCGGGTGGCGACCGAGGGCCTGAGCGGCGGCGCCCAGAACTGGGTCACCGCGGCGCTGGCGACGCTGGTCGTCATGCTGCTGGCCAGCCCGGTGAAGAACGCGATCCAGACGGCGCTGGACCGGGCGTTCTACCGCGACCGGTTCGACTACCGTCGCGCGCTCGTCGGCTTCGCGCGCGACCTGAACGCGGACCTGGATCTCGCGCGGCTCGCCGAGCGGCTGACCACGCGCGTGATGGAGACGTTCGCCGTCGACCGCATGGTGCTGTTCATGGCGGACGAGTCGGCGGGCGACTTCGCGCCGCTGCATGCGGCCGGCTTCGCGATCGCGCCGCCGGAGCTGGCGCGGCGGTCGGGTCTCGGCGGGCGCCTGGAGGCGGGACACGCGATTGCGCTCGACGATCCGCTGTCGGCGCGGCGGTTCTCCGAGGAGGAGATCGAGTTCTGGCGCGACTGGGGGCTGTTCTACTTCGTGCCGTGCGTCGCCAAGGAGGGCACGATCGCCATCCTCGCGCTCGGGCGCCGGGAGAGCGCCGAGCCGCTGAGCAGCGAGGACCTCGCGCTGCTCGCGGCGGTGGCGGGCCAGGCGGGCACGGCGCTCGAGAACGGCCGCCTGTATCGTCAGCTGCACCTCAAGGCCGTCGAGCTCGATCGGCTGCGCGAGTTCAGCGAGAACATCCTGCACTCGCTGGACAGCGGCCTCGTCGTCGTCGACACGGACACGCGGATCCGCTGGTGGAACCGCGCCATCGAGCGGCTGTACGGGATCCCCGCCAGCGACGCCGTCGGCCGCACGCTGCGCGAGGTCTTCGACGCCCGCTTCGTCGAGGCGGTGGCGGCGGCGCTGCGCGATCACCCGGACGGCACCACGCTGTCGCGTGTCCCGCTGGTCTCGCGGCACGCGCCCGACGACCGGCTGCTGGTGAACGTCGCCGTGACCCCGCTGCGCGAGCACCACGACGGCCGGCTCGAAGTGGCCGGATCGGTGCTGATCTTCGAGGACATCACCGCCCGGGTCGAGCTGGAGAAGCAGCTCCAGATCTCCGAGAAGATGGCCTCGATCGGCGTGCTCGCGGCCGGCGTGGCGCACGAGGTCAACACGCCGCTCACCGGCATCGCCAGCTTCACGCAGATGCTGCTCGAGGGGGCGGATCCGGCGGATCCCCGCACGAAGCTCCTCGAGAAGATCGAGCGCCAGACGTTCCGTGCCGCCAAGATCGTCAACGGCCTGCTCACGCTCTCGCGTCAGGGCGCGGCCGGCCTGAGCGATCGGGCGCCCGTCGATCTCAACGCGGTCATCGGCGACGTGCTGGGCCTTGTGGAACACCAGCTCGAAGCTGCTAACATCAAGATCCGGCGTGAGCTCGCGCCCTCGGCGCTCGTGGTCGACGGGATCGAGCACAAGCTGCAGCAGGTCTTCCTCAATCTCTTCCTGAACGCCCGCGACGCGATGCCCCGTGGGGGGTGGCTGTCCGTCGCGACGCGCCACGATGGAGGATCTGCCCTCGTCGAGGTGGCCGACACCGGGTCGGGCATCCCGAGCGAGCACCTGGCGCGCATCTACGACCCGTTCTTCACGACGAAGTCGATCGGCCACGGCACGGGGCTGGGGCTCTCGATCGCCTACGGCATCGTGAGGGAGCACGACGGGACGATTCACGTCGAGAGCAGCGTGGGTCAGGGGACGCGCTTTACGCTGACGTTGCCGCTGTCGCAGAGCTTCGGCCAGCCTGCCCGCCGCGCGGAGCGGTGACAGCCGGGCAGGTTGGGCCCGGAGCCACGGGTACGCGAAGATTGATCATGTCCACCACCGCCTCCATCCTCGTCATCGATGACGAGGAGATCATGCGGGAGATCCTCGAGACGCTGCTGACGCGCGAGGGGTACTCCGTCCGCCTGGCGGGCAGCGCAGAGGAGGGGCTCGAGCTGGCGCGCTCGATGCCGTTCGACGTCGCGATCGTCGACCTCATGCTTCCCGGCATGGACGGCATCGCCGCGCTCGAGGAGCTGAAGAAGATCAACGAGGACCTGCCGGTCCTCATGATCACCGCGTTCGCGTCGGTGGAGACGGCCATCGCCGCGATGAAGCGCGGCGCGTTCGACTACGTCACCAAGCCGTTCAAGAACGACGAGGTCCTCGTCGTCGTCCGGAATGCGGTCGAACGCAACCGGCTGGTGCAGGAGAACCGCTCGCTCCGGCGGAGCGTCCAGGAGCACTACCAGCGGTTCTCGAACATCATCGGGCGCAGCCCGAAGATGCGGCAGGTCTTCGACCTGATCATCCAGGCCGCGCCGAGCCGGTCGACGATCCTCATCCAGGGCGAGAGCGGCACGGGCAAGGAGCTGGTCGCGCGCGCGCTGCACGCGAACTCCCCGCGCGCCGATCGCGCGTTCGTCACGGTGAACTCGGGCAACCTGCCCCCCGACCTGCTGGAGTCGACGCTGTTCGGCCACGTCAAGGGGGCGTTCACCGGCGCCATCTATCCGAAGAAGGGGCTGTTCGACCTGGCCGACAAGGGCAGCATCTTCTTCGACGAGATGGGCAACATCGCGCCCGAGACGCAGGCGAAGCTGCTGCGCGTGATGCAGGAGCGCGAGTTCATGCGCCTCGGCGGGATGGAGACCATCCGGGTCGACGTCCGGATCATCGCCGCGACGAACACGGACCTGAAGCGGATGGTCGACGAGGGCCGCTTCCGCGAGGATCTCTACTACCGGCTGAACGTCATCAGCATCCATCTCCCGCCGCTGCGGGAGCGCAAGGTGGACATCCCCGCGCTGGCGCAGCACTTCCTGCAGAAGTACGGCGAGGAGAACCACAAGGAAGACCTCGAGCTGGCGCCCGAGGCGCTGGACCTGCTGATGGACTACGACTGGCCGGGGAACGTCCGCGAGCTCGAGAACGTCATCGAGCGCGCGGTCGTGCTGACGACCGGTCCGCGAATCGGCACGGACCTCATCCCGGACCACGTCCGGCGCACGCCGGCGTTCCAGATCCCCGAGGTCACCGTGCCGCCCGAGGGCATCTCGTTCAAGGAAGTCATCACGGACTTCGAGAAGCGTCTCATCGAGTCGACGCTCGAGGCCGCCGGCGGCGTCCAGAAGCGCGCCGCGGAGCTGCTGCACATCAAGCCGACGACGCTGAACGAGATGATCAAGCGGTACGACATCCGCCCGCGGCGCCGCCGCACGCCGGCGGAAGGGGAGGGCGAGGCCAACGGTCACGGCCAGCAGCAGCCGGTGGGGTCGTCGCCGCAGCCCGCGTCGGGCCCGATCTCCATGCCGCGGCGCATCAGCGCCGGCTTCAGCGACGAGTAGTCCGGACTGACATCACGGAGAGGCCGCTGAGGCCAGCGGGGACGCACGGAGTGTCCCGGTGCGTTCTCCCGAGCTCCGTGATGTCCGTGGCTCGCAGTGACAGCGACTATCGGCCGGAGCGGATCTTCGCCAGCAGCCGCTCGTACTTGGCGACGATGACGTCCCACCGGTAGTTGCGGCGGACGTACTCGCGCCCGTTGCGGCCCATCGCCGCGCGCAGCCCCGGATCCCCGAGCAGCAGCTTCAGCGCCTCGACGAACTCGTCGCGATCGGCGTAGTACAGCCCCGCGTTGCTGCGGCGGCAGTGATCCACCAGCACCTCGCTGCGCGCGTTGGCGAGCACCGGCGTGCCGACGGCGAAGGCTTCGAGGGCCAGCAGCGAGAGGCTCTCGTACGGCGACGGCACGACGACGACGGTCGCGGCCTCGAGCGCCTGCAGCCGCTCCCGCTCCGAGAGCAGCCCCGCGAAGCGGATCCACCGCTCTTCCGGCAGCTGCATCAGCTTCACGCCCATCAGCACCAGCTGCGCCTCGCCCCCTTCGGCGACATAGGTGCTGAAGTACTCGATCAGCTCCTCGCACCCCTTGCCGGGGTCGATCCGGCCGCCGTAGAGCGCGAACGGCCCGTGGATGCGGTGGCGCCGGCGGAAGACGCTGCCGCGGCGGGCGAGGTGGGGGCGGTAGCTCGGCGAACTCTCGTCGGGCAGCGCTTCATCCTCCTGGGGGGCGTCGGTGTGCTCCCGCGGATACGGATGCGCCTGCGGCAGATCGACGCCGCACCCGATCGTCTCCT
>DASVDJ010000182.1:0-21446 GCA_036381155.1 Vicinamibacterales bacterium
CCCCTCGACCTGCGTCACGACTCCCTCGTCCTCCTCCTGGAGGCTGCCCGGCAGGACGATGTCGGCGTGCCACGCCGTGTCGTTCAGGAAGAAATCGATTGCGACGAAGAACTCGAGCTTGTCGAGGCAGCGCGTCACGAAGTTGTTGTCCGGGAGCGACACCTTCGGGTTGAAGCAGATCGCGATGAGCGCCTTGATCTCTCCCGCGTCGATCTTGCGGAACATCTCGTACGCGTCCACGCCGGGGCCCGGGAGATCGCGCTCGTCCATGCCCCAGACCCCGGCGATGTAGCGCCGGTGCTCCGGGTTGCTGATGTCGCGCAGGCCGGGCAGCTGATCGCACTTCTGCCCGTGCTCGCGGCCTCCCTGGCCGTTGGCCTGTCCGACGATCGTTCCGTAGCCGCTCTTGGGCTTGCCGATGCGCCCGGAGGCGAGCACCAGGTTGATTGCGCCGAGCGCGTTCTGGACGCCGTTGGAATGGTGCTCGATGCCGCGTGCGTGGAAGAAGAAGCTGGACGCGGCCGTGCCCCACCACTCGGCCGCCTGCATCAGCGCGCGCTGCGGCACGCCGCACACCTCGGCGGTGCGCGCCAGCGGCCACTCGCGGCAGTACGCGGCGACCTCGTCGAAGCCGGTCGTGTGCGCCTCGATGAAGGCGTGATCGATCCAGTCGCGCTCGATCAGGACCCGGAGCACGCCGGCGAAGAGCGCCGCGTCGCGCCCCGGGCGCACCGGCAGGTACAAATCGCACGTGCGCGCGACCGGCGTGATGCGCGGGTCCTGGACGATGACCTTCGCCCCCTGCTCGCGCGCCTGCCAGATGTAGTTCGTCGTGATGGGCGAACACTCGGCGACGTTCGAGCCGGCCACCCAGATCACGTCGGTGCCGACCATGTCCGACCAGGGGTTGGTCGTGCGGTCGATCCCGAAGGCCTTCTTGTTCGCGGCGCCGGCGCTGACCATGCACAGCCGGCCGTTGTAGTCGATGTACGGCGTCTTCAGGCAGACGCGCGCGAACTTGCCCAGCAGGTACGTCTTCTCCGTCGTCAGGCTCGCGCCGCCCAGGACGCCGACCGACGCGGGGCCGTACGTCTGCTGGATTCGCGCGATCTCGGCGGCCGTGCGCGCGATCGCGTCGGCGTACGGGATCGGGCTGAAGCCGCCGTCGGCCGACGGGTCGCGGCGGAAGGCGGTCGTGAGCCGATCCGGATGCGAGCCCTGGAGGTAGCGCTTGACCCCTTTCGGACAGAGCATCCCGCGGTTGAACGGGAACTCCTCCCACGGCTCGAAGCCGATGACCTCGTTGTCCCGCACCTTGAGCTGGATGCCGCACTGCTGGCCGCAGAAGCAGCAATGCGTCTTGACCAGCCGGTCCGGTTCGGCGCTCGTCGACAGGCGGACGCCGGCCATCGACGACAGATGGGGGCCGAAGCGGCGGATGATCTGGAGCTCGTCGACCGGTAGCGTTGCCACGAATCCCGTCCCGTTCCCCTGTCGTCCTGCCGCCGCATGCCGCTGCGGCGCCGGACGCGGCGTTCAGATCCCCTTCAGGCGGCCGTCGACCACCGTCTCCCGCGCGTCGAGGGCGTCACGCCACAGGCGGCCCTGCGCGAGCCCGAAGAGCGCGCGGCGGCAGCGCGGACAGACCTGCTGGTAGTGCCCGCCGCCCGCCAGCTCGTACCTGAATCCGAGCTGGCGTTCGACGGTGATGAGGTCCTGCACCATCGTCTCGGGCAGGAACGGCGTGCCGCACCGCAGGCACCGTGCCTGCTCCCCCTCCGCGGCGGCGTCACGGTAGAACCCGACGCCCAGCTGTGCCGGGCGCTGGAACACGTGGAACAGCTTGCCGAAGGGCAGCCAGAGCAGCGTCAGGATCACCGTCGCCGCGTGCAGGATGGCGAGGAAGTCGTAGGCGTAGCCCTTCATCCACGTGTAGCTCGCGGTCAGCATCAGGCCCGTGATGCTGATCGCGAAGAGCAGCAGCAACGGCAGGATGTCCTGGCCGAACTGCTGCACGGCGGCGGCGCCGTGGTCGATCATCCGGCGGCGGAACGCCAGCATGACGCCGCCGATGACGAGGAACGACGACCAGACGAGGCCGTGGAACACGACGAAGGCGAACACGGACCCCAGGGGGAAATCCTGGAGAGGCACGCCGAAGACGTACGCGCGGTACATCCCGAGGTCGCCGGGCACGGTTTCGAAGTGGATCCAGCCCCACACGAGCGGGAAGGTGATCGCGCCGGCGAGGATGCAGCCCCACATGATCAGCATGTGGGCGGTGCCGCGCAGGCGGCCCCGGCGGAAGATGTAGTCGTTGGCCGCGAACTGGGCGAGCCCGCGGCGCACGAGCTGCGCCGCGTTCGTGCCCAGCCGCCGGCGCGAGAGGAACACCTGCCAGCCGCGACGCCAGTACATGCGCGTGGGCGGCCGATCGATCCACATCGCGTAGCGATACGCGATTCCGAACGTCGCGAACAGGGTCGCGAACGTGTAGGCGACGAGTGCGGCGTCGAAGTGCTGGAGGTTGCGCGAGCCGATCACGATCGCGGCGGCGAGCGCGAGCGTCCAGAGCGCCGACCAGGCGCCGGCGCGCAGGCGCGCCACGCGGCGGCGCGCGTGGACCGGCAGCCCTTCCAGCCACGCCGTGTCTCCCGGCCGGAAGACGCGTCCGTTCGCCCACCGCAGGGTGAGCGCCGTCGCCGAGAGCAGCACGAAGCCCGGCCAGAACACGCCGGCGGTGTCGCGGAACAGGCCGAGCAGGAGCGGCGGGAAGAAGCCGCCGAGACCCCCCAGCGCGCCGACGAGGCCGGTGACGGTGCCGGTCTCGCGCGGAAACCGCTCCGGCACGAGCTTGAACACGGCGCCGTTGCCGAGCCCCATCAGCACCGCGCAGCCGAGCGCGCCGACGGTGAACGGCACCATCGACGGCCAGGCGAGCAGCAGCGCGAACGCCGCGATGCCGCCGAACACCCACGACAGGACCTGCGCGCCGCCGATGCGGTCGGCGAGCCAGCCGCCGGCCGGTCGGACCAGCGTGGCGAGGACGACGAAGCCGGCGGCGCGGAATCCGGCGTCGGTGGCGGAGAGACCGAACTGCGCGCGCAGGAGTGTCGGCAGGTAGATCGAGAACGCCACGAAGCCGCCGAAGGTCAGGAAATAGAACGCGCCGAGCAGCCAGGCCGTCGGCTCGCGGCGCAGCACGGCGACCATCGCGCCGACGCCGGCCGGGCGGGCGACGCCGGCGGGGTTCCGGGCGAGCAGCAGATAGACGACGGCCCAGAGGAGGAGCAGCAGGCCCGTGCCGCGGAAGACGTTCGGCCAGCCGGCCGCGGCCGCGATGACGGGCCCGCCGAACACGGCGAGCGACTGGCCGAGCGTGCCGAGCCCGTACAACCCGAGCGCCGTGCCCTGCTGCGCGGCGGGGGTCCACCGCGAGACGAACGCGGCGCCGACCGCGAAGGACGAGCCCGCCAGGCCGAGCAGGAACGCGGACGCGAGGAGGGCTGTATAGCTCGACGTCAGCGGCACGAGCCAGGCGGCTACCGCCGACACCGCCATGAGCCCTGCAAACACGCCCCGGCCGCCGTAGCGGTCCGTGAGCATGCCCATCGGCAGCCGCGCGAGCGACCCGAGCAGCACCGGCTCCGCGATGAGCAGTGCGGTCTCCGAGGCCGACAGCCCGTACAGCTCCGCGAACACGGATGCGAGTCCGCCGATGAGCCCCCACGCGGCGAAGCAGATCGTGAACGAGATCGTCGCAAGGACGAGGGCGGCACGTGACCCGCCGCGCCCATCCGCACCCGCGCTCATGCGGCGGCACCTCCAGCGAAGGCTGGTGGGAGCCTAGCCCGCCCGGTCCGGGGTTGCAAGCAGGACCTCGGCTGCAGGGCCGTGCGCCGGGCCCGATATCGATGTTGCCGTCGCGCCATCACCGTGCTGCGGGTGTGCACGCAGCGGCACTCCTCGTGGCGCACGTGCCGCCCCGGCAGTAACATGTGCCGCATGAGCGGGCCGGTCGAGGAGCTGCTGCGCGCGACGCCGGTATTCCGCGCACTCTCGGACGAGGATCTGGGACGGGTCGCGAAGGTCGCGCAGGTCCGCGAGTACGCGAAGGGCGTGACGATCTTCTCCGAAGGGGATCCGTCGAACCGCTTCTACACGATCGTCCGCGGGCGCGTGAAGGTCTTCAAGATGACGCCGGCGGGCAAGGACATCATCCTCGAGATCTTCGGGAGCGGGGATCCGCTCGGCGCCGTCGCGGTGTACGAGAGCCGGCCGTTTCCGGCCTCGGCCGTGGCGCTCGAACCGACGACGTGCGTGACGATCGAGCGCCCGCAGTTCTTCACGCTGCTCGAGAACCATCCCACGCTCGTGCGCGGGCTGCTCGTCGGGCTCACGCACCGGCTGGTCGAACTGACCTCGCGGCTCGCCGAGCTGACCGGAGGCCGCGTCGAGCCGCGCTTCGCGCGGCTGTTCCTCAAGCTGGCCTCGGAAGTCGGCCGGCCGGAGCGCGGCGGCACGTTCATCCCGGTCCCGCTCTCGCGGCAGGAACTGGCCGATCTGGGCGGGACGACCATCGAAACGGCCATCCGCATCATGAGCCGCTGGCGCAAGGACCGCATCGTCGACACCGAAGAAGGCGGATTTCTCGTCCTGGATCGCCACGCGCTGGAAACGCTGGCGCTCAGTTGAAGCGTGTAGCTGGCGGCTGGCGGCTGGCAGCTGGCAGTCTCGCCTGACTGCCCGATTGCTGCCAGCTGCCTGCTGCCAGCGGCCTGCCGCCAGCTTCGATGATCAGTAGCGCTCCGTCGCGAGGCCGATCAGGAACGCCCCCGACAGCCGCACCTCCCAGGCCAGTCCCCACAGGACCTTCACCGGATTGACGCGCCACACCTGCAGGCGCCGCACGCGCGCAAAGGTCTCGCGCCAGTAGGCGGTCAGCGCCCGGCGGACCGCCGCGAGCTGTCGCGAGCCCTGCCGCAGCGTCAGCTGCGGAACCGGAACGCTGTTGCCGTCCGCATCGGCGGCAATAACCGCGAGCCGCCGCAGCAGCACCGCACTGGCGCGTGGGAGCGCCCGTCGTTCGATCGCGTCCCCCGCGAGCCGTGCCAGCCGGGCGTGCGCGTGATGCCAGGCGACCTTGATCGCCGGCGGCGTCCCCTTCCGCGTCCTGAACTGATGCAGCCCAGGCCACCCGCGATATTCGCGGCGGACGATGCGCGTCCTGAGCCAGAGCTCCTGCATCTCCAGCGCGAGCGAGATCGTGTCGCGGATGGTTCCGGCGATCTCCGCAACGCGGGCCTTCCAGAACCGCAGGCGGGGCTCCACTGGCAGCGACGGACGCCGGTCGAGCCGCCGCCGCAGGCGGAAGAAGCCGGTGACCATCGGGTGCGCCCCTTCGCGCATGGCGGCGCGGTACCAGAGGTAGACCTTGAACAGCCCCCAGTACGTGTGCGGGTTCTGGCGGAGCAGCGCGCGCTCGAGATGCCGGAGGTCGTAGAACTCGCGCCACGCGTCGCGGTACGCCCGGGTCCACTGCCGCGCCGACATCCGCGGGTGGGGCCAGGTCGGATGGAACGAGTCGTAGTTGTTGTAGTCGGGATCCAGCGGCACGCCGGCGGCGACCGCGGTCGCGTGGTCCTGCGATCCGGGAAGCGGCGTGAGCATGAAGAACGAGGCCTGGTCGACCTGCAGCTCGTCGCGCAGGGCCCGGACGTCCTGCATCACGCGGTCGTAGGTGTCGTTCGGGAAGCCGATGATGTAGCCGACGTGGCAGACGACCCCGAGGCGATGCCAGCAGGCGATGGCCGCGCGGTACCAGTCGACCCGGTTCTGGCGCTTGCCGGCCGCCGCGAGGTTGTCTTCGCGGATCGACTCGAGGCCGATGAAGACCTGCACGCAGCCGGCGCGGGCGGCCTTCTCGGCGAACCGCGGGATCCGCCAGGCGGCGATGTCGACCTGCATCATGAAGTCGATCGCGAGCCCTTCCTGCTCGCGCATCGCGATCAGCCCGTCGAAGATCGGCTCCCAGGCCGGATTGCGCGAGAAGTTGTCGTCCGTGAAGAAGTAGTGCCGGATCGGCTGCCGCGCGCGCCGGGCGCTCGCGCGGATCTGTTGCAGCACGCGCTCCGGATCCCGGGCGCGCATGGTGCGCCCCTGCACGCTGATGATCGTGCAGAAGGAACAGCGGAACGGGCAGCCGCGACTGGTGTCGATCGTCCCCGTACCCCGAACGGCGAACCGGCGCTGGAGCGAAGGCGACGGCACGGGCACCGGCTGGTGGTCGAGCGCCGGCAGCTGGCCGAGCAGGTTGTAGACCGGACGCAGGACGCCGGCGGCGGCGTCGCGCAGCAGGTCGGGCCACGCCTCCTCGACCTCGCCGAGCACGAGCGTGATGCCGGCGTCGACCAGCGCCTGACATTCGGGCGGCAGCGTCGGCGAGACCGCCGCCGCCCCGCTGACGTGGAAACCGCCGATCATCACGGCGAATCCGGCGCGATGGAAGCGCAGCGCGAGGTCGGCGGCCCGCGGGAACTGGTTCGTCTGGACGCCGGCGAGCGCGACCAGTCCGCGGACGCCAGGGCGGAGGAGCCTCCGCGCGAGCCGTTCCGGATCGACCCGGTGAACGGCCTCGTCGCGGACGTGGACCGCCACGCGGACTCCGTCCAGCGCGCCGCGGCGCACGGCGTCGAGCGTCAGCGCGTGCAGGCAGTTCAGCGTGTTGCTCGGCAGCACGCCGCGCCAGTGCCGGATGACGTACCCGCGGTCGTCGTACTTCGACGGGCGGACCAGGAGCAGTGCCAGCTTCCGGCAGGGCGCAGGGGGCTTCCCATTCGGCGACTCGGGCATCCAGACCGCGAGTATGGCTGCCCGTACGCCCGCGCCCGTATGACCGCGGTCATGCCGCCGCCCCCGTACGTGTCTGCGTTCCGTGTGGGTGTCTGACACCGGTACCGGTACGGGTGCCAGACACCGGTACCAGTACGGGTGTCAGACACCCGTACTGGAACAGGTCACACCGTGGCGTCGGCGCGGTTGCGGGTCAGCGCGGTCGCGCGGGGGAACAGGATGTTGTTCTCCAGATGCACGTGCACGTGCATGTCGCTCTCGAGCGCCGCCAGCCCGTAGTACAGGCCGCGGAACGTCGGGCACGCCCACTCCGGCGGCGCATAGCCGTTCGTGATCGCGCGCATCCGCGCCAGCGCCTCGCCTGCATCCGCGTGCTCGTGTTCCATCACCTCGATCGGCTGTTCCAGGGCGCCCGCCCATGCCGCATGACCCGCCGGTCGCTCCAGCGCGCGGATTGCCGGGAAGAGCACGTTGTCCTCCTTCTGCATGTGGCTCAGCAGCTCCTGCTCGAACCGCACGAACGTGTCGCGCAGCGGCAGCAGGGTCTCCGGGAGCTGCTCCCCGTGGCGGGAGATCACGCGATCGAGCATCCGGGCCAGCCGGGGAAGCTCCTCGCGGAGGACGGCGTGATAGCGCCGCTGGATGTGGTCGATGAGGGCGCCGAGCGACGCCTCCTGCCAGTTCGCTGGCTGCCACGGGGCATTCGACGCGATGGCCTCGCGAAGCTCGGCGGCGAGCGTCTCGTACGAGAGGCCGTGCCGCTCGCAGGCGTCTCCGAGCGGCGTGCGCCCACCGCAGCAGAACTCGATGCCGTGCTGCTGGAAGACCTTGATCGTGGCCGGCTCGCCTGCCGCGAGATCCGCCACGAGCGTGTCGCGTGTGAAATCCATGTCACCGGGTCCTTTCCACTGACGGCGTGCGACGGCCCCGTTCCTGGTACGGACGGGACGGCGACGCCGAACACTGATGGTCCGACTCTATCGGCGGCGTCTCCGCCCGTCTTTGCGCTGGCGCAATCTCCGCGAACCGCGCACGGCGCGCGGGCAAACCCCCGTAGAATGGCCGTATGCCGGCGCTCCCCCCGATTGCGCGCTCACGGGTGTTCGACGGGCTGACCGATGAGGAGCGGCAGGCGTGGCTGGAGGCGTCGATCGCGCGCGAGTGGAAGCGGGGCCAGACGGTCGCGCGGCAGGGAGAACCGGCGCACGCGTTCTACATCGTCGAGACGGGCCTGCTCAAGCTGATTCAGCTCACGCCCGACGGCCGCGAGGTCATCGTGCGCTTCGTCGGGCCCGGCGAGCCGTTCGGCGGAATCGTCGCGCTGGACAAGGCCGCCTATCCGATCACCGCGCTGGCGGTCGAGCCGTCGCGGCTGCGTGCCTGGGCGCGCGAGACGCTGGCGCCGCTGCTGCAGCGGTATCCGCAGGTCCGCGTCAACATCATGCGCGAGATGGCCACCCACATGACCGAGGCGCTGACGCGGGTGCGCGAGCTCACGACGGCGCGGGTCGGCCAGCGGCTCGCGCATACGCTGCTCCGGCTCATGCGCCAGTGCGGCCGGCCGGCACCCGGCGGCGTGCTGCTCTCGCATTCGCTGACGCGCCAGGAGCTCGCCGACCTGACGGGGACGACGCTGTACACCGTGAGCCGCACCCTCTCGAAATGGGAGGACGCGGGCATCCTGCAGACGGACCATCGCCGCCTGCTCATCCGCGACCCGGCCCGGCTGAAAGTCCTGTCGGAAGCCGACGAGGAGTGAGCGCCCCCGTTGCGCGCCCCGGTCCGGCCGGGCTCGTGCCTCTTTTCACATGAGCTTGTGCCGGTTTTCACATGGCGCTCGTGCTTTTTTTCACATGTTGCGCCAGCGCAAAGACGGCCGGCATTCCGGCCGGTAGGGTAGCTCCAAGGTCCGGCGGAGTGCGGGGCCCGTCCCGCACCCTCGACCGGGCCGAGGAGAGCTGCCATGCGGCGCGCCATTTCACCCGTTCTCATACTTACGCTGCTCGCAACGGCCGCGACGGTCGCGCTCTACGCCCGCTACTCGGAACCCGGCGCCGACGCGCTGATCGAGGGCAAGGTCTTCGGGACCCCGCTGGCTGAAATCTACACGGACGACTACGACGGCCCGCCCGTCGTCGGCGACGTCGTGACCAGGCTCCCCGAGCTGGCCCCGCTCCAGCCGGGCAACCGCACGCACCAGGTGCGGATGGACATCGTCACCACGGAGATCGACATCGCGCCCGGCGTCCGGTACCAGGCGTGGACGTTCGGCGGGTCGGTGCCCGGCCCGGTGATTCACGTCCGCGAGGGGGACCGGATCGTCTTCACCATGAAGAACCGGTCGGGCGAGAAGGTCTCGGTGACACCGCCGGCCAGGGGCGCATCGCCGTACCTGCAGGCGCTCGCGGCTGACCGGCTGCAGAAGGGCGCGCCGTCCATCGCGCCGATGCACCACTCGATGGACTTCCACGCCGGCACCGTGGCGCCGGACGACAAGTGGCGGATGATCATGCCCGGGCAGACGATCCGGATGGAGTGGGTGGCGAACTACCCCGGCGTCTACCTGTATCACTGCGGCGTGCCGCCGATTCTGATGCACATGGCGATGGGCCAGTACGGGGTCGTCGTGGTGAGCCCGCGCGACGGCTATCCCACCGACCGCGCCGTGGACCGCGAGTACGTCGTCGTCCAGTCGGAGTTCTACCTGAAGCCCGGCGACAACGGCCTGCACGTGCTCGACTTCGACGCGGCGATGGCGAAGAACCCGTCGCACGTCGCCTTCAACGGCCACACGATGGCCCTGACCGAGGCGCCGCTCGTGGCGAACCAGGGGGAGCGGGTGCGCCTCTACTTCCACAACGTGGGGCCGTCGGACTCCTCGAGCTTCCACGTCGTCGGCGCCATCTTCGACCGGGTGTTCTACGAGGGGAACCCGCGCAACGACTGGGCCGGCATGCAGACCGTCGCCTTCGGCGCGAGCAACGGCGGCGTGGTCGAGTTCATCGCTCCCGAGGAAGGCAAGTACATCCTCGTGGACCACGAGTTCGCGGATGCGCAGAGGGGTGCGGTAGGCTACCTGCAGGTCCGCTCGAAGGGAGGCGAGTTGACGCGCAACCTGCCCCCGATGACGCACTAGAGATTCGCCGGGCACGACAGCTGGCGGCCGCGCGGGAGCAGCTCGCCGTGGCCGCCAGCCGGTGCCCTGGTTGTTCGCCTCTGCTGGGCCGGCAGGTTTTCGCTGTCGGCCGCAGCGGCTGCACTCACGATGAAGGAGACGCACTCATGAGAGCCACGACCCTTTCGATCGCCCTGCTGTCCGCCCTGTTCATGGCGGCCCCCGCCGCGCCCGGCGCGGCCCAGGGGAAGGCGGCAGCCCGGGTCATCCAGATGACCGGAACGGACAACCTCAGGTTCGCCCCGGACACGATCCAGGCCAGGCCCGGCGAGCGGTTGAAGATCGTGCTGAAGACCACCAGCGCGCTGCCGAAGATGGCGATGGCGCACAACTTCGTCCTGCCGCAGCCGAAGGTCGACATCCAGGCGTTCGTGACCGCCTCGGCGCAGTCGCCGAAGACCGACTACATCGCGCCGACGTTCAAGGATCAACTGATTGCCGCCAGCAAGCTGGCCGGCAACGGCGAGACCGTCGAGGTCGAGTTCAACGCGCCGAAGGCTCCGGGCAGCTACGTGTTCGTGTGCACCTTCCCCGGCCATTTCCAGGGCGGCATGAAGGGCACGCTCGTGGTGAAGTGACGCACGCCGGCAGCGAGGCGGCCGGCTCCACGGCCGGCCGTCTCGCCTTCCTTCCCGCGCCCACGCTTCCGCTCGTCTACTTCGCGGGGAGCCATCTTGCCCTGGCCGCCGCGGCCGGCACGCTGGCGCTGTTCCCCGAGCTGCCCGGCGCCTTCCACTACCATCCGCGCAGCGTCGGGCTCGTCCACCTGATCACGCTGGGCTGGATTTCCGGTTCGATCCTGGGGGCCTTCTATATCGTCGCGCCGCTGGCGCTCGGCATGCCGTTCCGCGCGGCACTGCCCGACGCTCTGGCATGCCTCGTGTTCTGGACCGGCACGGCCGGAATGGTCGGCGGGTTCTGGACCGGGCGCTACGACGTCGTCGGCGTGGCGGCGCTGGGCGTGCTCGCGACGATCGCATTCGTGGCCGTTCGTGCTCTTGCGGGACTCCGCCGCGCGCGCATTCCAGCGGGGGTGAAGCTGCACGTCGGGCTCGCCTTCGCGAACATCGTCGCTGCCGGCGCGCTCGGCATCGTGTTCGCGTTCAATCGTCTGTCGGGAGATCTGCCCTGGTCCCCGCTCGCCCTCGCCATCGCGCACGGGCACCTTGCCGTGCTCGGCTGGGCGACGATGATGATCTTCGGGGTGGCGTACCGGCTGATTCCGATGTTCGTGCCCGCGGCGATGCCGTCCGCCCGGCTCGGCGTCAGTGCCGTACTGCTCGAAGCCGGAACGCTCGGGCTGACGTGGTCGCTGATCGCGAATCGATCGGCGCTGGTCTGGGTGCTCCTGGTGCTCGGAGCGTTTGCCGCGTTCTTCGTCCAGGTTCGGCGAATCGTGCAGGAGCGGCGGCCGCGTCCCGTCGATCTCCCGCCGCGCGACTGGTCGACGTGGCAGACACACACGGCGTTGTTGTACCTGCTGGTTGCGGCAATCCTGGGACTCTGGCTGGCGCTGGGCGGACCGGACTCGATCGCGTGGGCGTACGGTGTCGCCGGACTGCTCGGTTTCGTGGGACAGATGATTGCGGGGATCGCCGGCCGGCTGCTGCCGATGCATGCCTGGTATCGGGCGATGGCCGCACTCGACGGCGCACCGCCGCCCGTCTCCGCGCATCGGCTGATCGAGCCGCGGCTGGCGCTGGCCGTGCTCGTGCTCTGGAGCGCCGCCCTGCCGATACTCATCGCCGGCCTGTCGGGTGCCGGAGCGGTGCTCGTCGCCTTGGGGGGAATCGCGCTGTGTGCCGGCACGATCGCCAACGCGTGGCACGGCGCGGTGATCGTGGCGCGCGCCGGACGCGCAGCGCATCGGCACTGATCAGTCTGGAGGCCGGGCGGCACCCCACCGCTCCAGCCACGGCCCCAGTTCGTCAGGCGATGAGACGCTCCCGTCAAGGATTGCGAGCGCGAGATCGTGCACGACGGTCGTGTCGAGCGCGTGCGGGTACACCGTGCCCTGCGACTGCCCTGCAAGCCTCACCAGGAACACGACCCGGGGATCCCGGACGGTCATGCCGTCGTCCGTCGATCGACGGCCGTGATCGCCGAACACGAGCACCGACGTCCTCGATGCCAGGCCGCTGGATGTCAACGCGTCGAGGATCTCGCCGAGCGATCGATCGGCGAGCGCGAGATTGTCGAAGTACTCGTGCCGCGTTCTGAGGCTGTAGTCGCCCGCCCGCCGGTCGTAGATGAAGGGATCGTGCGGCACCGGCAGATGCAGGAACACGAGGCCGAGCGCGGGATCCGCGGCCAGCTCCAGCGCGCCCGTCTGGATCGCCCTGTACGCACGCAGATGCCGGCGTGGCCCATAGCGCGGTGCGAGCTCCGAGACCTGGTTGCGCATGCTCCCGAGCAGGGTCGAGCCGAATGCGCCGACCCGGCGGCCGCAGGTGACGCATGGTTCCCAGCTGCACGTCGTCAGCACGCTGCCGATCATCGAGCAGTACGGCAGGAAGAACCCCGCCAGGCCGCTGTCGACCTCCATGCTGCGGGCGCGGGCGAACACCGTGGCATCCGGTGAGAACCGTCCCGACTCGCCGTCGGCGAATGTGAGCTCCAGCTCGTCGCGCCCCGTCAGGTGCGCCTGGCGGACCGCACGGCCCGTCAGCACGGACGGCACGGCGCGTTCGGTTCGCGTCGCCGGGGATGTCATGGCGGTTGCCAGGAGCGACTGGCTTCGGAGCGAGTCGAAGGCGGGGAGCTGAAGGTCCGGCGGCCTGTTTTCGAACACCGAGGCGTATTCGAGCTCGTCGTAGGTGATGAGGAGGACCCGACGGGACGGACGGTTGCCCGCGGGCGACGCCAGAGCACCCGGACCCGTGCATCGCATGTCCGCGCGGCTCACGGCCCACGCGGCCTGGGCGAACTGCATGGGCACCAGCGGGAACATCACCAGCAGGCCGATGTGCAGCGCCCCCGACGCCACCCGGCGCCATCGCCAGAAGGCCGCAAGTCCGATCACTCCGGCGGAGGCGAGGAGCCCGATCGCGACCGGCCGGCTGAGAGATGCTATCGCGTACTCCCCGGGAGGCGGAAGTGATAGCGCACGGCGTTCAGTGCAACGGCAAGTGCACCAAGCAGCACCAGATCGGCGGGCGCGCACCAGCGGGTGCCGCGCTGGGCGATGTAAGCCGCGATCGTCAGCGGTAGCCCGGCTGCCAGCACGTTGATGACGACTGCGGCAAAGTCCCTCCCGCACGGCATCCCGCCGACCGGCAGCGCGTCGGAGGGATACAGGAACGGCAGCAGATCGGACCAGACGCCGATGAAGACCAGGTTGGCGAGGGAGTAGCCGGCGGCGAGTGCTGTCGCGACGCGGAAGCGCCCGATCAGCGGAGGGTCTGTCGGCCTAACGGACACCAAGGCCGGACGCGGGAGCAGGGGACGACCGCACGACCTCCGAACCGTCTCGGAACACGCGCGATCAGTCTATCCGCCCCCGTTGCCGGCGCAAGAGAATATTCCGCTACTTCACCCGCAGCTTCGCCTTCATGGTCGGATGCAGGGTGCAGACGTAGTCGAACTCCCCCTTCTTCTCGAAGGTGTGGGTCCAGGACTTGCCGGCCAGGATGATGGGCGACCCGAACCCGGCGGCCCCGGAGGCAGCCGTGTGCGGGAACGGATCCTTGTTGACCCACGTCACCGAATCGCCCTGCCGGATCGTCAGCACCACCGGCGCGAAGCTGGTCGCCTCCATCGTGACCGTATGCCCGGCTGGCTTGGTGCTGACGGCATCGCGGCCGGCGGCGCTCCCGGCGGCCGAGAGCGCCGCCGCCCCGAAGAGCATCAGCGCGATGGCGATGCGCATCGTGAGGCTCCGTCCCTAGTTGCCGCTCAGCGACCGCTGCAGCTGCCTGGCGTGCTCGAGATGCGCCACGAACGCGGGCCGCACCTTGACGAGCAACGCCTTCAGCTCGGCGTTCTGTGCACTGGGGATGAGCGTCTTGTCGAGCGCGTCCAGCACCTGCTGGTGATAGGCGGCTTCGTGGTCGATGTACGCCTTGTCGAACGCCGCGCCGCTCAGCGACTTGAGCTTCGCCAGGTTCTCGTCTCCTCCCTTCCGCAGCGACTGTGCGGTCGGATTGTCCTGCGGCGTCACCTTCAGCTTCGTGACGAGCTCGGTCGCGGTCTTGTTCACGCCGGTGTGGTCGTTCACCATCGTCTGCGCGAACTTGCGGACCTCGCTGTTGGTCGACTTCTGAGCCGCCAGCTCACCGGCGTCGATGTCGACCTGGTTGGCGGCGACGACGATGGCGGCGATCTGCGCGTCGTTGATCGACTGGGCCGGCGCCGCGGTTGCGACCGCGAGCACCGTGAACAGGGCAATGGCAGCAATCCTCATCAGGAGCTTCTCCTTGACGCGTGCACGGTCCGAAGCGTGCACCGCTGCCCTGTTCGATGCGGCGGGTGAGCGGGGTGTTCCCGTGATCAGGTCGGATCGGGTCTGGTCACGTCGGATCGGGTCGGATCAGGTCTGCCGCCTTCGCCCGCGGTTCTCCGCTGCGCGGGCTGCGGCGGCGAATCAGGTCTGATCAGATCTGATCAGGTCCGATCCGGTCTGCAGGCGTGCAAGCACGCGCGCGACGATGCGGTCGCAGCGGGCGCCGGCGAAGCCGAAGAGATTCGTGGCCGCCAGATCGACGTCGCGCGCCAGCGAGGCGCGCAGCATCGCCCGGGCGCGGAAGAGCCGGGTGCGCACGGTTGCCGGCGGGATGTCCAGGCACTCGGCGATCTCCTGTGAGGACATCTCCTCGAGGTCGCGCATCACGAGCACGGTGCGGAAGCCCTCAGGCAGCTCGTCGATCCGTCGCTCGATCAGCCGTCGCAGCTCGGCGCGGAACGCCGCGCCGTCCGGAGACTCCGCGTGTTCGTCGCGCGGCTCCGGTACTGCCGTGTCGGTCTGGCCCTGTTCGGGGAAGGGCACGAGCTGGCGGTCCCGGCGGTCCTTGCGCAGCCGCATGAGCGCGTGGTTGATGACAATGCGGGTGAGCCAGGTGCTCAGGCGGGAGCCTCCGCGGTAGCTGGTGATGTGCCGGTAGGCGTCGAGATACGCGTCCTGGAGCGCATCTTCGGCGTCGGCGTCGTCGCGGAGGATCGACCGGGCGATCCGGAACAGCTTGCCGTTGTTCTGGCGCATGAGGCGTTCGAAGGCCTCGTGGTCGGCCTGGGCGACCCGGTGGGCCAGTTCGAGGTCTTCTGCGGCGGCTGCCGGGGCCCCGGGGATGTCCGTCACTGGCATGGCCATGGCTCTCGTCCTTCGATGCACGCCGGTGTGCCGGCGTTCCCGGTCGCGGGACACCGGGTGCCCGAATGAGCTATAACCCCCTCGAAGGGCCCGCCTCCCCCATGTCCCGCTCACTCGTCATCGCGCTCGTGCTGGCCTGCGTTGGATGGGCGGCGGCCGGGATTCCGGCCCAGGCCCAGCCTCGGGCCATTGTGGCGGAGTACGACGGGATCATCCACCCCATTACCGCCGAGTTCGTCGACCAGGTCCTGGATCGCGCCGACCGGTCCGGCGCAACGCTCACCGTCGTTGTGCTGCGTACGCCGGGCGGGCTGCTGGACTCCACACGGACGATCGTGTCACGGATGCTCGAAGCCGAGGCGCCGGTCGTCGTCTACATCGCGCCGTCCGGCGCGCGGGCGGCGTCCGCGGGCTTCGTGATCCTGTTGGCCGCCGACGTGGCGGCAGTCGCGCCGGGCACGCACATCGGCGCGGCGCATCCCGTGTCCGCCGGCGGCGGCGAGCAGCAGGGGGGCGAGACGATGGCGAAGAAGGCGGCGTCCGACGTCGCCGCGTACGCCCGGACCCTCGCTGACGCACGGAACCGTAACGCGGCGCTGGCTGCCGAGGCGGTGCTCGAGAGCCGCGCGTTCACGTATCGAGAAGCTGCCGAGGCGAGACCTCCGCTCGTCGACCTGGTTGCCGACGATCTCGACGAGCTGCTGAAGCTGCTCGACGGGCGCGAGGTCCCGCGATTCGACGGCACGGTGGTGGTGCTCGAGACGGACGGGATCCGCGTCGAGCGGGTCGAGATGACGCGGCGCCAGCATTTCCTGAGCGCGATCGCGCACCCGCAGATTGCCTACTTCCTCCTGACGCTCGGGATGCTCGGTCTGACCGTCGAGCTCTGGAACCCCGGCTCGATTCTGCCGGGTGTCGTCGGAGGCACCTGTCTCCTGCTGGCGTTCTTCGCCTTCCAGATCCTGCCGCTCGACACGGTCGGCCTGCTGCTGATCCTGTTCGGCCTCGGGCTGCTCGTGCTGGAGCTCAAGGTGCCGAGCTTCGGCGCGCTCGGCATCGGCGGCACGGTCGCCATCGTGATCGGTTCGATCATGCTGACCGACGACATACCGGGGGTGGGGGTGCCCTACTCGATCCTGATACCGGTCGCGCTGGCCACCGCCGGCATCTTCCTGTTCCTCGGAAGGCTCGCCCTGCGGGCGCAGCGCGCACGTCCCGTCACGGGGGCCGAAGGGCTCATCGGCAGGATCGGCCGGACCGTCTCGCCCATCGGTCCGGATCGGCCCGGTCAGATCCAGGTTCACGGCGAGCTCTGGCAGGCGACCAGCGACGCGCCGATCGCGGAAGGTCGGCGCGTGCGCGTCGCCGGCATCAGCGGGCTCGTGCTGCACGTCGAAGAGGCTGAAGGTCTCGCAACGGAGTCGACATGATCGTCAATCCCACGCTCGTCGTTCTCGTCATCGTCGTGCTCTACCTCCTCAGCTGCCTTCAGGTGCTGAACGAGTACGAGCGCGGCGTCGTCTTCCGCCTCGGGAAGCTGCTGCCCATCCCGAAGGGCCCGGGGCTGATCTTCGTCTTCCGCCCGATCGACAGCCTCGTGCGCGTGAGCCTGCGCACGGTGGTCCACGACGTGCCGCCGCAGGACATCATCACCCGCGACAACGTCTCGGTGAAGGTGAACGCCGTCGTGTACTACCGGGTCATCGATCCGCGGCGGGCGATCGTCGAGGTCGAGAACTACATGTATGCGACCTCGCAGCTCGCGCAGACCACGCTCCGGAGCGTGCTGGGACAGGTCGAGCTCGACGATCTGCTCTCGTCGCGGGAGCGGCTGAACCAGCAGCTCCAGTACATCCTCGACCAGCACACGGATCCCTGGGGCATCAAGGTGTCGGCCGTCGAGGTCAAGCACGTCGACCTGCCCGAGGACATGCGGCGCGCGATGGCGCGGCAGGCCGAGGCGGAGCGCGAGAAGCGCGCGAAGATCATCCACGCGGAAGGCGAGCTCATCGCGTCCGAGAAGCTGTCGCAGGCCGCCGCGGTGATCGCGACCGAGCCCGGCGCGATGACGTTGCGCTACCTGCAGACGCTGAACGAGATCGCGGCCGAGCAGAACTCGACCATCATCTTCCCGCTGCCGATCGACCTGCTCGGGGCTCTCAGCGGGGGGCAGCGGCCGGCACGGACTTAGCACGACCGCCCCGGGAAACCGATCATGGCCGAGCGATACGGACGGTTCAGGGTGACGGGCCGGCTCGGCGAAGGCGGCATGGGGGTGGTCTATGCCGCGCACGACGATCAGCTCGGCCGCAGCGTCGCGATCAAGACGTGGCGCGGCGAGGCCGACAGCGGCACCCGCGACCGCTTCCTTCGGGAAGCCCGCGCCGCCGCCAGCGTCAGCCATCCGAACATCTGCCAGCTGTACGAGCTCGGTGACCAGGACGGCGAGCTGTTCATCGCGATGGAGCTGCTCGAGGGGGAGCCGCTCTCCGCGCGTGCCGCGCGGGGCCCGCTGCCGATCCCGGACGCCATCCAGATCATGCTGCCGGTGCTCGACGCCCTCGAGGCGCTGCACCGCCGCGGCATCGTCCACCGCGATCTCAAGCCGTCGAACATCTTCCTGACGCCGTTCGGCGTGAAGCTGCTCGATTTCGGGCTCGCGCGGCCGGTTGCCGTCGCCGATGCGGTGACGATCGAGGTCACCGGCGAGAACACGCTCGTCGGCACGCCCCACTATCTCGCCCCGGAACAGCTGCGCGGCGAGGCGACGGATCACCGCGTCGATCTCTTCGCGGCCGGCGCCGTGCTGTACGAGCTGCTCACCGGGCAGCCGCCATTCGGTGCGGGTGCGCGCACGATCGCCCAGGTCTGCCAGGCGATTCTGACTGACAAGACGCCCGCGCTCGGGGGGAGCCGGGCGGTGGCCGTCGTCGATCGCGTGATCTACCGCGCCCTCCAGAAGAATCCGGCCCACCGGTACGCGTCGGCGTCGGCGATGGCCGACGATCTCAGGGCGGCGCTGCTCGTCGTCGACAGCGGCCAGGTCGCCCGCGTGCAGCAGCTGCGCCGGCTGATCGTCCTGCCGTTCCGGGTGCTGCGGCCCGACCCGGAGACCGACTTCCTGGCGTTCAGCCTGCCCGACGCGATCACCAGTTCGCTCTCGAACCTCAACGCGCTCGTCGTGCGGTCCAGCGTGAGCGGCGCGAGCTTCGCCGCCGGCCCGGTGGATCTCCAGGACGTCGCCGCGAAGGCGGACGTGGACCTCGTCGTGAGCGGGACGATCCTGCGATCGGGTGACCAGCTGCGCGTGAACACGCAGCTCGTGGAAGCGCCGTCGGGGACTGTCGTCTGCACGCAGTCGTCGCAGGTTGCGCTGGGCGACATCTTCGGCCTGCAGGACGAGCTGAGCCGCCGGATCGTCCAGGCGCTCGCGCTGCCGCTGTCGGCTGGCGACGAGCTCCGGATGGGGCGCGACGTGCCGGCGACGGCGAAGGCGTACGAGTTCTACCTGCGCGCGAACGCGATGGCCGTGCGCCCGGATGGCTGGAGCATCGCGCGCGAGCTGTACCTCGCCTGCCTGGCGGAGGATCCCGACTACGCGCCGGCCTGGGCGCGTCTGGGTCGCGTGAGCCGCGTGCTCGCGCTGTATTCGGGCGGCGGCGACGAGCTCTATGCCCAGGCGCGCGATGCCTTCACGCGCGCGCTGGCGCTCAACCCGGAGCTGCCGCTCGCGCACAACCTGTACACGAACCTCGAGGTGGAGCTCGGCGGCGCCGAGGACGCGATGCAACGGCTCCTCAGCCGCGCGCACGAGCGAACCGGCGATCCCGAGCTGTTCGCGGGACTCGTGCAGGCCTGCCGGTACTGCGGGCTGCTCGAGGCATCGGCTGCCGCGTTCGAGGCGGCGCGACGTCTGGATGCGCAGGTCCGCACATCCGCTGCCCATGCGTTCCTCGCGATGGGCGACTACACCAGCGCGATCGAGCACGACATCGAGAACCCGCCGATTCTCAAGGCCTACGGTCTTGCGGGGCTCGGACGGCACGCCGAGGCCGCTGCGCTGCTCCGGTCGGCGGCCGTCGAGGAGCTGCCGCAGCTCTATCGGCTCTATGTGGAAGGGCTGCGCTGCGTGTTCGAAGGCAATCACGAGGCCGCCCGGGCGCTGTTCGAGTCGCTGACGAGCACCTGGACGATGCGCGACCCGTGCGGCTGGTACTATGCGGCCCGGGTGATGGCCCATCTGGGAGCCACCGCGCCGGCGCTCCAGTTCCTGGAATACAGCATCACGGGCGGGTTCGCCTGCTTCCCCTGGTTCGTGCGGGATCCCTGGCTCGATTCGATCCGGGGCCGGTCGGGATTCCGGGCGCTGATGGCCGACGCCGAGGCCAGACACCGTCACGCCGCGGACACCTTCGCCGCAGCCGGCGGCCCGGGTCTCCTCGGCGTCCGCGAGCCCACCTGACACCGGTACGCGGGAGGTCTCAGAGGTCGCGCACCGCGGGCCAGTCCGGCAGCCCCATGGCGGCGTGAACGGCGCGGACGATGGCGTCGGCCACGACCTCGGCGCCGACGGCACCGAGCGCCGTCAGCGAGACGTCGGCCTCCAGCGTGCCGGTCGACACGGCGAGCACCTGATCGCCATCGCCCTGCGTGTGGTACGGGTTGATGGCGCGTGAGGCGCCGGTGTTGACCATCATCGCCAGCTTGGTCAGCGGCGTCTTCCCCAGCCTGACGTTCGTCGCCACGACGACCAGCGTCGTCGCGCGCAGCGGGTCGTCGGCGAGCACGGCGGCGGTGCGGCGCTCGAGATCGCGGCGGAGCACGTCGACGGAACGCGCGAAGGTGCGGCCGTCCGCCATGCGCGCGCCCGCGACGATCTCGCCGCGGCGCCAGTCGAGGATGTCGCCGGCCGCGTTGACGACGACGAGGGCGCCGATGACGACATCGCCGAGGCGCGCTGACGCGGTGCCGAGGCCTCCCTTCATGCCGCGCATGCCCCGCCCGACGAACATCTTGCCGACCGTCGCGCCCGCGCCGGCGCCCACGCTGCCTTCCGGAACCGCCGACGCGCTCGCCGCCTCGCACGCCTTGTAAGCCTCGTCCGGCCCGACGCGGATCCGGCCGTCGCCGATCGCGAGATCGTCGATGACCGCCCCGACGACGATCGGGATGCGGACGTTCGGCACGCCCCAGTCGTAGCCGACCTGCCGCTCCTCCAGGTATCGCACCACGCCGGCGGTCGCGCCGAGCGCCATCGGGCCGCCGCCGGTCAGCAGGATGCCGTGGATGTGTTCGAGCGGGCTGACGGGCTGCAGCATCACGCCCAGCGTCTCGCCGGGCGCGGAGCCGTCGTAGTCCGCGCCGGCGGCGGCGGGATGGTCGAACAGGATCGCCGTGCAGCCGGTTGGGCGGCGGGAATCGGTGAAGTGGCCGACGCGCAGGCCGCCGACGTCGGTGATCGATCCGGCTGACGGGAGCGTCTGCGCCGCCGCAGGCCTGGCGGCTGCCATGGCGACGGTGCCGCCGAGACCGGCCAGCAGTTCACGGCGCGAACAGTGCAGGCTGGGCATCCTCACCGCGTCGTCGCGCGGGGCAGCTTCGCATCGAGCTCGCCGAGCGTGACGCGCACGCTGACGACGAACGGCGGCTCGCCTTCGATCCAGTGTCCGTACGTGGTCGTCACGAAGGCGCCGTCCGGGAGCACCTCCACACCCGGATAGCAGCAGTCCGCCTCCTTGTGGTTGTCCATCAGCCGCACGCGGTACTGCCCCTCGCGTCCGTTGACGATGTCGTCCCACGTGCCGACCCAGCCGACCCAGTCGCCCCACGTCGGGCTCTCGTGCGCCATGTCGCGGAACGAGATGAACAGGCGGCCGTCGGGGGCGTACTGCGCCGTATGCCGATCGCCGGTGAGCGCACCGGGCAGCTCGCGCGGCCTGCTCCAGGTTCGTCCCTCGTCGGACGAGAACATCACGTACGAGTTGCGCAGCCGCCGGTTCTCGCGCAGGAGGATCGCCAGCTGTGTTCCGTCCGGCGACCGAATGGCCCCGGGCTCGCACAGGTGCACCGCGTCGTCGCTGTGGATGACCTCCGGCTCCGACCACGTGAGGCCGC
>DASVDJ010000183.1:0-19785 GCA_036381155.1 Vicinamibacterales bacterium
TCGTCGTCGCAGCGCCTCGCTCCTCCGTCGTCGTCGTCGGCCGTGCCGCCTCCCGGAGCTCCGGGCAGCACGACCAGGGCACGGACGCCCTCAACCAACGGGGTTTGACAGAGGGTCATTCCATATCAGCCCAAAGCCGAAAGCCGAAAGCCCAAGGCCCAGTGAGGTCCGACCACTCGTGCTACACTCCGCCGAGTATGGGATCCGAACGAACTGAGAGTGTTTCGCCCCGGCCGGACGCCGACGGGGCGGGTCCGGAGGGGGTCGCGCGGCGCACGGTGCTGCAGACGCTGCTCGGCGGCGTCGGCGCGACGCTCGCATTCCCGGCCGGCCTCGACGCGCAGGCCCATCCGGTTCACCGGCATACGGCGGCCGGGATCGCCCAGGCGCAGGAGCGCGCCGCCGCGGTCCCATACACGCCGGAATTCCTCGACGGGCATCAGCTCGAGACCCTGACCGTCCTCAGCGAGGCGATCGTGCCCGGCTCCAGGCAGGCGAAGGTCGCGGAGTTCCTCGACCAGCTCCTGGCGGTTGAATCGTCCAGCTCGCGTCGCGCGTTCCTGAGCGCCCTCGGCGCCTTCGACATGCTCGCGATCGAGCGGCACAACAGGGCCTGGAAGGCCCTGACGGCGGCCGAGCAGGACGCGCTGCTCCAGCACGCGTCCACGGCGGAGCGCGGCCGCGGCCAGGACAAGACGACGATCCGCGACCACTTCGAGACGCTGAAGGGCTGGATCTCGGACGCCTACTACTCGTCCGAGCCCGGGATGCGCGAGCTCGGGTGGACCGGCAACGTCTTCCACGCCGAGCTGCCGGGCTGCACGCATCCGGACGGCCACCGCACGGGGTAATCGCCCACGCGTCCCCTGCCCGCGCAGGGCGCGCGGGCGCCGGCGAACCAGAATTGCGGGCGGCGCGCCACGCGTCCGCCCGGTGATGTGAGGACACCTCCCTTGCAGCAGACGACGTACGACGCGATCGTGGTCGGCTCGGGCGCTTCCGGCGGCTGGGCGGCCAAGCGGCTTTCCGAGGCCGGCCTCAAGGTCGCCCTCCTCGAAGCGGGCAAGTCCCAGACGGACGCGAACTTCTCGGAACACGTTCCGGCGTACGAGCTGAAGTACCGCAACCGCGCCTCCGACTGGATCCGCCGCACCCGGCCGGTGCAGCGCGACTGCTACGCGTGCCGCGAGTACAACTACCACTGGTTCGCCAACGACCTCGAAGAGCCCTACACGACGCCCGATGACAAGCCCTTCAGCTGGCAGGGGCGGATGCGCGTCGTCGGCGGCCGCACGAACGTCTGGGGACGACAGAGCTACCGCTTCAGCCAGCAGGACCTGAAAGGGAAGTCGTTCGACGGCTACGGCGAGGACTGGCCGCTCAACTACGAGGACCTGGTCCCGTACTACGAGATCGTCGAGCGGTACGTCGGCATTTCGGGACAGGCGGAAGGGGTGCCCGAGCTGCCGGACAGCATCTTCCTGCCGCCGATGCCGATGAGCTGCGCCGAGATGCAGCTGCGCACGCGCGTCAAGGAGAAGCTCGGCTGGACGGTGACGATCGGCCGCGCCGCCAACCTGACGCGCCCGATCAACGGCCGCGCCGCGTGCCACTACTGCGGGCCGTGCGAGCAGGGGTGCGCCACGCACTCCTATTTCAACGCCGCCTTCACGACCGTCGCCGACGCGCTCGCGACCGGCAACACCACGCTCATCACGGACGCCATGGTCTACAAGGTCCTCACGGACCCGCAGACCGGGAAGGCGACCGGCGTGATGTACATCGACCGGAACACGCGCGAGGTCCGCGAGGTCCGCGCGCGCGTGGTCTGCCTCTGCGCGCAGGCGCTGGAGTCGACCCGCATCCTGTTCAACTCGGCGAACCGCCAGTTCCCGAACGGCCTGGCGAACTCGAGCGGCGTGCTGGGCCACTACCTGATGGATCACCTGTGGGTGGCGGGCGGCGCCTCGGGCGAGTTCCCCGACGCGGCGGGGCCGGCGACGCCGTCGATGGGCGGACCGCGGCGGCCGAACGGCATCTACGCCATCCGCATGAAGAACACGATGAACGGCCCGCGCGAGAAGGACTTCATCCGCGGGTTCGGTTACCAGGGCGGCGGCGGCTCCAACTTCCGCTTCGGCGCGCCCGGCTTCGGCGAGGCGTACAAGAAGGCCGTGCTCGATCCGGTGACGACGGTGTCGCTCGCCGGCTTCGGCGAAGTGCTGCCGCGCTACGACAACTTCGTCGCCATCGACCCGAACGTCGTCGACGTGTACGGCATCCCGGTGCTGCGCATCACGATGTCGTGGGGCGAGAACGAGCACGCCATGATCAAGAGCATGGCGACGACCGCCGCGGAGATGATGGAGGCCGCCGGCGCGAAGAACATCCAGCCGTACGAGGTGCACAACCGGATTCCGGGCTACGGCATCCACGAGATGGGCACGGCGCGGATGGGCAGCGACCCGAAGACGTCCGTGTTGAACCAGTACCTCCAGAGCCACGACGTGAAGAACCTCTTCGTCATGGATGCCTCGTCGTTCGTGTCGGGCGGGTGCCAGAACCCGACGCTGACGATCATGGCGCTCGCGGTGCGTGGCTGCGACTACCTGCTCGAGGAGATGAAGAAGGGCAACCTCTGATCGGGCCCTTCCCGCGGGAGATGTGGACAGGATGCGGACAGCGGCAGCACTGCTGGCGGGAGTCCTTGCGGTGACGGCGGGCTCCTGCACGTCGACGGGCGAGGAGCGGTCGGATCCGGCGCGCCCCTTCCGGTTCATGACCCTGGAGCCGGGCCATTTCCACGCGGGGCTCGTCCAGAAGGAGATGTACGCGGACGTCTCGCCGGAGGTGGACGTCTACGCGGAGCCCGGCGCGGATCTCGACGCGCACCTCGGGCGCATCCGGTCCTTCAACGAGCGCCCGGAGAATCCGACGGCCTGGCAGGTCCTCGTCCACACCGGCCCCGATCCGCTCGGGCGCATGCTCGCCGAGCGTCCCGGCAACATCGTCATCCTGTCGGGCCGCAACCGCGGGAAGATCGACCGCATCGCGCGCTCCGTCGGCGCCGGCCTGCACGTCCTGGCTGACAAGCCGTGGATCCTGCGCGCCGAAGACCTGCCGGCGCTCGAGGCCGCGCTCGCCGACGCGGACGCGCGCGGCGTCGTCGCCTACGACATCATGACCGAGCGGTTCGAGGTCACGACCGGCGTGCAGAAGGCGCTGGTGAACGACCCGGCCGTCTTCGGCGAGCCGCTGAAGGGATCGCCGGAGGAGCCCGCGGTCTACATGGAGAGCGTGCACCACCTGATGAAGACCGTCGCGGGCGCGCCGAACATCCGGCCGGCGTGGTTCTTCGACACCGCGCAGCAGGGCGAGGGACTGAACGACATCGGCACGCACCTGGTCGACCTGGTGCAGTGGACGCTGTTCCCGGAGCAGCCGATCGACTACCGGCGCGACATCGCGGTCCTCTCCGCGTACCGGTGGCCGACGATGATCCCGGAAGCGGACTTCCGCCGGGTGACGGGGACCGACGGGTTTCCCGACTACCTGCGCGATCGGGTGAAGGACGGCGCGCTCGAGTACTTCTGCAACACGTTCGTCACCTATACCGTCAACGGCATCCACACCGCGCTCAACGTGATCTGGGACTGGGAGGCGCCAGCCGGCGCGGGAGACACGCACTACGCCGTCTACCGCGGCACGCGGGCCCGCGTCGAAGTGCGGCAGTCGAAGCGCGACAACTACCGCACCGAGGTCTACGTCGTCCCGAACAGGGAAGCGGACCGTGCCGCGGTGCTCGAGGCCGTCAGGGCGCGCGTGCAGGCGGAACAGGGGCGCTGGCCCGGCATCACCGTCGACGAGCGCCACGGCGACATCCACGTCGACGTTCCCGACGCGTTGCGCCTCGGACACGAGGCCCACTTCGCGGAGGTCACGCGCAGCTTCCTCGGCTACGTGCGTGACCGCTCGACGCTGCCCGCGTGGGAACGGCCGAACATGGTCGCGAAGTACTACGTCACCACGACCGGGACCGAGATGAGTCACAAGGCTCCGGTGAAGGTCGCGCCGCGGATGGCACCTTGATCGGGGCGGATCAGGTCTGATCAGGTCTGATCAGGTCTGATCAGGTCTGATCAGGTCCGCGTGCCCGCTCGGTGATCGTTCCTCGCGGGCACGTCGGATCAGGTCCCGCCTCCGCCGCGCTCCGCGCGGCTTCGGCGGATCAGGTTCGCGCGCCCGCGAAGAACGCGGTCAACCGTCAGTCCCCGCGTTCTTCGCCCTTCCTGCTTGCCGTTTCCCGTTTCCCGCTTCTGACGGGGCTACTTCGGCTCCTCGATCACGAGTCGCTGCCCGGCTTTCACGTCCGTGAGCGTCTGCCGCTTGCCGCTGGGCCACTCGATCTCGATCCGGTCCGCCTTTGTATGCCGCCCCAGCCCGAACGTCAGCGGCAGCTCCGACTGTGACAGGTAGCTCGACCCCGTCTTCACCATGCGCGTGAAGCGCTCGGCGCCGGCGAAGACCCGCACCTTCGCGCCGATCGCGTCGCGGTTCGACACCGTGCCGCGCAGCACGAGCCGCAGCGCCGGGCGCGGCGGCGTGTCGTTGCGGTAGAGGAAGGCCGGGCCGCCGTTGGTGGTGACGAGGATGTCGAGATCGAGGTCGTTGTCGATGTCGGCGAAGGCGGCGCCGCGCCCCACCTTCGGGTCGGCGAACCCGCCGCCCACCGCGGGCGCGACGTCGACGAAGCGGCCGCCGCCGCGGTTGTGGAACAGGTGCGGCGGCTCGGCGTAGCCGATGCGTCCCGTCACGCGGGTGAACGCCTCGTCGATGTGGCCGTTGACGACGAGCAGGTCCTGCAGCCCGTCGAGGTCCGCGTCGAAGAAGAAGAGGCCGAAGCCGAGTGTCTGCCGCGACGCGCGCCCGACCTCGTTGCGCGGCGCCGCGTCCTGGAACTGCCCGTCGCCGACCGGCCGGTACAGCCCGACCATCTCGCCGGAGAAGTTCGTGACCGCGACGGTGCTGGTGCCGGTGTTGTCGACGTCCGCCACGTCGACGCCCATGCCGGCGCGGGCGCGTCCCTCCTCGCTCAGCGCGAGCCCCGCCTTCAGTCCGAGCTCCGTGAACGTGCCGTCGCCGTTATTGCGGTACAGCTTGTTGGGCTGCGTGTCGTTGGCGATGAACACGTCGGGCCAGGGGTCCCCGTCGTAGTCCATCAGCGTCACGCCCAGCGACTTCGACGTGATGTCGAAGAGCCCCGCCTTCGCGGTCACGTCCTCGAACGTGCCGTCCCCGCGGTTGCGGAACAGCCACGACGTCGTGCCGCGGTACGCCTCCGGCGTGCAGTAGGACTTCTCCTTCCCGTCGAGGCTGCAGTGGATGTCCGTTTCCGGTGTCCAGCGGACGTAATTGCAGATCAGCAGGTCCAGCCGGCCGTCGCGGTCGTAGTCGAACCAGAGCGCCGAGGTGCTGAAGCCGGACCGGCCGCCGAGGCCCGCCTTGCCGGTGACGTCGGCGAACCGGCCGTTGCCCAGGTTCCGGAACAGGCGATTCTGGCCCACCGCGGTGATGAGCACGTCCGGCCGCCCGTCGTTGTCGAAGTCCGCGGCCGCGGCTCCCATCCCGTACAGCTCGACGTCGAGCCCCGAGCCGGCGGTGACGTCCTCGAACGTGCCGTTCCCGCGGTTGCGATACAGGCGGCTGCGGCTCCCCTTCGACGGCTGTCCCGGCCAGCTCGTGCCGTTGACGAGCAGCAGGTCCTGGTCGCCGTCGCCGTCGAAGTCGAAGAATGCCGCGCCCGATCCGAGCGTCTCCGGCAGGTACTTCCTGCCGAACGCGCCGTTGTCGTGCACGAAGGAGAGCCCGGCCTGCCGGGTGACGTCGGTCAGCCTGATGGGCGGGGGCTCCTGGGCGGTCAGACTCGCGGCGGCGGCGACGAGGAATGCGCCGCGCAGCATGCGCAGGGCGGTCACTCCGGCAGCACCAGTCCCTTCTTGACCGCGAACAGCACCAGCTCCGCGGTCTTGTGCACGCCGAGCGCCGACATCAGGTTCGCGCGGTGCACGGCGACGGTGTTGACGCTGAGATCCAGCATCACCGCGATCTCCTTGTTCGACTTGCCGTGCGCGATGAGCTGCAGCACCTGCTTCTCGCGCTGCGTCAGCCGGTCGTAGGGATCGGAGGACTTGTCGAACGTGCCGCTCTTGATCGCGTCGATGAGCGCCCCGGACAGCTCGGGACTGAGATACCGCTCGCCGGCGGCGACGGCCTTCACCGCGCGCACCAGGTCGTTCTCGATGGCGTTCTTCAGGATGTAGCCGCGGGCTCCGGCGTCGAGGGCGTTGCGGACGTACTGCTCGTCCGAATACATGCTCAGGATCAGCACCTTCGTCGACGGCCGCTGCTTGACCATCTCCATGGTCGCGTGCAGGCCGTTCATCTCCGGCATCGACATGTCCATCACGACGACGTCCGGATCGACCTTCTTGACGAGGGCGACCCCGTCCAGCCCGTTGCCCGCCTCGCCCGCCACGACGATCTCCGGATCGTCTTCGAGGATCCGGCGGAACCCCTGGCGCACGAGCGCATGGTCGTCGACGAGGATGACGCGGATGCTGCCTGGCATAGTGGGGATTCTACGGATCCGCTGGCCAAAACACCCTAATGCATTCAGGTGAGGGGGGCCGGGTCGGCGGCGGCCTGGACCATCCCGAGCGGCACGTCGACCGACACCAGCGTCCCGCGGGGCGAGGCCGGTCCGATGGCGAACGTGCCCCCCATGAGCTCGGTCCGCTCCCGCATGCTCACCAGGCCGACGCCCCGCTCGGTCGAGGCGCCGGCGGGGAGCCCGCGGCCCCGGTCCTCGATCTCGAGGTGCAGCCGTCCGTTGCGCTGGCCCAGGCGGACCCAGGCCTCCTTGGCGCCGGCGTGCCGGCTGACGTTCGTCAGGGCCTCCTGGACGATCCGGTAGATGTGGATGGTCGACTCCGGCGGCACGACGCCGATCGGCCCCACGGTCTCGAAGTGCGCGACGATGCCGTGCTGGCGGCTGAACTGCTCGACGTACCACTGCACCGCGCGCTCGAGGCCGAAGTCGTCGAGCACCGTCGGATGGAGCAGCCGCGACTGGACGCGGATCCGCTCCAGCGTCTGCTGGGCGATCCCCCGCACTTCCTCGACGTCCCGGACCAGCGGCGAGCCGGCCGGCAGGTTCCGGCCGATGCGCCCGAGCAGCGTGCCGATCGCGGTGAACACCTGGCCGAACTCGTCGTGCAGCTCGCGCGAGAAGGACTGCTGCAGATCCTCCTGCAGCCGCAGCATGCGCCACGAGAGATGCCGCAGCTCGCCCGACAGGCGCGCGACCTCCTGGAAGGCGCGCCGCGTCGCGACGATCGTGTACGCGCCGATTGCGGTGACGAGCACGAGCAGCACGGCGACGAGCAGCCCGATCTCGCGCTCCACCCGCTCGTACACCGCCCGGTTGCGCTCGGCCGCTTCCTGCTGCTCGCGGTTGTTCAGCACCAGGAACTGCGAGACGATGCCGACGAGCTCGCTGTGCTGCGCGGTCAGGCTGGTGCGCACGCGGCGCAGCGCCCCCTCCTCGTCGCCGGCCGCCGCCTGCCGGAAGACGTCGTCGAGCGAGGCCCAGAAGCTGTCCACCGCCGCGCGCAGGCGCTGCTGCTGCGGCGCGGGCCGCTGTGCCGGCGCCAGCGCCGCTTCGGCCGCGATCGCCTCGTCCAGGTCCGCGCGCAGCCGCTCGAACGTCTGCCGCCAGGCGACGACCGGGTACGGCTCCGTCCGTTCCGCCATGTCGCGCATCGACGTCGCGACGTTCGCGAGGTTGTTCTGGATCCGGAACAGCTGCAGCGAGTCGAGCCGGTTGCGCTCGGCGATGGCCGTCTGCTCGGCGCCGAGCTCGCGGATCTCGCGCGCGGCGTACAGGCCGAAGCCGGCGATGACGGCGACCGAGGCCAGCAGGCCCGCCACGAGCAGGACGGTCGGGGCGCGCGGGATCACGGGATTGGCATTCGCGTCAGGCGCCGTACGGGGGCGGCGGCGGCGTCCACGGGCCACGCGCCTGCTCGATCGCCGCCGCGACCGCGAGCGCGCCGGCTTCGTCCCACGGGCGCGCGACGACCTGCACGCCGATCGGCAGCCCGCCGGGCGACATCGCCACCGGCACCGAGACGCCGGGATTCTGCAGCAGGTTGAACCACGCGCAGTAACGCCACGCGTCGAGATAGTGCACCGTGCGCCCCTCGATCGTCCAGCGGCGCTCGCCGTGGCGGAAGGCGGGCATGGGCGCGACGGGGCAGAGCAGGATCGGCACGCGCGCCATCAGGCTCATCATCCGCGCGCGCAGCGCGTCGCGCGCGAGCTCGACGTCCAGCAGCGCCTCGGCCGTCAGGCGCGGGTCGCGCTCGGTCCACTCAAGGAACTCCACGAGGTTCGGATGCACCTCGTCTTCGTGCCCGCGCACGCCCGGCGTGAGCAGCAGGCGCGAGGCGCGGCCGAAGATCGCCCACCAGAGCGTCCGCGCGTCCTCGAGCCAGTCGGGCCGGACCGGCTCGACGCGCAGGCCGGCGTCCTCCAGCCATCGCGCGGCCTGCCGCACCGCCGCGCGCGTCTCCGCGTCCACCGGCACGATCCCGTCGTCTTCGAAGACGCCGACCACGAGCCGCGTGTCCGGCCGCCGCAGCTGCTCGACGGTCGCGAACGGATCGAGCGGCACCGGGTGGCCATTCGGGTCGCCGGCATCCGGGCCGCTGACGACCCGGAAGAGCAGGTCGAGATCCTCGATCGTGCGCGCCATCGGCCCGACGACGCCGGTGAGGGCGAATGGACCGCCGCACGTCGGGAAGTGACCCGTCGCCGGCACGCGGCCGGGCGTCGGCTTGAGGCCGCAGATGCCCGAGAAGTGCGCCGGCACGCGGATGGACCCGCCGCCGTCGCTGCCGATGCCGCCGGCCGACAGCCCCGCGGCGATGGCCGCGGCCTCGCCGCCGCTCGATCCTCCGGGCGTCCGATCGAGCGCCCACGGGCTGTTCGTGCGGCCGTAGAGCGGGTTCACGGTCTCCCACGCCATCAGCGCCTCGGCGACGTTCGTGACGCCGAGGACGATGGCGCCGGCCGCGCGGAGTCGTGCGACCAGCGGTGCGTCTTCCCCGCCGCGGACCCCGGCTCTCGACCGCGATCCCGTCTCGAACGGCATGCCGGCGACGGAGATCGAGCTCTTGATGCTGACCGGCACGCCGTGCAGCGGCCCCGCCGGCGCACCGGCCGCGAGCGCCTCGTCGGCGGCACGCGCCGCCCGCCGCGCGCCGTCATGGTCCACGGCGATGAACGCGTTCAGCGCGGGGTTGAGCCGATCGATCCGCGCGAGATGCCACTCCACGAGCTCGACGGCCGAGAGCTGCCCCGAGCGCACGAGTTGCGCCATGGCCGTGGCCGTGGCGGTGACGGAGAGGGTCATGCGTGAATGTTACCTATTGACGACCTGAAGGCCGGCCGTCGCCTTCTGTGATAGCCGGCCTGAAGGCCGGCCCTCCTGGTGCCTGCTGCCAGCTGCCCGGCCGCCAGCTACCGCGGGCTGGATCCGGCGCTGCTGGGCGGAGGAGGGCGGAGGCGGGACCCGATCCGACCTGATCGCGCGCCCGCGGGCAGGCTTCGGCGAGTGGGCGCGCGGACCCGATCCGACCTGATCGCGCGCCCGCGGGCGGGCTTCGGCGAACGGGCGCGCGGACCCGATCCGACCCGATCGCGCGCCCGCGGGCAGGCTTCGGCGAGCGGGCGCGCGGACCCGATCCGACCTGATCCGACCCGATCCGACCTGATCCGACCTGATCCGACCTGATTCGACCTCGTGAGCTGATCCGACCTGATCGCGTTCACGCTTTGAGCGTCAGCACCGGGCACTCGGCCGCGCGCATCACGGCGTTCGTCGTCGAGCCGAACAGCGCCAGGTCGACGATGCCGCGGCTGTGCACCCCCATCACGATCAGCTCCGCACGCTCTTCGTCGGCGATGCGCAGGATCTCGTGGTGCGGCTTGCCCGACGTCACCAGTTCGACGGGCGTGCACCAGTCGCGCGCGTTGGCGGGGACGAGCGCTTTCAGCTGATCGGCGGCCTGTTCGCGGCGGTACCGGTCGTACTCCGGCACCGTGAAGTGCGCGGTCTCGCGCGCGAGGACCGGATCGAGCGACGACTCCACCACGTGCAGGAGGATCAGCCGCGCATCGGCTTCCTGCGCCAGCGAGAGCGCATACGCCGTCGCGCGCTCCGAACCGTCGGAGAAATCCACCGGGCAGAGAATCGTCTTGAAGATCGCGTGCTCCGTCTCGGCCCGCTCCGCCGGCGGCACGGTCAGCACCGGGCAGGAGACCTTGCGCACCACCTTCTCCGTAACCGAGCCCAGCATGAAGCGCTCGAAGCCGGACCGGCCGTGCGTGCCGATCACCAGCAGATCGGCGCGCAGGTGTTCGGCCTGCTCGACGATCTGCTTCACGGGATTCCCGTCGCGGACGATGAGCTCGGGTGCGGGCCCGCCGCCCATCACCGGCTCGACGAAGCGCCGCACTTCCTCCATGACCTGATCGGCACTGACCGGCGTCGCAATCGGCGCCGCGTGCCCGACGAACTCGGCGCCGGCGGCCGGGAACGGCGCGGCCGCGTTGAAGACGTGCAGGACGCTGAGCCTGGCGTCGTACCAGCGCGCGATGACGGCGGCGTGCGCGAGCGCGCGCCGCGAGGTACCGGAGAGATCGACCGGGCACAGGATGCGCTCGAGCTTGACCATCTCCCCTCCTCGGAGAAAAGCGCGGGCACGTCGAGCCGGACGCGCGCGCATTACACGTATTATCGTCGGGACCCGCGAATTCCGGGTGCGCGGATCCGTTCCCCGGCCCGGGACGAGGCGGACGCACGGCGGATGCGATGGATGCGGCGCATGACCGGCCCGCTCGCGGCTACGAGGCCGTGCTCTTCGACCTCGATGGCGTCGTCACGCGCACGGCGGACGTGCACGCCGCGGCATGGAAGGCGCTGTTCGACGATTTCCTGCGCGAGCACGCGCGGCGCGAGGGCAAACCCTTCCAGCCGTTCGAGCACGGCGACTACCTCGCGTTCGTGGACGGCAAGCCGCGGTATGAAGGCGTACGCGGCTTCCTTGCCTCGCGCGGCATCGTGCTGCCCGATGGCGCGCCCGACGACGAGCCGGGCGCCTGGACGGTGCACGGGCTCGGACTGCGCAAGGACGTGCTGTTCCTCGAACGCCTGCGTGACGAGGGCGTCGAGGTCTTCGGCGAGGCTGTCGCGCTCATCAAGACGCTGCGCGCTGCCGGCGTGAAGACCGCGGTCGTCACCTCAAGCCGCAACGGGCGCGAGGTCCTGCACGTCGCCGGCCTGGAGCCGCTCTTCGACGTCCGCCTCGACGGGCTGGACGCGGCGGTCCTGCACCTGCGCGGGAAGCCGTTCCCCGATCCCTTCCTGAAGGCCGCCGAACTGCTCGGCGTCGCCCCCGCCCGCGCGATCGTCGTCGAGGACTCGCTGCCCGGCGTCGAGTCGGCACGCCGCGGCGGCTTCGGCCTCGTCGTCGGGCTCGATCACGGCGGAACGGCCGACGCCCTCGCCGATCACGGCGCCGATCTGGTGGTCGGCAGTCTCGGCGGGCTCGACGTCGACCGCCTGGCGCAGGCGGTCGCGACGCGCCGCGCGGCGCGCCGCGCGGCGCGCCTGGCGTGGCAGGTCGAGCAGGAAGGCTTCGATCCGGCCCGCGAGCATGCCATGGAGAGCCTGTTTGCGGTCGGCAACGGGTATCTCGGCGTGCGCGGCAGCCCCGATCGCCCGCTGCCCGGATCGCAGGGCGACCTGTTCGTCGCCGGCATCTACGACCGCAAGCATCTGCCGCGGCCGTACTCCGAGCAGGAGTTCCTCGGAGACGGCCGCGACGACAACCTCTACAGCGAGCTCGTCTCCATGCCGTTCCCCTTCCGGGTGAGCGTCGAGGTCGACGGCTGCGTCCTGGAAGTTGGCGGCCCGCACATGCGTCAGTACCAGCGACGTCTCGACCTCCGTCGCGCGGAGCTGCACGGCGCCGTGAGCTTCGACGTCGGCGCGGGGCGCCGCGTGGAGATTCGCACGAGGCGCTGTGCGTCGCAGGCGGATCTGCACCTGGTGCTGCAGGAAGTGCGCGTCTGCCTGGCGAACCACTCCGGGGAGCTGGCCGTCGACTTCTCGCTCGCCGATCCGGAGCTGGCCGCCAGACATCCGCACCTCACCGCGGCCGGCGTCGAGGAGATCGACGGCGTCGAGGTGCACGTCTTCCGCACGCTGGCATCGGGCTTCGTGATAGCACTCGCGTCGCGAGCGATGCGGATCGGCGAGGACCGCGCCGCCGTGCGCTGGCGCGGGTCAGCGTCCATCGGCGAGACGCGCCGCTTTCTCCGCTGCACCGCAATCTACACGTCGCGCGATACCGACGACCCGCGGAAGGCAGCCGTGGACCACGTGCGCGCGATCGGTCCCGAGGCGATTGACGCCGCGTTCCGGGAGCATGCCGAGCGCTGGGCCGGGATCTGGGACGCGGCCGACATCCGCATCCCCGGCAGTCCCGCGACTGAGCAGGCGCTCCGCTTCAACGCCTGTCACCTCACCAGCGCCGCCGACCGCGATCCGCGGATCTCGGTCGGAGGACGCGCGCTCACCGGCCGGGCGTACGAGGGGCACATCTTCTGGGACGTCGAGATGTTCAAACTGCCCTTCTACCTGTACACCGCGCCGGACGTGGCCCGCTGCCTGCTGCTGTACCGCCATCACACGCTCGACGGCGCCCGCCGCCGCGCGCGCGAGTTCGGCAACCGCGGCGCCTTCTACGCCTGGGAATCCACCGTGACGGGTGACGATGTGACGCCGCGGGCGATCAGGTTGAAGACCACGGGAAAGGTGATCCCGATCTTCACCGGAACGCAGCAGATCCACATCACCGCCGACGTCGCGCACGCGGTCTGGCGCTACTGGGAGGCAACACGCGACGAGGTCTTCCTGCGCGACGTGGGCCTCGAGATCCTCATCGAGACCGCCCGTTACTGGGCCAGCCGCGTCGTCCGCGGGCCGCGCGGCTGGCACATCCGCGGCGTCGTCGGACCCGACGAGTACCATCACGGCGTCGACGACAACGCCTACACGAACTGGATGGCCCGCGACAACGTCGAGAAGGCCATCGAGGCGCTGCGCTGGGCGGAGTCCCGGTATGCGCGCGAGCGTGCGGCGCTCGCCGAACGGTTGCGACTCGAGCCCGCCGAAGTGGAGCAGTGGAGCGACGTGACCGCGGAGCTCTACTGCCCCGGACCCGATGCGCGCGGCGTCATCGAGCAGTTCGAGGGCTTCTTCGACCTGCCGCGCTATCCGCTGCCCGCCGAGGAACGCTTCCGCGCGCCGATCAGCCGGCTGTTCGAGTGGGACGAGATCAACCGGCTGCAGGTGATCAAGCAGGCCGACGTGCTGATGCTGCTCCACGTGTTCCCCGACGCGTTTCCGCGGGACATCGTCGAGGCGAACTACCGGTACTACGAGCCGCTGACAGACCACGGCAGCAGCCTCTCGCCGGGCATCCACGCCGCAATCGCCGCTCGCCTGGGGCTGCGCGAGGATGCGGAGCGCTACTGGCGCGAGAGTCTCTGGCTGGATCTGTCGAACTCGATGTCGAACAGCGCACTCGGCATCCATCCGGCCTGCATGGGCGCGACCTGGCAGGCGCTGGTGTTCGGGTTCCTCGGCGTGCGCTTCGACGAGGAGGGACCCGTGGTCGACCCGGATGCCGCGGCACGCCTGCCGGAGGACTGGCACGGCGTCTCGACGACGCTGGCGTGGCGGGGCCGGCGACATCGCGTGCATGCCGGACGGGAGGTCGCGCCATGAGCCCGTTCCCCTCGATTCTCCTGCCCCTGGACGGATCGCCGCTCGCGGCACGCGGCATCGGCTGTACGGTCTGGCTCGCCGAACGGCTGAACGCGCAGCTGCACATTCTCAGCGCGGCGCCCGAGCGGCCGGCGCAGGAGGAGCTGAGGCGGCTGCAGGTCCCCGAGAGCCACTGGCGGCACGTGACGCTGCACCAGGCGCCCGCCTATCCGGCCGACGCCATCCTTGCGCACATCACGCGTCTGGACACCGCGCTCGTCGTCATGAGCGCGGTGGGCGAGGGGGCCGCGGACAGGGGCGACGTCAGCGCGCCGGCGCTGGTCGGGCGCGTGACGCACGCGGTGATCGAGCGGAGCCCGGTCCCCGTGCTGCTGCTGCCGCCCGGCTATCGCGAGCGGTTGCCGTGGCGCCGCTCGCTCGTGCCGCTCAGCGGGGAAGTGCAGGCAGACGATGCGCTGGCGCTGGCGGTGCGGGTGGCGGTGGCGCTCGACATGGAGGTGCATGCGGCGCACGTCGCCGATCCGCAGGACGGCCACCTGGAGGCGAGCACGCGGTATGCCGACGCCATCCATCACGAGTACCCGTCGCAGCTGGACGAGTTCGTCCGCCGCGCGCTGCCCACCTGCGCTCCGGCGGACTGCAGCCGCATCGTCGAGCTGGCGTTGTGCACCGGCAGCACGGCGGACGAGCTGCTCGGCCTGATCGGCTCGCGAAACATCGATCTGATCGTGGTCGGCTGGGCGGGACGGTTCATGCGGGGCCGCGCAAGGATCCTCAGGCAGCTGCTGGCGGCGATCACGCAGGCCGTGCTGCTCGTCAAGCCGGCGCCGACGCCGCCGTTCCGGCTGAAGGTGCAGGAAGAGCTGGGATGACGGGGATCATGCTCCGGCGAGCCATGTCCGGAGTAGAGTGGCGGCAAGGGTCCGCGCCGCTGCCCGACGCGGACGGGGAGGACGGCCATGTTGTTCTCCGAACGTAGCATCTGGACGATGATCCACGGCGTCGGGCTTGGCGGGGCGGCGCTGCTGGGTCTGGCCGCGGCGTTGTTTTATCTGTACGCCACACGGGCGCCGGCCGGGCCCGGTGAGCCGGCCGCGGGAGCGCGGGCGCTCGCGGCCGTCACGACGCTGACGACGGCGATGCTCTGGCTCACGGTCATCACCGGTACCTACGTCATCTTTCCTCCGTATCGCGTCACGCCGCCGGCCGGCGCGACCGACCTCGCCCAGTTCCCGCGCGCGATGCTGCTGGCGAACCCGGGCACCGCCTGGTTGCACCGGTTCGCGATGGAGAGCAAGGAGCACATGCCCTGGATCGCGTCGATGCTGGCGACCGCGGCCGCGTTCGTCGTCGTGCGGCATCCGTCACGTGTGTTCCAGGACCGGGCGCTGCGGAGCGTGTCGCTCGGCCTGCTTGCGGTCGCGTTCGTGCTGACCGCGTACATGTCGCTGCTGGGCGTGTTCGTGAACAAGGTCGCACCGCTGCACTAGCGAAGGGAGAGGTCCCATGTCCGTGAGCCTTGAGCGCATGACCGCGGCGTCACGCGAGGTCAACGGGGCGGCGATGGCGGCGGTGCTGGCGTCCGGCATCGGCGCGCTCGCGATGGGCTTCGTGGCGCTCCTCAACGAGGTGGGCGCTTTCACCGTCCCGGCGCTCTACGCGCCGGCAGGAGGCGTGACCGGCCGCACGACGCTGGTCACCGTCATCTGGCTCGTCGCGTGGGGCGTGCTGCACGCCCGATGGAAGGCGCGCGAGATTGCGCCGGGGGGCGTGACGTTCGTGACGTTCGCGCTGACCGCACTCGGCGTGCTCGCAGCCTTTCCGCCCGTCTGGGGATTGCTGTAGGAGCGCTGGTGGCGATCTGATGCGGGGGTGAGTTCAGACCGCATCGCTGCGGGTCCTGTAGACTACGCCCGGCTCCGCCGGATGGACGGCGGTGGCCGGAGGAGTCGTTCCGATGACCCGCACGTCGCCCCTCCTGAACCTGCTGGTCCTCGCGACATCGGCCGTCGGCTGTGCACCGGCATCGTCGGGCGGTTCCGCTGCCACGCCGCCGCGTCCGAACATCCTGATCGTCCAGACGGACGATCTCGGCTACGGCGACCTCAGCGCGTACGGGCAGCAGCGGTTCGAGACGCCGAACCTCGATCGCCTCGCGTTCGAGGGGACGCGCTTCACGCAGTACTACGCCGGCAGCACCGTGTGCGCGCCGTCGCGGGCCACGCTCATGACGGGGCTGCACACGGGGCACGCGCGCATCCGGGGCAACGGCGAGTTCCCGCTGGAGGCCTCGGACGTCACCGTGGCCGAAGTACTGCGGGAGGCCGGCTATCGGACCGCAGTCATCGGCAAGTGGGGACTGGGGCTGCCCGGCACGCCAGGGCTGCCGGGGCTCCAGGGATTCGAGGCGTTCTTCGGCTACCTCGATCACCGGCACGCTCACCGTCAGTACACCGATTAGCTCTTTCGCGGCGACACGCGCGTGCCGATCGACCCCTCGGTGTACGCGAACGACCTGTTCGCGGAGGAGGCGCGGCGCTTCATCCGCGAGGCGAAGGCGTCTGGCGCGCCGTTCTTCCTCTACCTGAACTTCTCGATGCCGCATGCCGAGCTCCTGGTGCCCGAGGATTCGTTGGCGCCGTTCGCGGGACGGTTTCCGGAGACGCCGTACGTCAACGGGAAGGCCGACGCGAACCCGTCGCCACCGCCTGGGCCGTCCGGCGGCTACCGCTCGCAGCCGCAGCCGCGCGCGGCGTTCGCCGGGATGGTCACGCGCATCGACCGCTACGTCGGCGAGATCGTCCGGCTGGTGGACGCGGAGGGCATCGGCGAGGAGACGCTGGTGCTGTTCACGAGCGACAACGGCCCGCATCGCGAGGGAGGCGCGGATCCGGCGTTCTTCGGGAGCTCCGGGCCGCTGCGCGGCATCAAGCGCGATCTGTACGACGGCGGCATCCGCGTGCCGATGATCGCGCGATGGCCGGGCGTGGTGCCCGCCGGACGGATCAGCGACCACGTCTGGGCGCACTGGGATGTGCTGCCGACCGCCGCCGAACTGGCCGGCGCCCGTGCCCCCGACGGCATCGACGGCATGTCGATGGCCCGTGCGTTGCGCGGTGAGCCGCAATCCACGCACGAGTTCCTGTACTGGGAGTTCCACGAGCGCGGGTTCCAGCAGGCCGTGCGGCACGGCCGCTGGAAGGCCGTGCGGCTCGCGCCCGATCGCCCGCTGGAGCTCTACGACCTCGTCGCCGACCAGTCCGAGTCGCGCGACGTCGCCCGCGAGCACCCCGACGTCGTCGAGCGCATCGAGCGCTACCTGGCGACCGCTCGCACCGAGTCGCCGCTCTGGCCGATCAACCGGACGGAGTGATCGGGCCCTTTCCTTTCAGTCAGCTGTAGCGGCGGGGCTTCAGGCAGGCCCGAGTACTTCGAAACCGTGCGCGAGGATGCGGCGTGTGTCGTCGGCGAGGACGACGACGCGGCCGTGGAGCGGATCGGGCCGGCGGAGATCGAAGAGCCCGGTGAGCCGTTCGTCCGGAGTCAGCGCGAAGTAGCCCAGCGGATGCGACGCGTAGCGGATGCCATGGCCGGCGAGCACGCGGCCGAGCGGCACGCGCTGCTCCGCGACCTGGGCGCGCGCACCTTCCGGCAGCATGCCGAGGGCGATGGTGATGGTCGCGACGACCACCGGCATCCCCGACGGTTGGACCAGCGCCACGTGCCGCGACGCGTGGCCATCCCGCTCGAACCCAGCCAGCACGCGCAGCCCCATCGGGCGGCGGTACTCCGCCTCGAGCGTGCGGGTCATGCTCTGGTTGTGGGCGAGCAGACGGCGGGCGCGGTCGGGCAGGTCGTGCACGTCGACGACCCGTGCCTCCGGCATGGGCAGCCCGAAGAGGGCGTGCCCCCGCCGGAGCCAGCCCAGGACAGCGTCGGGGTCGCGACTCAACGGCAGGGCCGGGTCGCGCGCGCCCAGCGCCGTGCCCGGCAGCCCGGCCTGCGCCAGCTGCCGCCAGGCTCCGATTCGCTCCAGCTCGTCCTCTATCAGCACGCTGCCTCGAAGGCTGCCAGCAACAAGGGCCGCAGAAGCACCACTCTGGAACTACGAGCGACCCGGCGCGGCTGTTACAGCGGGCTTCGGCGGGACCTGATCCGCCGAAGCCGCGTCAGGTCTCACGTGCGGCGGAGGCGGGACCTGATCCGACCTGATCCGACCCGATCCGACTTACTCAATCCCCGTGATCTTGAACGTATACGCATACCGGCATGGCAGCGCATCCGGTGACAGCGCCGGCGTGTCGATCACTAGATCGTTGCCGCGGCGCCGCCAGGTCAGTTTGCCCGGCACCCCCAGCATCGTCACCACCGTGTTCCGTGCCGGGACGACGTCCTTGAGGACGAGCCCGGGTCCGGGCCAGCCCGGGGTGATGGCGTAGAGCGCGTCCGGCTTCCTCGTGAAGAAGACCTGCTTGACTGCCTGCCCGTCGCGAGGGCGCTGGCCGGCCATCTCGAGGATGTCGTACTTGACGCGGTAGTCGCCGTACTGCTGCTCGGGCCGCGTGCCCTCGGTCCACTGTGCCGATCGCGTCCACGTGCGCGTGCCGTAGATCGCTTCGCCGTTCACCTTCAGCCAGTCGCCGATCTCCTTCAGTCGGTCCTGCATGACTTCCGGGATGCGGCCGTCGGCGGTCGGGCCGACGTTGAGCAGCAGGTTTCCGCCGCGCGCGACGAGGTCGGCGAGCATCCAGACGAGCTCCTGTCCCGTTCTGTAGTTGCTGAGCGGCTCGTTGCGGTTGTAGCCGTAGGAGAAGCCCATCCCGCGGTTCTCCTCCCACGGGTGCGTCGCGTCGGGCAGGCCGGCGCCGTATTCCGTCGTGAAGTAGCCGCCGTGCCGATGCCGCGTCTCCTTGCCCCACCGGTCGTTGACGATCACGTCGTCCTTCACCGGCGACTCGTTGTACAGCCATGCGAGCAGCTCGGGGCTGCGCCAGTCCTCCGACGGCAGGTCCCACTCGCCGTCGCTGAAGATGATCGACGGCCGGTAGCGCGTGACGACGTCCTTGAACTGCGGGATCATGTGCCGCTCGACGTACAGCTTCGGATCACTCAGCCAGAGCGGATTGAACCACTCGTACAGCGAGTAGTAGAAGCCCATCTTCAGTCCGGCCTTGCGCACCGCCTCCGACAGGTCGCCCAGCAGATCGCGCCGGGGCCCGACGTCCACCGCGTTCCACGGCTGCCCCCAGTGCCGGTTCGCTTCCTCGCTGGGGAACAGGCAGAAGCCGTCGTGATGCTTGGAGGTGAGGACGACGTAGCGGGCACCGGCCTCGCGGAAGATGCGGGCCCACTCGTCGGGGTCGAACAGCTCGGCCCGGAAGAGCGGCGCGAACTGCTGGTACACGAAGTCCTTTCCGTACACGCGCTCGTGGAACGCGACGGTTGCCTCGTGGCGCCGGCGTGCGCCACCGTCATTCGGCCCCGGCGTCGCGCGCAGGCTGTTCCAGTACCACTCGGCGTACTGATCGGGCGCGGAGTACGCCGGCACGGAGTAGACGCCCCAGTGGATGAAGATCCCGAACTTCGCGTCGAGGTACCAGTCCGGCGCCGGACGCTGGTCGAGCGAGGCCCAGGTCGGTTCGTAGCGGGTCTGCCGGGCGCTGGCCGGTCCGGCTGGCGCGCCTGACAGCAGAGCGACGGCAATGGCGAACATGAGCGCTCGGGTCATGCGCGCAACGATAGCATCCCGATGAGCTTGTTCGCTTCTGTTGCCACCGACCTGCGTGCTCTTTCGCTCGTTCCGCTGACGGGCATACCGTCGAGCTGGATCGACCGGACGCGGCCGGACCTGTAAGCTAGAAGCTTCG
>DASVDJ010000184.1:0-2915 GCA_036381155.1 Vicinamibacterales bacterium
CTGACCGGCGAGACGGCGACCGAGAGCGGCGTCCGGCCGCGATCGGAGTTCGGCTTCGGCAAAGGCGGCCTCGGCGCGTTCCAGGTCGCCGCACGCTATCACGCGCTGAAAGTCGATCCCCGGGCCGTGACGTCGGGCCTCGCGGCACCCGGTGCGAGCCCCCACGCCGACGCCTGGACCGTCGGCCTCAACTGGTACCTGACCCGCAACGTCCGCTACACGTTCAACGTCGAGCGCACGGCCTTCGAGGACGCCGCCACCGGCAGATCGCGCAGGGCCGAGAACGCCTTCGTGTTCCGGACGCAGGTCAATTTCTGACGGGTTGCTATCGCGGGATGCTCACATGCAGACATTCATGACTTCGTTCATCCATTCGACCCGCCGCGCACCCGGCGCGCCAGCGCGTATCGCGCTGCTCCTGACCGTGCTCCTCGGAATCGGCCTGTCCGCTGCCTGCCGCAACGAGTCGACGCGCAGCGACTCGAACGCGGCGGGCACGCCGGCGTCAATCGAGATCCTGAACGTCTCGTACGACCCGACCCGCGAGCTCTACGCGGAGTTCAACGCGGCATTCGCGCGGCACTGGCAGGGCCGCACGAATCAGACGGTCACGATCCGGCAGTCGCACGCGGGATCGGGCGCGCAGGCGCGCTCGGTGATCGACGGACTCGAGGCGGACGTGGTGACGCTGGCGCTCGCTTCGGATATCGACGCGATCGCCGCGGCCGGGCTGCTGAGCGCCGACTGGCAGTCCCGCCTGCCGCAGAACAGCGCGCCGTACACCTCGACCATCGTCTTCCTGGTCCGCAGGGGAAATCCGAAGGGCATCAGGGACTGGAGCGATCTGGTCAGGCCGGACGTGCAGGTCATCACGCCCAATCCGAAGACGTCGGGCGGCGCACGGTGGAACTACCTGGCGGCCTGGGAGTACGCGAAACGCCAACCCGGCGGCAGCGACGACACCGCCAGGGCGTTCGTCACGCGCCTCTTCCGGAACGTGCCGGTCCTCGACACCGGCGCACGCGGATCGACGACGACCTTCGTGCAGCGCGGGATCGGCGACGTGCTGCTCGCCTGGGAGAACGAGGCGTTCCTCGCCGTGAAGGAGGCGGAGGGCAGCGTCGAGATCGTCGTGCCGTCGCTCAGCATCCTGGCCGAGCCGCCCGTCGCGGTCGTCGACACAGTCGTGGCGAGGAAGGGCACGCGGGAGGTGGCCGAGGCGTACCTCCAGTTCCTCTACAGCGAGGCAGGGCAGGAGATCGCCGCGAAGCATCACTACCGGCCCCGCGACCCCTCGGTCGCAGCGAAGTACGCGTCGACGTTCGCCGACGTGGAGCTGTTCACGATCGACGAAGCGTTCGGCGGATGGCAGACCGCCCAGCGGACGCACTTCGCCGACGGCGGCACGTTCGATCAGATCTACGAGCCGGCGGGCACCAGATGACGTCTCAGGCGACCGCCCGCACGAGGCACCACCCCGTGCTCCCCGGGTTCCGCGTGACCCTGGGGTTCACGCTGGCCTACCTGTTGCTCATCGTCCTGATTCCGCTCGCCGGTCTGCCGATCAGGACCGCGGAGATGGGGTGGGACCGGTTCTGGGCGACGGTGACCGATCCCCGGGTGGTCGCCTCCTATCGCCTCACGCTCCTCACGTCGTCGGCCGCCGCCGCGGTCAACGGCGTGCTCGGCTTCGTGGTGGCGTGGGTCCTGGTGCGGTACGAGTTCCCGGGCCGGCGGCTGATCGACGCGGCCATCGACCTGCCGTTCGCGCTCCCGACGGCGGTCGCCGGCATCACGCTGACCACGCTCTACGCGCCCGGCGGGTGGCTGGGCCGCCCGCTCGCGGCCATCGGCATCCCGGTGGCGTTCACCCGGACGGGCATCACCGTCGCGCTGATCTTCATCGGGCTCCCGTTCGTCATCCGCGCGCTGCAGCCGGTGATTCGCGAGCTCGACGTCGAGATCGAGGAAGCGGCGACGAGCCTGGGAGCCCGGCGATGGCAGGTGATCCGGCGTGTCGTGCTGCCGTATCTCCTGCCGGCCTGGCTGACGGGAGTGGCGCTCGCCTTCGCGCGCGCCATCGGCGAGTACGGATCCGTCGTGTTCATCTCGGGGAACATGCCGATGCGGACGGAAATTCCGCCGCTGCTGATCGTCACGAAGCTCGAGCAGTACGACTATGCCGGAGCGACGGCGGTGGCGTTCGTCCTGCTCGCGATCGCGTTCGTGCTCCTGCTCGCCATCAACCTGCTGCAGGGGTGGAGCGCACGGAGGGTCCTGGCGTGACGACCGCTGTCTCGACACTGCCGGCGGCCGCCGCCCGGACGCAGCGGCTCACGGAACCGCGGGTGGTCCGATGGGCGCTCATCGCCGTCGCGCTCGCATTCCTCGCGCTGTTCCTCGCCATTCCGCTGGTGGCGGTCTTCGTGGAGGCGCTGGCCGGTGGCCTTGGCGCCTACTTCAGCGCCATTGCGGAGCCGGATGCGATTGCCGCCCTGAGGCTCACGCTGCTGACGGCGGCCATCGCGGTCCCGGCCAACCTGATCTTCGGCCTCTGCGCCGGATGGGCGATCGCGCGATTCAACTTCCGGGGCAAGCAGCTGCTGACCAGCCTGATCGATCTGCCCTTTGCGGTCTCGCCCGTGATCTCGGGTCTGATCTTCATCCTGCTCACCGGACGGCAGGGCCTGCTGGGGCCCTGGCTCGCCGGGCATGACATCCGGATCGTCTTCGACATCCCCGGGGTCGTCCTTGCGAGCGTGTTCGTCTCGCTCCCGTTCATCGCCCGCGAGGTGATCCCGATCATGGAGTCCGGCGGCGCGGACGAGGAGGAAGCCGCGCGGCTCCTCGGCGCGGGCGGGCTGCAGACGTTCTTCCGGGTGACGCTGCCCAACATCAGGTGGGGCGTGTTCTAC
>DASVDJ010000185.1:0-17828 GCA_036381155.1 Vicinamibacterales bacterium
GCAGAGCGACGTGCTGACGTCGCTCACCGTCATCGTCGCGCTCATCGGCGCCCGGCTCGACTATCCGATGCTCGACCCGATCGCGGCGTTCGTGATCATCGGCTTCATCGGGCACGCCGCGTGGGAGATCGTCCGGTCGACGTCGGACGTCCTCGGCGACCGGATCGCGATTGCCGAGGCGGACATCCGCGACGCGGTGATGAGCGTCCCCCACGTGATGGGCTGCCACGAGATCCGGACGCGCGGCACGGCCGACCACGTCTTCGTGGACCTGCACATCTGGATGGAAGCCGGCACCCGCCTCGACGCCGCGCACGAGATCTCGCACGCCGTGAAGGACCGGCTGATGTCCCGATTCCCGCAGATCGGCGACGCCATCATCCACATCGAGCCGCCGCCACGGCTGGATGATCCGCGCGAGGCCCGACCGCAGACCTGATCGCGAACGCGCTCGGGACCTGGCGGGAAGCGGAAAGCGGGAAACAGGAAACAGGAAAGGCGACCGCTCGCCGAGCGGTGACTCGCAGTCGCGTGTGAGCGGGCCTGAAGGCCCGCCGCCACAGGCACCCAGGATTGGTGCGCCCCGGCGCCGGTGTTCCTTCGGTGGAATCCGTGGCAGCGGGGCTTCCGCCCCCACCCAAGGGAGGCCGCGAGCAAGGAGCAGCGAGCGGCCGCGTAGACCCGATCAGCCGGAGCCCGCGACCGATCGCCGGCGGGCGAAGGCGCGACCCGATCGCGCGGCCGCGAGCAGGGATCAGCGAGCGGCCGCGCGGACCTGATCTGACCTGATCTGACCTGATCCGACCTGATCCGACCCGATCAGACCTGATCAGCCCCGATCCAATCTCCCGTAAGCCTCCTCGTATTGCGGCACGATCTTCTCCGTCGAGAACCGCTCCACCGCAATCCACCGGCCGGCAGTCCCCATCCGCTGCCGGAGCTCCTCATCGTCCAGGAGCCGCCCGACGCTGTGCGCCATGCCCTCGATGTCCTCCGGCGCGTGCAGGAATCCCGCCTCGCCGTCGTCGATGACTTCGGGCAGGCCGCCGACACGCGACGCGACGACGGGCACCTCGCATGCCATCGCCTCCAGCGCCGCGAGGCCGAAGCTCTCGGTCGCTGACGGCAGGAGGAACACCGCCGCGCCCGAGAGTACGTCGACCACGTCGAGCCGCTCCCCCGCGATCTCGACGTCGGCGTCGAGCCCGAGCTGGCGCAGCCGCGCCTGCGCGCCCGGAAGCTCCGGGCCGTCGCCGACCAGCACCAGCCGTGCGGGGCGCGCCGCGCGCACGCGCGCGAACACGTCGACGACGGCGTCGATGCGCTTGACGGGCCGGAAGTTCGACATGTGCACGATCCGGGGTGGTCCGGCTGGGGGCGGGCCCGGCCGCCGTGCGAAGCGCTCGACGTCGAGGAAGTTCGGGATGACGTCGATCGGGCGCGTGATGCCGAGCGCCCGGCACGTGTCCTCCTTCAGGCTCCGGGAGACGGCGGTGACCGCGTCGGACTGGTCGATGCAGAACGCTACCGTCTCCGAGTACGACGGGTCGCTGCCGACCAGCGTGATGTCCGTGCCATGCAGCGTCGTCATCACGCGCGGCACGCGGTCGGTCGGGTGGGCGGCCATGATCTGTCGCGCCAGGTACGCCGCGGCCGCGTGCGGCACGGCGTAGTGCGCGTGGACGATGTCGAGATGGTGGCGGCGGGAGACCTGCACGATCGCCGTCGCGAGCGAGAGCGCGTACTGCGGCTCGCGGAAGAGCGGATACGACGGGGTCTCGACCGGATGGAAGAACAGGCCGGGCTGCCCCTCCGGGAACCGGAACGGCGGCTCGGTGCTGAGGACGTGGACCTCGTGCCCGCGCGCGGCCAGGCTGACGGCCAGCTCCGTGGCGACGATGCCGCTGCCGCCCGTCGAGGCGTAGCAGACGATGCCGATTCTCACGCCCCGGGCTCCGGTCCGGTGCGCCGGCGCTTCAGGAGGTGCCGGCGGATGATCGGCTCGCGCACGACGAAGCCCTCGGCCCAGCGCACGCCGGCGAGCGCGCCGAACTGCGCGTCGCGGCTCTCGACGAGCTGCATGAAGAGCGGCGACGTCAGCCGCGTCGCCGTGGCGTCGGTGGCCTGCGGCGCGAACTGCGAGCGGTGGCAGGCGAGCGCGCGGCGCTTGGCCTCGTAGTGCGCCGAGACGTCGAGGACGAACGAGGGCTCCGAGGCGTTGTTGATGAAGTAGTAGACCAGCCAGTCGGGGCGCCACGCCTCGCCGGCCGCGTCGAACCGGCGCAGCGCGCTGCTGAACGCAGCCGCGGCGACGAGCGCGCTGGCGGCGGTGTGGTCCGGGTGCCGGTCGGCCCAGTGCGGCAGGGCCACCACCGACGGCCGCGCGGCCCGGATCAGCTCGACGATCGGCCGCACCTGCTCCGGCGTCTCGCGCAGGTGACGGTCGGGCAGGCCGAGGTTCACGCGCCACGCGGCGCCCAGCACGCGCGCCGCCTCCTCCGCTTCGGCCACCCGCTCCTCGGGCGTGCCATTCGAGCCCATCTCGCCGCGCGTCAGGTCGCACAGGCCGACCCGCAGCCCGAGCGCGACGTGGTGCGCGACGCTGGCGCCCATGCCGATCTCGATGTCGTCGGGGTGGGGCCCGAAGGCCAGGAGGTCGACTGGTTCAACGTGGTTCATCGTGGCGGAGTCCTGACGAGCGGCGGCAACAGGGACACAGAGGACACAGAGAGCACAGAGGACGCAGAGAACATGGAACACGCAGGGGCTGCAGAAGACTCAAGAAACATTCGTGGGATCACCCGGACTGTCACTACCGGACACGACACACCTCAAGTCTCTGTGCCCTCTGCGGTCTCGGTGGTCTCTGTGCCCTCTGCGGTTGATCGAGCGCCGCGGTGGTGCTCTGCGGCCTCGACAGCGCGTCACTTCAGCCGCCACGTACCGCTGCGGCCTCCCTTCTTCTCGAGCACCCGGATGCCCTCGATCACCATGTGCCGATCGGCCGCCTTCAGCATGTCGTAGACGGTCAGCGCCGCCACGCTGACGGCGGTGAGCGCCTCCATCTCCACGCCGGTCGGGCCCGTGGTCCGCACCGTCGCGCGCAGGCGGTAGCCGCCACGGGCGGCGGCGATGTCGATGTCGACGTGCGAGAGCGCGAGCGGGTGGCAGAGGGGGATCAGGTCCGCGGTCCGCTTCGCCGCCTGGATGCCGGCGATGCGCGCAACCTCGAGCGGGCTGCCCTTCTTCGTCGCGCCGGCGGCGACCAGGCGGCGCGCGGCGGCTGATACCCGGATGAAGGCCTCGGCGGTGGCCTCGCGCACCGTCGCCGGCTTGTCGCCGACGTCGACCATCCGCACCGCGCCTGCGGCGTCGACGTGTGTCAGCGTGCGGGGCCGGCGGGGCATGGGAGCTCAGTGTAGCAACCCGGGCTACTCGATGCCTTCCCGCGCCAGGAAGAACGACAGGCTCTCCAGCGACTGCGTGAGGTCGACGCTCTTGAGCTTCACGTCGGGCGGCACCGTCAGCGGGCCCGGCGAGAAGTTCAGGATGGCCCGGATGCCGGCGCCGGTCACCTGGTTGACGACCTGCTGGGCCGCCGAGGCCGGCACCGCGATGACGGCGATGCTGATGCGCTCGGCCCGCACGACCTTCTTCAGCTGCCGGATGTCGTAGATGGCGACCCCGCCGCGCGAGACGTGCCCGACCTTCTCGTTGAGCACGTCGAAGAGCGCGACGATCTCGAAGCCTTCCTGCCGGAAGCCCGGGTAGTCCGCCAGGGCGAGGCCCAGGTTGCCGGCGCCCATGATCGCGACCTTCAGCTTGCGGTCGAGGCCGAGGATCTGGCGCAGGTGGCGGCGGAGGTCCTTGACGTAGTAGCCCACGCCGCGGACGCCGAACTCGCCGAAGTACGCGAGGTCCTTGCGGATCTGCGCGGCGTTCAGCTTGAACTGGGCGGCCAGCTCCTGCGAGGAGATCGTCTCCACCGAGGCGGCGTCGAGCTCCGTCAGGCAGCGCAGATAGATCGAGAGGCGGTTGGTCGTGAGCTCCGAAACCTGTTCGGGCAGCGGGCGCGACTTGTTCGTCTGTTTCACAATCTGACGGAATTGTACGGGCAGACAACAGGCTCAGGCAACCATCCGGGCGGCCGCGAGGCTCGCCGCCCGCCGGGACCCTGCGCTAGAATCCGCGCCTATGGCCCACGTCGCCCGACCCGAGCCACAGCCGCCGGCCCCCGGCCGCTTCGAACCGTACGTGCCCGCGTCGCAGTCGGTGGCCGAGTTCACCGTCCGGGCCATCCTGCTCGGCGCGATCTTCGGCCTGATCTTCGGCGCCTCCACCGTCTACCTCGGCCTGCGCGCCGGGCTGACCGTCAGCGCGTCGATCCCGATCGCCGTGCTCGCCATCTCCGTGCTCAAGCGGCTCGGCGGCTCGACGATCCTCGAGAACAACATCGTCCAGACGATCGGATCGGCCGGCGAGTCGGTGGCGGCGGGCGTCGTCTTCACCGTGCCCGCGCTCATCTTCCTCGTGCCGTACGGCCCGGGCTATTTCAATTACTACCAGATCACGCTGCTCGCCTTCGCCGGCGGGATCCTCGGCGTGCTGATGATGGTGCCGCTCCGCCGCGCGCTCATCGTCAAGGAGCACGGCGTGCTGCCTTATCCCGAGGGCACGGCGTGCGCCAACGTGCTCGTCGCCGGGGAGCGCGGCGGCGCGCTGGCCGGCACGGTGTTCTACGGCCTCGGCATCGGCCTGCTCTGGAAGAGCCTGTCCTGGATCGTCCAGGTCGTCCGCACGGGCATCGGCTACTCGATGCCGCGCGGCAGCTACTTCCCCAACGCGACGCTGAACGTCGACATCTCGCCGGAGTACATGGGCGTCGGCTACGTCATCGGGCCGCGCATCGCCGGCGTGATGTTCGCCGGCGGCGTGCTCTCGTGGCTGGTGCTGCTGCCGCTGCTGACCATCCTCGGCGAGTACATCCCCGAGCCGTTCCCGCCGGTGCCGGCCAGCGGGCTCAGACTGTCGGAGATGTCGCCGGGCCAGATCTGGAGCGCCTACATCCGCTACATCGGCGCCGGCGCGGTGCTCGCCTCGGGCATCATCACGCTCGGCCGGACGATCCCGACGATCATCGCGTCGTTCCGCGACAGCGTCCGGAACATGGGGCAGGCGGGCGGCGGCGGCCTCGAGCGCACCGACCGCGACGTCCCCGCGATGGCGGTCGTCGTCGGCACGCTGGCGCTGGCGCTGTTCCTGTGGCTCGCGCCCGGCATGCCCACGCAGGGGAACCTGCTGTCGGCCGTGCTGACGATCGTCTTCGGCTTCTTCTTCGTCACCGTCGCCTCGCGCATCACCGGCCTGATCGGGTCCTCGTCGAACCCGGTCTCCGGCATGACGATCGCGACGCTGATCCTCACCTGCACGATCTTCGTCGCGCTCGGCTGGACCGGCGACGTCTACGCGCCGGTCGCGCTGTGCGTCGGCGCGGTGGTCTGCATCGCCGCCGCCAACGCGGGCGCGACGTCCCAGGACCTGAAGACCGGGTACCTCGTCGGCGCCACGCCGAGCGCCCAGCAGCTCGGCCTGATCATCGGCGTCCTCGCGTCGGCGCTCATCATCGGCGCGACGACCCTGTACCTGCACGACGTGATGTCCATCGGGTCGCAGGCGCTGCCGGCGCCGCAGGCGACCCTGATGTCGACGATCATCAAGGGGCTGCTCAGCCAGAACCTGCCGTGGGGCCTCGTCCTCACCGGCGTGTTCATCTCGATCGTGCTCGAGCTGTGCGGGGTGCACTCGCTCTCCTTCGCGGTCGGCTCGTACCTGCCCATCGCCACGACCGCGCCGATCTTCGCCGGCGGCCTGGTGCGGTGGTGGGTCGAGCGGAAGACCGGCGCCGCCGACGAGTCCGAGGTCGGCGCGGGCACGCTGTTCAGTTCCGGCCTGATCGCCGGCGGCTCGCTGGCGGGCATCCTCTACGCCGTGCTCTACGGCAACAACCTGATCGGCGAGGCCGACGCGGACACGACGGCCGGGTTGATCCCCGTCCTCCACGAGGGCACGGTCGGGCAGATCGTCGGGGCCCTCGTCTTCCTCGCGCTGGCGGTGGTGCTGGCCCGCGCGGCGCGGCGCAGGCTGTCCTGACGTGCGGCGAGCGCGATGGGCGGTGCCGGTTCTGCTGCTGGCGGCCGGCATCGCGGCGGGCCAGGCACCCGGCAGGCGGGCGACGACCCTCGACGCCATCCGGGAGTACCCGGGCTTCTTCAACGGGCAGCCGGTGCTCGTGCGCGGCACGCTCGAGGAGGGCGCCGGCCGCGCCACGGTCGTGGCAGACGACGACCGCATGCCGGCGTTCGTGGGCGACGGCGTGAGCGGCAGCGGCGAGCTCGAGCTGCGCGCCACGGTCCTCGACATCGGCCGGATGGGGCCGGACGATCCGCGCCTCACCGGCCGCAACCTGCAGTCGCTGCTCGGCCTCGATCCGGAGGCGGCCTGGCCGCGCGCCGGGGAGCTGATCGTCCTGAACGTCACCTCGGCGCTACCGGCCGCACCGCTGGTCGCGCCCACGCTGCGCGCGATCGCGCTGGCCCCCTGGCGGTATCTCGATCAGCGCGTGACGATTCAGGGCCAGTTCCGCGGCCGCAACCTGTTCGGCGACCTGCCGCAGGCGCCGCCCGGCGCCGACGCCCGGCGCTCGTTCGTGCTGCGCTCGGCCGACGCCGCGCTCTGGGTCACCGGCAGGGAGCCGCGCGGCCGCGGCTTCGTCTTCGACGTCAACTCGCGGCTCGACACGCGGCGCTGGCTGGAGGTCACCGGGGTCGTGAAGGCGGAGCGCGGGCTCGTGTGGATCGCCGCCGAGTCCGTCGCCGAGACCTCCCCGCAGGCGGAAGAGGTCCCGCAGCAGACCGTCGAGGTCGCGCCGCCCGTTCCGCCCGAAGTCCTGTTCAGCGTGCCGACGGCCGGCGAGACGGACGTGCCGCTCGACACGAGCGTGCGCATCCAGTTCTCGCGCGACATCGATCCGGAGACGCTGGTGGGCCGCGTGCGCGTCAGCTACTCCGCGCAGGAGTCCGCCGAACGCGGTGAGCCGCAGCCGCCGCCCATCGGCGTGCGGCTGAACTACCGCGAGCCGAACCGCGTGCTCGAGATCTCGTTCGACGGCGCGCTCCAGCGGTTCCGGACCGTCACCGTCGAGCTGCAGGAAGGGATCCTCGGGACCGACGGCGCACCGCTGGCGCCGTGGAGCCTGACGTTCAGTACTGGAGGGTGAGGCGTCGGGGCTCACCCGGGCAGTCGATCACCACAGAGACCACAGAGACCGCAGAGACCACAGAGACGATCGAATCTTCATCGTCTGTGTCCGTGCCTCTGCGGCCGCTGTGGCCTCTGCGTCCTCTGCGGTCTCTGTGTTCCTGATGTACGCCCGCCGGTGGATTACGGCACCACCCGGAAACCCGTCACGATGTCCGCGCGTGTCCCCTCCAGCTCCGCCGCGAGCTTGATCGCGTAGTCGCCGGCCGCCAGCGGCGCGAGGACGATCTCCGCGGTCGCCCAGTTCACGTTCTCCTCCACGCGCGACGAGGTGGCCACCGGCACGCTCATCGGGTTGCCGGTGCGGTCGAGCAGCTCCGCCGTCGCCGAGATCACCGGCGCGAACACGGGAAGATCGAGCCGCAGCCGCTCCGTCCGGCGGAACTGCCGGTCCGCCGTCGGCACGTACTTCGCGCCGGTCGTCGGACCGCGCCGCAACAGCAGCGGCACGCCGGTCGGCGACTCGCCGTAGGACGGCGGCAGCCGCAGCGTGTCGCTGATCGACAGGCCGTCGCCGCGCGGCCGGACCCGGGTGCGAATGACGGTCTCCCCCGCTGGCAGATCGATCTCGCCGAGGTCGATGGCGATCGCGCGCTGCGCGGCCGGCAGCGCCACCGTCTTCGACGCCAGCGGGCTGCCGTCGCCGGCCGCGACCATGATGTCGATGTCGCCGCCGCCAAGCCAGGGACCTTCGCGCAGCATGCGGGCGTCGAGCTCGGCGAGCGTCCAGAGCCGGACCCGGCGCGACGGCCCGCCGGCGGTTCCGGCCACGGCATAGCTGACGGCGGTGCGCAGCGGAATGCCGGGCCGCGTGACGCCGATGCTGTTGAGCGCGGCCTGCACGGCGGACGGCGGCACCGCCGCCGCGGCTTCGGCCGTCTCGCGCGCGCCCTCCTCGATCTCCTCCTGCGACAGCGCACGGTAGCCGCGCCGCGCGCGCACCTTGACGCCCGGCCGCTTCACCCGGACGGTGATCTTCCGGAACTTCCCGTCGAGCTTCTTGTTCGTCGAGTAGTAGCCGAGCAGGTAGTACGACGTGAGGTCGTCGGCGATGCGGCGGAATCCGCCGTCGAGGTCGTTCGTGTCGACGATCGCGAGCCCGTCGGTGTTCACGGCGAGCGCGCGGAGCGACTCGACGCGGTTCCGCACCAACGCGTGCTGGGTATCCAGCCGCAGATCGGCGGCAATCTGCTCGCGGCGCGCCTGTTCGACCTTCAGGCGTTCCTGCTCATGCACGGGCAGGCGCGGGTCCACTCGCACCGTCGGCCGGCGCATCGGAGCCGCTGCAATCGGGTCGTCGAAGGCGGCCAGCCCGCGCGAGTCGAGCGGATAGAAGCTCACGTTCGACCGGTTGGCCTGGTCGATCAGGTCCTGGAACAGCTGCCAGATGTCGGTGTACGCCAGGGTCTGCCGGTCCGCGTCGCATTGATACTGCGAGTAGCCGTACTCGCTTTCCACGCGATCCACCGTCACCCGGCCGGCGCCGGGGGTGGTGCCGATGTGGCCGGGCCTCGGTTGCGGGCCTTCGGTCAGCAGCCGGGGGTTCTCGCGATACAGCAACCAGCCGTTCGACACGACGATGACCGCGGTGCGCTCTTCGCGCATGTGACGCAGCTGCAGCGTCAGATCGGTCAGCGCCTCGATCACGAGCTTCTCGCGCCGGCGCTCGATCATCTCGCGTGCAAGGGACGAGGCCACACCGGGTTCGCCGATGTCCCCATAGCAGTCGAGATAGCGGCGCTCGATCTCGTCCTCCGGAAACAGCCGGTGCCGCTGCCCCCAGAACCAGTACTTCGACAGATAGCCTTCGACCGTCACGGACCTCCGGGCGAACGCGAGGTCGCGCGCCGACATCTGCGGCGTCATCACGGCGAACAGGTCGTTCTCGCCGAGCATGCGATCCAGCATGTTCACCAGGCCGCGCTGGACGCGGTACGACCCGTCGATCTCCGTGAAGTACGTGTCGAGGAAGACGACGAACAGCCGGGCGCGCGGGTCCTCCGCCATCGCGCGGCTCTCGCGCACGGTGTTCGGCTCGCGTCGCGCCTCCTGCGACCCGCCCGGCACGATCTGGATGTGCTCGAAGCTGGCCAGCGTCTGGGGCTTGCCGTCCTCGAAGATCTCGAAGTCGTCGGCGGTGAGGTCGAGAACCGGCTTGCCGTCGAGGGTCGGGTAGGCGTCGACGCGGACGAGGTTGGCCTCGGCCCGGAACCGCGCCTGCGGATCCTGCGGCGCGGGCGGCTCCTGCACGGCGGCAGCCAGCAGCGGTGCGACCAGGGCAAAGGCGAGAAGAGCGGTGAGCCTGCCAGTGCGCATGATGCGGCTCCACGAGAGACGAGGTTGGACCATCCCGGGCAGGCGGCCCGGACCGGGCACAGGCAGGCGTTGGCGCGGCGGATCCGAGTCTAGCGCGCCGGCCCGGCCCTGTCCACGTACCGGGGTCTGGCACCCGTACCGGTACCGGTGCCAGACTCCGGTACGAGCCGTCAGCCTGCGGGGGCCTCGCCCGGCGACCAGAACCGTCTACGGATGGCCCGGACAATCGCGCGGACCAGCAGGACGATGGCGACCAGGAGCAGCACCGAGATCGTCAGCGCCGCAATCGGGTACTGGATCGCCAGCGCCGCCAGCGTCAGCACGAAGACGTCCTCGCCGATGCTCAGCGTCCAGTTCGAGAACGGCTCGGGGCTGCTGTTCGCCGCGACGCGCGTGCCCGCCTTGGCCGCATGGCTTCCTGCCGCGACGGTGCCGCCGAGCAGTGCGATGACGATCTGCATCGCCGGCGACGCCTCGCCCAGGCCCGCGACGGCTACCGCCGCGCCCCCCAGCGGACGAATCAGCGAATGCAGGCCGTCCCACAGCGTGTCGACCCACGGGATCTTGTCGGCGAAGAACTCGACGACGTAGAGCACGAGCGCGCCGCCGATGATCCAGTCGTTGTCGAAGACCTGGTACTCCGGCGGCAGCTTCACCCACCCGAAGCGCGAGGCCAGACCGATCACCGCGACGGTCGCGTAGAGGTTGATGCCCGCCGCGAACGAGAAACCCAGCGTCCGTCCGAGAAAGGTCAGGAACTCCATACGCCTGCCTCGTCTGTTCCCCGGGAGCGTCCCGGCTGCGGGGCCCGTCTCAGGCGGTGTCCAGCAGCCGCTCGATCTCCCCACGCACCTCGCCGATGAGCCGGTCCCGCTCGTCGATCGTGCGTCCCCGTGTTTCGATCGGCGCTCCGATACGCACCCGGATCTCGGCCGGGTACACCAGGCGGCTGCCCTTCCGCATCGCGGCGCGCCCGCCGTCGATCGCGACGGGCACGATGGGGACCTGCGCCTTGATCGCCATGATGAAGCCCCCCTTCTTGAACGGCAGCAGCTGCCGCGTCCGCGACCGGGTCCCCTCCGGGAAGATGAGGAAGGAGTTGCCGGCCCGCAGCGACTCGGCGGCCCGATCGATGGCCGCCATCGCCGCCTCGCGGTTGTGCCGCTCCACGGGCACGAACCCGCCGAGCAGGAAGGCCCAGCCCAGCAGCGGGAGCTTCGTGAGCTCCGCCTTGTAGAGGACGTGCAATCTCCGGTGCAGGACACGGAAGAGCACCGGGGGGTCGACGTTGCTCTGGTGGTTCGCGCAGAACACGACGGCGCGATCGCGCGGCACGTGCTCCCGTCCGGTGACGACGACCCGGATTCCGGCCAGCCCGAGCGCCATCGCCGCGCCGGCATGCCCGAGGTCGTACAGGATGCCCTTCCAGCGGAACAGCCAGGCCAGCAGCAGGCCCGGCGGCGCGGTCACGGCGACGTAGGCGATGAGCAGGCCGTACGCCAGCACCGAACGGACGGCCGCGATGAGCGTGCCGCCTCGCGACAGAGCGGGGGCCGCCCCTTCGACCGCGTCGGCTGCCGGGGCCCCTTCGACGTGTGAGCTCACGGGGGACATTCTACGGGGAGCACCGGTGCGCAGGGGAAATCCCCCGAAACGACGAAGACCCGGCCCGCCATCCGGCGGACCGGGCCCGAAGGTGTGCGCGCTGTGCGACCGAACCGCCTACGACGCGCGCGCGCCGTTGCTGCGGCGCGGCGACGACGAGTTCGCGCGAGCGACGACGGCGGAGCCGTTGGATGTCTTGGACTTCGAGCGCGCCGCCGCGCGCGAGTCGGCGCGCAGCTTGGCGGCGAAGCACTTCTCGAGCGCCTGTTCGAGCCGCCCTTCGATCGCCTGCGGCTTCTCGCGCATCACGTCCGACACTTCGGTGATGATGAGCGAGCGCGCGCGATCCAGCATCCGCTTCTCACGGAACGAGAGGCTCTTCGACCGCGACAGGAACGCGAGGCTCTTCAGCACGTCCGCCATGTCGAAGATGGAGCCGCTGCGCATCTTGTCCGAGTTGTCCTTGAAGCGCCCCTTCCAGTTCTGGTGATCGTCGATCTTGCCGTCACCGAGGCGTCCGAACAGCCGCTCGACGTCGGCGTCCGAGATCGCGCGGCGCAGGCCGACTTCGGCCGCGTTCGACACGGGCACCAGAACCGTCGTCTCGTTGGAGAGAATCCGAAGATGGTAGAACCCGCACGTGGTACCGAGGATGGTCTTTTCTTCGATGCGCTCGACTACACCGAGACCATGATTCGGGTAAATGACCTTGTCGCCGACCTGGAATGTCACGTGTCCCCCGTTCGGAAGAAGGTAGCTAGGCGCCGAGGATTGGAACGTGTGGAACCCTTTCAGTATACCGCGCGTCTCTTGGTCGATCAATCAAAAACCCCGGAAATTGGCCGGTTTTTGCGTATTTGCACGCTGAAGGGGCACGCGGCCGTGGACGCGGACACGGCCGAGGTGGTGTGACAACTTGTTGCGGACACTGGACTTGAGCCGGCCCGCGACGCGTCCGGATGGGCTCGTGGTGGCCGGCGGGGTCGAGCCGGCAGGCCGACGGGGCAGACAGGACTTTCGCGGGTACTTCGCCTCCAATCTCCTCGCCTGACGCCTCGCTCGAGGGCGCCGGCCACGAGTCGCCTCCGCACCCGCCAGCTCGGGCGGACGGGAACCCGCCGCCCCCGGCCAGGAAGGTCCATTGTTTTGAGCCCCCACTTCCGCGGGGTCCATGGCGCACAGCCCCACGAGCCACAGAGTCACAGAGAGAGCACAGAGAACGCACAGAGAACTTTCAATACGGACTTCCTTTCAAGACTCTTGGCGCCCTCTGCGGCTCTGTGGTTCGTGACGTGCTCGGCGCCGATCACCAACGCACGCATGAGCTTCCGGGCACCGCGCGTGCTTCGCGCAATTGCGCTGTGGTACGCTTGGTCAACTCGTGTCTGGAGGTTCGCCGATGCACGTCCGTGTCTTCGCGCTTCCCCTTGTCGTCGCGCTCGCCCTGCTCGTCATGCCGCTTCAGCCCGCCGCCCAGCAGACGGCGACCTCGGAGCCGACGAGCCTGGCGCCGTACGTCCCCACGCCGCAGGACGTCGTGGAGCGGATGCTCGCGCTCGCCAACGTGACGGCGAAGGACACGGTCTACGATCTCGGCTGCGGCGACGGCCGCATCGTCGTCACCGCGGCGAAGAAGTACGGGGCGCGCGGCGTCGGCGTCGACATCAACCCGGACCGCATCAAGGAATCGAAGGCGAACGCGAAGGCCGCCGGCGTCGAGCACCTCGTCGAGTTCCGGCTGCAGGACGCGATGACCGTCGACGTCTCGAAGGCGACCGTCGTGACGCTCTACCTGCTCTCCAGCTCGAACGCCAAGCTGCGGCCGATCCTCACGCGTCAGCTGAAGCCGGGCGCGCGCATCGTCTCGCACGCCTTCTCGATGGGTGACTGGGAGCCGGCCAAGACCGACACGTTCACCGACAGCGGCGGCAGCCAGCGTACGCTGTACCTGTGGGTGACGGACGGGAAGGTGAGGCCTTAACAGGTCCGATCGAGTCGGATCAGGTCGGATCGGGTCGGATCGGTCTGATCGGGTCCGTTCAGGTCTGATCAGGTCCTGCCCGCGCCTACGTGAACACCCGCGCGGGCGGTCGGGTCTGGTCAGGTCCGATCGCATTGCGGCATCGAGGCAACGCGACCTGATCAGACCTGATCTGCCGAAGCCCGCGAGTTGCAGAACCTACCCGAACTTTTCGCCGACGCGGCCCTGGCGCATGCCGGGCGCGTCGCCATCGAAATCCAGCGCGAACAGGACGTCGAGTCCGTCACTTACGGCCGCCTGCGCGAGATGGCCGGGCGCACGGCGGCGTGGCTGGCGCTGATCGGCGTCGCCCCCGGCGACCGCTGCGCCATCCTCGCCGACAACGACGCGCGGTGGTGCGCCGCCTTCCTGGGCGTGCTGCGCTGCGGCGCGGTCGCCGTGCCGCTCGACACCCACTACTCTGCCGATCAGGTCCGCACGCTGCTGGCCGACTGCAGCCCGCGGGTGATCTTCACGAGCTCCCGGTATCTCGACACCGCGCGCCAGGCCGTCGCCGGTGCCGATGCCTCCATCCGCATCGTCCTGCTCGCGGGGGAACTTCCGGCCCCGGGCTCGGGTCCCGGAGCGAAGGACACCGTGTCGTTCGAGGGCATGGTCAGCGCGCGGATGCCGGCGCCTCCCCTGCCCGCCTGCCCGGCGACCCCGGCCGATCCCGCGGTCATCCTCTACACCTCGGGGACGACGAGCGATCCGAAGGGCGTGGTGCTGACGCACGGCAACCTGATGGCGGAGCGGGCCGCGGCGCTCTCGGTCGTCCAGGTGGACGAGCGCGACAGCGTCCTTGGCGTGCTGCCGCTGTTCCACGCGCTCGCGCTCGTCGCCAACCTGCTCCTGCCGCTCTCGATCGGCGCGCGCGTCGTGTTCCTCGAGACGCTCAACACCGCCGAGCTGCTGCGTGCCCTGACGGAGCGCGGCATCACCGTGCTGGCCTGCGTCCCACAATTCTTCTACCTGATTCACCAGCGCGTGATGACCGAGGTGCGGCGGGCGCCGCTGCCGCTCCGCGCGCTCTTCCGCATGCTGCTGGCGCTCAACGCGCGGCTGCGCCGTGCCGGAATCAACGCCGGGCGGCTGTTCTTCCCGCAGGTCCACGCGCGCGTCGGTCCGCGCATGCGGCTGATGGTCACGGGCGGGTCGCGCTTCGACCCCACGGTCGGCGACGCGCTGCACGCGCTCGGCTTCACGATCCTCCAGGCCTACGGCCTCACCGAGACCTCCGGCGCCGCGACCCTCACCCGCCCCGGCGACCGGCTCGACACCGTCGGCCTGCCGCTGCCCGGGGTCGAGATCCGCATCGCGCCACGGGACGACGGCGGCGATGGCCAGGACGGCGAAGTCCTCATCCGGGGCCCGATCGTCATGCAGGGCTACTTCAACCGTCGCGAAACCGTACGGGTGCCAGACACCGGTACCGAGGCGGGCACGCTGCGCGACGGGTGGCTCCACACCGGCGACCTCGGGCGGCTCGACGCGCAGGGCCGGCTCACGATCACCGGCCGGTCGAAGGAAGTGATCGTCCTCGGCTCGGGCAAGAACGTCTATCCCGAGGACGTCGAAGCCGTCTACGCCCGCTCTCCCTTCATCCGCGAGATCTGCGTCGTCGGCCTCTCGCGCCCCGGCGAGCCCGCCGCCGATCGCCTTTACGCCGTCGTCGTGCCCGATGCCGAGGCGCTGCGCGCCCGGAAGATCACGAACGTCGGCGAGCTGCTGCGGTTCGAGATGGAGGGCGCGTCGGTGCATCTGCCGCCGCACATGCGCGTGCTCGGCTACGAGATCGACCACCGGCCGCTGCCGCGCACCACGACCGGCAAGATCCGCCGGTTCGAGGTCGAGCAGCGGCTCCGGGTCGCCGCGCAACAGCCGCCGGCCGACATCGCAGAGACCGGAATCGATCGCGAGTGGCTCGCGAGCGACGATGTCGCGCCCGCGGTCGTGGAGCTGCAGCGGATCAAGCCGGGAGCGGCGCCGCGACGCGACGCGCACCTCGAGCTCGATCTCGGGCTCGATTCCATGGAGCGCGTCGAGCTGCTGACCGCGCTCGAACAGCGGTATCGCGTCCGGCTTCCCGAGGAGCGCGTGCAGGAGCTCCACACGTTCGGCGAGGTCGTCGAGGCGCTCCTCGCGACGCCGGGTGCGGCGGACTTGCAGGACGCGGCGCAGCCCTGGGACGTTCTGCTGTCACCGGACGGCAACCGCACGCCGTGGGCGCCGTGGCTGCAGCGCCGGTGGCTGGTGCCTGGCACCCTGCTGCTGGCCGCGAAGGCGCTGTTCCTCCTCCTGCGGCCCGCCGTGCGGGTCCAGGTGTCAGGATTGTCCCACCTGCCGCCTCACGGTCCGTATCTGATCTGCCCGAACCACGAGAGCTATCTCGATCCGCTGTTCCTGGTCCCTGCGCTGCCGTGGCGCATCGCGCGCCAGCTCTTCTCGGTCGGCGCGAGCGAGTACTTCGAGACGCCGCTCATGCGCTGGCTCTCGATGCAGCTCAACGTCGTCCCGGTCGACCCCGACGCGTCGCTCGTGCCCGCCATGCAGGCCGGCGCGGCCGGCCTGCGCGACGGCCGCGTGCTGCTGCTGTTCCCGGAGGGCGAACGTTCGATTGACGGCACCGTGCGCCGGTTCAAGAAGGGCGCGGCGATCCTGTCGCGGCACCTGCAGGCGCCGGTCGTGCCCGTCTCGGTCGAGGGGGTCTTCCCGATCTGGCCGCGCAACCGGCCGTTCAACTGGCGCGCGCTGCTGCCCGGAGCGGGGACGGCGGTGCGGATCCGGATTGGCGAGGCGATGGCGCCGCCGGCCCGCGAAGGTGGGGAGACGGACGGCGAGTTCGCCGCCCGTCTGCGGGAGGTGGTGCTGGCGCTGCGCGCCGGCGCTCAGTGCTCGGCCGTCGTGCGCTGACCCAGCTCCGCGTCGAGATCGAGCAGCGACGGCACGTCGTCGCCGATCATCTTCAGCTTCGCCAGGATTTCACGCGCCGACTTCTCCTCTTCCACCTGCTCGGTGAGGAACCACTGGAGCTCCACGGTGGTCGAGTACGCCTTCTCCTTGAACGCCAGCTCGTAGAGCGAGTCGATCTGCACGCTGACGTGCTGCTCCTGCTTCAGCACCTTCTCGAACACGTCGTGCAGCGACTTGTACTTCTGGCTGGGCGCGGTGATCGCCTTCAGGTCGATGACGCCGCCGCGCGCGATGACGAAGTCGTACAGGCGCATCGCGTGCGCGTATTCCTCCTGGCTCTGGAGGCGGAGCCACTTGGCGGCGCCGTGCAGCGTCTGCGTCTCGCACCAGGCCGACATCGCCAGATACTCGTACGACGCGCTGATCTCGTTGTTGATCTGCTGGTTCAGGGCGTCCTGCACCACCTGGCTCAAGCTCATTGGATCTCCTCGTCTGAATGTCCCGTGAATGTATCGGCCACTGCCGCGCGGATATGAGGGCCGGCCTTCGAGCCGGCAGACCTGCCGCCAGAACCGTAGCATTCCGGGCGAAGAATCGCCAAACCTGCAAGTGAGACTCAGTCTCGATCCCTGCAGCTGGCGGCTGGCAGCCGGTGGCGGGCAGTCACGAACCACGGAGGCCACACAGGCCGCAGAGAACACACAGGACACGAAGGACACACCGGAATCAGGTTGGGCTCTCTGTCTCCCTTCTGCGCTCTCTGTGACTCTGTGGCCCGTGACCCTCGGGCCGCCAGCCGCCGCCTGCCAGCCGCCTGGCAGCCGCCTGCCAGCTGCCGGCTACATGAATCACCATCCAGCTACACTGTTGCAGTCTGAATGAAGGACTTCACCGAAGCGAGTCTGACCGTCCTGATGATGGGGCTCGTGCCCATCATCATCCGCCACGTCGACGCCAACCCCTGGACCATCGGCATCATCCGGCTCGGGATCGCGACGACCGGCCTGGCGCTGCTCATGACCGCGGCGCGCCGCTGGACGCGCCAGTCGGCCGCCGAGTGGCGTGCCATGACGGTCATCGGCCTGCTGTTCGCGGCGCACTGGGCGCTGTATTTCTACAGCATCAAGATCTCGTCGGCGGCGATCGCCGTGATCGGCCAGTCGACGTTCGGCGTGCACCTGGTGCTGATCGGATGGGCGATCGGCCACCACGTCGTCACGCGCGCCGATCTCGTCGCCGTGGCGATGGCGGTGACCGGCAGCCTGCTGGTCGCGCCGCGCTGGTCGCTGCAGGACCGCGACACCGTGGGGCTGGCGCTCGGCATCTGCAGCGCGTTCTTCTACGCGTTCCTGCCGATTCTGCACCAGCGGATCGCGCACGTGTCCAACTCGATGCGCGTGTTCGGCCAGTTCGCGGTCGGGCTGGCGGTGTTCCTGCTGTTCCTGCCGGGCACGGACTGGCGGTTCCCGGCGTGGGACTGGGCGTGGCTGCTCGTGCTGGCGATCCCGTGCACGCTCGTCCAGCACACGCTGTGGACACGCCTGACGACGCGGCTGTCCACGCTGGTGACGAGCGTGCTCTTCTACATGGCGGTGCCGGTCACCCTGGTGCTGGGCGTCGTGCTGCTGCGCGAGCGCGTCACCCCCTGGATGATCGG
>DASVDJ010000186.1:0-3272 GCA_036381155.1 Vicinamibacterales bacterium
GCCAGCCCCGTCTCGTAGACCAGCTTGCGGTAGATCCGCGAGCTCTGGCCGTCGGACAGGATCTTCGACGTCATGTGCAGCGGGTACGAGTCCTCGTGTCCGTCGTGCGGGACCATGTGCGCGATGACGACGACCGGCAGCGGCCAGGGCTCCTCCAGCGTGACCCGGCGCTCCTCCGTCCACGGCGGCTCCTGCGGGATGTCACGCGGCACCGCGTGCGCCGGCTTCGGGATGCGGCCGAAGTACTGCTCGACGAGGCGCGCCGCGACCGCCGGATCGAAGTCGCCGACGATGGTCAGCGTGGCGTTCGACGGCACGTAGTAGGTGCGGTGGAATTCGCGGACGTCCTCGATCGAGGCCGCCTCCAGATCCTCCATCGACCCGATGACCGGATGGCGGTACGGGTGCACGCGGAAGGCGTGCCTGTAAATCAGCTCCGGCAGCCGGCCGAACGGCTGGTTGTCCACGCGCATCCGCCGCTCTTCCTTGACGACCTCGCGCTCGCGCGCGAACGCCTGCGCGTCGACACGCAGCGTCGCCATGCGGTCGGCCTCGAGCCACAGCATCAGCGGCAGGTAGTGCGACGGCGCGGTCTGCCAGTAGACGGTCGTGTCCTCGTTGGTATTGGCGTTCGCCTGCCCGCCGACGCTGGCGATGAACGAGGTGTGGGCGTCGGGCTCGACGTTCTTCGACCCGCCGAACATCATGTGCTCGAACAGGTGCGCGAACCCGGTGCGGCCCGGCTTCTCGTCCTTCGAGCCGACGTGATACGTGACCTGCACGTGGACGATCGGCGTCGAGTGGTCCTCGGACAGCACCACCGTCAGCCCGTTGTCCAGCTTCGAGATCTGGTATTCCAGCTTCGGCGGCCGGACGGCCGCCGGCACCGGCGCCTGCAGCAGCACCACGAAGGTGGCGGCGCACAGCGCGAGCGCGGAAGCGGTCAGCGGAAACCGGCTCTGTCGGCGATCAGCCATTCACCCGATTATGGCACGCGGCCCACTGAAGGCCCGGACCGATCGGGCCGCGGTGGAAGCGGGACCGGCCGGGGCACCGCACCCGGCCGATCCGGCCGTTGGCCCGGTGCTATCGGCCGGGCTCTCTTTCGTTCAGACGCGCCTCGAGCCGTTCCAGCCGCCCGGCCAGCTCCTGGAGCCGGCGCCGCAGGTCGGGCAGGTGGCGGAACACCGCCGAGGCCTTCAGCCAGTCGCGGTTCGGGATCGCCGGATAGCCGGAGACGAGCGCCCCCGCCTCGACCGAGTTCGGGATGCCGGTCTGCGCCGTCGCCTTCACGCCGTCGCCCAGCTCCACGTGCCCGGCGACGCCGACCTGCCCTGCCAGCACGACGTGCCGCCCGAGCCGCGTGCTGCCGGCAATCCCCACCTGCGCCGCCAGCAGCGAGTGCTCGCCGATCTGCACCCCGTGCGCGATCTGCACGAGGTTGTCGATCTTCGCGCCGCGCCTGATCCGCGTCTCCCCCACTGCCGGACGGTCGATCGTCGTGTTCGCGCCGATCTCGACGTCGTCTTCGATGACGACGCTGCGCTGCTGCGGGATCTTGTGATGAACGCCCTGCTCGTCGGTGACGAACCCGAAGCCGTCGCTGCCGATCACGGCACCGTCCTGGATCACCACCCGCGCGCCGATGATCGATCGCTCGCGGATCGACACCCGCGCATGGATGACCGAGTCCTCGCCGATGCGCGCGCCGGGCCCGACGACGACGTGCGGCCCGAGGACGACCCGATCGCCCACGACCGCCCCGGCGCCGACGACCGCGAAGGGACCGACGGAGACGTCGCGCCCGAGCGAGGCGGCGGGGTCGACGAAGGCGGTCGGGTGCACGCCCGGCGCCGGGCGCTCGTCCTCGCCGAACAGCTCGAGCGCGCGCGCGAACGCCCGATACGGATGGGCGCTCCGCAGCATCCCGCACGGCGCCGCCGGCGCATCGTCGGCGAGGATGATCGCGCTCGCTTTCGTCTGGAGCGCCGCCTGCTGGTACTTCGGGTTCGCCAGGAACGTCAGGTCGCCCGGACCGGCCTCGGACAGCCCGGCCACGCGGTGAATTTCGATGGCGCCGTCCCCCTCGAGGCGGCAATCGAGGCGTTCGGCAATCTCTGCAAGCGTCACGGGAGGAGGTATATCACGCGCCGGGCACGGCGACGCGGTCGAAGAAGCGGCGCAGGTGTTCGAGCTGCAGGCGGGCGGAAATCGCCTCGACGAGCGGACGCCGCGCGTCGCAGTCGACGGACACCAGCGGCCGCAGCTCGGCGAGCTCGCCGCTGGCCCGCGGCTCCCACCGGACGCGCGTCAGCCCCTGCCGCGCGCCGCGCATCGAGAACAGGTGTCCGACGATGCGGAAGGTGAAGTAGTAACCGAGCAGGTTGGGCCCCGGGATGAGCACGAGGGCCAGCGACGCGGCGCCGAGCACCGCGTCGACGACCAGCCAGCGCAGGTGCTTGTCGAAGTCGGCCTGGAGCGACTCGCGGACGATGGACTGCGCCGCGTCGGCGGGCAGGTCTTCCGGGTGTACGAGGGAGGCGACCGTCTGACGGCGGAGGTGCCAGAGCAGGCGTTGCTCGGCGATGCTCTCGGCGACCATGCGGCGCCCCCGCGCCTTCACCCGTCCCCACCAGGTCGGCGCGGGCGGCTCGTCCGTCTGGCGCTCGCGCTCCATGCGGGCGAGCATCTCGCGGAAGCGCTGGACCCAGCTGCGCCAGAGGCCGCGATCGTGGTCCGGATCGGCGCCCGAGGGATCCTCGTCCGGCACCTCACAGTACAGCGCGTACCGGTCGGACCCGACCGGGACCAGGAAAACGTCCATCCCGCGCTCGTACGATAGCACAGCGTCCCGGGCGCTCCGGGGCGCATTGCTATAATCCGCGCCGTGATCGTGGTTTGCGCGTCGATGCTGCTGCTCGTCCTGAGCGGCGCCGTGGCGCCCGCCCGGGCGCAGTCGGCGTCGCGTGCGGACATGATCCGTACCGAGTTCCGCATCTTCGACGGCGGCACGGAAGTCACCGCCGAGACCCGCCTGCGCATCCGTCCGACCGGCACGATGGAGCCGGGCCGCATTCTCGAGGGCCCCACCCTCTCGGTCGAGCTGCCCGCCGGCATCTACGACGTGCAGGCGGTGCACCAGAAGCAGGAGCGGGTCATCAACGTCAAGTGGGCGGAGCGGCTGGTGATCATGGAGTACCCGGACGAAGGCGGCCGCCATCTCGAGGTGATCAACTTCGCGACCGGGTACGGGGCGTTGCAGCTGCGGTGGC
>DASVDJ010000187.1:0-19672 GCA_036381155.1 Vicinamibacterales bacterium
ACGATGAGGCGGCCGCCGGCGTCGATCGGGTCGACGTTCGTCGCGAGCGCGCGGATGTCGCCGTTCGACCCCACGGCGACGAGGCGCTCGCCGGCGACGGCGAGCCCCTCGGCCCACGGCGCGCCCCGGTCGCCGGTCCAGACACGGGCGTTCACGACCGCCATCGTGATGGGCGTGCCGGGCGTCTCAGGACGGGAGAGGCCGGAGCAGGCTGCGCTCATGCACGTCGCCGCGACAAGGAGGACTCGCATGGCGGGAGTATCGCATCAGCTGGACCACGCGGCCAGAACATGATGCGTCCTCCCCAGCTTGACTTTCGCCGGGAAGGGCGTAGCCTTGCACTACCGCTTTTCTGAGCCCGCGGCCCGGAAGTCGGGCGCCCCTCATCAAAGCCTTCACCTTCCCACGGGTGGCCGTCCGGCCAGCCGTCAGGGAATGTGTCCCTGGATCGATCCGGTGTCACCGGATCCGAGGTCGTCCATGCCCCAATCGACATCAGCTGCCGCGACCGCCGACCCGGTTCGTTCGTGCCCGTTCTGCGGCTCGGTGGCCCTGCTGACGGCTTCCCGGCGCACGGCCAGTCAGGATACGTACGTGCGCTGCCGCGACTGCGGTGAGGTGTGGAATCCCGCCCGGCCGCCGCGCGAACGGCCATGGAGTGCGACGGCTGGCACGGTCACGAACAGAGACGTGGATTTGCGGGAGGCACCCGGATCGTGGCGCCCGAGGCTGAAATGACTCGACCAATCAGCATGTGGTCCGTCTGCGGTGCCTGGCTCGGAGCGCTCGCGCTGGCGTTGTGGTTCGCCGCCGGCAGCATGTCCGTGGTGGCGTGGCTGACGGCCGCGTTCGTGGGGCTCGTGCCGCCTCTGGTGTTCCGGATGGTGGCCCAGGCTCCGTCCCGGACCATCGCACAGGTGATTCAGGATGCCGAAGACCAGCCATGATGGCGGCGAGCCGGGAGCCGGACGCGCCAGCCTCCGGCACCGGCTCGAAGAGCTTCTCGCGGCTCTCGACCGCCGCGTGAAGCGGCCGGAGCGGGCGAGCGAGGAGCGGATCGCGGACGACGCCGAGGCGCTGAGGCGGCAGGCGCAGGCGCGGCTCGACACCCTGTCCTGAGCCGCTGGCACCTCGAGCCGGGTCGATTCGCTCGCCCGGGACGTGCCACGCGCACCGCCTCCGGCCCGCTTGCGTGCGTGGCGTGCGAGGCCAGCGGCCCCTCCTCTTTCCTGTTGTCCGTTTCTCCGACTGGTGTAAGGTGCCCCGAGCCGCTACCGGTGCGGTGTCAGACACATCCGTCCCGGGGCGGCTCCCGACTGGAGGATCGATGAACGGGTTCGACGACGAGGACGGCGAGATCAGGTTCCGGCGATATCCGGGAGGGCGGGGCGGTCCGGACCGGTTCATCCGCGACGTCCAGGGCTGGTTCCGGCGTGGCGCGCAGTCGAGGCGGACGATCGCGATCGTGGCCGGCGCTCTGCTCCTGTTGATCGTGCTCGCCAACACGTTCTACCAGGTGCAGCCGGAGGAGGTCGGCGTCGTGGTCCGCTTCGGCCGGTACATCCGCACGAGCGAGCCGGGGCTGCGGGCCAAGCTGCCGTTCATGGAGCAGGTGCACCTGATCCCGGTGCAGCGGCAGCTGAAGGAGGAGTTCGGCTTCCGCACGACCGGGACCGGCGAGGGCCGGCGCACGCAGTACTCGCCGCAGGCCTTCGCGCAGGAGGCGGTGATGCTCACCGGCGACCTCAACGTCGCGGTCGTCGAGTGGATCGTGCAGTACCGGATCTCGGACCCGTACAAGTACCTGTTCCGCGTCCGGAACATTCCCGGGACCTTCCGCGCGATGAACGAGGCGGTGATGCGCCAGGTGGTCGGCGACCGCACCGTCACCGAGGTGCTCACCATCGGACGCCAGGCAATCGAGGCGCGCGTCGAGGAGCTGCTGGAGCAGCTCGTGCAGGAGTACGAGATGGGGCTGACGATCGAGCAGGTCGTGCTGCAGGACGTCAACCCGCCCGATCCGGTGAAGCCGTCCTGGGACGAGGTGAACCAGGCGCAGCAGCAGCGGGACCGGATGATCAACGAGGCGCGGGCCGAGTACAACAAGGTCATCCCGCGCGCGCGCGGCGAGGCGCAGCGGGCCATTCTCGAGGCCGAGGGCTACGCGCTCAACCGGGTGAACCGCGCGCAGGGCGAGAGCGCACGGTTCCGGAGCCTCCATGAGGCGTACCGGCGCGCGCCCGACGTCACGCGCCGCCGGCTGTACCTGGAGACGATGGAGCGGGTGCTGCCGCGGACTGGCGGCCGGCTCATCGTCGATCCGGACACGCGCGGCATCATCCCGCTGCTGCCGCTCGATCGCCTGCGAGGCGCCGGGGCCCCCGCCGCGCAGCCGGCGGCTCCGCCGCCGGGAGGACAGCGATGACGCGCAACACCGCAGCCATCGTCCTGGCCGTCGCGGCGCTCGTGACGCTGTCGTCCGCCGCCTACCAGGTCGGCGAGGCGGAGCAGGTGATCATCACGCAGTTCGGCGACCCGATCGGCGAGCCGGTCACGCAGCCGGGCCTGCATTTCAAGGTGCCGTTCATCCAGCAGGCCAACTACTTCGACAAGCGCTTCCTCGACTGGGAGGGCAGCCCGAACCAGGTGCCGACGAAGGACAAGCGCTTCATCTGGGTCGACACCTACGCCCGCTGGCGCATCGTCGATCCGCTGCGGTTCTTCCAGCGGCTGCGCGACGAGCGCGGCGCGCAGTCACGGCTCGACGACATCCTGGACGGGGAGACGCGCAACGCCGTCGCGCGCTACGACCTCATCGAGCTCGTGCGCAACACGAACCGCGATCCGGACGACGTTCCCGTGGAGGCGGCGGAGGAGCGGGTGATCCTCGAGAAGATCCAGCGGGGCCGCGAGCAGGTGTCGCGCGAGATCCTCGAGCGCGCGTCCACGCGCACCGCGGACCTCGGCATCGAGCTGCTCGACCTCCGCATCCGGCGGATCAACTACGTCGAGGAGGTGCAGCGCGACGTCTTCGCGCGCATGATCGCCGAGCGGCAGCGGATCGCCGAGCTGTACCGGTCCGAAGGGCGGGGCGAAGCGGCCCGCATCCAGGGAGAGCGGGAGCGCGAGCTGCAGCGGATCCAGTCCGAGGCCTTCCGGCAGGCCGAGGAGCTGCGCGGCAAGGCCGATGCGGAGGCCACGGACATCTACGCCGCCGCGTACGGACGCGATCCGGACTTCTACGCGTTCATCCGCTCGCTCGAGAGCTACGAGAAGATCGCGGACGAGAACACGATGCTCGTGCTGGAGACGGACAGCGAGCTGCTGCGGTACTTCAATCGGGTGAGGTAGAGAAACGGGAAGCAGGTAAACGGGAACGGCGCGACCGCTCGATGAATCGGTGACTCGCGGTCGCGCGGGCCGCGATGAACGCATGGCGGCCCGCCCTCGGTCGACAGCGCGGCGCGCGGCACGAATCGGTGCGCGCCGCCGCACGCCGGCGAGTCCAGTGCGCCGAGCCGGCGTGCACTTCCTGTTTCCCGTTTACCTGTTTCCCGTTCCCCGTTGCCCGCCGTCCCCCTTGAACAGCCTGGGCGCCAGCCTGTGCAGGTACTGCCGCCAGTTGATCCACGTGTGCCCGCCGGTTCCGATCTCGAAGGCGTGCTCGATGCCGTGCTTCGTCAGCACCGCTGACAGGTTCTTCGCCGCCTCGAGCAGGAAGTCGCGGTCGCCGATGGTCACGTCGAGCACCGCGTAGGAGCGGTTGATGGTCTCCGCGTCCTTCAGGAACGCGGCGGCGCGCCGCTCGAACTCCGCGGTGCGGTCCGCCGGGACGCCCATGCTCCAGATGGCGGCGTACCGGAACTGGTCCGGGTGCGCCGCGATGACGCGCAGCGTCTGGCCGCCGCCCATCGACAGCCCCGCGATCGCGCGCGACGCCGGCTCCGCGACGACGCGGAAGCGGCGCTCGACGGTCGGAATCACGTCCTGCATCAGCTCGCGCGTGAAGCGGTCCTCCATGCGCTCGCGGAAGGCGGGATCCATGAGCCCGGCGCGGGGCGCGTCGGCCGGGCGCGGCAGGCTGCCGTTCGGCATGACGACGATCATCGGCTTCGCCTTGCCGTCGGCGATCAGGTTGTCGAGGATGAGGCCGGCGCGGCCGATCGTGCTCCAGCCCGAGTCGTCATCGCCGCCGCCGTGCAGCAGGTAGAAGACGGGGTACGTCTCGCCGCTCGTGTCGTAGCCGGGCGGCGTGTAGACGTGCATCCGCCGCTGCTGGCCGAGCGTCTTCGAGGAGTACCAGATCTGCCGGATCTCGCCGTGCGGCACGGCGCGGAGATCCTGGAACGCGGCCTCGGGTCCCGGCACCCAGACCATGTTGTCGACGCTCGCGATGCCCTGCTTGATGGTCGGGTTCTTCGGATCGAGCGTCCGCACGCCGTCGACGGTCAGCGTGTAGCTGTAGAAGTCGGGACCGAGCGGCCCGACCGTCGCCGACCAGACACCCTGCGCGTCCTTCGTCAGCGCCACCGTGCCGGGACCGTCCATCCAGTCGCCGCGCAGCGTGACCTCGGACGCCTTCGGCGCGTAGAGACGGAACGTCACGCGCCGGTCGGGCAGGACCTCCGGCGAGACCAGCGTGTCGTTGGGCGTGGGTGGCCGCTGCGCGGCCGCCTCTGTCGCAAGGAGTGCCGCCATCGCCACGAGCACGCCAACCACTCTCATCGAATACGCGCGCATCAACGACCTCCGTACTGACTGACACTGGTAGGGCTTTGGACTTTCGGCCTGGGGCCTTGGGCGGTTCCGGGCGCACTGCGGCGTCAGGGCTCACCCGGACCAGGTTCGCTGTCAAGCTGGTGTCCGTGCCGGGCGAGCGGTACCTCCGTCAAGCCGCGCACGCAAACCCAACGCCCAAGGCCCAACGCCCAAAGCCCAAAGCCGAAGGCCCAAAGCCCAAAGCCGAAGGCTGCCGAAGGCCCAAAGCCCAAAGTCCAAGGCCCAATGGGTCACAGTCCGAGCAGCCGTACCGCGTTCTCCTTGAGGATCAGCGGCTTCACTTCCTCCCGGATGCTCGTCGTCTCGAAGTCCGCCATCCATCTGTCCGGCGTCAGCCACGGGTAGTCGGACCCGAACAGCACCTTCTCGCGCAGCAGCGTGTTCGCATACTGCACCAGCAGCGGCGGGAAGTACTTCGGCGACCAGCCCGACAGGTCGATGAAGACCTGCGGCTTGTGCAGGCAGATGGAAATCGCCTCGTCCTGCCACGGGAACGACGGATGCGCCAGGACGATCGGCATGTCCGGGAAGTCCACGGCGACGTCGTCGATCGGCAGCGGGTTGCCGTACTTCAGGCGGATGCCGCCGCCGCCGCGCATGCCGGTGCCGATCCCGCTGTGGCCGGTGTGGAAGATGACCGGGAGGCGCGCCTCGGCGAAGACCTCGTACAGCGGGTACGCCATCGGGTCGTTCGGCACGAACTCCTGGATCGGGGGGTGCAGCTTCAGCCCGCGCGCGCCGGCGGCCACGAGCCGCTTCGCCTCGCGCACCGCCTCGGGCCCGCGGTGCGGGTTCAGGCTGGCGAACGGAATCGCGACGTCGGGATGCCGCGCGGCGAAGTCGAGCACGGCGTCGTTCGAGGCGCGCGGCATGCCGGTGAGCGACTCGTCGACGGTGAACAGCACGCAGGCCATCTGCCGCGACCGGTAGTACTCCGCGAGCGCCTCCGGGTCCCGCGGCGCCGCGCGCTTGAAGTACTGCGCCGCCTGGCGCGAGGTCTCGCTGTCGGCGTCCGGCGCCTCGAGGTGCACGTGGACGTCGATGGCGGTGAGCCGCTCGACGTCGAGTGAGGGCTGGGCAGTCATGGCGGTCGTGCGCGCGCAAATGGTCGAGCCAGCCGCCGCGGCGACGCGCAGATGCTACCAGCAGCAGGCTGCCGGCCGCCAGCCGCCAGCTGCCAGCTGCCAGCTGCCACCTACATGCGACCATATATGCCCATGATTGACGCCCACCATCATCTCTGGCGCTACGACCCGCGCGAGTACGCCTGGATCGGCGACGGCATGGACGTGCTGAAGCGCGACTTCCTCGTCGAGGATCTGCTGCCGCGGATGGCGGAGACCGGGGTCGAGGGGCTTGTGACCGTGCAGGCGAGCCAGACGGTCCGCGAGACGGAGTGGCTGCTCGATCTCGCCGCGCGCCACGACGCGATCAGGGGCGTGGTCGGCTGGGTGCCGCTCGTCGAGCCTGACGTCGCGAGGACGCTCGAGCGGCTGGCCGCAAACCCCAGGCTCCGCGGCGTGCGCCATGTCCTGCAGGATGAACCAGACGATGACTTCGCGCTGCGGGAGGACTTCAACCGCGGGATCGCGCAGCTGCGGCAGCACGGACTGGTCTACGACATCCTGATCTACGAGCGCCACCTGCCGCAGGCGATTGCGCTCGTCGACCGCCATCCGGACCAGGTCTTCGTGCTCGACCACGTCGCCAAGCCGCGCATCCGCGACCGGGCGCTGTCGCCGTGGCGCGAGCGGATCCGCGAGCTCGCGCGCCGCGCGCACGTCTACTGCAAGATCTCCGGCATGGTGACCGAGGCCGACTGGAAGGCCTGGACCGAGGCCGACCTGGCCCCGTACCTCGACGTCGTCCTCGAAGCCTTCGGACCGACGCGGCTGATGTTCGGCTCCGACTGGCCGGTGCTGCTGCTGGCCGGCGAGTACAAGCAGTGGGTCGACGTCGTGCGCCGCGCGATCGCGCCGCTGTCGGAGGACGAGCGGATGTGGATCGAGCGGCGCACGGCGATACAGGCGTACGGCCTGTGACGAGTCCGGATCGGATCACGCCACGGGCGACAGGCACAGGGGAAACGGGCAACGGAAAACGGGGAACTGGAAACGGAACGAGCGCACCCGCTCGATGAACCGGGACTCGCGGGCGCTGCGGTCCGCGTCTGTGCCACAGAAGGCGCCGCGCACCGCCGGCATGTGCACGACCGCAACGGCGAAATCAGCGAGCGGTCGTGCCCTTCCCGTTTCCAGTTTTCCAGGCCCGCTCAGGCTAGTGCGTCACGGTTGCCATGTTGCCGTAGGGGCCTTCGGGCACGCTGTCCATCACGAGCTCCACCGGCTGCCAGCGTCCGTGTCCTCCGCCTTCGTCGTGCACCTCGATCGTGACGCGGTTGTTGACGCTGAGTCCCGCGCCGGACGCCGACGTCCACCGTGCGCCGATGGCCACCAGGTCGGCCAGCTCGTTGCCCGCCATCCGGCAGCCCCAGAGGACGATGTGGACGGTGTTGTGGCTGCCGCCGCCGATCTCCGAGATGTCCTCGGTCCCGAGCGCGACCAGGCCGCCGTGGTCGAACTCGGTCTCGCGCGTGTTGCCCAGGAACTGGTCGCCGTGCGCCACGAGCGTGATCGTGTTGCCGTCGGCGCGCGTGTTGTTCGAGCTCAGCCCGCCGACGACGATCGTCCCGCCGCCGTTGTCGTAGAACCGGTTGCCGGATGACCGGACGTTGACCGTCGAGTCGACGGCCCGGTTGTTCACGATCAGGCGCCCCTGCTTCTGGCCCCACGAAAGGTTGCCCGACATCCGGGCGTTGACCGTGGCGCCACGCGCTCCCTGGAAGTTGCCGAGGCGCACCCCCTCCGACAGGTTGAACGTGTTGTCGAAGAACCGGCAATCGACGATCTCGGCCTCCATGACCTGACCGGACGTCGCCGGCCCGAAGTTCAGTACGTTCAGGCCGCGCACCGAGCCGGTCGAGACGACGTGCGCGATGCGGACGACCGCGGGGCCGGGATCGAGCGCCTGGAGCCCCGTGTCGATGTTCGCCTGGGCGTTCCGCGCGTCCCGCACGGTCAGCCATTCGAGCGTGTTGCGGCCGAGCCCCATCCGCACGGCGGCGTTGGGACCGGCCGGGATCCCGTTCGCCGGGAACGAGGACGCGGGCAGATTGCCGGCGTCGATGACGACGGCACCGGGATTGCCCTCGACCCCCTTCAGGGACATGTCCGGCTGGAAGTGAATCCGGCCGGCGTTCGGGCGTGGCAGGTTCTGCGCGTCGTTCACCGACAGCACGTAGGTTCCCGGAGCGAGCACCACCGTCGCGCCGGCATTTGCCGGGTCGTTGACGGCGTCGTACAGCTCGTCGACGTTCGTCACCACGATGGTCTGGGCCGCCGCGATCCGGCCGCACCCGAGCACGATCAGGCACACAGTCAGACAACGTGACAGTCCGCGCATGGAGACCTCCCAAGGCAGCGTGCGCCGGGAGATACCAGCGGCGGTCCGGGCAAGTCCTTCGCAGAAGTTCCGGATTTCTTCCGGATTCCTTTCCCCGGGCAGGCAAATGGCCGCGGATTCTCCGGATCTTCGCCGGGCTGATTCCAGTGGACAGCCGCTCCGCAGTTGAGGCACGCTGACCGGCACCGCCGCATGAGTGCGTACCGGTTCGGAACGTTCGAGCTGGATGCCGCCGAACGGCGTCTTCTCCGTGACGGCGATCCCGTGCCGCTCACGCCGAAGGCGTTCGACACGCTCGTCTACCTCGTGGAGCGGCGCGGCCGGCTCGTCACCAAGGACGAGCTGCTGGAGGCGATCTGGGCCGGCGCGTTCGTCGAGGAGGGCAGTGTTCCCCGCACGATTCACGTGCTCCGCAAGGCGCTGAGCGCCGGCGACCGCGAGGACGGGACGCTGCGCTACATCGAGACCGTTCCCACGAAGGGCTACCGGTTCGTGGCGCCTGTTACGCAGTGCGACCTGCCGGCTCCTGCAACCGGGGCGTCGCGTCCCGACGCGCGATCGGAGCCGGACGCGATGCACACCCGTCGACCGGGCGCCTGGCGTGCCGCGGCCGTGCTCACCGCCTTCGCCCTGCTGGTCCTCGCGCTGGTCGTGTCGGCCTGGCACGCGCGCGATCGCCACGGACCTGCCACGGCACGCGTGGAGCGGGCCGGGCCGCCGACGAGCAGCGGCGCCGCGTACGCCAGGTTCCAGAGCGGACGGCTGCACCTCGCCCGGCACCTGCCCGGCGACATCGACGCGGCAATCGCCGACTTCGAGGCCGCCATCGAGCTCGACCCGACGTACGCGGCCGCGTACGCCGGCAAGGCCGACGCGAAGTTCTTCCAGTACTGGGAGACCGGCTCGCACGACGACATCGTGCAGGCACGGCTCGCGATCCGCACCGCGCTCGCGCTGCGCGACGACAACGCGTACGCGCACGCGCTGCACTGCCGCCTGCTCGGCACGTACGACTGGGACTTCGCCGGCGCGGAGGCCGAGTGCCGCCGCGCGCTGGCGCTCGACGCCGGCAACGACGAGGTGCGGCGGGAGATGGCGTTCCTGCTGAGCGCGCTCGGCCGGCACGACGAGGCGCTGATGGAGATGGACGCCGCCATCGCGATCGCCCCGACCTCCTTCAACAAGCGCCCGCGGGGCATGCTGCTCTACTTCAGCCGCCGCTACGACGACGCCGTCGCGCAGCTGCAGCAGGTCGAAGCCACCGACCCGGAGTACACCGGCGCGAGCCGGTGGATCGCGCGCTGTCTCGAACAGGCGGGCGACTACGCGGGAGCGCTCGAGGCCCTCATCCGGTTCCGCGAGTCGGCGGGCGCATCGCCGGAGCTGATCGCGTCGCTGCGCCGCGCGTACGAGTCGGCGGGTTGGCCGGGCGTGCTCCGCGCGTCGCTGTCGCATTTCGGGTCCGCGTCGCCCAACCTCGACACGGCCGGCACGCATGCGCAGCTGGGCGACGTCGACGCGGCGTTCGCGGTCCTCGACCGGATGATCGCGGCCCGCCGCGTGATGATCCTCCACCTGGACAGCGAGCCGAGGCTCGATCCCGTGCGCCACGATCCGCGGTACGAAGCGGTGGCCCGGCGCGCAGGGCTGCGGCCGCGCTCCACGCCGGCGGCCGCCTCGGCGCGCACGTCACCCGCACACACGCCGTAAGCCCGGCGGCGATCGATGCGGCCGGCCATGTCAGCGCCGTGCCGCCGGCCCGCGCTCCACACGATTGACACGGTCCGTTGGCAGTGCGAGCATTACGACCTCTGCCGTAAACGATTCCATTGCGGCAGGACGCGCGGACGTGCCGAGCGAGCGCGCGCTGCTCGCGGCGATCCCGTGTTCCTTGGAGGCGGCTCTTCATGGCGAAGCGGGAGACGCGGTCCGGTATCCGTTCATGTTCGCGCTGGCGGGCGCGGCTGGCGGTGCTGTGCACGGCGGCGGCCCTCGCCACCACGCTGCCGGCGGACGCGTCCAGCACGGCGGGCCTGCCCGTCATCCGCAACTACCATCACCAGGAATTCGGCGCCGAGATCCAGAACTGGGACGTCGTCCAGGCCGACAGCGGCCTGGTCTACTTCGCCAACAACGCCGGCATCCTCGAGTACGACGGCCGCGCGTGGCGGCTGATCGAGCTCCCGTCGAGCCTGGCCGTCTACACCCTCGTCCTCGATCCGGCGTCCGGCCGCATCTACGTCGGCGCCGGCGGCGACTTCGGCTATCTCGGCCCGGACCACGCGGGGCAGCTGCGCTTCAACTCGCTGCTGCCGCCCAACGCCCGGAGCGACGAAGGCTTCGATCAGGTTTTCACGCCCGTCGTGACCTCGTCGGGCGTGTACTTCTCCGGCAAGGGTCGGCTCTGCGAGTACGCCGGCGGCCGGCTGTCCTGCCGGCAGACCGACGGCCTGTCGCGCATCTTCGCCGCGGGCGACACGGCCTACGTGCAGCGCGACACCGGCCCGCTGATGCAGTCGGTGCACGGCACGCTGCACCCGATCCCGGACGGCGACCGGGTCGCGGGCCGCGAGATCACCCTGCTCCTGTCGATCCCGGGCCCCGCGGGCGATCGGCTGCTCGTCGGCACGCGCCAGGCCGATCTGCTGGTGTACGACGGCGCGGAGTTCCGGCCGTTCCTGCAGCAGGGCCAGTCGATCGCCGGTGTCGGCGAGCTGCTCGACGCGGCGCTCCTGGACGACGGGTCCGTGGCGGTCGCGACGAGTGCGGGCGGCCTGCTGATCGTCGGACCCGACGGCGTGATCACCCGCCGCGTCAATCGCCGTTCCGGTCTCCCGGACAACCACGTCCACGGCGTCTGGCCGGATCGGGAGGGTGGCCTCTGGCTGGCGCTGCAGACCGGCATCAGCCGGGTGGAGCTCGACTCGGCGTTCACGCGCTTCGGCGAGGAGTCCGGTCTCGAGCGCGAGTGGCGCGAGCTGGTCCGCTTCGGCGACACGGTCTACGTCCGCGGCTATCGCGGACTGTTCACCGCGACGCTGCCGGGCCCCGACGGCGACATCGAGCCCTCGGCGACGCTCCGCTTCCACCGCGTTCCCGAAATCGATCCGCCGGTCTGGGACATCGTCGTGCTCGGCGACCGCGTGCTCGCGACCTCGAAGGACGGCGTGTTCGAGACCACCGGCAGCCGGCGGTTCCGCCGCATCGCGACCGCCCCGTCGCTGCCGATGGGACTGTTCCCCTCGATCACCGATCCGTCCCGCGTCTACGTCGGGCTCGCCGAAGGGCTGATGTCGCTGCGGCTGGAGCACGGCGCCTGGCGCAACGAGGGGCGCATCGCCGGCATCGACGAGACGATCACGTCCATGGCCGAGGATCGCGACGGCCGGCTCTGGCTGGTGTCGCAGCGGCAGCGGGTGATGCGGCTCGACCCGCCGGGCCCCGGGACCGATTTCGCCAGCGCCGCCGGCCGCCTGTACGCCTTCGACCGCAACACCTTCGCCGGCCGCACGCAGGCGGCGATGTTCGGCGGCCGCCCGGTGTTCCTCTCCGAGTCCGGGATCTTCGAGTACGACGAGAAGACGGGCACGTTCGTCCCGGTCGCGGCGCTCGATCCGCTCGTCCTGGCGGGCCGGCGATCCTTCCACTGGCTCGTCGAGGATCGAACGGGCAGCGTGTGGGTCGCCTCGCGCAAGCCGGGCGTCGTCGACGTGCTGCGCCGGCGTCTCGACGGCACGTACGCGTTCGACGGCCCGCGGCTCTTCGCGTTCCCGGTCTGGTCGATCTATCCCGAGCCGCAGAGCGACGTCGTCTGGCTGCCGACGCCGGATCACCTGCTCCGGTACGACCCGGCGGGGCAGAGCCGGACCCCGGCGCCGTTCTCCGCGCTCATCCGCCGCGTCGCCGTCCACGGCGAGCGCACGCTCTTCGGCGGAGCCGGCGAGCTGCCCGCCGACGGTGGCGGGCCGCTGCTGCCGTTCCGTGACAACTCGCTCCATTTCGAGTACGCCGCGCCGCGGTTCAAGGGCGCCGAGCGGAACGAGTACCAGACGCTGCTCGAGGGCTTCGACCAGACCTGGTCGTCCTGGAGCCCGGACTCGTACCGCACGTACACGAACCTCCCCGAGGGCAAGTACCGCTTCCGCGTGCGCGCCCGCGACATCCAGGGGATCGTCGGCGCCGAGGCCTCCTACGCGTTCGCGATCAGCCCGCCGTGGTACCGCAGCGGGTGGGCCTGGGTCCTCTACGGGCTGGGCCTGATCGGGCTGGCGGCCGGACTCTGGCGTCTGCACCTGCGGCGGGCGCACCAGCGGCTCCAGCAGGGGCTCGAGTCGATGGAGCTCGAGAAGCTCCGCGAGCTCGACGCGATGAAGTCGCGCTTCTTCGCCGACATCTCGCACGAGTTCCGCACGCCGCTGACGCTCATCCTCGGCCCGGTGGAGCAGCTGCTGCAGGGGGACGCCTCGCCCGAGGACAAGGGGCGCCTGCATCTCATCCGCCGCAATGCGGAGTACCTGCTGCGCCTGATCTCGCAGCTGCTGGACCTCGCGAAGCTGGAGTCGGGGCGCCTGCGGCTCCAGGCGGCGCCCGACGACCTCGCCGCGGCGGTGCACGCCATCGTCGCCCCCTTCGTCCCGCTGGCCGAGCGCGAGGGGCTGCGGCTCGCCTGCGAGATCCTCGACGGCCCGCGTGTCGAGGCGCCGATCGATCGCGCGCTGCTGCAGAAGATCCTCAACAACCTGCTCGCCAACGCGATCAAGTTCACGCCCGCCGGCGGGGCGATCACCGTGACCGTCTCCAGCTCGCCGCGGCTGCGGCCCGGTGAGGCGCTGGACGAGAACTTCGTCGAGGTGTGCGTCGCCGACACCGGCGTCGGCATCCCGCGCGAGCAGCTGCCGCGCGTCTTCGACCGCTTCTTCCAGGGCGAGGCCGGCCGCGCCCGCGAGGGCATCGGCATCGGGCTCGCCGTCGTGAAGGATCTCGTGGAGCTCCACCGCGGCTCCGTGATCGTCGACAGCGAGCCCGGGCGCGGCACCGCGTTCTACGTGCGCCTGCCCAAGGACCCGAAGCGCTTCGCGCCGGGCGAGATTGTCGAGCAGCCGCCGTCGCTCGTCGAGCCGCCCTCACCCTGGCTGCACGTCGCCGACACGTCGCCGCGCCCCCAGGCGGAAGCGCGCCGCACGTCGCCCGATGCCGACGATGCGGAGACGGTGCTGGTGGTGGAGGACCATCCGGAGATGCGGCGCCTGGTGCGTGACTATCTCGAGCCCACCTACCGTGTGCTCGAAGCCACCGACGGTCACGCCGCGCTGGAGCTGGCCGTCAGTGCCGTGCCGGACCTCGTGCTCAGCGACGTCATGATGCAGCCGATGGACGGCTACGCGCTCTGCCGCGCGCTGAAGAGCCACGAGGCGACCTGCCACATCCCCGTCGTGCTGCTGACCGCCCGCGCCGCGCGCGAGGACCGGATCGAAGGGGTCACGACCGGCGCCGACTGCTACCTCGTGAAGCCGGTCGACGCCTCGGAGCTGCTCGTCCACGTGCGGAACCTGATCGACCAGCGCCGGCTGCTCCGGCAGCGCTTCAGCTCCGCCGTCATCCTGAAGCCGAGCGACATGGCGGTGACGCCGATCGACCGGGCCTTCCTCGAGCGGGTGCTCGCCGTCGTGCAGGACCACATCGCCGATCCGGAATTCGACGTCGAGCGGCTCGGGCGGGAGGTCGGTCTGAGCCGGTCGCAGCTCCACCGGAAACTGCGCGCGCTGACCAACCAGCCGCCGACGCTGCTGATCCGCTCGATCCGGCTCTATCGCGCCGCGGAGCTGCTGCGCCAGCGCGCCGGGTCGGTGGCGGAGATCGCCTACGCCGTCGGCTTCAGCAGCCAGACCTACTTCGCGAAGTGCTTCAAGGAGCAGTTCGGCTGCACGCCGAAGGAGTACGTGCAGCGCCCGACGGACGTGCCGCCGCCGTCAGGCCTGCCGCCGACGTTTGCGGGGCTGCCGATCTCGCAGACGAGGCAGTAGGGGCATCTCCCATCGGTGGCTCTTCGTCCGCTACGTCCGTCTCACATAGAGTCACAGAGGCCACAGAGGGAACACAGACCGGGCCGCAGAGTAGTAGGCAGTAGGCGGTCCGAGTCTGGGGCATCTCCCGTCGGCGGCGTACATCCGTTACGTCCATCTCACACAGAATCACAGAGATCACAGAGGGTCCACAGAGGATCGAGTAGGTCGATCCTCTGCGTCCTCTGTGGTCTCTGTTCTCTCTGTGCTCTCTGTGGTTGGGCGGACGTAGCGCTCGAGCCCCGACGTGGGGGATACCCCGAACGGGCTTGCTACGCGCGCTTCGCCGTCCAGGTCGCCGACAGGTACTCGCCCAGATCGAGATCCCCCGACATCGTGTCTCCCTGGACCTTGCCGGTGAACCGGTAGCGCAGCGAGTCGCCGTGCCGCTCGGTGATGAAGCTCGCCAGCGTGACGGTGTCGCCGTCCAGCGTCCCGGTGAGATCGCGCGCGAGGAACTCGCCCTGGTGCGTCCCCTCGATCCGCCCCTCGCGCTGCACGAGGTGCAGCGTGTGCCGGCCCGTGCCCGCGGCGTACTTGATGTCGACCACCCACCGGCCGGTGAGGTCAGCGGCCGGCGGCGCCGGCGACTTCGCCGGGGCGCTGCGAACGGTCTTCAGGACCTCGACGAGCCGATCCGCGACGATCCGCTCGTCGCCGTCGCGCATCATGTAGACGGATACCGACACGCTGGTCTCGTCCGGGTCGCCGCCGCGCCGGCCGCGGCCGCCGCCGCCGAGGGCGATGCGCGGCTCCCCCTTGTCCAGCGCCTCGACGACGTCGGCGCCGGTGAGGCCGAGCTTCTTCGCGTTCCAGCGGATGGTGACCCCCGGCGTGCGGTTGTCGCGGCGATCGCGCGGCTCGCGGATCTCCGCCGTCACGCCCGGCACCTGCTGCACGCGCTCGGCGATGTGACGGCAGCGGGCCACCCAGTGCGCCCACTCCGCCTCGTGATCGCGCTTCACCCAGCTCTCGACCGCCAGGAGCATGCCGATCATCTCCTCGCGCCCGACCTTCATCGCGCGCGCGTAGCCGTGATGCGGCGCGCTGTGGACCCAGGCCGCCTGCACGAGGTCCTTCCGGCCGAGCAGCAGCCCGGCGCTCTGCGGCCCGCGGATCACCTTGCCGCCGCTGTACGCGACCAGCGTGGCCCCGCGCTGCAGGTGGATGTTCGGGATCGTGAGAATCTCGGCGGCGGCGTCCACCAGGATGGGCACGTTGTGCGCGCGCGCCGCCTCGGCGATCGGCGTCAGCGCCATCGGCCCGGTCTCGTTCCGGTCGTTCGCGAAGAAGTAGATCATCGCGGTCTTCGGCCCGAGGGCGTGCTTCAGCGCCTCGATGCTGTCGACCTCGATCACCTTCACGCCGACGGCGCGGACGGCCGCGTCGTAGACGTTGCGCGAGTGCGTCGGGATGATGACCTCGTCGCGCGGGAAGCCGGCGAGATTCGGGATGCGCACGTGCAGGTCCGGATTGCCGCCGGCCACGCAGGCCGCCGTCGCATGGGTCAGCGCGGCGGCGCAGCCCGCGCTCACCATGCCCCATTCGGCGCCGGTCAGCTCGCCGAGCCGGCGCCCGATGGCCGCCATCAGCTCGTCGAGCTGCACGAAATGCTGGTTGGCCAGGTTCTTCGCGGCCCGGACCTCGGGTAGCTCGATCGAGCCTCCAATCACGGTGATGGTGCCGCGGCCGTTGATGAGGGGCCGGACGCCGAGCGCCTTGTACAACGCGGCGCCGTCGTCGGGCAGGCTGTCCGGCGCCAGCGGCGGCGCGGCGGCGGCGGTGCCCGGCGCGCGCAGCGGCAGCAGCGTGCCGAGTGCCGCGGAGCCGGCGATCTGCCCGAGCTGGCGGCGGCTCACGCGGAATGATTTCCTGGTGCGGGATGTCGGGGCGGCCACGTCTCCCTCCTCATGGTCGTCCGGCCGCCCGGTGCGGCGGCCGGAAACCGGCAGGTCCGGTTCTCCAGAGTGTGTCCCAGTCGTCTCCGCCGGTCTAGCATTCCCGTCGCATCGATCGCCGCTGGCGTCGCACACCCGGTCCGGCCGCACGCGCGCCGGCGCGTCCGGGGGCGCTCCAGCGCCGCCGGCGGCCCCGGGCGCGACCTGGATGGCCAAGTTCGCGACCTGAATGCCTAGACCTCGGGCGCCCGGCCGGATACCAATATCGCAACGGAGACCGCTCATGAGACGCCTCGCCCTGCTGCTCCTCGCCTTCGCTGCCCTGCCCGGCGCCGCTGCCGCGCAGGAGTACGACCTGCTGCTCAAAGGGGGGCATGTCATCGACCCGCGCAACAACCTGAGCGCCGTCCGCGACGTCGCCGTCAAGGACGGGAAGATCGCGCGCGTCGCCCCTGACATCCCCTCGTCGGCGGCCCTCAAGACCGTGGACGTGTCGGGCCACTACGTCACGCCCGGCCTCCTGGACATCCACGTCCACATGTACGCCGGGGAGAAGGACAACCAGTACTCCGGCGGCGACCGGAGCCTCTATCCGGACGGCTTCACGCTGCGGAACTGCGTGACGACCGTCACCGACGCCGGCAGCGCCGGCTGGCGCACCTTCGAGGACTTCCGCACCCGCATCGTCGACCGGTCGCGCACGCGGGTGACGGCGTTCATCAACATCGTCGGCGCCGGGATGGCCCCGGGCGCCCTCGAGCAGAACGTCGACGACATGGACGTGGCCGCGACGGCCGCGGTCGCGCGGCAGCACCGCGACGTCGTCGTCGGCGTGAAGAGCGCGCACTACAACGGCAGGGACTGGATTCCGTACGAGCGGGCCGGGGCCGTGGCGCGGCAGCTCGACATCCCCGTCATGGTCGACTTCGGCGGCAACGTCCGCGCCGGCCGGACCCTGATGGAGCTGTTCACGAAGTACTTCCGGGCCGGCGACATCTACACGCACATGTACGGCGGCCGCCGCGGCGAGCAGGACCCCGACACGAAGGGGCCGAGCGCGGCGATGGTCGAGGGGCGGAAGCGCGGCATCTTCTTCGACGTCGGCCACGGCGGCGCCAGCTTCCGGTTCGACGCCGCGGTGCCGATGCTGAAGGCCGGGTTCGTGCCCGACTCCATCTCCACCGACCTGCACGGCGGCAGCATGAACACGGCGATGAAGGGGATGATCAACCTCATGGGCAAGTTCATGGCCATGGGGCTGTCGCTCGACGACGTGATCCTGCGGTCGACGTGGAACCCGGCGCGCGAGATCAAGCGCGAGGATCTCGGCCATCTGTCCGTGGGCGCCCCCGCCGACATCGCCGTGCTGAAGATCGAGAAGGGATCGTTCGGGTTCATCGACCCGCCGGGCGGCCGGATGGCCGCGTCCGAGCGCCTGAGCTGCGAGCTCACGGTGCGCGAGGGCAAGGTCCTGTACGACCTGAACGGCCTCACGCGCGAGCCCTGGGAGACGCTCGATCCGAGCGCCCGTGGCGGAGACCCGCGGTGGGACGGCTACTCCCGCCGGTAGACGCGTCGGACGGCGTTGGCCCCGACATGGGCTGGGTCACCGTCGCCGAGGCCCGGCTCCTGCTGGAGTCGTCCGACTTCCGCCGGATGGTGTCGCGGCGGTGGCGCGTCTCGCTCGCGCTCGCCGGCGGGCTGTGCGCCGCCTACTACGGCTACATCCTGCTGGTCGTCCTGCATCCGCTGCTCGTGGCGCGGCGCATCGGCGAGGCGACGACGCTCGGCATGCCGCTGGCGGCCGGCGTGATCGTCTTCGCCTGGGTGCTGACCCTTGCGTATTCCTGGTGGGCCGGCGCCAGCCACGACAGCGACGTCGTGCGCCTGCAGCGCCGGCTGCGCCGGTGAGCCGGGGCCGGTGACGTGGACCTGTCTCCGGGCGCACCCATCGGGCTGGCCGTCGCCTGCTTCGCGGCCATCGTCGCGCTCACGATTGCGGCCGCCCATCGCGCGGCGCGCCGCACGCGCTCGGCCAGCGAGTTCTTCGCGGCCGGGCGCTCGATCCCCGGGTGGCAGAACGGCCTCGCCCTGGCGGGCGAGTTCCTGAGCGCCGCCTCGTTCCTCGGCATCGCGGGGCTCGTCGCGCTCCGCGGCTACGACGGCGTGATCTACGCGACCGGCTGGGCGATGGGCTGGCCGGCGCTGCTCTTCTTCGTCGCCGAGCCGCTGCGCAACGTCGGCACCTTCACCCCGGCCGATGTCGTCGCGTTCCGCCTGCGGCAGCGTCCGGTGCGCCTGGCGGCCGCGGCCGGGGCGCTGGCGACGGCGCTGGTCTACGCGATCCCGCAGGTCGTCGGCGCGGGCAACCTCGTCGCGCTGCTGTTCGGCATCGACTACCGGGCGGCGGTGCTCGCGTCGGGGCTGATGATGCTCGTCGTCGTCCTGCCCGGCGGCATGCTGGCGACGACGTGGGTGCAGATCGTCAAGGCGGCGCTGCTGCTGGCGGGCGTGCTCGCGCTCGGCGTGCTCGTGCTGGCGCGTCTGGATTTCAGCATCGACCGGCTGTCGATGGAGGTCGCGGCGCGCTACGGGCAGGGGGCGCTCGAGCCCGGCGGGATTGTGGCGGGGCCGCTGGAGGCCATCTCGCTCGGACTCGCGCTGATGTTCGGCCTGCTCGGGCTGCCGCACATCCTGATGCGGTTCTTCACGGTGCGCGACGCGCGCGAGGCGCGCGTGTCCGTCGTCTACGCGACGGGCCTCGTCGGCGCCTTCTACCTCCTGATTCCGATCGCGGGGTTCGGGGCGGCCGCCTTCGTGGGACGCGAAGCGATCGCGGCGCTCGATCCCGGGGGCAACATGGCGCTGCCCCTGCTGGCGGGCCGGCTCGGAGGGGCCCCCCTCATCGGGTTCGTGAGCGCCGTCGCCTTCGCGACGATCCTCGCCGTCGTGTCGGGGCTGACGCTGGCCGGCGCGTCGGCGCTGTCGCACGACCTCTACGTGCACGCGCTGCGGCGCGGCGAGCCGGCCGACGGCGAACAGATGCGCGTCGCGCGGCTGAGCGCGCTCGCCTTCGGCGTGCTGGTCATCCTGCTCGGCCTCGTCTTCGAGGGACAGAACGTCGCGTTCCTCGTCGGCCTCGCCTACGCGGTGGCGGCCAGCGCGAACTTCCCGGCGCTGCTGCTGTCGATCGTCTGGCGGCGCTACAGCACGCGCGGTGCGGTCTGCTCGATTGCGACCGGCGCGATCACCGCGTTCGCCCTCATTCTCCTGAGTCCAACCGTCTGGATCGATCTCTTCGGGTATCCGGAAGCGGTGTTCCCGCTCCGGAACCCGGCCATCGTGTCGATGCCGGCCTCCTTTGCGGCTGGCGTGCTGGCATCGCTGTGGTGGCCGGAGCGCGAGGCGGAGGTCAGGTTCGTCGACCTCCGCCTTCGCGCCTACCTGGGCGTCGGGGCCGAGTAGCGGCGG
>DASVDJ010000188.1:0-17651 GCA_036381155.1 Vicinamibacterales bacterium
CCGGCTGACCACACAGCTCATCGACGCGCGGACGGAAGCGCCGCTCTGGTCGGCGACCTACGATCGGGAACTCAAGGATGTCCTGACGCTGCAGCAGGAGCTGGCGCGGGCGGTCGCCACAGAGATCCGCGTCCGCATGACCGCGCCGGAGCGGGAACGCCTGGCGGGCGCCGGGCCGGTGAACCCCGATGCCTACCGGGAGTATCTGCGCGGCCGCGCCCAGTGGAACCGCCGTACGCTCGACTCCCTCCGCCTTGCGCGCGCGCACTTCACGCGTGCGATCGATCTCGACCCCTCATATGCGGCCGCGCATACGGCGCTCGCCCAGACGTACATGCTGCTCGGCGACGACGAGTTCCCCGGCATGGAGCCGGTGGAAGCCCTGCGCGCGACCCGCAGCGCGGCCAACAGCGCCCTCGAGCTGGATCCGGACGACGCCGGCGCATGGGCGGCGCTGGCACACGTGGAATACAACATCGGGTGGAACTGGGGCGAGGCCGGCCGGTACTTCGAGCGTGCACTCGTCCTCGCGCCGGGCGACGCCAACGTGCACCACTGGTATGCGTGGTATCTGATGTCGCTGGGCCGTCTGGACGAGGCGCTGTCCACGATGGCGGTGGCGAGGGACCTGAACCCGCTCTCGCCGATCATCGTGACCGACGAAGGGTATCCGCACCTGTTCGCGGGCCGGCCGGACGCGGCGATCCGGCGGTTCGAAGCCGCCCTCGAGCAGGACCCGAACTTCGTGCAGGCGCACATCGCAATCGGCCGTGCTCACGAGGTCGCCGGCGCGTACGCCGACGCGCGCCGGAGGTTCGAGCGGGCGGTCGTCCTGTCCGAACGTGCCGTCCCGTCGGTGACCTTCCTCGCTCGCAGCCTGGCGAAGCTCGGAGACCTGAAGGGCGCGCGCGCCATCGTCGAGGAGCTCCGCCAGCGGAGCCGCACGGAGTACGTGACGCCGCTGGCGTACGCCTGGATCTACACGGCCATGGGCGAACACGACGCCGCGCTCGACTGGCTGGAGCGCACCGCCGCCGCGCGCTCCACGACGATGGCGTTCCTGCTGGTCGTGCCGGAGCTCCAGACCCTGGCCGGCCACCCGCGGTTCGAAGCGCTGGTGGCCCGCCTCCAGACCGACCGTCTCGCGCCTCGCGGCACCAACTGATCTCGCAGCCTCTCGCGGCGGAGGCTCGGGACTGCCCTACGCGACCTGCGGCCAGCGCGCGGCGATCTGCTTCGCGCGCTCGATGGCGGCCTGCACGTGCGGGAGGATGTTCTCGCGCCCGACGTGCTCGACGAAGGCCGCCTGGTCGAGGAACGCCGCGGGCTGCCGGCGCGCGCCGCACAGCAGCAGCGTTCGCCCGGACTGCACCAGCCGGTCGTGGAACTCCTTGAGCGCGTGCAGCCCCGTCGCGTCGATGGCCGTCATGTTCCGCAGCCGCAGCACGACGATCGGACCGAACTGCGACAGGTCCTCCGTCACGTCCCGCAGCTTGTCCGTCATCCCGAACAGGAACGGGCCGTGGATGCGCAGGATGCTCACGTACGGCGGGATGTCCTTGTCCTGCAGCACGTGGACGTGCCCCTCGGAGATGTACTCCGGCGTGACGATCGAGACGCTCGTCGTGTCCGTCACCCGCGAGATGTAGAGCAGCGCCGCCAGCGCGATGCCGACTTCCACCGCCACCGTCAGGTCCGCCACGACGGTCAGCGCGAACGTGATCACCCACACGGACTTGTCGGCGAGGTCCAGGCGCAGGATGCCCGGAATCTCCCGCCACTCGCCCATGTTGTAGGCGACGACGAACAGGACCGCCGCCAGCGTCGCCAGCGGCACGTACGCCGACAGCGGCGCCAGCACCAGCACGATCGCCAGCAGCGTCAGGGCGTGCACGATGCTCGCCACCGGCGTCCGCGCGCCCGCGCGGAAGTTCGTCGCCGTGCGGGCGATGGCGCCGGTCACCGGAATGCCCCCGACCATCGGCACGACGATGTTGGCGGCGCCCTGCGCCAGCAGTTCCGCGCGCGGACTGTGACGGTCGTTGATCATGCCGTCGGCGACGACCGCGGACAGCAGGCTCTCGACCGCCGCCAGCAGCGCGACGGTGAGCGCCGACGGGAACAGCGGCACGATCAGATCCGCCCGGAACTCCGGCATCTCGAAGGCCGGCAGGGCCGCCGGGATGCTGCCGAAGCGCGAGCCGATGGTCTCGACCGGCAGCCCGAAGATCGCGACGGCGCCGGCGCCGACGACGAGCGCGACGATCGATCCCGGGATGCGCGGCAGCTTGCGCGGCACGAACAGCACGAGTGCCAGCGAGACCACGCCGACGGCAACGGCCGCCGGGTCGATCGTGTTCGCCCGCTCGGCCAGCGCCGCCATGCGCGCGAAGAACTCGCCGGGGTTCTCCTCGAGGCGGATCCCGAGGAAGTCGCGGATCTGCGTCGACGCGATCAGCAGCGCGATGCCGTTGGTGAACCCGATCACGACCGGGCGCGGGATGAACCGCACCGCGTGGGCGAGCCCGGTCACCGCGATGAGCACCAGGATCACGCCGGCCATCATCGTCACCATCAGCAGGCCCGACAGGCCGTGCCGCGCGATGATGCCCGCGACGATGACGACGAACGCGCCCGTCGGCCCGCTCACCTGAATCCGCGAGCCGCCGAGCACGGCGACGATGAAGCCGCCGACAATGGCGGTGTAGATGCCGGCCTGCGGCGTCACCCCGGAGGCGATGGCGAACGCCATGGCCAGCGGCAGCGCGACGACGCCGACGGTCAGACCGGCGAGCAGATCGGAGACGAACGTCTGCCGGTTGTAGCCGCGCAGGCTCTCGATCAGCTTGGGCGTGAACTCCTGCCAGGGCACCCGCTGCAGGGCCCCCTTCAGCGTCGCGAGGTTCACGCCGGCTCTCCGTCGGGAGCTGCAACCTCGCTCAGCACCGAGATGGCCTCGTGGAGCTGGGTATGGAAGAAGCGCTTCAGCAGATCGAGGACTTCGATCAGCACGGGATCACGCAGCGAATAGAACACCTGATTGCCTGCCTTCCGTGTCGTGACGACCTGCCGGGTCCGGAGCACGCCGAGGTGCTGGGACAGATTGGCCTGTTCGATCTGCAGCCGTTCCTGCAACGCCCCGGCGGTCAGCTCGCCGTCGCGGAGGTGTTCCAGCACGGCGATCCGGGTCGGATGGGCAAGCGCCTGGAAAAGCTGGGCCTTGAAGGCCCGCAGAGCGTCGGGCATTTGGTCATTATATTAGAAATTGCGAATATTAGCCAGATACAAATTCCTGTCCGCACGGTATGGCCGAGGCCGACGCCGGGCGCTGACACGGTAAACTGGCCACGCTCTCCCCCGACCGAGGTGCGTCATGCGCGTATCGGTGTCGTGGGTTCCTGCGGGGCTCGCCCTCCTCCTTGCCGCATCCCCCGCGCACGGCCAGCTCACCTCACAGCGTGTCGTCTCCGGCCTGACGTTCCCAGTCGCGGTCGTCCAGGATCCGACGCAGCCGGATGTCCAGTACGTCGTCGAACAGGGCGGGCGCATCCGCGTCGTCCGCAACGGCCAGCTGCTCGCCTTCGACTTCCTGGACATCAGGCCGCTCGTCCTGAGCGGCGGCGAACGCGGCCTCCTCGGACTCGCCTTCGCTCCGGACTACGCGACGAGCCGGCGATTCTTCGTCAACTACACGCGCCAGCCCGACGGCCATACCGTGATCTCACGCTATCGCCGGATGGCCGCCGATCCGCTCCGGGCGGACCCGACGTCCCGATTCGACCTCCTGTGGCCGGGAGGCAACCGATTTATCGTGCAGCCGGCCCAGAACCATAACGGCGGAGACCTGCAGTTCGGGTCCGACGGCTACCTGTACATCCCGCTGGGCGATGGGGGCGGCTCGAACGACTTCGACCATCGGGCCCAGGACCCGCAGCAGCTGCTGGGGAAGGTGCTCCGGATCGACGTCGACGTCGCAGACGCGGATTTCGAAGGCTACGACGTGCCGCCCGACAACCCGTTCGTCGGACGCGCGGGCTACCTGCCGGAGATCTGGGCGTTCGGCCTGCGCAACCCGTTCCGCTTCACCGTCGACGCGATTGCGCGTGGCGGAACGGGGGCGCTCGTCATCGCCGACGTCGGCCAGAGCTCGTGGGAAGAGATCGACTACGAGCCGTTCGGTGCGGGCGGGCGCAACTACGGGTGGCGCAACCGCGAGGGGGCGCACGCGAACGTGACCAGCCTGCCGCCGGCATTCACGCCGTTGACGGATCCGATCTTCGAGTACTCGCACGCTGTCGGTAATGTGATCACGGGGGGCGTTGTCTACCGGGGCACCGGGCTCGGCGTGGACTTCTGGGGCCGGTATTTCTTTGCCGATTTCGGCGCACGCCGCCTCTGGTCGCTCGGTCTCGTCCCTGGCGGGGCAGGCGTCCGCGCCGGATCGCTCATCGAGCACACCGCCGAACTGGGCGGCACGCCGGCGGTCGGCAACGTCAGCGCGTTCGGGATCGGAGCGAACTGCGAAATCTTCTACCTGAGCTGGAGTGCCGGCGAGCTCCGGCGCATCGTCCGTCCCGGCGGGCCGCCCGCCGGATGTCCGACGTCACCGGATCCGTTCCGGCTCTCGGGCGGCGGGGTGTTCGTCAACGGCCAGTGGGTGCCGCGGAGCGATCCGTCGGCGGCCGGCGCCGGTCTCGGCGGTGCGCCGCCTCCCGCCGCCGGCGGCTGCGCCACGCCGCAGCCCGTGGCGTCGTGGGTGTGCGTCGGGGGCAACTGGGTGCCGCCCGACCATCCGCTCGCCGCTGGCAGCGGTAGCGACGGCGGGACCGGCGATACCGCGGGCGGCGGTACCGGAGGTACCGGTGACGGGGGAGTGGTGACCTGCACGACGTCAGCTCCGGCAGCCGGCTGGGTGTGCGTCTCGGGCAGCTGGGTGCCGCCCGACCATCCGCTGGCAGGCAGCGCCGGTGGCGGCGGGGGAACTGGCGGTACCGGCGGCGGCACGAACGGTGGGACAGGGGGCACTGGTGGGGGTGGTGTCGTCACGTGCACGACGCCTGCCCCCGGTGCCGGCTGGGTGTGCGTCGGGGGCAGTTGGGTGCCGCCCGACCATCCGCTTGCTGTCAGCGGCGGGGGAACTGGTGATACCGGCGGCGGTACCGGCGGTGGGACCGGAGGTACCGACGGGGGCGGTGCCGTCACGTGTACGACACCCGCACCCGGGGCCGGCTGGGTGTGCGCCTCGGGCAGCTGGGTGCCGCCCGACCATCCGCTGGCCCGTTCGGCTCCCTGACGCCAGAGCGTGACAGCGGGGGCGCACGCGACCGTGCGCACCGGCGTCACCGTGAGGAGCGGGAATCGCTGTGCGGACGACACTCGAGAGCTATGCGTACACGGCCTTGCGCGTTGTGACGGGGCTGCTGTTCCTGTTTCACGGGCTGCAGAAGCTGTTCGGGATGTACGGCGGCCAGGTGGCGCCGATGGGGTCGCTGTTCTGGGTCGCCGGCGTGCTGGAGCTCGCCGGCGGCCTGCTGATCATGGTGGGGCTCATGACCTCCATCGTGGCGTTCCTCCTGAGCGGCGAGATGGCCGTCGCGTACTTCAAGGTCCACCTGCCGCAGGCCTTCTGGCCGATCGAGAACCAGGGAGAGCTCGCCGCGCTCTACTGCTTCATCTTCCTCTTCATCGCTACGCGCGGTCCCGGGATGTTCAGTCTCGATCGCGCGTTCGGCCGATCGGATCGGCGCCAGACCTGATCGCCCGCGCGACCACCGCGTGGCGGGCGGGACCTGATCCGATCCGACCCGATCCGACCTGTTCCGATCGGATCCGACCCGAACTGTTTCGCCTCATCTTCGTGTTACCATCCCTGCTCATGTCCGCACAGCCCGGCGGCCAGGAGCCCGGCCTGCTGCCGCCTCCGGCGACGACCGCGACGGGGACCCGATCGCTTCGGACCGCCACGCCCCAGGCACGTGAATCGGCGCTGACCACCGCGCTCGCGCGGTTCGGTGCAGGCGAAGGCGCCCGCCCGGACACCCCCGACGGCTGGGTGACGGCGGTCCGGGTCGTCCCGCCCGTCGAGGCGCAGTACGCGCCCTGGCCGGAGGTCCTCGACCCGCGCCTCCGTCGCGCGCTCGAAGCGCGCGGCGTCGCGCAGCTCTACTCCCATCAGGCGGCCGCGGCCTCCCTCGCGCTCTCCGGGCACAACGTCGTCATCACGACGCCCACGGCCTCGGGCAAGACGCTCTGCTACAACGCGCCGGTGCTGAGCACCGTGCTGGCCGACCCGGCGAGCCGTGCGCTCTACCTGTTTCCGACGAAGGCGCTCGCGCAGGACCAGCTCGCCGAGCTGCACGAGCTCGCGTCGCACGTGAATGCCGCTGCGGGCACCGAGATCGGGGTCTTCACGTACGACGGCGACACGCCGCAGGACGCACGCCGCGCCATCCGGTCGCGGGCCCACGTGGTGCTCAGCAACGCCGACATGGTGCACGCGGGCATCCTGCCGCATCACCCGAAGTGGGCGAAGCTGTTCGAGAACCTCCGCTTCGTCGTCATCGACGAGCTGCATGCCTATCGAGGTGTCTTCGGCAGCCATCTGGCCAACGTCCTGCGGCGGCTGCAGCGCGTCTGCCGGCATTACGGATCCGACCCGCTGTTCATCTGCTCGTCGGCGACGATTGCCAACCCGCGGGAGCTGGCCGAGCGGCTGGTCGAGCGGCCGTTCGAGCTCGTCTCCGAGAGCGGCGCGCCGCGCGGCGAGAAGCTGTTCCTCTTCGTGAACCCGCCGGTCGTGAACCGCGAGCTCGGCATCCGCCGCTCGTATCTCACCGAGGCGCGGCGCGTGGCGGGCGAGTTCCTCAGGCGCCAGCTGCAGGTGATCGTCTTCGCCCAGAGCCGCCTCGCCACCGAGATCCTGACGACGTACCTGAAGGAGGATTTCGAGGGGCCGGCGGGCACGCCGGAGACCGTGCGCGGCTATCGCGGCGGATACCTGCCGCTCCGGAGGCGCGAGATCGAGCGCGGCCTCCGCAGCGGGCAGGTCCGCGCCGTCGTCGCGACCAACGCGCTCGAGCTGGGGATCGACATCGGCTCGCTCGACGTCGCGGTGATGGCGGGCTATCCGGGGACCATCGCGTCGACGTGGCAGCGCGCCGGGCGCGCGGGGCGGCGGGAAGGGCGGTCGGCGGCGGTGCTCGTCGCCAGCAGCGCGCCGCTCGATCAGTTCGTCGTGCGCACGCCGTCGTACTTCTTCGATGCCTCGCCGGAGCACGCGCTGGTCAACCCGGACAACCTGCACATCCTGCTCGACCACATCAAGTGCGCCGCCTTCGAGCTGCCGTTCGCGGCCGGCGAGCGCTTCGGCCGCGAGGACGTGCAGGAGATCCTGCAGCTGCTGGCCGAGGAGCGCTTCGTCCACTTCGTCGAGGACGCCGCGGGCGGACAATGGAACTGGACGAGCGAGTCGTATCCGGCCGACGCGGTGAGCCTGCGCTCGGTGTCGTCGGACAATTTCGTGGTGATCGACACGACGCGCGGCGCCGACGTCATCGGCGAGACGGACTTCACGTCGGCGCTGTCGACGCTGCACGAGAAGGCCATCTACATCGTCGAGGGGCAGCTGTTCCAGGTCGAGCGGCTGGACTTCGAAGGGCGCAAGGCGTACGTGCGCGCGGTCGACTGCGACTACTACACCGACGCGATCACGTACACGCGCGTGACCGTGCTCGACGTGTTCGAGTCGGAGCCGGTGCCGCGGATGCCCGCCGGCGCGGAGGAGACGGCGCCCCTCAGCGCCACCGCCCTTGCCACGCGATCGCACGGCGACGTCCGCGTGGTGTCGCGCGTCGTCGGGTTCAAGAAGATCCGGTTCTACACGAACGAGAACGTCGGGAGCGGCGAGCTCGATCTCCCCGAGCAGCAGATGCACACGACGGCGTACTGGCTGACGCTGTCGCGCGCGCTCATGGCGACGCTGCCGTACGGGATGGAGGAGCGGCGCGACGGGGTGATCGGGCTGTCGTACGCGATGCGGCAGGTCGCGCAGCTGCTCCTGATGTGCGATCGGCAGGACATCGGGATCTCCATCGGCGCCGGGGAGGAGGGAACGGCCGGCGCCGGCGCGGTGCCCGCCGAGCTCGACGAGCCGCGCATCTTCGTGTACGACGCGTACCCCGGCGGCATCGGGTTCAGCGAGCCGCTGTTCGGCATGCACGACGAGCTCGTCGCGCGAACCCGCGAGCTAATCGCGGGCTGTCCGTGCGAGCACGGGTGCCCCGGCTGTGTCGGGCCGATCGGAGAGATCGGGCCGGCGGCGAAGCCGGTGGCGCTGCTGATCCTCGACCGGCTCGCGCGGCCGACCGTATGAGCGCCCGTCTCGAGAGCCGGCTGCGGGAGATCCTGCGGGCGCGCCGGGGAGACGGCGCCGGAACCCCGCCGGATGGCGGTGATCGCGTTCCGTCGAACGGCGCCGCGTCGCTTCCTGCCCGACACCCGACCGTCGTGCGAACCTCGCCGGACGCGCCGCTGCGCGCGGCTGCCGAGGCGCTGCAGGGGACCGTCATCGAGCGCGCCGGCGGCGCATGTCTCCTCGTCGAGCGCTTCTATCCGGCGGATCATCCCCACGGGCTCCTGCGGGTGGCCGACGCCGGTGGACCGGCGCTGTCGGCGGCGCCCGAGCTGGCGCTGCTCGGCGGCAGGCCCGAGCCCGATCCCGCCAGCGCGCGCGGACTGCTGTTCATCGATCTCGAGACCACCGGGCTGGCCGGCGGCGCGGGGACCTATGCCTTCCTCGTCGGCTGCGCCGTGCTCGAGCGGCATGGCCTGCGCATCCGGCAGCTGCTGCTCCCCGGATACCAGCACGAACGGACGCTGCTGGCGGAGGTCGAGGCGCTCGTCCGCGACACGGCGGGGCTCGTCAGCTACAACGGCAAGACCTTCGACGTGCCGGTGCTGGAGACGCGGTTCCAGTACAACCGCCTCTGTCCTCCCTTCGACGGGGTCGGACACGTGGACATGGTGCACCCGGCCCGCCGGTTCTGGCGCGGCGCGGCTCCCGCCGGCGCATGGCCCGACGGCGACAGCTGCCGGCTGTCGGTGCTCGAGCGCGCGCTGTTCGGCGTGCGGCGGCTGGGCGACGTACCCGGGTTCGAGATTCCGGCGCGCTACTTCGACTTCATGCGCTCCGGCAACGCCGCGCCGCTCGAGCCGGTGCTCGAGCACAACCGTCTCGACCTGATCTCGCTCGCCCTGCTGACCGCCAGGGCGGTGCGGCTGCTGGCCGGCGCGCCGGCCTCATGCGAGAGCGCGCGCGAGAGCCTGGCGGCGGGGCGCTTCCTGGAGCGGGCGGGGAACGTGGACGCGGCCGAGCGGTGCTACCGGGACGCCGCCGCGCGCGCGTACGTCGAGCGGCGGCCGGACGGCGCACAGATTCGCGCCGAGGCGCTGCGCGCGCTCGCGCTGCGCTGCCGCCGTGACCGGCGCCACCACGAGGCCGCCGATGCCTGGCGCGGCATCGTCCTGGACCGGAATGCGCCGGCGGCGATCAGACGCGAAGCGCTCGAGGCGCTGGCGATTCACTTCGAGCACCGCGCGCGCGATCTCCCGCAGGCGCGGCGCTACGCGCAGCTCTCGCTCGCCGAGCGCGTGGGCACGCGCGCGATGCAGCAGGGGCGCCATCGGCTGGCGCGGCTGGATCGGAAGCTGGAACGGGGGAGGGGCGCGGACACGCCCGGACAGCCGCTGCTGCCGGAGCAGGGCTGACCGGGTTCCGGAGTGCGGCGCGGATGCCCGCGCCTACTGGACGGTTTCCTTCGCGGCCTTGCCCTTCTTCCGGGCGGCTGCCGCCTGCTTGCGGCCCTCGACCGTCTGGGCGCCGTACTTCTTCGTGAACCGCTCGACGCGGCCCTCGGTGTCGACGAGCTTCTGCCGCCCCGTGAAGAACGGATGGCAGCTCGAGCAGATCTCGAGGTGCAGGTCCTTCTTGGTCGAGCGCGTCTTCCAGGTCGCGCCGCAGGCGCAGCGCACCTCGACCTCGTGGTACTGGGGGTGGATATCGGGCTTCACAACGGGCTCCTTCGAACCGGAGACAAAACCACAGTATAGCACCCGGCGTGCCCCGGACGCGCCGGTCAGGGGAGGAACCGCAGGGGCCGGAAGGCGTCCGGATCGTGGAAGCTCGGGCCTGATGGCCGCGACCAGGCGGCGTAGATGGCCCCGTCCTCGGGTCTGGCAGGCCCGCCCGGCCGCTTGATCCGGAACACGTTGAACCGCCAGGCGTCCTGCGGCGCCGGGGGAAGCGGGACCCGGCCGTCCGGGTAGAGCGACCGGAGCCCCCGCCAGGGCAGCCTTGCGACGGCGGTCCAGCCGGCCTCCCCGCCCGCGAGCGGCGCCACCCGCGACTCCATGCCGTCCCAGTCCCACGCCGTCACCGAACGCAGCGCCGGCCACGGCGACTCCACCCGCAGGTCGCAGACGACGTTGGCAGGGCTGATTTCGAGCTCCGCGTAGTTGCGCCCCGAGCCGTCGGCGTCGAGGAACAGCTCGACGACCTCCTCCTCCCAGATGTGGTCGTCGCGCGACGTCATCGTGTGCCACGGCGCCGGGTCCACGGCATCCCACCGCACGTGCAGCGCCTCCGCGTCCCAGCAGGCGCGGAAGCGCGTGCGGTACGCCTCCGGCCCCCATTCGATCCCCTGCGCGCGATCCCACACCTCGCCGGCGTCGAGCACTCCCATCACCGGCGTGTCCAGACGGACGACGGCGTAGTCGATGGGGACAGGTGCGTGCGGATCGAAATACAGCTCGGGCATGGGGGCGATCTTGTAGCGGGCAGCTGGCAGCGGGCGGCTGGCAGCGGGCAGCGGGCGGCTGGCAGTGACCTGTCGCACGTGCCTACCTGGCGCGCCCAGACCGCTTCGTTTCTCTGCGGCCCCTGCGCTCTCCCTAATCCTCTGCGGTCTCTGTGGCCTCTGCGGTCTCTGTGGTCTCTGTGGTGAGGCTGACGTCCGGGAGCAGCCGACCGCGCGGAGCCCTTACGGCACGACCCAGTCGCGCGACCACCGGTGCTGCCGCAGCTGCTCCAGCAGCGCGGGCTCGAGCGGCTGCCCGTCGCTCACGCCGGCGTTGCTCCGGACGTGCTCGAGCCGCCGCATGCCCGGAATGGTCGTCGTCACCGCGGGGTGGTGCAGGATGAAGCGCAGGGCGAGCTCCGGGAGCGTCATGCCGTCGGGCACGAGCGCCTTCAGCCGTTCGACGCGCGGGAGCGTCTCGGCGAGATGCTCCGGGGTGAAGTACAGATTGCGCCAGTCTCCCTCCGGCCAGCGCGTGTCGGGCCGCAGCGTGCCGGTCAGGCTGCCTTCGTCGAAGGGCACGCGCGCGATCACGGCAATCCCGTGCTCGCGGCAGTACGGGAACAGCTCGTCCTCGGGGTCCTGGTCGAAGATGTTGTAGACGACCTGCACGCAGTCGATCAGCCCCGTCTTCAGGGCCTCGATCACGTTGGTCGTCTCCCAGCGGTTGACGCTGATGCCCCAGCTGCGGACCAGGCCCTCGCGCGAGAGGTCGTCGATCGTCCGCTGCCAGCGCTCGTCGCGCGCCCAGCGATCGCTCCACGCATGGAACTGCTGGAGGTCGATCGTCTCGAGCCCGAGATTCTTCAGGCTGTCCTCGGTGAACCGCCGGATGTGGTCGGGCGGGAACACCTCGTCGAGCGTCGAGTCGTCCAGCTGAATCCAGCGCTGGTTCTTCGGCGGGACCTTCGTCGCGATGTAGAGGCGCGTGCCGCGGTGGGCCCGGAGCGTCTGCCCGAGCAGGCGCTCGCTGTGCCCGGAGCCGTAATCCCAGGCCGTGTCGAAGAAGTTCACGCCGAGCGCGATCGCTTCCGCGAGCGAGCGCAGCGTCTGCTCGTCGTCCGATCCCGTCCAGCCGCCGAGCCCCCACATGCCATAGCCGATTTCCGAGATTTCCCAGCCGGTTCGGGGATAGACGCGATAGCGCATGATCGGGTCGGGTCGGATCGGGTCAGATCGGGACGGATCGGGCCTGCCCGCGCCCCGGTGGGCGACGGCGGGTCAGGCCCGTCGGCGCGTCTGTCCGAGCCACCGCTCCGCCTTCGCGAGGGCGATGCGCTCGGCCTCGTCGCGCGAGGGACCCGCGGCGCGCGCGAAGCGCGCGCCGGGGTCCTCGCTCGAGATGGTGCAGTAATAGGTCTCGCCGATGCGGTACGTCTCGACGACGATCGGCCAGCCGAGCAGCTCGATCCGGCGTCGGGTGAACTCCTCGGCCCTCAGCGTCGTCATCGTTCGACCGGCGCGCCCACCAGGTTGCCCCACTCGGTCCACGAGCCGTCGTAGTTCTTCACGTCGGGATAGCCGAGCAGGTACTTGAGCACGAACCAGCTGTGGCTGGAGCGCTCGCCGATGCGGCAGTACGCGATCACCGGCTTGTCCGGCGTCACGCCGGCGCCCTCATAGAGCTTGCGCAGCTCCTCGGGGCTCTTGAACGTGCCGTCCTCGTTGCACGCCTTGCCCCACGGGATGTTCTTCGCGCCGGGGATGTGACCGCCGCGCTGGCAGGTCTCGGGCAGTCCCGGAGGCGCGAGGATCTCGCCGGTGAACTCCTGCGGGCTGCGGACGTCGACGAGGGCCGCGCGTCCCTGCTTCACGGCCTCCTGCACCTCGGGGAGGAAGGCGCGCAGCGACAGGTCCGGCTCCTTGGCCTTGTAGGTCGCCGCCGCCGGCGAGGGCTTCTCCGTGGACAGCTCGCGCCCTTCGGCCAGCCACTTCTTGCGGCCGCCGTCCATGATTCGCACGTCCTGGTGGCCGTAGATCTTCATCTGCCAGAACGCCCAGGCGGCGAACCAGTTGTTGTTGTCGCCGTACAGCACGACGGTCGTCTCGGGGCCGATGCCCGAGCGGCCCATCAGGGCTTCGAAGCGGTCCTTCGGGATGATGTCGCGGACCAGCGTGTCGCACAGTTCGGTCGTCCAGTTCCAGCCCACGGCGTTGGGGATGTGTCCCTGATCGTAGGCGGCGGTGTCGACGTCGACCTCGACGATCCGCACGGTGACGTCATTGAGGTGCTGGGCCACCCAGTCGGTGCTGACCAGGACGTTCTGGCCGGCCGCTGTGCCGGTGCTCATGGTGCCTCCTCCTTCGGTATGACAGAGGGTCGATCGTAGTCGGCTGACGCGGCGGAATGCAAACGGGCTCCCCGCGCCGGCGGGCAGCGCGGGGGAGGCGGCTCGGGGGCGGACGATCCGGGCGGGCGGGCGGGCGGCGCGCCGGGCGCCGCCGCGCCGCGTTACGACTTGCCGTTCGCCAGGGCGGCGAGGAACTCCGCGTTGCTCTTCGTCTTGCTCATCTTCGAGAGCAGCAGCTCCATGGCCTCGACCGGCGAGAGCGGGTTGAGCACCTTCCGCAGGACGTACACGCGGTTCAGGTCGTCCTTCGGCAGGAGCAGCTCCTCCTTGCGCGTCCCGCTCTTCTGGATGTCGATGGCGGGGAACACGCGGCGGTCCACCAGCTTGCGATCCAGGTGGATCTCCATGTTGCCGGTGCCCTTGAACTCCTCGAAGATGACCTCGTCCATCCGCGATCCGGTGTCGATGAGCGCGGTGGCGATGATCGTCAGCGAGCCGCCCTCCTCGATGTTGCGCGCGGCGCCGAAGAACCGCTTCGGCCGCTGCAGGGCGTTGCTGTCGACGCCGCCCGACAGGATCTTGCCCGACGCGGGCACGATCGTGTTGTAGGCGCGCGCGAGGCGCGTGATCGAGTCGAGCAGGATCACGACGTCCTTCTTGTGCTCGACGAGCCGCTTCGCCTTCTCGATCACCATCTCGGCGACCTGCACGTGCCGCTGCGCCGGCTCGTCGAACGTCGACGAGATCACCTCGCCGCGCACGGAGCGCTGCATGTCGGTGACCTCCTCCGGCCGCTCGTCGATGAGCAGGACGATCAGGTAGATCTCCGGATGGTTCTGCGCGATGCTGTTCGCCAGGCTCTGCAGCAGCATCGTCTTGCCGGTGCGCGGCGGCGCGACGATGAGGCCGCGCTGCCCCTTGCCGATCGGCGTCATGAGGTCCATGACGCGGCCCGACAGGTTGTCCGGCGTCGTCTCGAGCAGGATGCGCCCCTGCGGGTAGAGCGGCGTCAGGTTCTCGAAGAAGACCTTCTCGCGCGCCTTCTCGGGCGGCTCGAAGTTCACCGCCTCGACCTTGATCAGGGCGAAGTAGCGCTCGCCTTCCTTCGGCGACCGGATCTGTCCCGACACGGTGTCGCCGGTGTGCAGATCGAACTTGCGGATCTGCGACGGCGACACGTAGATGTCGTCCGGCCCGGGCAGGTAGTTGTAGTCCGGCGCGCGGAGGAAGCCGAATCCGTCGGGCAGCACTTCGAGCACGCCCTCGGAGAAGATGAGGCCGCTCTTCTCCGCGCGGGCGCGGAGGATCTCGAAGATCAGCTCCTGCTTGCGCATGCCGGTGGCGCCCGGCACGTCGAGCTGCTTCGCGATGCGGGTGAGCTCGGTCACGCTCATCTCCTTGAGCGTGGCCAGATCGATCACCTCGGGCCGTTCGGGCTTGGCGGGCGCCGGCTGCTGAGCAGTCTTGCTATCAGTGTCCACAGGTCCTTCAGTCCTTCGCCCGTGGCTGCCGAGACCAGCAGCACGGGAACAGTGAACGCTCGTTCGAACGCCTGCTGTGCGCGCGAGCGTTCGGCGCGCGACAGCTTGTCGCATTTGGTGGCCACGACCCCGGCCGGCACGCCGCGAGCGGCGAGCCAGGCGTGGGCGTGGCGGTCGCTGTCCAGCCCGGGGTGCCGGCTGTCGACCAGCAGCAGCACCGCGAAGGCGCCCGGGCGCCGGCGCCTCGCGGGCCCCGGCGCCGTCCGGTCGTCGAAGTAGCCGGTGGTGATGGCTTCGAACGCTCCGTCCCGCGCGCCGCGGGCGTACCCGTATCCGGGCAGATCGACCAGGTAGAACGGCGAGCCGCCCTCCGGCTCGAGCCGGTAGACGTTCACCAGCCGGGTCTTGCCCGGCGTCGCGCTGGTCCGCGCCACCCGGGCGCGCGCCAGCGCGTTGATCAGCGTCGACTTGCCGACGTTCGAGCGGCCCACGAGCGCCAGTTCCGGCAGCCCGTCGGCCGGCAGCCCGTCGGGGCCGACCGCGCTCGTCACGAACGTTGCCGTGCGGACCTTCACCCGGATCCGGACTCCCGCGGGCGGCGGCTCCCCGCCGCGCGATCAGTGCGTGATCCTGTCGTCGGAGGCCTCGACGGCGACGTCATCCGACACCGCCACGCTGCGGCCGGGCAGCGGCTCGGCCAGCGCGGTCTTCAGCACTTCGTCCATCGTCTGGACGAGGTACACGTTCATGACATCCAGCACGTTCTTCGGGATGTCGGCCAGGTCCTTCTCGTTGTCCTTCGGCAGGATGATGTTGGTCACCCCGGCGCGGTGCGCCGCGAGGACCTTCTCCTTCACGCCGCCGATCGGCAGCACCTTGCCGCGAAGCGTGATCTCGCCCGTCATGGCGACGTCGCGCCGGGTGGGCACGCGCGCCAGCGTGGACACGAGCGCGGTTGCAATCGTGATGCCGGCGCTCGGGCCGTCCTTCGGGATGGCCCCCTCCGGCACGTGGATATGGACGTCGTGCTTCCGGTTGAAGTCCTTCGGCAGCCCGAACTCCTCGCCCTTCGAGCGCACCCAGCTCATCGCCGCGCGCGCCGACTCCTGCATCACGTCACCGAGCTTGCCGGTCAGCATCAGCGAGCCCTTGCCCGGCATGAGCGTCGCCTCGGTGACCAGGATCTCGCCGCCGACCTCGGTCCAGGCCAGGCCGGTGGCAATCCCGATCTCGTTCTGCTGCTCCGCCTCGGTCGAGCGGTAGCGCGGCACCCCGAGGTACTCGGTCACCTTCTGCGGGTCGATCTCCTCGCTGAAGCTGCTCCCCTGGACGACGACCTTGCGCGCGACCTTGCGGCAGATCGACGAGATCTCGCGCTCCAGGTTCCGGACGCCGGCCTCGCGCGTGTAGCGCTGGATGACGACCTGAATCGCTTCATCCGTGAAGCGGATGTTGTCGCCGGTCAGGCCCGTGCCCTCGATCGCCTTCGGCACGAGGAACTTCTTGGCGATCTCGATCTTCTCGAGCTCGGTGTAGCCGGCCAGCTGCAGCACCTCCATGCGGTCGCGCAGCGCCTGCGGGATCGTGTGCAGCACGTTGGCCGTGCAGATGAACATCACGTTCGACAGGTCGTACTCGACGTCCAGGTAGTGGTCGAGGAACGTGCTGTTCTGCTCGGGGTCGAGCACCTCCAGCAGCGCCGCCGACGGGTCGCCGCGGAAGTCCATCGACATCTTGTCGATCTCGTCCAGCAGGAACACCGGGTTCATCGTCCCCGCCTTCTTCATCATCTGGATGATCTGGCCGGGGAACGCGCCGATGTAGGTCCGCCGGTGCCCGCGGATCTCCGCCTCGTCGCGCACGCCGCCGAGCGACAGGCGCACGAACTTGCGGTTCATCGCGCGCGCGATCGACTTGGCCAGCGACGTCTTGCCGACCCCCGGAGGCCCGGCGAAGGTCAGGATCGTCGCCTTCGGCTTCTTCACCAGGGCGCGCACGGCGAGGAACTCGAGGATGCGGTCCTTGATCTTCTCGAGCCCGTAGTGGTCCTCGTTCAGGACCTCCTCGGCGCGCGTGAGATCGCGGCTCTCCTTGGTCTTCTTGTGCCAGGGAACGGCGATGAGCCAGTCGAGGTAGTTGCGCGAGACGGTGGCCTCCGCCGACATCGGCGGCATCGCCTCGAGGCGCTTCAGCTCCTGGATGGCCTTCTCCTCGACCTCCTTCGGCATCTTCGCCTGTTCGATCTTCTTCTTGAGCTCGTCGATCTCGTTGCCCTTGTCGTCCTTGCGACCCAGCTCCTTCTGGATCGCCTTCATCTTCTCGTTGAGGTAGTACTCCTTCTGCGCCTTCTCCATCTGCTTCTTGACGCGAGACTGGATGCGGCGGTCGACCTGGAGCTTGTCCACCTCGATCTCGAGGATGCCGGCGATGCGGTTGAGGCGTTCGACGGGCGAGATGATCTCGAGCAGGTTCTGCTTCTCGTCCACTCCGACCAGCAGGTGGGCGGCGATCGTGTCGGCGAGCTTGCCGGGATCGTCCACGCGGACGGCGTTGATCATCGCGTCGTAGTGCAGGTTGTTCGACAGCTTCACGTACTGCTCGAACAGCGCCACGACGCGGCCCATGGTCGCCTCGACGTCGGCGGCCGCTTCCTTCTGCTTCGGCAGCACCTTGACGACGACGCGGAAGAAGCCCTTGTCTTCCTTCCACTCGACCGCGCGGGCGCGGTCCACGCCCTCGACCAGCACCTTGATGTTGCCGTCGGGCAGCTTGAGGCTCTGAACGACGTTGGCCACGCAACCCATCGTGAAGATGTCGTCGGGGCGCGGGTCGTCGATCGAGGCGTCGTGCTGCGCGGCGAGGAAGATCCGCTTGTCCTTGAGCAGCGCGTGCTCCAGCGCGCGAGTGGAGCTCGGGCGCCCGATCACGAACGGCATCATCATGTGCGGGAAGACGACGACGTCCCGGAGCGGGACGATGGGAAGCGTTTCGTAGAGTTCCATTTAGGTGACGCGTGATCCGGTGTC
>DASVDJ010000189.1:0-5324 GCA_036381155.1 Vicinamibacterales bacterium
CGGCGTCTCGCCGATCAGCGCGCTCCGCGAGGACTGATCGTCACGACCTGCACGCCCGCCGGCGGCAGCTGCACGGCCAGGCTCACGCCATCGGCGGTGCGGGTCAGCGGCACGGCGGAACCGCTGGTCAGGTCTTCCGCCCCGTACTCGCCGGCCGGGCGGCGCAGGCTCACGGTGGACTGCGCCGGCTCGGCGCCGTGGTTGAAGAGGAACACCACGACCGCGTCGCCGGACTCGGTGTACCGCACCTCGAGAGGCGATCCCTCGACCGCGACCGGCAGCGTCACCCCGGCCCACTCGAGCAGCCCCGCGAAGAAGCGCGCGGCCTCCGGCGTCGGATTCGTCTGATAGGCGGAGCTGACATAGGAGCCGAGCATGAGCGTCCGTCCCTTGCCGTAGGTCGACATGACGGCCGCCGGCGCGCCGTCTTCGAAGCGCGCCACGACCTTCGCGCTGTCGGACAGCGGCTCGAGCGTCTCCTTGAACCACCGCGTCGGCAGCAGATCTCCCTCCCGCACGCCCGGGAGCACGCCGCCGGCGAACCGGATCGACGCCTGCCCGCGCGGCGCCGTCTCGATCGCGGCTTCACGGCAGCCCATCACCTCCCAGAGCCGCATGCCGGGGATGCGGTCCGACGCGCGCCCCCGCTCGTTGTTCCATCCGAGCCGCGCCTCGGCCACCAGCGTGCCTCCCTCGCGGACGTAGTCGGCCAGCACCCGCGCCGAGGCTTCGGGGAACATCAGCGGATAGGGGAAGACCACGAGCTTGTACTGCTTCAGCTCGTCGAGCGACAGCGTGTTGACGTGCACGTAGTCGAGCGGCACGTTCAGCGGGAAGAGCGCGCGGTGCATGCCGAGCAGCGAGTCGCGTTCGATGCCGACCACTTCCCCCTGCGGTCCACCATAGGCGGCGGCACGCTGTCGCCCGCCGACGAAATGCGCCAGCGGGTTGTACACGATCGCGACTTCGGCCTTCGGCGGACGCGCGTTCAGGAACAGCGGCTGGTGGCGGTCGACGACCCGCGCGATCGATCCGGCGACCCTGGCCCGCTCGGTGATCGTCCCGTCCAGATTGTTCAGCCCGAACCCGCCCGACTCGTAGCCGGTGCTCATCGGATACCAGGCGTAGTAGTTGATCCCCTTCGCACCGCGCGCCAGCGCGCTCCACGTCCAGATCCGCAGGTCGTCGGGCGTGACCGTTGGGCTGACGTTGACGGCGATCGTGCCGAAGCCCCCCTGCAGCTCGCCGACCCAGAACCCGTGGCGTCCCTGGTCGTACCCGAACGACCGCGTGAAGTCGAAGAGCGCGGCGCGCCACGGCACGTCGCGATCGACGAACGCCGAATGCTTGGGATAGAACGACGTGCCGTAGAAGTCCACCTGCTTCGCCATCACCCAGTCATCGGCCTGGCCTTCCCAGTGGTGCGGCGAGGCGAACAGGCCGACGCCGGCGGCGTGGCTGGTGACGATCGAGGTCGGCAGCACGTTCTTCACGGCGAGGTACCGATCGCGCAGGTCCTCTCCGAGCTTGCCGACGATGAAGGCCTTCCAGTCGATGTAGTCGGTGTAGGACAGGATCGTGCTCATGCGGCTGGGCTTCACTTCGTCCCAGGCGCGGAAGCGTCGATACCATGCCTCGTTCAGGCCGTCGATCGTTCCGTACTTCGCCTTCAGCCAGCCGCGGAACCGCTTCAGCGTGTTCGGGCAGTAGCAGAACTCCGGATTCGGGATCCACGTGGGGTTCGCCCAGTTGATGACGTGCGGCTCGCTCCACAGATCCCAGCCGAGGAAGGCCGGGCTCTTCCGGACCCGCTGCGCCAGCGCGGCGTAGAACGCGTTGTCGGCGGCCCGGACCCCGGGGTGATCCCGGCAGTACCCCGGCGACGACTCGGGCTCGATCGCGTCGCCGTTCGACGAGACGAAGAGCGAGTCGGGATACTTCCGGCCGACCCACTGCGGCGCCGAGTCCATGTAGACCTGCAGCACCAGCTTCAGCCCTTCCTCCTCGGCGAGCTCGAGCAGCACGTCCAGCGTCTCGAAGTCGTACCGCCCTTCCTCCGGCTCGCCGCTCGCCCAGTCGATCCAGGCCCGCAGCGTGTTGAAGCCGAGCGCCTTGATCTGCCTGACGTCCTGGCGCCAGATCTCCTTCTTCCTGCGCGCATCGCGCTCGAGCATCGGCGCTCGCGCCTTGCCGCCGCCGTACCAGACCGCCATCGGGAAGAACCGCGTGGTCCCGGCCGGCTGTGCCGACGGCAGCGCGTCGAGCACCGGGAACACGCCCGCAACCAGCACGACGACAAGAGCGGCGCACACGAGGGGTCGGAATCTCATCGAATCTCCTGAAGAGCGGCGACAACCGGTCGGGGCGACCGGGAATGACCGTCCGGGCAAGATACTTCAGGATGGGGTTGCGGTGCAGCGCGCGACCGCGACACCCAGGCCGCCCGTTTCCCGGGTCGCGCGCGTTGACGCGCGCGGCCTGTTTTCCTACTCTCCCCCCGTGCGCATCCTGTCGCGGAGATCGCTCGGGGCGGCGCTCGTCGCGCTGTCAGTCCTGGTGCCTGCTGCCGGCGGCCGGGCTCAGGCGCCCCCTCAGGCGCCCTCTCTGCCGCCCGCCGCGGGGCACTCCATCGACTTCGCGCGCGACATACAGCCCATCCTCCAGCGCAGCTGCGTGCGATGCCATGGCCGTGGCCGGGCCCGGGGCGGGTTCAGCATCGAGACACGCGAGCGGCTGCTGAAGGGGGGCGACAGCGGGCCCGCCGTCACGCCGGGGAACAGCGCGGAGAGCGAGCTGATCCGGCTGGTGACCTCCTCCGATCCCGAGGTGGTGATGCCGCAGAAGGGGTCGCGCCTGACGCCGCAGCAGGTCGCCCTGCTGCGCGCCTGGATCGACCAGGGCCTCCCGTGGGATCCGGCGATCACGTTCGCCCGCAGTGAGCCGCGGAACCTGAAACCCCGGCGGCCCGATCTGCCGCCGGACAACGGGGCGCTGCGGCATCCGGTCGATCGGCTGCTCGCGCCCTATCTCGCCAGCCACGGGGTCGGCCCGCTGGAACTGGTGGATGACCGGCGGTTCGCACGGCGCGTGTACCTCGATCTCGTGGGCATGCTGCCGACGTCCGGGGAGCTGAACGCTTTCCTGGCCGACGAGCGGCCCGACAAGCGCGAGCGGCTCGTCGACACGCTGCTCGCCGACAACCGGCGGTACGCCGAGCACTGGCTCTCGTTCTGGAACGACCTGCTGCGGAACGACTACCGCGGCACGGGCTACATCGACGGCGGCCGCACGCAGATCAGCACGTGGCTCTATGCCGCGCTCGCGAACAACCTGGCCTACGACCGCTTCGTCGCCGCCCTGGTGAACCCGTCACCGGCCACGGCAGGCTTCACGAAGGGCATCGTCTGGCGCGGCGTCGTCAACGCGAGCCAGACACCGCCGATGCAGGCCGCCCAGAGCATCTCGCAGGTGTTCATGGGCGTGAACCTGAAATGCGCGTCGTGCCACGACAGCTTCATCAACGACTGGCGGCTCGCCGACGCATACGGCCTCGCCAGCGTCTACGCCGACGGCCCGCTCGAGATGGTCGAGTGCGACCGGCCCACCGGGCAGACCGCCACGGCGAAGCTCCTCTACCCGGAGCTCGGCGCGATTGACGCCAGTGCACCGCGCCGCGTGCGGGTCGCGCAGCTCGCCGACGCGCTGATCAGCTCCCGCAACGGGCGGCTGTCCAGGACGATCGTCAACCGGCTGTGGGCACGCTTCATGGGACGCGGGCTCGTGGAGCCCGTCGACGACATGGAGCAGCCGGCCTGGCATCCGGACCTGCTGGACTGGCTGGCCGAGGATCTCGTCGCCGGCGGATACGACCTGAAGAAGACGATCGCGCGGATCGTGACCTCGCGGGCCTACCAGGCGGTCGCCGTGGACCTGCCGGAACGCGTGGAGAACTACGTGTTCAAGGGTCCCGCGCTCCGGCGGATGACGGCGGAGCAGTTCAGCGACGCCGTCGGCCAGCTGACCGGCGTCTGGCCGGAGCGGCCGGACGGCGAGTTCGAGTTCACGTTCGTGGATGCCGACGCCGTCCCGCGAGCGGGGGAGATCCGGGCATCCCTGGTGGCCGCAGACCCGCTGCTGACGGCGCTCGGCAGGCCGAACCGCGAGCAGGTGGTGACCGAGCGAGCCTCGGCCGCGACGACGCTGCAGCTGCTGCAGCTCATCAACGGCGAGACGCTCGCCAGGAGGCTGGCGGAGGGGGCCAGGCGGCTCGCGGCCACCCGCCGGTCGTCCACAGAGCTTGTCGATCTGCTGTACGTCGAGGCGCTCGGTCGCGCGCCCACGCCCGAAGAGCGCCGGTTGTGTGAGGAGATGCTCGGCCCGTCGCCGTCGGCCGAGGGCATCGAGGACCTGCTCTGGAGCCTGGTTATGCTGCCGGAGTTCCAGCTCATTCACTGACGCCGGGCCGCCCGGCCGGAGCCACTGGGAACAGGACGTCATGCCGGCATCGTTCACGAGACCGCCTGACCCGCAACCAACCCGCCGATCGAGGCGCGACTTCCTGGCCACGGCCAGCGCCGCGACGCTCTCCGCCCTGGCGGCGGGATTTCCGCGCGCGGTGCTCGCACAGGATGAGGAGCGCCTCACCCCCACGGCCGACGCCGTGATCGTCCTGTGGATGGCCGGGGGCATGGCGCACACCGAGACGTTCGATCCGAAGCGCTACACGCCGTTCGAGCCCGGCCTGCGCCCCGAGCAGGTGCTGAGCACGTTTCCGGCGATCGACACGTCGGTCGATCACATCAAGTTCTCGGCGGGGCTCGAGCGCCTGGCGCAGGTGATGGACCGCGGGACGCTCATCCGCACGTACCAGGCGGGCGATCTGGGATTCATCCTGCACTCGCGGCACCAGTATCACTGGCACACGGGCTACGCGCCGCCGCAGACGGTGGCGGCCCCCCACATCGGCGCGATCATCGCGCGGACGCTGGGGCCGAGGAATCCGGCCGTGCCCGCCTTCATCAACATCGGGCAGCGGTTCGACGTCGGCGAAGGCGAGGAGCTGAAGGCGTTCACCACTGCCGGGTTCCTGGGCAGCGAATACGGCCCGTTCAACATCCCGTTCCCGGACGAGGCCGCGGGCGCCGTGCGGCCGCCCGGCGGCATGTCTCCCTCGCGCTTCGAGAACCGCGATCGCTTCTACCGGCGCCTGCTCGACGCGACGCCCATCGGCCGCTACGGCAGCGCCTACCAGCGCGAGTCGCTGCTGCGCGCGTACGACAACGCGCACCGGCTCCTCAGCTCGCCGGCGGCGCGCGCCTTCGATC
>DASVDJ010000190.1:0-12373 GCA_036381155.1 Vicinamibacterales bacterium
ACGTCCCGGGCGCGCAGATCCGCGAGGGAAATCATGGTGATGTCGGATCGGAAGTGACGACTATACTACGGCGCCCTCACGACGCCTTCGTCTCCGTCTCGGCCCGTTTCCCCGGGCCGCTCGCCGAGCGGCGGCAGCAGCCGCGGCGCCCGCAGCGGCCCGGTCGGCGCGGTCCCGTTCCGGAACGCCCGGAAGTCCACGTTGCACTCGTGGGCCGCGAGGAAGTTCAGGAACCGCTTGTAGTCCGACGCCGGCATCCCGAACAGCCGCAGCAGCGACCGGTAGTTCCCTCTCGTCGTCGCCAGCCCGCGGCGGACGAGCTCGCGCATGTCGTGCCGGGTGATGTCGCGGTGCAGGAAGAGCGGGTGGATGTGCTCCCAGAAGGAGTAGCCGCCGTTCACCAGCGCGGCGTACAGCTCGTCGGCCACCTGCTTGCGGCGCTCCCGGACCGGCAGCACCTGGTCGGCCGCGGCCTGCACCGACGGCGGCAGGTGTTCGACTTCCACCACGCTCCCGTTCGACATCCAGAGCGCCTGCTCGACGACGTTCTGCAGCTCGCGGACGTTGCCCGGCCAGCGGTACCGCTCGAGCATGCGGAGCGCGTCTTCCGAGAACTCTACGGCACGCGGGCCCTTCGACGCCAGGTACCGCACCAGGACGCGGATGTCCTCGCGCCGCTCGCGCAGCGGCGGCACGTGGATGTGGATGACACGCAGCCGGTACAACAGGTCCTCGCGGAACTGGCCGTTGGCGACCATGTCCGGCAGGTTGCGGTTGGTCGCCGCGACGACGCGGACGTCGACGGTGGCGCGGGCGTGGTCGGCGCCGACGGCCTGGATCTCGCCGTTCTCGAGGAACCGCAGGAGCAGCGCCTGCATCCGCAGGCTCATCTCGCCGACCTCGTCGAGGAACAGCGTCCCGCGATGGGCCAGCTGCAGCTTCCCCATCTTGTCGCGGTACGCGCCGGTGAAGCTCCCCTTGACGTGGCCGAACAGCTCCGATTCGAGCAGCGTCTCGGTGAGCCCCGCGCAGTTGACCGCGACGTACTGCCGCGCGGCGCGCGGCGAGCGCGCGTGGATCTCGCGGGCGATGAGATCCTTGCCCACGCCGCTCTCGCCGGTGATGAGCACCTTCGCGTCGCCGGTGGCGACGCGCGCGACGAGGGAGAGGATCTCCTGCATCTGCGGGCTCGCGTACACCAGCTTCGAGCCCTCCGATGCGGTGGCGCCACGGTCGGCGGAATGCTCCGGCCCTGGCAGGACAGCTGCGTCGTCTCTCACGGGACCTCCGAACACCTGCGCCCCGCCCGCGCTGATCGCGCGACGCCGGCCGATGGCCGGCTGCCGGGGAGCAGACGACGGGCTCAACAGCAAGGGCGATGCCCGACTGGATGGAGGGCGCGAGGGACTGTGCAACGCGGCGGGTTTTCCGCCGGAAGTCGCACAGCGGGCCAGAGTTCTGTCGGCGCAAGGAACTCTGGCGGAAGACCCGGAAGTCTGGCGTGAGGCAGAGGGCGTTTACGGAATCGTAAGCGCCCACACGATTGCGGACTTCGGACTTCGGACTGGGATTGATTGCGGATTGGCGTGGCAGGCGTCCGTTCAAGGCCCGCGGGCGATTGCCGATTCTTCCGGATTGGATTGAGTACCCCGGCGCCCGCGCGCGTGTACCAGGAGGGCCGACCTTCAGGTCGGCTCTTCACTGGCGTCCCCTCCTCACCTCGAGGTGAGGGTGAGAGAATGACCTCGTGTTCCCGCACGACGACGCTTCCCTCTTCAACGTCACCACCGCCGCCCCCGGTCCGCCCGGCTCCCTGCCGATCACGCCCGACGACCTGATCCGCAAGCCGAGCGGCGACCTCTTCGGCTGGACGCAGGACGTCGGCATGGGGTGGCGCGCGGCGGAACTGGGGCGGCCGGAGGCGCTGATCCTCAGCACGCAGGGGGGCGTGCGCGAGCCGGACGGCTCGCCGCTGGCGCTCGGCTACCACACCGGGCACTGGGAAGTCGGGCTGCTCGTCCGCGCCGCGGCCGAGACGCTGCGCGCCGCCGGGTTCATCCCGTTCGCCGGCTTCGTCACCGACCCGTGCGACGGCCGCACGCAGGGCACGCGCGGGATGATGGACAGCCTGCCGTACCGCAACGACGCGGCGATGGTGCTGCGCCGGCTGATCCGCTCGCTGCCGACGCGCCGCGCGGTGATCGGCGTCGCCACGTGCGACAAGGGGCTGCCGGCGATGCTGATGGCGCTCGCCGCGTGCCGCGACCTGCCCGCCATCGCCGTGCCCGGCGGCGTCACGCTGCCACCGACCGACGGCATCGACGCCGGCGCGGTGCAGACGATCGGCGCGCGGTTCGCGTACGGGCAGCTGTCGCTCGAGGAAGCCGCGGAGCTCGGCTGCCGCGCGTGCGCCTCCCCCGGCGGCGGCTGCCAGTTCCTCGGCACCGCCGCGACGTCGCAGGTCGTCGCCGAGGCGCTGGGGCTCACCGTCCCGCACGGCGCGCTCGCGCCGTCGGGGCAGCCGATCTGGACCGACGTCGCGCGCCGATCGGCACAGGCTGCCGCCACGCTCGTGCGCGACGGGATCACCGGCCGCGACATCCTCACCGAGAGCGCCATCCGCAACGCGATGGCGGTGCACGCCGCCTTCGGCGGCTCGACGAACCTGCTACTGCATGTGCCGGCGATCGCGCACGCCGCGGGGCTGCGCCGGCCGATCATCGACGACTGGCTCGCGATCAACCGCACGGTGCCGCGGCTGGTCGACGTGCTGCCGAACGGCCCGCATCCGACGGTGCGCGTCTACCTGGCCGGCGGCGTGCCGGAGGTGATGCTGCACCTGCGCCGCGAAGGACTGCTCGAACTGAAGGCGCGCACGGTGACGGGGCACACGCTGGACGAGGTGCTCGACGCGTGGGAAGAATCGCCGCGCCGCGCCGCGCTGCGCGCGCGCCTGCGCGAGACGGACGGCGTCGACCCGGACGATGTGATCCTCTCGCCGGAGCGCGCGGCGGCGCGCGGGCTCACGCCGACGGTCGCCTTCGTCCGCGGCAACCTCGCGCCGGACGGCGCGATCATCAAGAGCACCGCCATCGACCCGTCCGTCGTCGGCGCCGATGGCGTGTACCGCCTCACCGGCCGCGCGCGCGTGTTCACCACCGAGCGCGCGGCGATCGCTGCGATCAAGAGCCAGGGGGACGACCGCATCCGCGCCGGCGAGGTGATGGTGCTCATCTGCCGCGGGCCGATGGGCGCCGGCATGGAGGAGGTCTACCAGGTCACGTCGGCGCTGAAGCACCTCGACGTCGGCAAGGAGGTCGCGCTCATCACCGACGCGCGCTTCTCGGGCGTGTCGACCGGCCCGTGCATCGGCCACGTCGGCCCCGAAGCGCTCGCCGGCGGCCCCATCGGCCGCGTCGTCGACGGCGACCGCATCCGCATCGTCATCGACCGCAACTCGCTCGAGGGACGCATCGACCTCGTTGACGAATCGGGACGTCCGCTGGACGACGAGCTCGCGCGCCGCCCGCCGAGGCCGGACCTGGCGCCGGATCCGGATCTGCCGGACGACACGAGGCTCTGGGCGGCGCTGCAGAACGCATCTGGCGGCACATGGGGAGGGTGCGTCTACGATGTCGATTCGATCTTGAGCCGGATCGGGCGCGATCTTAGGTCGGATCAGGTCTGATCGGGTCGGATCGGGTCGGATCAGGTCCGCGCGCCTGCTCGCTGATCCCTACTCGCGGTCGCGCCCTTCCCGCTTTCCGTTTCCCGCTTCCCGTTGCTGATGGCGCGTGATCGCTGCTACTGCAGCGTCGCCGCAGTCGCCGGGCGCGACTTCTTGTAGTCCCACCACTCCGTCGTCGCCTCGATGTCGAACGCGCGGAACACCAGCGTGCGGCCGGAGGCGTCGACCCACGTGCGCTTCGGGAGCCAGATCTCGTCGTTCACCTTCGTCCGCTCCAGCAGGGCACGCGCGCCCTTGTGGATGCGGCCGATGAGGCCCCACGCGACGGTAATGTCCTCCATCACCTCGACCTCGAGCTTCACCAGCTCGTGGTCGAACTCGTGCACCCACGCGCGGCCGCGCACCTTCTTCATCCACTTCCCGTCCTCGGTGCGCGGGCGGTAGTCCGGCTTCGGCTCCAGCGTCGCGACGATCGTCGGGTAGCCGTTGAGCATCTCGCGGCCGACGAGCGTGATCTCGTACAGGTTGAAGGCCTCGTCGATCGTGGCCTCCTCCTCGCGGCGCTCCTTCTCCTCGCGCGCGAGCCGACGACGGCGCTCACGCGGCGACTCCCGCGCGCGCTCGCGCAGGTGCTCCTGGTGCTCGCGGTCGTTCTCCGCGAGCTCCTCGGGGCTGAGCGGCTCGCCATCGACGGCGATCAGCCGCTTCCAGGTGTTGCCGGGCTCCAGCGACGGGTAGACCTCGTAGACCTTCACCGGTCCCACCGACACGCCCCCCAGGCTCGAGATGTCGATCTCCTCGCGCCGCTCCATGTAGGAGTACTGCGCGAGCAGCCGGCGATCCTCGCGCAGGCGCTCGCGCACCTTCTGCGCGAACGTCGTCAGGTCCGGGAGCGGCCGCTCGTCGCCGTTCGCCGCGCCCGCCACGACAGCGGCGAGCAGCAGGCAGGCAACAGGGAGGATGGCGTACGGTCGATAACTCTGTCGGAATCGGTGCACTAGAATACTCGTCAGTTCCCCGGAAAGACCGCCATGCGTTTGGACGATGCCCGCCTCTGCCTGGATTGCGAGGAAATCCACGACCAGCAGGTGTGCCCCGCGTGTGGATCCGAAGCCTTCGGCTTCATCCGCCGATGGATTCGCTCGGCGAACGACGGCTCTGCCAGGACCATGCCACCGCCCCAGCCGTCGAAGCCGAGCCAGCGGCAGCCGCCCGACCGCGAACAGCTGGAGGCCTGGCGTCAGATCGTCGAGGGCAAGAAGGAACGCTCCGGGCTCCGGCGTACCGGCGGCAAGCTGCTGACCGGCGGCCTGGTCGGGCTGGCCGCGATGGGGCTGGCCGGCTGGGCCTGGACCCGCAAGGAGGACTCGGGCGAGCGATCCGAGCCTGCCGAACCCCGCAAGCCCGGGAAACCACCTGAGCCATAAGCCTTTCCCGGCGCGGCCGTAAATCTGGATCTAGAATACCGATATGCCCAAGGCCCGCGTAGCGCTGCTGAAGACGAAGCCGGCGACGGTCTTCCGCGACTACCACGAGCTGATGAACCTGGCCGGCTACCAGGACGTCATCGCCAGGGACGCCGACACGGCGCTCAAGGTGAACATCTCCTGGCACTTCTTCTTTCCCGGCAGCTCCACGACACCCTGGCAGCTCGATGGGGTCATCCGCGCGATGAAGCGCGACGGCTACGACCCCAGCCTCATTCACGCCTGCCACAACCGCACGGTCGTCATCGACGCGCATCTCGGCGAGCGCGAGAACAAGCAGCTCAATGTCGTCGAGGCCCACGGGCTCCGGAACATCCACCTCTATGAGGGCGAGGAGTGGATCTCGATCCGCGACGCGGTCGGCGATCTGACGAAGCGGTTCCTCTGCCTGAACGAGGTCTACCCCAAGGGGTTCATGATCCCGCGCCGGTTCATCGGCGAGAACATCATCCACCTGCCGACGACGAAGACGCACGTCTTCACGACGACGACGGGGGCGATGAAGAACGCGTTCGGGGGGCTGCTGAACGAGCGGCGCCACTGGACGCACCCGGTCATCCACGAGACGCTCGTGGACCTGCTGATGATCCAGAAGAAGATCCATCGCGGCGTCTTCGCCGTGATGGACGGCACGTTCGCCGGCGACGGGCCCGGCCCGCGCTGCATGGTGCCGCACGTGAAGAACGTCGTGCTCGCGAGCGCCGACCAGGTGGCCATCGACGCGGTGGCGGCGAAGCTGATGGGCTTCGACCCGATGCAGATGAAGTACATCCGCCTGGCGCACGACGCCGGGCTCGGGTGCGGCGACCCGCGCGAGATCGAGATCGTCGGCGACCTGTCGGCGGCGCAGGAGAACTGGCGCTTCGACGGGCCGTTCCGCAAGATGACGTTCGCCTCGCGGATGCAGCACAAGATCTACTGGGGCCCGCTGAAGAAGCCGATCGAGTGGTCGCTCAAGACGGTGCTCGCGCCGTGGGCGTACCTGGCGAGCGTCGTCTATCACGACAGCTTCTGGTATCCGGTGAAGGCGAAGCGGATGATGCAGCAGGCGCTCGCCTCGGACTGGGGGCGGCTGTTCCGGAACTGGGAGCACCTGACGCCGGACGAGAACGGCTTCCCGGTCATCGAGGGCGAGGGCGCGGACCTCACGCGCGCCGGCCTGCGCGCGTTCACGACGTCGCTGGGGATTCTGGGCACCTGCATCAAGGAGGCGCCGGAGTTCAGTAACCGGAAGCGGAAGGTCGTCGCGCAGCAGCAGCCCGTCTCGTAGGAGGCCTTCGGCCTCGGCTTTGGGCTTTGGGCCTTCGGCCTTGGGCTGCGGACCTTGGGCCTTGGGCTTTGGGCTTTGGGCTTTGGGCCCTGGGCTGATCGGGATGTCGTGAGGCGGCGTCCTCTCACCCGCAAGGCGTTCCGCTGTCACACTGCGATCGTGCAGGCGGGGCTGAAGCCCCGCCGCCACAGGCAGATCAAAAGGGGGCGGAGCTCTGCCTTGCTTGTGGCGGCGGGCCTTCAGCCCGCTTGCACGCGCGCACGCGAGTCAGTCTTACCGAGCGTGCGCTGCGCGACTGCGAGTCACGGATCGGCGAGCAGTCGCGTCCTTCCCGCTTAGGGCTTCCCGTTTCCCGTTTCGCCGATCGCGTCACAGATCGTCCCGAGCTCCAGCCCCTTCTCTCTCAGCATGGGAATGAGCCGGGCGGTCGTCTCGATCGCATAGCGCCGATCCGGCCGCGGGTTCTCGTGATGCCCGTCGTGCAGGACGATGATGGAGCCGGGGCCGGCGCGGGCGCCGATGCGCTTCGCGAGGCGATCGGCCTTGCGGCTGCGGAACCAGTCCCAGTCCCACAGGAACATCCCCCATCCGACCAGCCGCCGCCCGCCGCGGCGCAGGCCGGCGATCATCAGCAGGCTGCGGCCGCCGCCGTGCGGGCGGAACGCGGGGCACGGCCGCACGCCGGCGAGCGCCTCGAGACGTTCGGCCGCGGCGTCGAGCGTGCGATCGAGCGCGGCCGGCGACATCACCATCAGCTTCCGCGTGTGCGAGTGCAGCGCGATGCCGTGTCCCTCGTCGGCCATGCGCCGGACGATCGGCGCCGTCTCGGGTGTGACGTGGCGGTCGATCAGGAAGAAGGTCGCGCGCACTCCTTCCTGCTTCAGCAGATCCAGCAGCGCCGGCGTCGCCTCGGGGTTCGGCCCATCGTCGAAGGTGAGATAGACCGTGCGCCCGCCTTCCGGCTGCGGCACGCGCCACATCGCGACGTCGCGGCTCACCCAGTCGAGCACGAACGGAAAGGGCGCGAGATGCGCCAGCGCCGCGATGCCGAGGAGGCCGAGAACGAGGAAGAGCATTTGACCTGGGCCCCGGGCGCACGACCTTGGGCCCTGGGCTCTCGCGATGATAGTGACAACGGGCCGCTTTCAGGAGCAGAATCGCCCCCACCACGGCTGACCCGCGGACACACCCCAGGGCGAAAGGGAACCGCCCACAGCCCTTGGGCACAGAGGAGTGGTGATGAATCGTCGCGAGACGCTAGTGAGCCTGTCCGTTCTTGCCGGCCACGCGCTCTTCCCTCGCGTCCTCGAGCTGGTCGCGCTCGACGCCGGCGCGGCGGCGCAGGGCGCCGCGGACTGGCGGCCCGAGGTGCTCTCGCCTGAACAGGGGCGCGTGCTCGCGGAGATCGTCGAGACGATCATCCCGGCGACGGACACGCCGGGCGCGACAGCGGCGCGGGTCCACGTGTTCGTCGACCTCATGCTCGCGCACTGCACACCCGCGGAGCCGCGGCGAACGGCGATCGCCGCTATCGACACGCTCGGCGAACGCTTCCTCGCCGCGTCACCGGACGAGCGCCTCGCGCAACTCCAGGCGATCGACGCCGGCGCGCTCGCGCTGCTGAAGGAGCTCACCATCCTCGGCTACTGCAACTCGCAGATCGGCGCGACGCAGGCGCTCGCCTACGTGAAGGTGCCCGGCGAGTATCGCGGCTGCATCCCGCTCGGACCGGATCAGCGCGCCTGGGCGACCCGATGAGCGCGCAGGACTCCCACACCTACGACGCCATCGTCGTCGGCTCCGGCATCAGCGGCGGATGGGCCGCGAAGGAGCTGACCGAGGCGGGGCTGCGCACGCTGGTGCTCGAGCGCGGGCGCAACGTCGAGCACGTGAAGGACTACCCCACCGCGAATCTGGATCCGTGGGAGCTGCCGTACGGCAACCGCGCCACGGAGCGGGATCGCGAGGAGTACTACGTCCAGCACCAGCTGTATCTGTTCGGGCAGGACTCCAAGCACTTCCTGGTGAAGGACACCGAGCACCCGTACAACGCGGTGAAGGACTTCCGCTGGTATCGCGGGTACCAGGTGGGCGGCCGGTCGCTGCTGTGGGCGCGCCACTGCTTCCGGTGGAGCGACCTGGACTTCGAGGCGAACGCCCGCGAAGGCGTCGGCATCGACTGGCCGATCCGCTACAAGGACCTCGAGCCGTGGTACGACCGCGTCGAGGAGTTCATCGGCGTCAGCGGCGAGAACGCCGGCCTGCCGCAGCTGCCCGACGGCCGGCTGCTGCCGCCGTTCGAGATGAACTGCCTCGAGACGCACCTGCGCGAGCGGATTGCCGCGCGGTATCCGGACCGCCGATTGATCGCGAGTCGCGTCGCGGTGCTCAGCCGCCCGCACAACGGGCGCGGCCAGTGCCAGTCGCGCAACCTCTGTCATCGCGGCTGCCCGTATGGCGCGTACTTCTCGAGCAACTCGTCGACACTGCCGGCGGCGGCCGCGACGGGCCGGCTGACGCTGCGCCCGTTCTCAATTGTCCACAGCCTGATCGAGGACCCGGAGACGGGCCGCGCGAAAGGGGTCCGCGTGATCGACGCGCAGACGCACCAGGCGACGGAGTACTTCGCGCGCGTGATCTTCCTGAACGCCTCGGCGCTGAACACCACCGCGATCCTGCTGCACTCGACGAGCCGGCGCTATCCGAACGGCTTCGCCAACTTCAGCGGCGTGCTCGGGCACTACCTGATGGACCACCACGCCGCGATCGGCGCGACCGGCAGCTGGGACGGCGCGCTCGATCGCTACTACGCCGGCCGGCGCAGCACGAGCGTCTACATCCCGCGGTTCCGCAACGTCACGTCGCGGCATCCGGACTTCACGCGCGGCTACGCCTACGAGGTCTACACCTGGCGCGCCGGCTGGCAGGACCGGCTGGGCGATCCGGGCCTCGGCGCCGCGCTGAAGGCGTCGCTGACGCGGCCCGGACCGTGGATGGTCTTCATGGAGGGCTACGGCGAGTGCCTGCCGCGCGCGGAGAACCGGGTCACGCTGAACTACGAGAAGAAGGACCGCTGGGGGCTGCCGACGCTCGACATCGACATGGCGTTCGGCGCGAACGAGTTCGCGATGCGGAAGGACATGGAGGCCACGGCGGTGGAGATGCTCGAGGCCGCCGGGCTGCAGTCGATCCAGGGCTTCGCCCACGAGCCGCATCCGGGCGAGGTGATCCACGAGATGGGCACCGCCCGCATGGGCCACGACCCGAAGACGTCGGTCGTCAACCGCTTCAACCAGTGCCACGACGCGCCGAACGTGTTCATCACCGACGGCGCCTGCATGACGTCGAGCGCGTGCCAGAACCCGTCGCTGACCTACATGGCGCTCACCGCGCGCGCGTGCGCGTATGCGGTGGAGCAACTGAAACGTGGGGAGATCTGAAGAGCCGGCCTGAAGGCCGACCGTCCTGGTGTCTGAAGGCCGGCCGTCCTGGTGTCGCGTATCGCGGCGCCTCTCACATTTCGAAGGCTGCAGGGCGGGGCTTCAGCCCCGCCTTCACGATCGCCGTGTGACAGCGAGAGTGCCCTGAAAGCACCCAAAGCCCAAAGCCCAAAGCCCAAAGCCCAAGGCCCAGAGGGCCCAGGGCCCAAAGCCTGAAGCCCTCTATAATCAAGAGATATGGCCTACCGCGCCGTCTTCCGCTGCATCGCGGGCTGTCCGGGAGAACACGCCCTCGCACAGCCGATCTACAACTGCCCCACCTGCGGCGACCTGCTCGAGGTGAGCCACGACATCAGTGCGCTCCGGAAGCGCAGCGCGGCGCACTGGATGCGCCTGTTCGACGCGCGCTACAAGCGGACGGAATGGCCGTACGGCTCGTCGGTCTGGGGCAAGAAGGAATGGGTCTGCCCCGAGATCCGCGACGAGAACGTCGTCTCGATGGACGAGGGGGGCACGAACCTCTTCTGGGCGGAGCGGTTCGGCAAGTCGCTCGGGCTCGACGACCTCTGGGTCAAGCAGTGCGGCAACTCGCACACCGGATCGTTCAAGGACCTCGGCATGACCGTGCTCGTGTCGATGGTCAAGCAGATGATCGCCGACGGGAGCCCCGTGCAGGCGGTGGCCTGCGCGTCGACCGGCGACACGTCGGCGTCGCTCGCCGCCTACGCGGCAGCCGCGGGCATCCCGGCCATCGTCATCCTCCCGAAGGGCAAGGTGACGACGGCGCAGCTGGTGCAGCCGCTGGCGAACGGGGCGATGGTGCTGTCGCTGGAGACCGACTTCGACGGCTGCATGGCCATCGTCCAGCGGCTGGCGAAGGAGCAGCGCGTCTACCTCGCCAACTCGATGAACAGCCTGCGGCTCGAGGGACAGAAGACCGTCGCGATCGAGATCGTCCAGCAGTTCGACTGGCAGGTGCCCGACGTCGTGATCATCCCCGGCGGCAACCTCGGGAACGTCAGCGCGCTCGGCGCCGGCTTCGACATGCTGGAGGCCGTCGGCATCACGACGACGCGCCCGCGCATCGTCGTCGCGCAGGCGGAGGCGGCGAACCCGTTGTACCTGGCGTATCAGCGGAACTGGCAGTTCGAGCCGGTGACCGCGCAGCCCACGCTGGCTTCCGCGATCCAGATCGGCAACCCGGTGTCGGTGCGCAAGGCCATTCGCACGCTGCAGAAGTACGACGGCATCGTCGAGCAGGCGAGCGAACAGGAGCTGGCCGACGCCGCCGCCGAGGCGGATCGCACCGGCATGTTCAACTGCCCGCACACCGGCGTCGCGCTCGCGGTGCTGAAGAAGCTCGTCGCACGCGGCGACATCCGCCCCGGCCAGCGCGTCGTCGTGATCTCGACCGCCAACGGCCTGAAGTTCACGGACTTCAAGATCGGGTACCACGAGGAGCGCCTCCCCGGCATCCGCTCGCACCACGCGAATCATCCGATCGTCCTGCCGAACGACTACGACGCGGTCCTGCGGGCGCTCGATCATCAGGCGGTTACCGCGCGTTAGTCGGCGGGCGCCAGACAAACGAACCACAGAGTCACAGAGACCACAGAGGACGCAGAGGGCACAGAGAACACGGGGGTTTCGAAAAGTCCGGAACCCTCTGAGATCGCCGCCGCGCGGACGGAGAAGGACCGCGCGGACGAGGAGTTGCGGAAGCTCATTTCAGCAGTGAGCTTCGAAATCGGGAGCCGCAACTAGTCAAGGGTCACGGGACACAGGCACAGGGGGCACGAGTAAGGTCGGATCAGGTCCGATCAGGTCCTATCGGGTCAGATCAGGTCCCGCCTCCGCCCGCCTGCGATCGTTCGCGGGCTCCGGCGGATCAGGTCTCGCCTCCGCCCGTGTGCAATTTGTCTGCGGGCTCCGGCTGATCAGGTCTGATCAGGTCGCGCGCGCCCGCGAGGCGGCCGTTGCGACCCGATCCGACCTGATCGCGCGGCCGCGAGCAGAGATCACCGAGCGGACGCGCGGACCCGATCCGCCGGAGCCGCGCACAGAGTCCCACGCGCGGCGACGGCGGGACCCGATCCGACCTGATCGCGCGGCCGCGAGCAGAGATCACCGAGCGGCCGCGCGGACCCGATCGCCCGCGCGACAGCGCGGGCGGGACCTGATCTGACCTGATCTGACCTGATCCGACCTGATCTGACCTGATCCGACCTGATCCGACCTGATCCGACCTGATCCGACCCGATCCGACCTGATCCGACCCGATCCGACCTGATCCGACCCGATCCAACCTGTCACTTCGTCCCGAACGAATAGATGATCGCCACCCCCAGCGTCGGCTGGGTGCTGCGGAAGCCGCCGTCCTTCTCGAAGAAGTTCTCGCTCGAGAAGTCGGTGCGGACCTCGAACCGCGTCAGCAGGCCGGCGGCGGCCTGGTACTCCGCGGTCAGCGTCACTTCCTGCAGCGTCTGCG
>DASVDJ010000191.1:0-2744 GCA_036381155.1 Vicinamibacterales bacterium
GTTTCACCAGATGAGGACAGCAGCGAGGAGGCGGAGTCCGCCCGGCGCTACGCCCGGCTGCTGATCTCGGAGATCCGGCTCTACAACGAAGCGACAGTCGAGGCAGGTCAGAAGGCACGGGATCTGCTTGCACGGCTGAAACCGCAAATCGACCGCGCCCGACGGCTGTACGAAGAGCGCGTGCCGGCATCCGCCCGCGCGCGCGCCGACTTCTTCGGGCAGGAGCTCATTCGCACGCTGGCGAACGGGGACGCCACGCTGCTGGGACAGGGAACGTGACGGATCGCAGACGCTATCTGCTGCCAGCACTGATCGCCGCACTGCTCGGTACTTCCGGTTCCGCCCCGGTGACCGGACAGACGCCGGGCGCCGACGTCGCCTTCGCCATCAACGCCACCGCCCATCCGCCGGTTGCCGCCGACGCGGTCTGGATCGCGCCGTCGGGCAAGACGGTCACCGGCACCGCGCTCGCACGCGGCGCGGCGGAGCTGCGCGATGGCCGCGCCGAGAAGGCGCTGCCGCTGGTCACGCAGCCGGCGCCGACACCGGCGCTCGCGCCGTATCAGCAGTACTTCCGTGCGCTCGCGCTGACGCGCCTGGAACGCCTGGATGAAGCGGCACGCGAGTGGAAGGCGCTCATCGCCGCGCGTCCGGCCGGCTACCTGTCGGAGCTCGCGCAGATCCGGCTCGCCGAGCTGCACGAGACGGCCGGGCGTCACGGCGACGCGGTGCGCATCTACGAGGCGCTCACGAAAACGAAGACGGTGGCGCCAGACGATGCGCTGCTGAGGCTGGCGCGGGCGCTCGAGGCGGCCGGTGACCGTCAGCGTGCCATCCAGACGTACGCGCGCGTGTATTACGAGCATCCGCTCTCGGATGTTTCCGCGGTCGCGGCGGCGCAGATCGACAAGCTCGGCGCGTGGGAGCCGCTGGCGACGACCCCGTCGCGGGTGCAGCTGGAGCTGGGACGCGCCGAGCGGTTGTTCGCGGCGCGGCGCTACGCGCAGGCACGCGACGCCTACGCGGAGCTGCTGCCGCACGTCCGCGGCGACGAGCGCGAGCTGGTCTCGCTGCGCGTCGCCGAATCGGATCACTATCTCCGGCGCTACCGCGCCGCCGTCACCGCGCTCGAGCCGTGGACGAAGAACGCGCGTCGCCGTGCGGAAGCGCAGTTCTTCCATCTCACCGCGACGCGCGCGCTCGGACAGCACGCGGAGTACGTGCGCCTCGCGAAGGCGCTGGTCGCCGAGTTCCCCACCGAGAGCTGGGCCGAAGAGACCCTCAACAACCTCGGCACCCACTTCATCGTCACGGACCAGGACGATGAGGCGGACAGGGTGTTCCGGCAGATGCTGCGGATGTTCCCGGAAGGGAAGCACGCCCCGCGCGCGGCGTGGAAGGTGGGCTGGAACGCGTACCGGACCGCGAAGTACCAGGAGTGCGCCGAGGTCTTCGAGAGCGCGGCGGCGACGTTCCCGCGCTCCGACTACCGGCCGGCGTGGCTCTACTGGGCGGCCCGCTCGCGCGATCGCCTGGGCGATACCCGCATCGCCCAGCGGCTCTACGGCGTCGTCATTGCCGACTACCTGAACTCGTATTACGGGCGGCTCGCGTCGAACGTGCTGACGTCGCGCAAGCTGGAGCCGCTCACGCTGGCGGCCGCGGTCGGCGGCGGCGGCGCGCAGGTGGTGAGGGCTGCCGCGGAGACGTCCGCCGATCCGGTGCCGACCGCGGATCTGATCCGCGCGCTCATCAGGTACGAGCTGTACGACCAGGCGCTGGACGAAGTCCGCTGGGCGGAGCGGATCTACGGCGAGTCGCCGGTGCTCACCGCGACGCTGGGGCTGATCTACTCGCGGAAGGGGGAGCTACGCCGCGCCATCAACGCGGTGAAGCGCGCGTATCCGCAGTACATGGCCGCCGGCGGCGAGCAGTTGCCGGTGGAGCTGCTGCAGGTGCTGTTCCCGGTCGCGTACTGGGAGCTGATCGAGAAGTACGCGAAGGCGCACAACCTCGATCCGTATCTCATCGCCGCGCTGATGGCGCAGGAGTCGACCTTCGTCGCCGACATCCGGTCGTCGGCGAACGCGATCGGGCTGATGCAGATCGTGCCGTCCACGGGACGGCGGTACGCACGGAAGCTCGGCATCCCGTTCAGCACGCACCGGCTGACGAACCCCGAGGTCAACGTGCGGATCGGGACGAAGTACTTCCGCGAGATGGTCGACCGGTTCGGCGGCGTGCACCTGGCGCTGGCCAGCTACAACGCGGGCCCGAGCGCCGTGGCGCGGTGGGTCGCCGAGCGCCCCGGCATCGCGCAGGACGAGTTCATCGACGACATCCCGTACCCGGAGACGCAGAACTACGTGAAGAAGATCCTCGGCACCGCCGAGGACTACCGGCGTCTCTACAACGGCGGCGGCGCGCGCCCGATCCTCGGCGCGCCGGGGACGAGGGCGGTCGCGCCCGCTCCGACGGTGAAGCGGACGTCGGCGCCGGCGAAGAAGAAGGCGCCCGCGAAGCGCAGAACATCGTCGCGGCGACGAGCGCAGTAGGCGGGACAGCACTCCGGCCCGAGGGCCATCCGAACTCGCGTTTGCTCGCGGGTCCTGTCGCCCGGCACCCCGTTCCGGTGCTCGGCACAAAGCGCTTGTCGACGGGAGTCGCCTGCGCGCCGGAACGGGGTCCCCGCCGTGCGCCACCCGCTCGCTGGTTCGCTCGCCCGCCGAAGGCGGGACCTGATC
>DASVDJ010000192.1:0-29245 GCA_036381155.1 Vicinamibacterales bacterium
GCCGCGGAGGGGCTCGATCTCGCCCGCGCCAAGCCGTTCGACGCCGCCATCGTGGACGTGATGCTGCCCGGCATGGACGGCATCGCCGCGCTCGACGAGATCCGACGGCTGGACGACGACCTGCCGGTGCTGATGATTACCGCGTTCGCGTCGGTCGAGAACGCGATTGCGGCGATGAAGCGCGGCGCGTACGACTACATCACCAAGCCGTTCAAGAACGACGAGGTCCTCGTCGTCCTCCGCAATGCCGTCGCGCAGCGCCGGCTCGTCGCCGAGAATCGCGCGCTCCGGCAGAACCTTCAGGCCCACGCGAACAGGTTCGGCGGGATCATCGGCCGCAGCTCGCGCATGCGCCAGGTGTTCGACCTGATCATCCAGGCGGCGCCCAGCAGGACGACGATCCTGATCAACGGCGAGAGCGGGACGGGCAAGGAGCTCGTCGCACGGGCGCTGCACCAGAACTCCACGCGCGCCGACCGCGCCTTCATCACGGTCAACTCCGGAAACCTCCCGCCTGATCTCCTCGAGTCGAACCTTTTCGGTCACGTGAAGGGGGCGTTCACCGGCGCCGTGTACCCGAAGAAGGGGCTGTTCGAGCTCGCCGACAAGGGGACGATTTTCTTCGACGAGATCGGCAACATCCCCCTGGAGACGCAGGCGAAGCTGCTGCGCGTGATCCAGGAACGCGAGTTCATGCGGCTCGGCGGAATCGAGACGATCAAGGTGGACGTCCGCATCATCGCCGCGACGAACGTCGACCTGCGGCACATGGTGGAGGAGGGCAAGTTCCGCGAGGATCTTTTCTATCGCCTGCACGTCATCGCGGTGCAGCTGCCTGCGCTGCGCGACAGGCGCGACGACATTCCGCTCCTGGTGCAGCACTTCCTCGAGAAATACGGCGAGGAGAACCACAAGACCCGAATCGAGCTCACGCCCGCGGCGCTCGATCTCCTCATGGAGTACGACTGGCCGGGGAACGTCCGCGAGCTGGAGAACGTCATCGAGAGGGCGGTCGTGCTTGCCACGACCTCGCGTATCGACGCGGATCTCGTGCCCGATCACGTGCGCAGCAGCAAGCGGTTCCAGATGCCGCAGTTCGTCGTGCCGCCCGAAGGGATCTCGTACAAGGACGCCGAGACGGCGTTCCAGCGCGGGCTCATCGAGTCGGCCCTCGAGCAGGCAGGCGGCGTCCAGAAAAAGGCCGCCGAGCTCCTTCAGATCAAGCCCACGACGCTCAACGAGATGCTGAAGCGCCACGAGATCCGCCCCAGACGGAAGCGGGGAACGGCCCGCCCCGACTCTCCCGCAGACGCCGACGACGTGAGCGACGAAGGAGAGGAAGTCGGCGTCGACTAGCGCCGGCCCTGCGGCCGGAGGTGCGCGAACATCCGCTCGTACTTCGCGAGGATCACGTCCCACCTGTAGTTCCGGCGGACGTAGGCGCGGCCGTTGCGGCCGAGCGCCGCGCGAAGCCGCGCGTCCCCCACGAGAAGCCTGAGGCACTCGACGAACTCGTCGCGGTCCGCGTAGTAGAGGCCCGCGTTGCTCTGCCGGCAGTGATCGACGAGCACCTCGCTGCGCGCGTTCGCCAGGATCGGCGTGCCGACGGCGAAGGATTCGAGGGCGAGAAGGGAGAGGCTCTCGTACGGCGAGGGGACCGACACGACGGTGGCGGCTTCGAGCGCCAGTAGCCGCTCCTGATCGGAGAGCCTTCCGGCGAAGGTGATGAACGGTTCCTCCGGCAGCGGCATCAGCTTGACGCCCATCAGGACGAGCGACGCCTCGCCGCCGCCCTGGACGTAGGTGCTGAAGTACTCGATCAGCTCCTCGCAGCCCTTGCCGGGATCGATGCGTCCGCCGTAGAGCGCGAACGGGCCGTGCAGCCGGTGCCGCCGGCGGAACATCGCGCCGCGGCCGGCGATGTGGGGCGGCAGCGGCTCCTGTTCCTTCGCGTCGGCCAGATCGGGCTCGTCGAACAGGCCGTTGTCCGGCTCCGTCCGGTTGCCGGCGTCCTGCTCGTGCGGCAGCTCCACACCGCAGCCCACGGTCTCTTCCGCGACCGCCCGGATCGAGAAGTGCGTTTCGAGGAACCGGCGCTCGACCTCGGTGTTGTAGGCGATGGCCGCGGGACGCGTGAACATCTCCTTGTAGATGTCCAGGTAGATGGCCGGCTCGTCGTGCGCGGTCGGGACGAGGATGCTGCGCGACGGCGCGATGCGGAGGCCGAGCACGGTCGGCGCGTACAGGTACGTGAAGAAGATCAGCGCGTCGTAGTCGTCGTGCCGCCGCTGCAGGTACTCCAGCAGCGCAGGGGACCACGGCCCCTGCCGCCGGAGCCACTCCATCTCCTGCTCCGGCGTGTGCGGATTGTTGAAGATCCAGTCGGAGAACGCGTTGAAGCTGGTGATGTCGCGCGTTTCCGACACGGCGAAGCGGCGCACGGTCACGCCGCGCACCCGGTCAGCCCCCTCCGGGTACTCGTTCTTCCAGGTGATGTAGTCCCGGGCGCACGTCGTCAGGACTTCGACCTCGTGCCGCTCGGCCAGCCGCTCGGCGATGAGCCGGCAGTGGTACTCGGACCCGCCGAGAATCTCGGTGCCGTACCGCTGGACGATGAACGCGAGCTTCACTGGATGGTCTCCTCGACGACCTGTCGGAGCCGGGCGACGAGGCGCGGCTCGCTGAAATGGGCCAGGCGCTCCCGCTGCGCCGCGATGACGCGCGCCCGCAGATCCCGGTCGAACGCGAGCTGGCCGAGCAGCTCGGCCGCGAACTCGAAGTCCTTCGGGCTCCAGCAGACCCCGGCGCCGCCGAGCGTCTCCACCACGGCCGTGCTCTCGTACGCGAACACCGGCACGTCGGCGGCCATCGCCTCGAGCAGCGGCACACAGAAGCCCTCGTGCTCGCTGAGCGAGAGATACACGCTGGCCATCCGATAGTAAGCCGCCAGCTCCCAGTCGCTCACGGCGCCGGGGAACAGGAACCGGTCGGGCAGCATCTCGAGCTCGACGATGAGCGCGCGCACGGCGGCGTAGTACCGCGGAATCCCCTCCGTGCGCCCCACGAAGATGAACCGGTAGTTCTCGTCGGTGTACCGCTTGTACATCTCCGCGAGCCGGACGATGTCCTCGATCCGCTTGTTCGGGACGATGCGGCCGACGAAGAGGAAGTTCGTGAGGCCATCGCCGAGGATGTGCTCCAGCACCGGGTGCCGCGGCGCCTTCGTGATGCGATCGAGGTCGACCGCGACCGGCATCACTCCGGTCCGCCGGAACCCGAGGCTCTCCAGCTCACGCCGGTTGAACTCCGAGTCGCCGAGCGCGATGTCCGTCCGGCCGGCGAGCGTGGCGAGGTCCTGCCGGCCGAGCGCGGCGATGCGGAAGACGCCGGGCTCGTAGTCGGCGAAGAAGTGCGCCGGCGTGATGTTGTGGTACTGCAGGATGCGGCGTCCGGACAGCCCGGCGAACGCCGCCGTCATCGGCGACGGCAGCGCGTAGTGGAAGATGGTCGCGTCGCCGCGGCGGGCATCCGGATGGTCGAACGGCCGCACCTCCCCCTGCATGTCCTCGTCGATCGTCAGGGCGTAGATGTGCGACTCGTGCCCCATGCCGCGCAGCAGATCGCGCACCCGGCGGGCCGAGTCGCCGATGGCGTCTCCCCGGTGCGCGGCCGGCACCCACTGATTGACGATCATGACGCGTCGGTGCACACGGGCTGGACGCGGGGGGCCACGCTAGATTCCCTCCCGCTCGCGGCGTGCGGCAATCGTGATCTTGTGCGCCGCCGGCCTGAACATCCGCAGCTCGAGGAGCCGGTCGAGCGCGTCGAACTGGTCCCAGAAGTCGAACGTCACCCTCGGCGGTTCCCGCCGCGGCGAGCGGGCGACGCGGTCGACGAACCCGAGCAGCGTGCCGCCGAAGTCCTTCGCCATCAGCCGCGCGAGCGCCGCATCCTGGCTGGCGAGCACCCGGTCGTAGAGCCCGGAGTCGGAGAGCACGGCATCGACGATATGGGCGACGTGGAGCGGATCGCGGTTCTCGTAGAGCACGCCGCCGCCGTCCATGGTCGACGGCACCGCCGTCGACGCATAGGCCACCACGGGGATCCGCATGTGGAAGGCTTCGACCAGCGGCACGCAGAAGCCCTCGTGCTCGCTGGCGCAGAGGAACAGATCGGCCACCTGGTAGTAGGCGGCCAGCTCCTCGTTCGTGACGTGGCCGGTGAAGTGCACGTCGGGCGTGTCGAGCGCGGCGATCAGCGCGTAGAGCGACGACACGTACTTCTCGAAGCCCCCCTGCGATCCGACCAGCAGCAGCCGCGAGTGCCGGTTGATGCGGGTGCGGTACGCATGGAAGATGCGGATGAGGTCCTCGATCCGCTTGTTCGGGATCATGCGTCCCACGAACAGGATGTTCACCCGCTCGTCGTCGAACTGCGAGGCGACGCGCCAGTCGGGCGGCGCGGACAGATGCGAGAAATCGGGCACGACCGGGAGCACCGCCGTCTCCGGGAAGCCGAGCGCCTCGAGCTCCTGCCGGTTGAACTCGGAGTCGCCGAGCGCCAGGTCGCAGCGCGACGCGTACGCCCGCAGCTCGCGCCGCCCCTTCCAGCACAGCTCCGCGAGCCGCCGGTGGATGCCGGCGAAGTACTCGGGGGGCGTGATGTTGTGGTAGACGAGCATCATCCGGTCCGGCAGCGCGTAGGCGACCCGGCTGGCCCGCGAGCCGATGGAGAAGTGATGGATCAGCAGGTTGTCGGGATGGCTCGCGTCGAGGAGATCGCGGTAGTCGTACGTCAGGTGCTCGAGCCGCGGGTCCGCCGTCTCCACGAAGATCTCGGAGTCGTAGCCGGCCGCGCGCAGCACGCGCCGGATGCCGAGCACTTCGTGGCCGATGGCATCGCCGTAGCCGAGCGTGGCGAGGACCTGGTGGACGGCGCGGATCGTCATCGCGTCACCGGGCCCGACGGGATGCGGGCCAGGACGTCCGCCGCCGGAGGCAGCGTGCGGCGTCTCCTGGCGAAGAAGCCGGGCAGCGGCTCGAGCGCGGTGGCGTTGCGCGGCTCGCGGGCGAGCCGGTCGAACGTCTCGAGGTACTTCCGCTCGATTACCGGCCACGCGTAGTGGCGCCGGAAGTAGTGGCGGCCGTTGCGGCCGAGGGCTTCGCACAGCATCGGGCCGGTCGCGATGGCGTGCAGCGTCTCGGCGAACTCCGGGTAGTTCTCGTAGAACAGCCCCGCGTTGCTCCGGAGGCACTGGCCCTTGAGCACGTCGCAGCGGCCGTTGGCCAGCACCGGCGTGCCGAGCGCCCAGGCTTCGAGCGCGACCATCGACAGGCTCTCGAAGTACGAGGGCATGATCAGGACCTCGGCGGCCGCGATCGCGTCGAACTTGTCCTCGTCGCCGAGGAACCCGAGATGGCGGATCTGCGGGTGATCCGGAATGGGCAGGATCGACTTGCCGATCAGCACGAGCTGCAGTCCGTTGCGCGCGGCGCGGGCGTACCGGCGGAAGAACTCGAACAGCTCCGCGCAGCCCTTGTTCTCGTCGATGCGCCCGACGTAGAGCGCGAAGCGGCCGTCGATGCCGTACTTCCGCCGGAACCGGCCGGGTTCCGTGCGCTCGGGGACGTCCGACCCGACGCCGACCACCACGCCCGGCAGCCGCTGGGTGCCGGCGGCATGCTGCAGCATCGCCCGCTCCTCGAAGGAGTTGAACATCAGCGCGCGCACTCCCCGGAAGATCGGACCGAAGATCGACAGCCCGACGGCGGCGTCCCGTTCGGCCGTCGGGACGAGGATTGCGCGATCCGCCGCGGCACGCACGCCATGATAGGCGTGGTAGTAGCGATAGCTGAAGAACAGGAACCAGTCGAAGCGATCGCGCGCGGCCGCAACCGCCCGGACGAGCGCCGGGCTCGTCGGCCCTTCGCTGTCGAGCCAGGACAGTTCGTCGGCGACCGAGTGCTCGCGCGTGAACACCAGGTCGGACATCGCTGCGAAACGCCTGACGTCGCGCGGCGCGGTCACCGGGAACCGGTGGACCGTGATCCCGTTGACCTGCGACACGCCTGCGGGCAGCGCGTTCTCCCAGGTGACGTAGTCCCGGGCGCAGGTGGTGAACACCTCCACCTCCGCGTGCCGGGAGAGCCGCTCGGCGATGTACCGCGCGTGAAGCTCCGCGCCTCCGTTGATCTCAGCGCCGTAGCGCTGGACGACGACCCCCAGCCTCACGACTCGGAGGTAGAGGAGCCAGGCGGAACGTCGGCCGTTCCGCGGCCGTCAGAGTGCGGCGCCGGGGCATCGGGTTCCTGCCCGCGGGCTTCGGCGGATGACGTCTCCCGGTCGTCGGACGCGGGCGCGGCAGACGCCGCCCGATCGTCGCCGGAGCCATTCGCGGCCGCGTCGTCCGCGCCGCGCGGAGCGTCCTCGGCGCCGTTGTCACCCGTATTGCGGCTGCCGGCGTCGACGGCAGCCGCCTCACCACCCTCGCCGCCGGCGAACGCGGCGCCGCTGCGCCGTCCGCGGCGCCGCCGCCGGCGCCGCGTGCGCAGGCTCTCGCCGCCGGTGATCGGGTCGACCGCGCCGGAGGCCTCCTCCTCGCGCCCCTCGCGCCGGCGATCGTCGTGCCGGGCGTCGGGGTGCGCGTCGGACCGGTACTGCACGACCGCCTCGAGCGCGCGGGCACGCCGTTCGTTGAACTCGAGGCGGCTCGCGATCGACTCGACCCGCATCTTCATGTTCTTGACCTCGATGGTCGAGCGGGTGACCTCGACCACCAGGTTGTGCAGCACCTCGTAGACCAGCGCCTCGCGCTCGGCCCGCTCGAGCAGGTAGCGGTTGATGAGCGCCTGCCGGTGCAGGACCTGGTTCAGCGCGTTGGGGCTGAAGAGCAGCTTGAGAAACGGGTTGAGCAGCCGCCGGATGACGCGGACGAGCGGGTTCGTCGACGTGAAGAGCGTCTTGTCGTCGAAATCGTACGTGGGCGGCAGGTCCGCCGGCAGCTGGCGGAACCGCTCGAGCAGGTCGGACCGCACGCCCTTCGGATCGAGGAACCGTTCCAGCTTGACGCGGGCCAGCTCCTGAATCTGCTCCTCGGTGTAGTCGACGCCGCGCTTCTCGCGGATGCGGCTGCGGATCTGCCGCATGATCTGCTCGACGTCGACCGAACTGGCGCGGACGGTGAAATCGGCCATCGGAGATACCCGGTCGGGCACACGACGCGATGGACCGGCGGACGGGACACGGGCGCCCTGCATGTCGCCCGGATCCGTTCAGTTCGCCGATCCCCTGCGCATCGTGCCCGTGTTAAGCCAGGACCTCAGACTCCGAACGGCCGGTAGATGATCACAACGACCGCGAGCCCCCAGAGGGCGACGCAGGCGAGCAGTGGTCGATCGTTCAGCAGGAGCTCCGCCGGGCTGCCTCCCCCCTCTCTGTGATGGACCAGATAGAGATAGCGGAAGATGCCGTACAGCGGGAACGGAATCGTGAGTCCCAGCAGGGACGTACCAAACTTCGCCGCGGTCTCCTCGCTGATCGCGTAGAACACGTACGCCATCAGTGTTGACGCCGTGACCACGCTGATCATCTGGTCGAGGAGATACGGACTGTATTCCTGCAGGATCCGCCGGTGCCCGATGGCGCCGTCGGCCAGCAGGGTGAGCTCGTGCCGGCGCTTGCTCAGTCCCATGAACAGCGCCAGCAGGATCGTGCAGACGAGCAGCCACTGGCTCATGGGCACGTCGACCGCGATGGCGCCGGCCGCCACGCGCAGCACGAACCCGATGGCAATGGTCAGCACGTCGATGATCACGATGTGCTTCAGCGGCCCGGAGTAGAGGGCCAGCAGCGACACGTACGTGGTGGCCACCGCGCCGAACGCGGGGCGCAGCCACCAGGAAGCCGTCAGCCCGCCGGCGATCAGCACGGCGGCGGTTCCGAGTGCGACGCGTGGAGACAGCGCGCCGGAGGCAATCGGCCGGAACCGCTTCCGCGGGTGCTGCCGATCGCGCTCCCGATCCGCGACGTCGTTGACGAGATAGACCGCGCCGGCCAGCGCGCAGAAAATCAGGAAGGCCGCGATCGACGCGGCCACCGCCCCGGGCTCGGTCAGCTGCCGGCCGAAGATCAGGCCGGCGAAGACGAAGGTGTTCTTCGTCCACTCTCCCGGGCGTACGGAAACCAGCAGGTTGACCGCCGTCGAACGACGGCGAGCGGCCAACCGGTCAGCGGAATCAGAGACCGCGAGCTCGGGCTGCGTCGAGCGCCCCACGGCAAGGCGGACGTCGGAATGGCCGTCAGACCTTTGCCGAAGCCTGGAAGCTCTTGAGCGCGTCGGCTTCGGACTCGAACGTCTCGAACACCGTGAGCAGCTTGGTGATCGAGAGGAGATCGGTGATGCGCTTCGTCAGATTGACCAGCTTGAGGCTGCCCCCCTGGCGGCTCACCGTGGTGTAGGTGCGCACGATCTCGCCGAGACCCGCGCTGTCGATGTACGGCACGCCCTCCAGGTTCAGAAGGAGCTTCTTCTGCCCCTGATGGATCAGGCTGTTGATCTTGTCCTTCAGCAGCTCGTCGCCTTCGCCCAACGTCATCTTGCCCTTCAGGTCGAGCACGGTGACGTCGCCAATGACGCGTTCCTCGATCACCATGGAAGCGGTCCTCCGCCGGCCGAAAAAACGGCCTTGAATCTAACGTACGCAGTACCCCCGGTCAACAACGCCGGCGGCCGCGCAGCGGCGCGAGCGGCGAAAAAACAAGGCGCCGGGCCACGTCGCCCGACGCCTCGTCGCCCGCCGATCGCGGCGCGCAGGCCAGGCGCCCGAGGGCCTACTCGAGCTCCCGCCGCATCTTCTTGCGGTTCCGCTTGCGAGCGAGCGCCTGCTTGGCACGGCGCTTGTCGCCCGGCTTCAAGTAGAAGGAGTGCTTCTTGATGTCCTTGATGATGTCTTCCTGCTGCACTTTCCGCTTGAAGCGCCGGAGAGCGCTCTCGATGGACTCGCCCTCCTGAACCTTGACTTCAGCCACGCGCGAACACCCCCTTCCCGTGGCACACGCCCCTCCCAGCCTCGGCCGTGGAGGGGCGAATGTGCTAGGGTATCACAGGCATAGCGTCTCCCGGACCGCCATCCGGAGGGACGCATCCCCGCGGCCCGCCCGGCCGGGCCGCCCCGAGGCCCCGCCGCGTCCCGGGCCGGTTTTCCACGACAGCAGTGCGACTCCTGATTCTCGGTTCCGGCGCCCGCGAGCATGCGCTGGCCCACAGACTTGCCGGCGAGCCGCCGGTCAGCCACATCACCTGTGCCCCCGGCAACGCCGGCATGGCCGCGGCCGGTTCCCTGGCCGCGGTCTCCCTGTCCGACCCGGCGGCGATGCTCGATCTGGCCGCCCGCGAGCAGGCGGCCCTGACGATCGTCGGACCCGAGCTGCCGCTGTCGGTCGGGGTCGTCGACCGCTTCCTCGGGGCGGGCCGGCCGATCCTGGGTCCCACCCGTGCGGCGGCCCGCCTGGAGACGAGCAAGGTCTGGGCGAAGCAGTTCATGGCCCGCCACGGGGTCCCCACCGCGGAGTTCCAGATCTGCGACAGCGAGGCGGACGCCGACGCCGTCATCGCCTCGGGGCGCCTGGGGTGGCCGCTGGTCCTCAAGGCCGACGGCCTCGCGGCCGGCAAGGGGGTCGTCCTGGCCGGGGACGCCGCCGAAGCCCGCGCCGTCGCCCGGACGATGCTGTCGGGGGAAGCGTTCGGCGAGGCCGGCCGGCGGATCGTGCTGGAACGGTGCCTGCGGGGACAGGAGCTCTCGTACTTCGTGCTGTCCGACGGGCATCGTGCGATGCCGCTCGGCTCCGCGCAGGATCACAAGCGGGCCTTCGACGACGACCAGGGGCCCAATACGGGCGGGATGGGGGCATTCGCCCCAAGTCCGCTGTGTGATGCCGCGCTGGAGGCGCGCATCCTCGAGGCGATCGTCCACCCGACGCTCGCCGGCCTGCGCGCGGAGGGCACGCCATACCGGGGCTTTCTGTACTGCGGGCTGATGCTGACCGACGAGGGCCCGTACGTGATCGAGTTCAATGCCCGGCTCGGCGATCCCGAGGCCCAGGTCGTCCTGCCGCTCGTCGACGAGCCGCTGCTCCCGCTGCTGGATGCCGCGGCGGCCGGCAGCCTGCCGGACCGTCCGATCCGCATCGCCAGCGAGTGCCAGGTGGGCGTGGTCGTCGCCTCGAAGGGCTACCCGGGAACGTACGAGACGGGCAAGGTCATCGAAGGTCTCGATCGCGCGTCGGCCCTCGAAGGGGTCACGGTCTACCACGCCGGCACCGCGCTCCGGGACGGCGCCGTCGTCACCGCCGGCGGGCGGGTCCTGACGGTCGTGGGCCAGGGCCGGGACTTCCGCACCGCCATCGACCGTGCCTACGCGGGCGTCGCCGCGATTCAGTTCGAAGGCAAGTTCTTCAGGACGGATATCGGAAGGAAGGCCATCCGGTAGGGCGTGAGCCGCACGCCCTAGTGCAGCAGCGCCGCCAGCTTCTGTCCGGTGCTGCGCTGCTGCCCTTCGACGATCAGCTGCCCGCATGCCGCGCGGATGTCGCGCCCGCGGCTCTTCCGCACCGAGACGGTCACCCCGTGCCGGGCGAGCACGCCCGCGAACCGGTTCACGCGCTCGTCGGACGGCCGCTCGTACGGGATGCCGGGAGCGGGGTTGAGCGGCAGCAGGTTGACCTTGGCCTTCATGTCGCCGACCAGCCGCACGAGCCGCCGCGCATCCTCCGGCGTGTCGTTCACGCCGTCCAGCAGGACGTACTCGAAGGTGATCCGGCTCCGGCGCTTCAGCGGGAAGCGCCGACAGGCCTCCATCAGCTGCGCGATCGGGTACTTCCGGTTGATCGGCACGAGCGCGTTGCGCTGCTCGTCGGTCGTCGCATGGAGCGAGACGGCCAGGTTCGGCATCCAGGGCTCCGCCGCGAGCCGCTCCATGCCGGGCACCACGCCGACCGTCGACAGCGTCACCCGCCGCGGCGTCACGCCGAACCCGTGCTCGTCGGCGAGGATGCGCATCGCCGCCATGACGTTGTCGTAGTTGTGCAGCGGCTCGCCCATCCCCATCAGCACGATGTTGAAGGACGAAGAGGCGAGGCCGGTCGCATGGGCGAGCACGCGGACCTGGCCGGCGATTTCACCCGGCGTCAGGTTGCGTCCGAAGCCCATCTTGCCGGTCAGGCAGAAATCGCAGTTCATCGCGCAGCCGACCTGGCTCGAGACGCAGAACGTCTGCCGCGGCGTATCGGGGATGTAGACCGCCTCGATGCGGCGGCCATCCTCCAGCCCGAGCAGGAACTTGCGCGTGCCGTCCACCGAGCGGTCCTCACGGACGAGCTCGGGCGTGCTGGTCCGGAACCCGCGGTCCAGCTCGGCGCGCAGGCCGGCGCCGAGGTCGGTCATCGCGGCGAAATCCGTGACGCCCTTTCCGTAGACCCATCGGAAGACCTGCCGGGCGCGAAATCTGGGGATTCCCGCCGCCGCGAACACCTCTTCCATGGCGTGGCGGTCGAGGTTCGCGAGATCCTGGCGGGGGGCTGTGGAGCGCATGGCGCGGGAGGACGCGGAGGCGTCCGGGACATTCGATCGTAACATGCGGCAGCTGTTGACCTTACCGGTCGAGCCTCGGGCCGGTCCCGCGAATGTGGTATACTCGGTCGTACTACAAGCTATTGTCCCTCAATAACTTAGCCTCCCAGTCGTCCGAGAGGAAATGATCGTCCGCGAGGTCTTCCCCAACGGGGTCCGTGTCGTCACCGAGCAGATGGACCACGTGCGCTCGGTGAGCGTCGGCGTGTGGCTGACGCGCGGGTCGCGGCACGAACCGCAGGAGCATGGCGGCATCGCGCACTTCGTCGAGCACATGCTCTTCAAGGCGACGACGAGCCGGAGCGCCGAGGACATCGCGCAGGAGGTCGACTCGCTCGGCGGACACCTCGATGCGTTCACATCGAAGGAGTACGCCGGCTACTACATCAAGGTGCTCGACGAGCACCTGCCGCGTGCGCTCGACGTGCTGTCGGATCTCGTGCTCAACCCGGCGTTCGCCGCCGACGACGTGGAGCGCGAGAAGAAGGTGATCCTCGAAGAGATCAAGATGGTCGAGGACACCCCCGACGACCTCGTGCACGAGCTCTTCACGCAGAGCTTCTGGGCGGATCATCCGCTCGGACGGCCGATCCTGGGCACGCCAGAGAGCGTCGAGGCCTTCACGCCGGCAGTCCTCCGCCGCTACTTCGAGGAGACCTACACCGCGCCGCACCTGGTGATCGTGGCCGTCGGCAACATCTCGCACGAACGGCTGCGCGATCTGCTGGCGCCGACCTTCGGCGCGCTGCCGAACGGCGGCGTTCAGGGCACCGACCGTCCGCCTGCGGTGGTCCCGCACGCGCAGGTGCGCAGCAAGGAGCTGGAGCAGATTCACGTGTGCCTCGGCACGAGCTGCTACCCGCAGCTGCACGACGACCGCTATGCGGCGTACGTCCTGAACACGATGCTCGGCGGGTCGATGAGCTCGCGCCTGTTCCAGAACGTCCGCGAGAAGCGGGGGCTGGCCTACGCGGTGTTCAGCAATCTGTCGGCGTATCGCGACGCCGGCGCGCTCACCATCTATGCCGGGTGCGCCAATGACGCGGTGGGCGAGCTCGTGTCGGTCGTCGTCGACGAGCTGCGCGGGATGAAGACGCCGGCTCCGGAGGCCGAGCTGCGCCGCGCGAAGGACCACGTGAAGGGCAGCCTGATGCTGAGCCTCGAGAGCACCTCGAGCCGCATGTCGAACCTGGCGCGCCAGGAGATCTACTTCGAGCGGCAGTTCAGCCTCGACGAGACGATCGAGTGCATCGAGCGGGTGACGGCCGAGGACGTGGCCCGCGTGGCCCGCGACCTGTTCGCCAACGGCTCGCTCGGCGCGACCGTGCTCGGCCAGGCCGACGGGTTCCGGCTGTCGCAGCGGGAGCTGGATCTGGGGTAGGGGCGGCCTGGATCGACAGCAGCGTCGCTACGCCTGAGGAACACTGAGGGCACAGAGGCCACAGAGCGAAACATTATTCAGAGCACAGAAGCCACAGAGAAGGCAAAGGGCAGGGAGAGCACAGAAAACATTGGGCACATTGTCCACGGCATTGATGAATTCACAGCCCTGCGCGGCCTCAGTGATCTCCTTGATCTCTGTGGCCTCTGTGGCCTCTGTGGTCTCTGTGGTTGATCGACGTTGAATCTGCTGCAGTGGAGATTGCTGTCTAGAAGATGATCCCCCGGTACACCCACCCCGAGATGGGCCGCATCTGGACCGACCAGCGCCGCTACGAGGCCTGGCTGCAGGTCGAGCTCGCGGCCGCCGACGCGATGGCCGAGGCCGGCATCATTCCCGCCGACGCCGCCCGGGAGCTGCGGGCGAAGGCGCGGTTCGACGTGGCCCGCATCGAAGAGATCGAGCAGACCACGCACCACGACGTCATCGCGTTCACGACGGCCGTCGCCGAGAACGTCGGGCCGGCCGCCCGCTACCTGCACTTCGGCCTGACCTCGTCGGACGTCGTCGACACCGCGCTGGCGCTGCAGATGGTCGAAGCGTCGGACCTGATCCTGGCGGATCTCGAAGCGCTCGCCGATGCGGTCCGGGAGCGCGCCGAGGAGCATCGCCGGACGCCGATGATCGGGCGCACGCACGGCGTGCACGCCGAGCCGATCACGTTCGGGCTCAAGCTGGCGCTGTGGTACTCGCAGATCCGGCGCGATATCGGGCGGGTGCGCCGTGCGCGCGAGACCGTCCGCGTCGGCGCGATTTCCGGGGCCGTCGGCACGTTTGCGCACCTGCCGCCCTCGATCGAGGAGGCGGTCTGCCGCCGGCTCGGGCTCGAGCCGGCGCCCGTCTCGTCGCAGATCATCGCCCGCGATCGCCACGCCGAGCTGCTGGCCGCGCTCGCGATCACGGCCGCATCGCTCGAGACGTTCGCGCTCGAGATCCGCGGACTGCAGAAGACCGAGATCGGCGAGGTCGAGGAGCCGTTCGCGAAGGGGCAGAAGGGCTCGTCGGCGATGCCGCACAAGCGCAACCCGATCGGCTGCGAGCAGATCTGCGGCCTCGCCCGGCTGCTGCGGGCCAACGCCCATGCGGCGATGGAGAACATCGCGCTCTGGCACGAACGCGACATCTCGCATTCGTCGGTCGAGCGGGTGATCCTGCCCGACTCGTTCATCGCCCTGGACCACATGCTCCGCCGGTTCACCCGGATCGTCCGGGGCCTGGTGGTGCATCCCGACCGGATGCGCGAGAATCTCATGCGCAGCCGCGGCGTGGTCTTCTCCGGGCAGGTGCTGCTGGAGCTGGCCGCCCGGGGCGTGTCGCGGGAAGAGGCGTACGTCTGGGTGCAGCGCAATGCGATGCGGTCGTTCGACGAGCAGCTCGACTTCCGCACGCTGCTTGCGGCCGACCCCGACATCTCGCGGGTGCTCACGCCGCAGGATCTCGACCGGGCGTTCGACCTCGAGACCCAGCTGCGGCACGTCGACGTGATCTTCGAACGGGTTTTCCAGGAGGTAGCCGCCTGATGAAGGCGCGGGTGTTCGTCACGCTCAAGCCCTCGGTCTTCGATCCGCAGGGCCATACCATCACCGAGGCGCTGCATCAGATGGGGTACGGCGGCGTCGAAGACGTCAGGCAGGGCAAGTACTTCGAGCTGACGATGCCCGGCAAGTCCGAGACCGAGGCACGCACGCTGGCGGCCGAGGTCGCGCATCGCCTGCTCGCGAACCCCGTCATCGAGAGCTATCGCATCGAGGTGGGCGAATGAAGTTCGCGGTCGTCGTCTTTCCGGGGTCCAACTGCGACCACGACGCGTACCACGCCGTGACGGACGTGCTCGGCCAGCAGGCGGAGCTCGTCTGGCACAAGGACACCGACCTCAAGGGCGCCGACGTCGTCATCCTTCCCGGCGGCTTCGCGCACGGCGACTACCTGCGCACCGGCGCGATCGCCCGCTTCTCGCCGGTCATGCAGGCCGTGACGGAGTTCGCCCAGAAGGGCAACCCGGTCATCGGGATCTGCAACGGCTTCCAGATCCTGCTCGAGGCGGGCCTGCTGCCCGGCGCCATGCTCCGGAACACCGGCAAGTACCGCTGCGAGTACGTGCACGTCCGGGTCGAGCAGACCGACACGCCGTTCACCGGGCTGTGCACGCCCGGCCAGGTGCTGAAGATCCCGATCGCGCACGGGGAGGGGAACTACTATGCCGATCCCGGGACGCTCGCGGCGCTCGAGGCGAACCGGCAGGTGATTTTCCGCTACGTCCGGCCCGACGGCACCCGCGCGCCCGATGCCAATCCGAACGGCTCGGCCAACGACATCGCCGGCATCTGCAACGCCGCCCGCAACGTCGTCGGCCTGATGCCGCATCCCGAGCGCGCGTGCGAATCGCCGCTCGGCAGCGAGGACGGCCGGATCGTGCTGCAGTCGGTCGTCGCGGCGCTGACCACGCATGCCCGCTGACGGCTCGTCGAGTCGCCGCACCGTCGGGCTCGTGATGGCCGTGTCGGCCGCGCTGCTCGGGCTCGTGGCGATGCTGATTGTCGCGGGGACCATCCCCGTCGAGGAGGACTCCCGCACGCTCGTCGCCGGCGTGCTCGGGGCCGCGGCGGCCTTCGACGTGCTCCTCGGTCTCTACTTCTTCGTGTCCGACGCATCATGACCCGATACGACCAGGCCACGCTCGACCGCCATGGCGTCACCGCCGAGGAATACGAGCGGATCGTCCAGCTGCTCGGCCGCGAGCCGAATCTCACCGAGCTCGGCATCTTCTCGGTGATGTGGTCCGAGCACTGCAGCTACAAGAGCTCGCGCGTGCACCTGCGGACGCTGCCGACCACCGGCTCACGCGTGCTGCAGGGGCCCGGCGAGAACGCCGGTGCGGTCGACATCGGCGACGGGCTCGCCGCGGTCTTCAAGATCGAATCACACAACCACCCGTCGTTCATCGAGCCGTATCAGGGGGCCGCGACCGGCGTCGGCGGCATCATCCGCGACATCTTCACGATGGGCGCGCGTCCGGTGGCGCTGCTGAACTCGCTGCGCTTCGGACCGCCCGACGACCCCCGCAACCGCCGGATTCTCGAGGGCGTGGTCGCCGGAATCGGCGGCTACGGGAACAGCATCGGCATCCCGACGGTCGGCGGGGAAGTGGCCTTCGACGAGTCCTACAGCGGCAACCCGCTGGTGAACGTGTTCTGCCTGGGCATCGCGAAGCACGACGAGATCGTCAAGGGGACCGCCAGCGGCGAGGGGAACCCGGTCTACTACGTCGGCGCGAAGACCGGGCGCGACGGCATCCACGGCGCGACGATGGCCTCGGCCGAGTTCGACGAGACGTCGGAGGAGAAGCGCCCGGCGGTGCAGGTGGGCGACCCGTTCACCGAGAAGCTGCTGCTCGAGGCCTGCCTCGAGGTCATGCGGACCGGCGCGCTCGTCGGCATCCAGGACATGGGCGCCGCGGGCCTGACCTGCTCCACGTCGGAGATGGGCAGCCGCGGCGGCGTCGGGATCTCGATCGACGTGCGGCTCGTGCCGCAGCGCGAGACCGGCATGACGCCCTACGAGATCATGCTCTCCGAGTCCCAGGAGCGCATGCTGATGGTCGTGCACCGGGGACGCGAGCGTGAGGTCGAGGAGATCTTCGAGAAGTGGGACCTGCACGCCGTCCGCATCGGCGAGGTGACGCCGGACGGGATCCTGCGCGTCCGATCCGGCGACGAGGTCGCCGCCGAGATCCCCAATCGCGCGCTCACCGACGAGGCGCCCGTGTACAACCGGCCGTACGAACGGCCGGCGTGGCTGGACGATGTGCGCCGGCTGGATCTGGCGGCGCTCGCGCCGGCGGCGTCGCCGTCGGCGGCGCTCATGAGCCTGCTCGGGTCCCCGACGATCGCGAGCAAGCGCTGGATCTACCGGCAGTACGACCACATGGTGCGCACGAACACCATCGTGCTGCCCGGACTCGGCTGCGCGGTCGTCCGGGTGAAGGGCACGAACCGCGCGATCGCGATATCGGTGGACGGCAACGGCCGCTACACGTTCCTCGACCCGCGCGAAGGCGCGAAGCTGGCCGTGGCCGAGTCGGCGCGCAACGTCGCCTGTGCCGGCGCGCTGCCGATCGCCGCGACGAACAACCTGAACTTCGGCAACCCCGAGAAGCCGGACGTCATGTGGCAGTTCGCCGAGGCCGTGGCCGGCATCGGCGAGGCCTGCCGCGCCCTCGACACGCCGATCACCGGCGGCAACGTCAGCCTCTACAACGAGACGGACGGCCGCCCGATCCTGCCGACCCCGGTGCTCGGCATGGTCGGCCTCATCGAGGACGCGTCGCGGGTCGTCACGCGGACCTTCAAGGGCGAAGGGGATCCGGTCGTGCTGCTGGGCGAGACCCTCGCCGAGCTTGGCGGCTCGGAGTATCTGCATCGGCTGCATGGAGTGACCCGCGGTGTGCCGCCGCGGCTCGACCTCGAGGCCGAACGCCGCCTGCAGCAGCTGCTGGTCGAGGCCGCACGGGACGGGCTCGTCCGCTCGGCCCACGATTGCGCCGAAGGGGGGCTCGCGGTGGCGCTGGCCGAGTGCTGCTTCGATACGGGAGGCCTGGGTGTCTCGGCCGACCTGCCGGCGGCCGTGCCGCCCGAGGGGGCTGGTAATCCCCCGACCGCAGCATGGACAATGGATCTCACGCTCTTCAGCGAGTCGGCGTCGCGGGCCGTTGTCTCGACCGCGCCCGGGTCGCTGGAGGCGCTGCTGGCACGTGCGGCAGCGCTGGGCGTGCCGGCGCGGGTGATCGGAAAGACCGGCGGGACCCGGATCACGATCGCGGTCGAGGGCCGGACGGGCGTCGACGTCGCGGTCGCCGACGCGGAGACCGAGTGGGGCTCCGCGCTGGAGCGGCAGTTCCGGCAGCGGGTGGCCTGAGCGGAGGGCTGGCAGGCATGTTCGACAAACTCCACGAGGCGTGCGCCATATTCGGGATCTACGGCCACCCCGAAGCGGCGAACCTGACCTACCTGGGGCTGTACGCCATGCAGCACCGGGGACAGGAGAGCGCCGGCATCGCCGCCGCCGACGGCCAGCGCGTCGTCGTCACGAAGGACGTCGGCTACGTCGCCGACATCTTCTCGTCGGCGCGCCTCGAGAAGCTGTCGGGCCACGCGGCCATCGGGCATACCCGCTATTCGACCGCCGGCGAAACGGGACTGGCCAACGCCCAGCCGATCGTGATCGACTGCGCGCACGGGCAGATCGCGGTCGCCCACAACGGCAATCTCGTCAACGCGCAGGAGCTCAAGGATCACCTCGTGCGGCTCGGGTCGATCTTCCAGACGTCGAGCGACACGGAGGTCGTGCTGCATCTCTACGCGCGATCGCGCGCGGCGACCGTCGAGGACGCGCTGATCGAGTCGATCTCGCAGGTGCGCGGCGCCTTCTCGCTCGTGCTGCTGACGCCCGACCGGCTGATCGCCGCCCGCGACACGCACGGGTTCCGGCCGCTGGCGCTCGGACGACTCGGCGACGCGTGGGTCGCGTGCTCGGAGACCTGTGCGCTCGACCTGATCGGCGCCACCTACGTCCGCGACGTCGAGCCCGGCGAGATGGTGGTCATCGGGCCGCAGGGGCTGAAGTCGTACCGGCCGTTCCTCCGCGAACGCCTGGCGCACTGCGTCTTCGAGCACGTCTACTTCGCGCGGCCCGACAGCTACGTCTTCGGCAAGAGCGTCAACGAGGTGCGGACCAACCTCGGGCGGATCCTCGCGCGCGAGGCGCCGGTCGACGCCGACGTCGTCGTGCCCATCCCCGACTCGGGGGTGTGTGCGGCGGTGGGCTACGCCGAGCAGAGCGGGCTGCCCATGCGGATGGGGCTGATCCGCAACCACTACGTCGGCCGGACGTTCATCCAGCCGCAGCAGTCGATCCGGCACTTCGGCGTGCGCGTGAAGCTCAATCCGGTCCGGAGCATCCTCGAGGGCAAGCGGGTCGTGCTCGTGGACGATTCGATCGTCCGCGGGACGACGAGCCGCAAGATCGTCCGGATGGTGAAGGCGGCCGGCGCGCGCGAAGTGCACATGCGCATCAGCTGTCCGCCGACGATCTCGCCGTGCTTCTACGGCGTGGACACCCCGCGGCGCTCGGAGCTCATCGCCGCGACGCACACGCTCGACGAGATCCGCCGCTATCTCGACGCCGAGAGCCTCTGCTATCTGAGCCTCGAAGGGCTCCTCGAAGCGGTCGGGCAGGGGAGGGAGTCGTACTGCACGTCGTGCTACACGGGGCAGTACCCGGTCGAGTTCCCGCGCAATCAGGCCGCCTACCTGCAGCTCACGCTGAAGCCGGTCGATCAGGAGCGCGACACCGCAGTCGAGGCGAAGCCGGACCCCGTCGTCGCGCCATGACCCGGGCCGGTCTCTGCCTGACCCTCGCGGCCGCGGTCGCCGGCCTGGCGGCGGTCGCGACCGCGCAGGAGCCCGCGTCTCCGGGTTCGCAGGGCACGCGCGAGACGGCGGCCGCATCCTCCCGCGGCGTCCCGGAAACCCGCGAAGCGGTCGACGCCGTCATCGATCGGCTCGGCGCCTTCGACTACGCCGATCGCATGCAGGCGGCGCGCACGATCCGGCGGGTGCGCGGCACGCTGGCGCTGCCTGCCCTGCTCGACGCGGCCTCAGGTCACGCCGACGGGTACGTCCGCTACCGCGCGCTCGTGCTGCTCGCCGGCTACGACGATCCCCGCGTCGCCGACCAGATGGAGATCGCGCTCTCCGATCCGAACGATCGGCTGCGCGCGGTCGCGTACGAGTACTTCGAGCGCCATCCGACCCCGCGTCTGATTCCCCACTTCGTCAAGGCGTTCGAGACCGAGCTGGCGGAGTTCGTGCGCCCGGCGCTCGTCCGCGCCATGGCGGCCCAGGGCACCGACCCGCGCCTGCAGCCGCTGCTCGTCCGCGACGTCATGCGCGGCCAGGACTTCTTCCGCAGCTCCGTCATCGAGGCGCTCGGCGACTACCGGGCGGCCTACGCGCTCGAGGCGATCACGAAGGTCGCGCAGCTCGAAGGGCCGCTCCAGGACGATGCGGTGATGGCGCTGGGGAAGATCGGGAACAGGCAGTCGTTGCCCGTGCTGGCGGCGCTGCAGCGCACCCAGCTGCGCGAGCTCCAGCCGACGGTGGCGGCTGCAATCTGCATGATCGGCAGCAACTGCGATTTGCATCGCGGCTTCCTGACGCGCACGCTCACGTTCGCGGACAGGCAGCCGGGCTACCAGGAGCTTCTTCGCGGCGCCGCGTCCGGACTGGGTGCCCTCGCGGCACGCGGGGATCGCGAGGCCGGACGGAGCCTGTTCGAGATCGGCATTCCGTCGAACGACCCGACCAGGGCGCCGGTCGCGCTGGCGCTGGCGGGGTTCGCGGTGGCCAATCCGCTCGAGCTCGTGACGCTGCTGCAGGAACGCAGCGACCGGAGCGCCGCGCTGGAGCTGCTGCGCGAAGGCTTCGACATGCTCGAGGAGGATCTCGCCGAGGAGCTGTTCTTCGTCGAGCTGCGGAAGGCCTACTTCGCGGAGAAGGACGAGGCGCGGAAGAAGATCATGCAGGACGTGATCGTGGGCCTGGAGTTCTGAACTGGACCCTGGGCTCCGGGCTTTGGGCCTGGGGCCGCAGGCCGACTGGGCTATGGATTACAAGACGACTGGCGTCGACATCGACGCGGGCAACGAAGCGGTCCGGCGCATCCGGGAACATGCGCGGTCGACGTTCACGTCCGGCGTGCTCTCGGAGATCGGATCCTTCGGCGGGCTGTTCGCGGTGCCGTCGGGACTCGAGGCGCCGGTGCTCGTGTCGTCGGCGGATGGCGTGGGCACGAAGCTCAAGCTCGCCTTCATGTCCGGCCGCCACGACACGGTGGGCCAGGATCTCGTCAACCATTGCGTGAACGACATCCTGGTCCAGGGGGCACGGCCGCTCTTCTTCCTCGACTACCTCGCCACGGGACGGCTGGCGCCAGACGTCGCCGAGCAGATCGTCGGCGGCATGGCCACGGCCTGCCGGGAGAACGGCTGTGCGCTGCTCGGCGGCGAGACGGCGGAGATGCCCGGCTTCTACGCCGACGGCGAGTACGACCTGGCGGGCTTCATCGTCGGGGTCGTCGAGCGCAGCCGGATCGTGGACGGATCGACCATCGTGCCCGGGGACGTCCTGATCGGCATCCCCTCGTCCGGCCTGCATACGAACGGCTACTCGCTGGCACGCGGCATCGTGTTCGACCGGCTCGGGCTGCGGTTCGACTCGCACGTCGAGGAGGTCGGCGGTGCGATCGGCGACGCGCTGCTGGTGCCGCACCGCAGCTACCTGCCCATCGTGCAGCCGCTGCTCGACCGGCAGATGGCGAAGGGCCTGGCCCACATCACCGGTGGCGGGATCACCGAGAACCTGCCGCGCATCCTGCCCTCCGGGACGGGTGCGGTGATCGCGCGGGACGCGTGGGACGTGCCGGCGCTCTTCCGGTTCCTGCAGCGGGGAGGCGATGTCCCGGATGCGGAGATGTTCCGGGCCTTCAACATGGGCATCGGGATGATCGTCGTCTGCGACGCGCGCTACCAGTCCGAGGTGCTGGCCATCCTGCACGAGAGCGGCGGGGCGGGCAGCACCGCCATCGGTTCGGTCGTCGCCGGCAGCGGCGTCGAGTACGTCGCGTCGGCATGAGCGGGGTGCTCGGCGTCCTGATCTCGGGCCGGGGCTCCAACCTCCAGGCCATCATCGACGCCATACAGGATGGCCGCCTCGACGCGCGCATCGCGGTCGTCATCTCCAACCGCGCCGACGCGGCCGGGCTCGAACGCGCGGCACGCGCGGGCATCGAGACACTCGTCATCCCGCACAAGGCGTACCCCGATCGGGCGGAGTACGACCGGGTCCTCGCCCGCGCGCTCAAGGAACGGGGCGTCGAGCTGGTCTGCCTGGCCGGGTTCATGCGGCTGCTCGGACCCGCGTTCATCGACCAGTTCCCGAACGCGGTGCTGAACATCCACCCGTCGCTGCTCCCCGCCTTCCCCGGCCTCGAGGCGCAGCGGCAGGCGTTCGACCACGGCGTCAAGATCACCGGCGCGACGGTGCATTTCGTGACCGCGGAGCTCGACGCGGGCCCGATCATCCGGCAGGCGGCCGTGGCCGTGGAGCCGGACGACACCGCCGAGACCCTGGCCGCCCGGATCCTGGAGCTCGAGCACCGGATCTACCCCGAAGCCATCGACATCGTCCTGAAGGGGGGCTGGCGGATCGAAGGTCGCAGGGTTCTGACGCCCGGCGACCGCCCAAGCGCGAAGCGCGACGCGATCTGAACGGCCGGCCTTCGCCTGCCCTCCCCCGACGACTCCGGCTGGGTTCGGCGGGACCCGCCCGCGCACCCGCCCGCCGGCCGAAGCGGGACCTGAACCCGCCATCGCCCTCCTCCGCCCCTGGGGTACAGAGGACCTCGGCGGCGACCCGCCGCCTATCCTCTCGCCCGCGCTGGCGGGACTGGTCAGACCTGTTCCGCCTCGATCCCCCACCGTGAAGCGGCATGCCGTGCTTTGCCGTGCCTTGCACCCGGAGCAACGCGAGAATGTGTCCGTCTATACAAGTCACAGCCTGCTGGTGTCGGTCTGCCCCCGGTTCCGGCGGAGCCGCACCGGCCAGTGGCAGGTTCGAGGTGAGACTGTGAGCGACCGGAATCTGTATTGCCTGACCCCCAGGGAACGCCAGATCTATGAGGCTCTGCTCCAGGGCGCGACGACGCGGCAGGTGGCTGACGCGCACGGGCTGGGCCGCCAGACGGTGAAGAACTACATCACGGTCATCTACGAGAAGCTCGGAATCACCAACCGGATGCAGCTGCTGCAGATGGCGCCGCCTCCGCAGAACGGCGCCTCGATGTCGGCAGGAGGCGAGGCCGGGAACTGACCTCCCTCCCGGGTGCTGCGCCCCGGTCCGCCCGCCGCCTCCGTGGTAGGCTGTCGGCATGGCGGAGCTGAAGGGTATCGTCCTTGCCGGCGGCAGCGGCACCCGGCTCTACCCCCTCACGCGGGCGGTCTCCAAGCAGCTCCTGCCCGTCTACAGCAAGCCGCTCATCTACTATCCGCTCTCGACGTTGATGCTGGCGGGGATCCGGGACATCCTCGTCATCACGACGCCGGAGGACCGGCCGCTCTTCGAGAAGCTGCTGGGCGATGGCCGGCACGTCGGGCTCCGCCTGCAGTACGCCGAGCAGCCCCGGCCCGAGGGGCTGGCCCAGGCCTTCCTGATCGGCCGTTCCTTCATCGGGCGCGATCGGGTCGCGCTCGCGCTCGGCGACAACATCTTCTACGGGGCCGGACTGTCGGAGCTGCTCCGGGCCGTCGCGCAGCGTCCGACCGGCGCGACGATCTTCGGCTACACGGTGCGCGACCCCGAGCGGTACGGCGTCGTCGAGCTGGACGAGACGGGGGCGCCGGTGTCGCTGGAGGAGAAGCCGGCCCGCCCGCGGTCGCCGTATGCGGTGACCGGGCTGTACTTCTACGACAGCGATGTCGTCGAGCTCGCGGAGGGCCTGCGGCCGTCGGCGCGAGGCGAGCTGGAGATCACCGATCTGAACCGGGCCTATCTGCAGCGCGGCCGGCTCCGCGTGGAGCTGCTCGGACGCGGCATCGCGTGGCTCGACACCGGCACGTTCGAGTCCCTGATGCACGCGTCGATGTTCGTGCAGAGCATCGAGGAGCGCCAGGGGCAGATGCTGGCGTGTCTCGAAGAGATTGCCTGGCGGCTCGGCTACATCGACGCCGACGCCGTGCGTCGCATCGCGGCCACCATGCGGAACAATCCGTACGGGCAGTACCTGGAGCGGCTGGTCTCGGCGGAATCCGTTGCGGGAGTGTCGCACCTGTGAGTGTCGCGAGCCCGCTGCTGCCTGGCGTTCTGCTGCTGGACGCGCCCGTGTTCCGCGACGAGCGCGGCATGTTCGTCGAAGCCTATCGCGCCGACCGGCTCCGCCAGCACGGCATCGAGCACGACTTCGTTCAGCTGAACCAGTCACGCTCCGTGCGGGGAACCCTGCGCGGCATGCACTGGCAGTGGCGGCGTCCGCAGGCAAAGCTCGTCCGTGTGACCTCCGGCACGATCCACGACGTCGTCGTCGACGTGCGCCGCGGTTCGCCGACGTTCGGCCGATGGTGCGCCGTGACGCTCGATGCCGCGCAGTTCCAGCTGCTCTACGTGCCGATCGGCTTCGCGCACGGGTTCTGCGTGCTGTCGGACAGCGCGGACGTCGAGTACCTCTGCAGCGACCTGTACGATCCGCAGGGCGAAGCGGGCCTTCCGTGGGACGATCCCGGCGTCGCGATCGCGTGGCCCATCGACTCGCCGCTGCTCTCGCCGAAGGACCGGGCGCACCCGCGCCTTGCGTCCGATCGTCACGATCTTCTCTGACGCGCGTGTGCGCTCGTTGATGAGCTGACACCTCATGCGCGGTGTCGTGTTGCGCTTGCGCTTACAGATTCGTATCTGGTTCGATACTCAGCCGCGAGATTTGTTCTTGCGCCCGGCGCGCATCTGACTACACTCATCGCTTGCCGACGCGCGCGGCCGTAGCGAGCACCCGCGCGCGTTCGATTCACCGCTCTGTCTGCGCCGTGCCGTCGTGTACGGCGCTGCTCTTCCTCTCACGGATTCCGGCGGCGATGGTGTGCGCAGCAGGCCGTCTCACTCGTCTGTCTCGACGCATCAACCGGGCGGCGGTTTCGGCACGAGTGCGCACGTCGATGCCCGCGTGCAGCCAGCCATGAGGCACCTGAATGCGCAGTTGATCGGCGCGAGCCCCCGTTTGCGCGAGCTGCTCGACGAGATCGCGCGCGTCGCGGCCTCCGACGCGAAGGTCCTGGTCACGGGCGAGAGCGGCGTCGGCAAGGAGCTCGTGGCGCGCGCCATCCACGCGCGGAGCGCGCGCGCGCGCGAGCCGTTCGTCGCCATCAACTGCGCGGGGCTGCCGGAAACGCTGCTCGAGTCCGAGCTGTTCGGGCACGTGAAGGGGAGCTTCACCGGCGCGTACCGGGACAAGCCGGGGAAGCTCGAGCACGCGGATCGCGGCACCGTCTTCCTCGACGAGATCGGCGAGATGACGCTGCGGATGCAGGGGCTGCTGCTGCGGTTCCTCGAGACGGGCGAGCTGCAGAAGGTCGGCGCGGATCGCGCGAGCGGACGCGTCGACGTGCGCGTGATCGCGGCGACCAATCGCGATCTGCGCGCGATGATCGCCGAGGGCGCGTTCCGGGAGGATCTGTTCTACCGGATCAACGTCATCCAGCTGGTCGTGCCGCCGCTCCGCGAGCGCCGCGAGGACATTCCCGCGCTCGTCGAGCATTTCCTCGGGCGGTTCTCTAACGGACACGCCGTCGTCCGCAGCCTGACGCCGGACGCGCTGGCGGCGATGATCGAGTACAACTGGCCCGGGAACGTGCGGGAGCTCGAGAACGCGATCGAGCGGCTCGTCGTCAAGGCGCGCGGACCGCAGGCGGGCATCGAGGACCTGCCGATCGAGGTGCGGCGCCGCCGCGTGAGGCCGGCGGAGGCCGACGACCACCGGCGGCGGACCATCGTCGACGATCTCTACCGGCAGCTGCGCGAGGACCGGCTGTCGTTCTGGACGACCGTGTACCCGCTCTACATGCAGCGGGAGATCACGCGCGAGAACGTCCGGGCCCTGGTGCGCCGCGGCCTCGAGGAGGCACGCGGGAACTACCGTATCGTGGTGAAGCTGTTCAACCTGCCGCCGGGCGACTACAAGCGCTTCCTGAACTTCCTCCGCAAGCACGACTGCCAGCTGCCGTACCGCGAGTACCGCCAGTAGGACGGCGCCGTCGTGGATCGATCGGCTGAAGGTGTCCGCGCGCGGCGATCAGCGCGCCGCGTCTCCGGCCGTACGCCGCAGCGTCAACACCGCGACTTCCGGCGGGCAGTTCACGCGAATCGGGAGCACGACGGTGCCGACCCCGCGGCTGACGAAGAGGCGGGTCCGACCGCGCATGGCGAGGCCGCCGGCCACCGGGAACCGTTTCGCCGCCGGCGCTCCGACGATCGGCAGCACCACCTGCCCGCCATGCGTGTGCCCGGAGAGCACGGCGCCGACGCCGAGATCCGCCGCTTCGTACAGACGGCGCGGGTCGTGTGCGAGCAGGACGACGGGCGGCCGGGCGTTGCGGACTGCACGCGAGACGGCGGACGCCGCGTTCTTCACCCAGAAGTCGACCCCGGCCAGTGTCAGCTGTTCCCCGCGGACGCGCAGCGTCGTGTGCGTGTTCCGCAGCACCTCGATGCCGCGGCGTGTCAGGGCCGCCGGCATCTCCCGCTCGTCGTCATGGTTGCCGAGGACGGCGAACACGCCATGGGGCGCCGAGGCGCGCGCGACGAGCTCCGTGACCGGCTGGACGTAGGCGCGGTCGAAATGGGAGTGGAAATCCCCGCCGTAGACGATGATGTCGGGACGCGCCGCCTGGGTCATCCCGATCGCGCGCTCGACGTCCTCCGGTGGGACGAGCGCGCTCAGGTGCAGATCCGTGATGAGACCGATGCGCAGCCCGTCGAGAGGGGGCGGCAGACCCGCAACGGCGAGGTCCGCCTCGACCAGCTGCAGCGCGTGGCGCTCCCAGCCGTAGCCGTGCGCGGCGGCGCCCGCGGCGGCCCCCGCGAGACCGGCGGTCAACAGCTTCAGCATCCCGCGGCGGGAGATCTCGTTCACGCTGACGGTATAGTAACTCTCCGATGACCATCGATCAGCAGATCGCGCGGTTGACACAGGGCTGCGTGGACGTCGTGCGGCTCGACGACCTGCGCGCGCGCCTCGCGCTCGGCCGCCCCCTCGTCGTGAAGGTCGGCTTCGATCCGACCGCTCCGGACCTGCACCTGGGACACACGGTGCTGATTCGCAAGATGAAGCACTTCCAGGAGCTGGGTCACACCGTGGTGTTCGTCGTGGGCGACTTCACCGCGATGATCGGCGACCCGACGGGCCGATCGAAGACGCGGCCGCCGCTGTCGACGTCCGAGATCGAGCGCAACGCGGAGACGTACACCAACCAGGTTTTCAAGCTGCTCGATCGCGAACGCACGGTCGTCGAGTTCAACAGCCGCTGGCTGATTCCGCTCGGCAGCGACGGCCTCATCAGGCTGGCGGCGAAGTACAACGTCGCGCAGATGATGGAGCGGCGCGAGTTCCGCCAGCGGTTCGAGGCGGGGCAGCCGATTGCGGTGCACGAGTTCCTGTACCCGCTCGTGCAGGCGTACGACTCGGTGGCGCTGCGCGCCGACGTGGAGCTCGGGGGCACCGACCAGCTCTTCAACCTGAACGTCGGGCGCGACATCATGCCGGCCTTCGATCTCCCGCCGCAGATCGTGATGACGACGCCGCTGCTCGAGGGGCTGGACGGCGTCGAGAAGATGTCGAAGAGCCTGGGGAACTATGTGGGCGTGACCGAGCCGCCCGGCGAGATGTTCGGCAAGCTGATGTCGATCAGCGACACGCTGATGTGGCGGTACTACCGGCTGCTCACCGATCTCACCGACGCGGAGGTGGACGCGCTCGAGAAGCAGGTGGCCGACGGCACGCTGCATCCGAAGCAGGCCAAGGTGCATCTCGCGAAGACCATCGTCACCGCGTTCCACGACGCGGAGGCCGCTTCGCGGGCCGCCGCGGAATTCGATCGGGTCCATGCCCGGGGGGAGCTGCCGTCGGAGCTGCGTGAGGTCGCGGTCGATTTCGGCTCCGAGACGTCGAAGCCGCTGACGCGCATCCTGGTCGACGCAGGACTGGCCTCATCGTCCAGCGACGCCGGCCGCAAGATTCAGCAGGGAGGCGTCAGGCTGGACGGCGTGCGCGTGACCGACATCAGGCACCGCCTCGAGGCGGGCTCGGTGCCGGTTGTGCTGCAGGCCGGCCGGCACGCGGTTCGTGTCACGCGCGGGTAGCTGTCGTCCTGACTCATCGGCAACCTGCCGTTGGGCTGTCCGGGAAATGCCCGGGTTTGACTTCCCGACGGACAGGCCGTACAGTGGTTCCTGTCCGTGCAGCGCTGGACCACCGTATGTGTGGCAGTGATGTCGCGGACGCGCGCCGGGGGTCGGGCCGGGCGCCGGAGCGATATCGGCTCCGAGCCAGCTCGACAGAGGGGTTGACAGACCCTCCCCGGACGAGTAGGATGGGTTTTCGCTTCGGCGTTCGTCCCCAAGTTGGCCCGGCTTCCTGCCGGGACCCCAAGCTGGACACGCAAAGCTCAAAACGAGGACATCCGGACAGGCGTAAGCCATCCCCTGTTGTCGACGCCTGAATGTGGCGGCAGAGGGGTGCCCCTGAGGGGTTGACACCGGTTCGGTCGCCTCGGTAGTATTGGAAGGTTCCCCATACGACGGTCGACGTCGCGGGGACCCGCCGGGAGGGGCAAGCGGCTCCCGGGGCCCGGTGCCTGTCAGGGTCGGGCCGGTTCTTTGAAAACTGGATAGGACGTGCAAGCACAGCAGGCCTGGCCGGCTCTCCGGAGCATGGTCGGGTCTGTCGCAACCCGTCGAGTATCAGCCTGACGGCGCGCTGGCAAGGCGCGGACGGACGCGAGTCCGTCCGGGCGGCGCTGGTTCGCCCGTCGATACTCAACGAAGACTGCGCGGCGGTCGTCTCGCGGGGCTCCGGCCCGGCGGGGTGGCGCGGCCGCGCGAACAACGCAGAGCCAAAGTCGACAGACTGCTCGCGTTAAGGATTGTCCCGCCGACGTGCCGGTTCGCCGGTGCGGGAGCGGGCCACGATCTCTAACATGAGAGTTTGATCCTGGCTCAGAATCAACGCTGGCGGCGTGCCTAACACATGCAAGTCGAACGCGAAAGGGGCTTCGGCCCTGAGTAGAGTGGCGAACGGGTGAGTAACACGTGGGTGACCTGCCTTCGAGTGGGGGATAACATTCCGAAAGGAGTGCTAATACCGCATGACATCCCGCGGTTGAAGACGCGGTGATTAAAGCTGGGGATCGCAAGACCTGGCGCTTGAAGAGGGGCTCGCGTCCGATTAGCTAGTTGGTGGGGTAATGGCCTACCAAGGCGACGATCGGTAGCCGGCCTGAGAGGGCGGACGGCCACACTGGGACTGAGACACGGCCCAGACTCCTACGGGAGGCAGCAGTGGGGAATTGTTCGCAATGGGCG
>DASVDJ010000193.1:0-2341 GCA_036381155.1 Vicinamibacterales bacterium
TGCTCACGAGGGCGTGCCGTGGCCGGTGCGCAGGCCGCCTCACGGCGAAAGGCGCAACATGGCTCCAGCCGGACGGTATTCCATGAAGGCAGTGGTTTGAGCCCGGGGGGCACGAAACGCACCAGCCGAGGGGAAGAACGCGACCCCAGCCGACACTATTCCACTCCTCGGCCGCTAGATTTACCGCGCAGGGACCGTAACGGATGGCCGCAGCACGGGACCCTTCAGCGTGCCTGGAACTTTCTATGTGCCGGTAATGGCTAGAGTTTCGGTGTGACCTCTGTCCCCGCGCCCCCTCAGCCGACGGCGGCGGGATGAGCGTGCCGGTGCGTTCGGCCGTACGTCCCGTGAGCCCGCACGCCACCCCGCAGGTGCGCCCGGGTGGCGCGCTGCGCCCGGCGGAGATCGCCAACGCCGGGGTGTTCAGCGCGCTCGCCGTCGTCATCGTGTCGGTGGGCACGTTCCTGCCGCACCTCGGCGTGATCCAGCTGCTGTCGGCCGTGCCGTTCGCGATCGTCGGGTTCCGGAACCGGGTGCGCGCGGTCGTCGCGGCGACGGTCGCGGCGGGCTTCGTCGCCTTCCTCGTGGCCGGGGTGTTCGCGACCGTCGTCATCGCGGGCTGCGCGGTGCTCGGCGGGCCTTGCGGGATCGTCCGGCGTCGCGGCCGCCGCACCGGTGCGGTCGCGCTGCTCGCCGCGGGACTCGCGCCCGTCTGCGCCGCCGCGGCGGTGGGCGTGTCTTACCTGTTCGCAGGTGCGCGCGAGCTAGCGCTCGGGTACGTGCGCGCGAGCATCGCGGGCGCTGTCCGCATCGCCGAGGCCCTCCGCCTTCCCGAGCCGGTCGGCCACGCGGTCGTCAGCGGCACCGACACGCTCCTCGACGCGTGGCCGGTCGTGGTCGCAGCCGTGATCGTCATCGGCGTGCTGGCGGAGATGCTCGTCACGAACGCGTTCATGATCCTCGTCGCCCGCCGCGTCGAATGGCTCGCGCACACCGACCCGTTCGACGCCGCCGCGCGCGCCGACGCCGCGACAGGCGCGCCCGTCGCTCCCGTGCCGCTTGAACTCGCCGGCGCCGGCTTCGGCCACCGCACGGCGTCCGGGCGGGACGCGCTCGTCAACGTCGACCTGACCATCGAACCCGGGGAGTTCGTCGCCATCGTCGGCCCGAACGGGGCCGGGAAGTCCACGCTGGTCTCGCTGCTCGCCGGCGCCGAGCCCACACGCGGGTCCGTGCGCCGCCCCGGCCGCGTCGGGCTCGGCCGGCCCGGCGGCACGGCGGTCGTGGGCCAGCGCGCCGAGGCGCAGGTGATCGGGAGCACCGTCGGCGAGGACCTGCGCTGGGGACTGCCGCCCGGGTACCCGGTCGACGTCGAGGCGCTCCTCGGGTCGGTCGGCCTCGCGGGCCTCGCCGCCGCGAGCACCGAGTCCCTGTCCGGCGGCCAGTTGCAGCGTCTGGCCATCGCGGCGGCCATGGCCAGGCAGCCCGCCCTGCTCATCTCCGACGAATCGACGTCGATGCTCGACGCGGCCGGCCGCGCTGAGGTCCTCGACCTCCTGTCCGCCCTCCCGGCCCAGGCCGGCACTGCCGTCGTGCACGTCACCCACGACCCGGCGGAGGCGGCGCGGGCCGACCGCGTCGTCGGCCTCGCCGACGGCCAGATCGTCGACGCCCCCATGACCGGAGGCTATGCCACCGGCCCCGACGGCGGCACGCCAGCGGACGACGCTGGACCGCACGCGAAAGCGGCAAACGAAGAACCCGGCAAGCCAGTCATCCGCGTCCGCGGCGTCAGCCACCGTTTCGACGCGGGCACGCCCTGGGAAGTCACCGCGCTGCGCTCGGTCGACCTTGACGTCCGCGAGGGCGAGGGGCTCTTGATCACCGGCGAGAACGGGTCAGGCAAGTCGACGCTCGCGTGGGTGCTCGCCGGGCTGATCCGGCCGACCGGCGGCACCGTCACGATCGACGGCGCGCCCGCGCACGAGTCCGTCGGCACGGCGGCGCTGTCCTTTCAGCACGCAAGGCTGCAGCTGCAGCGGCCCACGGTCGCCGAAGACATCCTCGCCGCCGCCGGCTTCGACAAACCGGACGGCGACGCGTTCGTACGGGAGAGCCTGCACCGCGCCGGCCTGCCCGCCGATCTCGCCGGCCGCAGCGTCGACGAGCTCAGCGGCGGCCAGATGCGCCGGGTCGCGATCGCCGGCCTGCTGGCGTCACGGCCGCGCGTGCTCATCCTTGACGAGCCCCTCGCGGGACTGGACCGGGAGAGCCGGCGCGGCCTGCTTGAGCTCCTCGGGCACATGCGCCGTGACGAGGGCCTGACGCTCGTCGTCATCTC
>DASVDJ010000194.1:0-6768 GCA_036381155.1 Vicinamibacterales bacterium
TCGTCGGGCTCCACGTAGAGCATGGCGATGTCGTTGTTGAACAGAATCGGGATCCGGTCGAGCGTGGGACTCCCGCCCTTGCGCGCCTTGGCCGTGAGAAAGTGCCGGTGCCGCAGCGAGGTGTCTGCGTCCGCCTGCCACACGAGGTCCTTGAGCTTGCGCGCCGACTTGACCGTGGTCGGCGGGTGCGTGTGGTAGAGGAGTGACGAGGTGCCGATGAAGCCCTCGTGCCCCATCAACTCCTCGGCGTAGAGCCCGCCGTCGGGCTTGCGGAAGACCGTGTGCCGCTTTTTCGGAACCTCCCCGAGCTGGTGGTACAGAGGCATGGTTGCTCCGCGCCTTACAGGTTGCCCCGCAGCGCCTGCTCGCGCTCGATGGCCTCGAAGAGCGCCTTGAAGTTCCCCTTGCCGAAGCCGCGGCTGCCCTTCCGCTGGATGAGCTCGAAGAACAGCGTCGGCCGGTCCTCGACCGGGCGTGTGAACAGCTGCAGCAGGTAGCCCTCGTCGTCGCGGTCGACCAGGATGCCGAGCTCCCGGACGAGGTCGATCGTCTCGTCGATCTCGCCGACGCGGGTCGGCAGCAGATCGTAGTAGCTCGCCGGCACGCGAAGGAACTCCACACCGTTGTCGCGCAGCTGCTGCACCGTGTGCAGGATGTCGGCCGTCTGCAGCGCGATGTGCTGCACGCCCGGGCCGCGATAGTACTCCAGGTACTCGTCGATCTGGCTCTTGCGCTTCCCCGCCGCCGGCTCGATGATCGGGAACTTGATCGCGTAGGAGTCGTCGGACATCACGATGCTCATGAGCGCGCTGTACTCCGTCGTGATGTCCTTGTCGTCGAAGCTGATGAACCGCTTGAACCCGAGCACGTCGCTGTACCACTGCGCCCACTCGTTCATCTTCCCCAGCTCGACGTTGCCGACGATGTGGTCGATGCGGAGGATGCCGGCATCGTCGCCGGGGATGCGGTGTTCGACGTAGCCGGGCAGGAACGGGCCGTTGTAGTCGTCGAGGGCGATGAACGAGTGCAGCGTGTCGCCGTAGGTGTGGATGGCGGCGCGGCGGATCGTGCCGTGCGTGTCCGAGACGTCGTGGGGCTCGATGGCGGGCTTCGCTCCCCGGCGAACCGCCTCCTCGAACGCGCGATCGGCGTCGTCCACCTGGAAGGCGATGTCGCGGACGCCGTCGCCGTGCAGCCGGATGTGCTCGGCGGCCGGATGGTCGGGCCCGAGCGGGGTCCGGAACACCAGGCGCGCCCGCCCCTGCGCCATCACGTGCGACGCCATGTCGCGCTGCCCCGTCTCGAGTCCGGCGTAGGCAATCTGCGAGAAGCCGAACGCCTTCCGGTAGTAGAACGCCGCCTGCCGGGCATTGCCGACCCAGAACTCGACGTGGTGGATCTGGCGCAGCTTGAGCGGGTTGTCCTGCATGGCTCGGATCATAACGCCAATGCATGACGTTATTCCAGCTCGTGAATAGATGGTCTCGTGTGGACCTTTGGCTTTCGGCCTTGGGCCTTAGGGTGGGCCTTGGGCTTTGGGCCTTTGGCCTTGGGCCTTCGGCGGCTTTGGACTTTGGGCCTTCGGCCTTCGGCGGGCTTTGGGCTTTGGGCTGGACGGGGTGTACCCGACGACTGGCTCTCACCCAGACGGCCTTCGCTGTCAGGCTGTATGCACACCGGCTTCAAAGCGCTGTTCGTGTCCGAGAGCTCAATGAGTGTGGCGAGCCAGCGAACGTCGATCGGGCAAGGCACGAACTCCGGTGATGCCCCCAGACAAGCCCCAAGGCCAAAGGCCAAGAGCCCAAGGCCCACCTAAGGCCCAAGGTCGAAAGCCCAAAGCCCGCCGAAGGCCCAAGGCCCAAAGCCCAAGGCCCATTGGGGCCGAAGGCCGAAGGCCAAAGGCCCAATTCGGTATGATCCCCTGATGCTCCGCCAGCGCACCGGTTCCACCGTCTGTCCTGGATGCGGCTCGCTCGTCGGCGTGAACGACGAGACGTGTTACTCGTGCGGGCGGCGGAACCCAGCGCTCTGGGGGTTTGCGCCGGTGCTCCGGCGCCTCGGCCAGGACCTGGGCTTCGCGCAGGCCGTCGTCGTCGTCTCCGTGGGCCTGTATCTCGCGATGCTCGCGGCCTCGGAGAACCCGTTCCGCGCTCGCAACCTGTTCAACCTGCTCGCCCCTGACGGAGCGGTCGCCTACATCTTCGGCGCGAGCGGCGCGTTTCCCGTCTTCGAGATGGGACGCTGGTGGACGCTGCTGTCGGCCGGCTGGCTGCACGGCAGCCTGCTGCACATCCTGTTCAACATGCTCTGGGTGCGGCAGCTCGCGCCGGCGACGGCGGAGTTGTACGGTCCCGGGCGCATGATGATCATCTACACCGTCAGCAGCATCACCGGGTTCGGGTTGAGCTCGGTCATGGGCCACTACTTCGGCGACCTTCCGCTCCTGGGCGGCGCGCAGTTCACGCTCGGGGCCTCGGCGCCGATCTTCGGCCTGCTCGGCGCGCTGGTGTACTACGGCCGCCGCACCGGGAGCTCGTACGTCGGCGCGCAGGCGCTCCAGTACGCGGCGATTCTCTTCGCGTTCGGGCTGTTCATGAACGGCGTCGACAACTACGCGCACGCCGGCGGGTTCGCCGGCGGCTGGCTGGTGGCACGGTGGCTCGATCCGATGACCCGCGAGCGCGTCGATCACCTCATCGGCGGTCTGCTCTGCATCGTCGCGACGTTCGTCGCTGTCGCTCTCTCCATCCTGACCGGCCTCGGGATTGTGCAGCTGTAGGGTCGGTCACACAGTCACGAACCACAGAGCCACAGAGAGCACAGAGGACGCACAGAGGCTCTAAAGGGAGGGGGCAGCCGCGAGCAAGCAACAGCGAGCGGGTGCGCGGACCCGATCCGACCTGATCAGCCGAGCCCGCGAACGATCGCAGGCGGGCGAGGCGAGACCTGATCAGACCTGATCCGACCTGATCCGACCCGATCCGACCTGATCAGACCTGATCCGCCCTCTTCGGCCGCTGGTTCGCCGGCAGGATCCGCTTCCGCAACCGGATCGCCTTTGGCGTGACCTCGACGAGCTCGTCGTCGTTGATGAACTCGATCGCGGCCTCGAGGCCCAGGCGGCGCGGCGGGACCAGGCGGATCGCCTCCTCGGCCGTCGACGCCCGCATGTTGGTCTGCTTCTTCTCTTTCGTGACGTTGACGTCGAGGTCGTTCGGCCGCGAGTTCTCGCCGATGATCATCCCCTCGTAGACCTCGGTCTGCGGCTCGATGAAGATGACGCCACGCTCCTGGAGGTTGCTGATCGCGTAGGCGGTGGCGACGCCGGGACGGTCGGCGACGAGCGCGCCGGTGGCGCGCGCCGGGATCGGGCCGTGCCACGGCTCCCAGCCGGCGAACAGGTGGTTCATGATGCCGGTGCCGCGCGTGTCGGTGAGGAACTGCGAGCGGAAGCCGATCAGGCCGCGCGTCGGGATGCGGAACTCCATGCGCACGCGGCCGCTGCCGTGGTTGACCATCTTCGTCATGACGCCGCGGCGTCCGCCGAGCGCCGCGATCACCACGCCCTGGAACTCCTCGGCGACGTCGACCGTCAGCTCCTCGACCGGCTCCATCCGCCGGCCGTCGATCTCCTTCGTGACGATCTCGGGGCGCGACACCTGCAGCTCGTAGCCCTCGCGCCGCATCATCTCGATCAGGATCGACAGCTGCAGCTCGCCGCGCCCGATCACCTTCACCTGCTCCGGCGAGTCGGTGTCCTCGACGCGGATCGACACGTTGCCGAGCAGCTCGCGCGCCAGCCGCTCGCGCAGGTTGCGCGACGTGACGTACTGCCCGTCGCGTCCGGCCATCGGCGACGTGTTGACGCCGAAGATCATCGACACCGTCGGCTCGTCGACGGCGATCGGCGGGATGGCGACGCGGTGCTCCGGGTGCGCGATCGTCTCGCCGATGGTGATGTCCTCGATGCCCGCGACGCAGATGATGTCGCCGGCGGACGCCTCCTCGATGTCGACCCGCTTCAGCCCCTCGAACGCGAACAGCTTGGTGATCCGGGTCTCCTGCTGCGAGCCGTCCAGCTTCAGCACCGCGACCGGGTCGCCGACGCGCAGCGTGCCGTTGAAGACGCGGCCGATCGCGATGCGCCCCAGGTAGTCGCTCGAGTCGAGGTTCGTGACCAGCATCTGCAGCGGCGCGCCGGCGTCGCCGCGCGGCGGCGGCACGTGCTGCACGATCGCCTCGAAGAGCGGCCGCAGGTCCTTCCCCGGCACGGCGGGATCGGTCGTCGCGGTGCCGTCGCGGGCGACGGTGTAGAGCACGGGGAACTCGATCTGCTCCTCGGTGGCGTCGAGGTCGATGAACAGGTCGTAGATCTCGTCGAGGACCTCGCGCACGCGCGCGTCGGGACGGTCGATCTTGTTGATCACCACCACGGGCGCCAGGTGCCGTTCGAGCGCCTTGCGGAGGACGAACCGCGTCTGCGGCAGCGGCCCCTCGGACGCGTCGACGAGCAGCACCACGCCGTCGACCATCGCCAGCGTGCGCTCGACCTCGCCGCCGAAATCGGCGTGCCCGGGCGTATCGACGATGTTGATGAGCAGGTCCTGGTAGTGGACGGCGGTGTTCTTGGCGAGGATGGTGATGCCGCGCTCGCGCTCGAGCGCGTTGCTGTCCATCACGCGCTCGACGACGCGCTCGTTGGCGCGGAAGATGCCGCTCTGATGCAGCATCGCGTCGACGAGCGTCGTCTTGCCGTGGTCGACGTGGGCGACGATCGCGACGTTGCGCCGGAGGGCGTTCGCGACCCCCTGGCGCGGAGTCTGGGAGGAGAGCATCCCTCCAGTATAACGGGGCCTTCGGCCCTTACTGGGCCTTGGGCTTTGGGCTTTAGGCTTTGGGCTTTAGGCTTTGGGCTTTGGGCTTTAGGCTTTGGGCTCGAAAACCGGGTGTACCGGACGACTGATCCTCACCCGGGCGCCGCCGCTGTCACGCTGTCGGCACGCCGTAACGTTCGGGATCAGTGATCCCCTCTCGCTCAGCGAACGACGACCGGGCGAGACCCGGACGTGGGTGATGCCCCCAGACAAGCCCCAAGGTCCAAGGTCCAAAGCCCAAGGCCCAGAGTGGCCCAAAGCCCACCAAAGCCCCAAGGCCCAAAGGCCCAAGGCCCAAAGCCAAAGGCCCAAGGCCCAGAGTGGCCCAAGGCCCAGGATGGCCCAAAGCCTAAAGCCCAAAGTCCAACCTAAGGTCCAAACCCAAAGGCCCAAGGTCCTCAAGAATCTCAATTCAACGAGCAGGCTCCCGGGCCGCGCGGGTCGCCGCAGCGTCCGCAGGGCCCGGCCGCGACGGGCGCCGGCTGGCTGCCCGATCCGACGGCAAAGGTGGACAGCGCCTTCTCGATGTTGTGACCCGAACACGCCGGGCATTCCGCGGCCGTCTCGCGGCCGCGGACCAGCACCTCGAAGTGGTTGCCGCAGTCGCGGCAGTCGTATTCGAAGATCGGCATGTGCCCTCCCGTGCTACCGCAGCGCCACCGGCGAACCGTCCGGCCGGGGCAGGTGCACGCTCATCTCGCGCCGGGCGCGCTCGACGTCGTGCGCCCGGACCGCATGGTAGATCGCGCGGTGCGTCGCCGCGATCTCGCGCAGGTCGCGCCCGGGCGGCAGGTTGCGCCGGCGATGCTCGAAATACAGCGACGACACCATCTCGACCAGCGACGCCAGGATCGGGTTGCCCGACGCCATCGCGATGGTCCGGTGGAAGCGGATGTCGTGGCGGAGGAACGCCTCGGGGTCGTCGACCGACGCGAACATGCCGGTGACCTCCTCGGCCATCGCGGCAATCTGCTCCGCCGACGCGCGCTCGGCGGCCAGCCCCGCGACGCCGACCTCGAGCACGCGCCGCGCCTCGAACATCTGCTCCGTCGTGAACCCGTGCAGCGCGGCGAGCAGGCCCAGCGGGCGGCTGTCGAGCTGCGGCGTGTCGGCGATGTAGGTGCCCGACCCGTGCCGGGTCTGCACGACGCCCATCGCCGCCAGCGATCGCAGGCCCGCGCGGACGCTCGGCCGGCTCACGCCGATGCGCTGCGCCAGCTCGCGCTCGGGCGGCAGCCGATCGCCGGGGCGCAGCTGCCCCCTCTCGATCTGCCCGCGCAGGACGTTGACCACGAGCTCGGCGGCTGCCGCATCCGACCCACGGAATTCACGTGCCTCGGTCATCCCCGTTCTCCACTCGCGTGCCCTCCCGGGACCGGCTCGCCCCGACTCGTCCGACCACTCCCTGGCGAGTCTGCAAGCACCGATGACTTGCCCGTGCCGCCATTCATGGCAGACTGGACACGCCGGTCCGGGAGCAAACAGCGAAACTATGACAAAGCGTTTAAGGAAACGAGCATGCGACGCACGAATGCTAACACACTTTATGATACAAATGATCTCGCATGCTCGCCATGATCGATCATGCCACCCCGGCGGCGATTCTGTCAGTCAAAGTGCGCATAATGTCCTGCGAATCCGCAGATATCCGGCCCGATCGGGCCCCTGCCGCCCGTCGCAGGCGGCCTGACAAACCCGCCGCCCGGCTCGCCGGGCGGTCTGCTCTCTTCCGCCCATGCCTCTGACCACCAGCCCGCGACGCGTCGCCATCATCGGTGCCGGCCACGTCGGCGCCACCGCCGCCTACGCGCTCCTCCTGAGCGGCCTGGCCTCGGAGATCGTCGTCATCGATCTCGACCGGCGCCGCGCCGAAGGCGAAGCGCTGGACCTCCAG
>DASVDJ010000195.1:0-9977 GCA_036381155.1 Vicinamibacterales bacterium
CCGTACGTCTCCGAGAGCCGCACGAGCGCGTCGCGCACCAGCCGCTTGTCTCCGCGCGCCCACGGGGCGATGGCCCCCTCGGCGAGCGAGCGGCCGGGGTCCGGCACGATCCGCTCGGGATCGAAGTCCCACGTGGCGCCGAGGCCCTGGCACGTCTGGCAGGCGCCGTGGGGCGAGTTGAACGAGAAGGCGCGCGGCGACATCTCGGGCACGCTGATGCCGCACGACACGCACGCCATCCGGCGCGAGAACAGCCGGTCCCCCTCGTCGAGGCTGTTGATGACGACGATCTCGTCGGCCAGCTGCAGCGCCGCTTCGATCGACTCCGCCAGACGGCGCTCGATGCCGGAGCGCACGATCAGCCGGTCGACAACGATCTCGATCGTGTGGTTCTTCCGCCGGTCGAGCCGGATGTCGTCGTCGAGCGACCGGAACTGGCCGTCGATGCGCGCCTTCGTGTACCCGCGCGCCTGCATCGCCGCGAGCTCCTTCTTGAACTCGCCCTTGCGTCCGCGGACGATCGGCGCCAGCACGTTGATGCGCTCGTCGCTCGGGTAGGTCATCACGAGGTCGATGATCCGCTCGAGCGACTGGCTGGCGATCTCGCGGCCGCACTTCGGGCAGTGCGGGACGCCGATGTTCGCGAACAGCAGGCGCAGGTAGTCGTAGATCTCGGTGACGGTGCCGACCGTCGACCGCGGGTTGCTGGCCGTCGTCTTCTGCTCGATCGAGATGGCGGGCGAGAGTCCCTCGATCAGATCGACGTCCGGCTTCTCCATCTGCTCGAGGAACTGGCGCGCGTAGGCCGAGAGCGACTCGACGTAGCGGCGCTGTCCCTCCGCGTAGATGGTGTCGAAGGCGAGCGACGACTTCCCCGACCCGCTGAGACCGGTGAGGACGACGAGCTTCTCGCGCGGCAGATCGACGTCGATGTTCTTGAGGTTGTGGACGCGCGCGCCGCGAACCGCGATCCAGTCGTGAGGCATTGATCCGGTCAGGAACCGCCGGCCCGTGTGCTGCCGTCAGGCTGCGGCCGCGGGCATCCGCTGGGTCGCAGCACCGGCCGTGGAGGGGTCCACGGCGCCGCCTGGCGCAAGAGGCCGAATCCGGAATTGTACCACCCGCCGGGGCGAAGCCAACCGTGGGAGAGGGCTCCGCCCCGGCCCGCAGAAGAGGACCCGGGGGCCGCGGCGGGTGTCAGCTGCCCCGGTGACATCCCGGTCGCGTGGGCGCCGGCCTACGGGCCCTGCGGCGCGCGCTCCGGCACGCCGCCGAACGCCTTGTACACCGCGACCACGCTCGTGAACACGGCGGCCTCGGCCTGCGCGACGGCGTCGTGCGCCTGGAGCTCCGTGCGCTCGGCGTCGAGCAGCGCGAGGAAGTCCACCGCCCCTTCGCGGTAGCGGATCCGGGCGATCGACGCGGCGCGCGCGCTCTCGCGCGCCGCCTCGGTGAGCGTGACCAGCCGCTGCTGCTCCTCCCGGTAGGCGGCCAGGGCGTTCTCGGCCTCCTCGATGGCGCGGAGCGTGGTCTGCTCGAAGGCGGCCAGCGACTCGCGCCTCGCGGCTTCGGCCCCTCGCAGCCGGGCCCGCACGCTCCCAAGGTCGAACGCGGCCCAGCTGAGCGCCGGCGTCACCGCCCACGCGCGGGACTCGCTGCGGCCGAACAGGTTGCCGCGCCCGGCGAGGAGCCCCAGAAAGCCGGAAACCGAGACCCGGGGGAACAGGTCCGCTGCCGCCACCCCTTCGCGCGCGACGGCAGCCGCCAGCCGCCGCTCCGCCGCGCGCACGTCCGGCCGCCGGCGCAGGAGGTCGGCCGGATTGCCGATCGGCAGCGCCGTCGCCAGCACGGGGTACTCGCGCGGCGAGAGGTCCACCGTAAGCGTTCCGGGCCGCACGCCGGCGAGCACGGCCAGCCGGTGCTCGCGCGCGGCGATGCCGGCGCGCAGCGGCGGAATGCTGGCCTCGATTGCCGCCGTCCGCGCGGCGGCGCTCGCCACGTCCTGCTCCTCGCCGATCCCGGCGTCGCGCCGCAGCTCGGTGAGCCGCAGCGTCTCGCGCTGGTTCGCGAGGCTGCGCTCCGCGACGGCGAGCTGACGCTGCAGCCCCCGCAGCTCGAAGTACGTGCGCGCCACCTCCGCCGCCACGCTCACCCGCACGTCGTCGAGCGATGCCTCGAGCCCTTCGGCCTCAGCGGCAGCCGAGCGGACCGCCGACCGCACGCGCCCGAAGAGGTCCAGCTCCCAGAACGCATCGAAGCCCGCGAGGTATGTCGTCGTCCTGACGGGCTCGTCGGTGAACCCGGGCACCGCCTGTTCGCGCCGGTCCACGCTGGCCGACGCGCCCACGATCGGATACCGGTCGCGCCCGACATCGTCGAAGATCGCACGCGCCTGATCGAGGCGCGCGACCGCCGTCAGCACGTCGCGGTTCGACCGGAGCGCCAGCGTTTCCAGCTCCTCGAGCACCGGATCCTGGAAGTGGCGCCACCAGGCGGCGTCGAAGGGACGGTCGGACACATACGCCCGATCGACACGGGTGAGCGGCGACGTCTCGAGCGCCGGCGCCTCGTAGGGCCGGCGCACTGCGCAGCCCGACACCAGGATGGCCAGCAGTACCACCCCCGCGGCGGGTGCCGCACGCCGGGCCGCGGCCAGCCCGCGACCGGTGACCCGCCCGGCAAGCCGGCCGACGACGACGTAGAACACCGGCGTCAGGAAGAGACCGAACGCCGTCACGCCGAGCATGCCGGCGAACACCGCGACGCCCATCGCCTGCCGGATCTCCGATCCCGCGCCCGACGAGAACACCAGCGGGACGACGCCCATGATGAAGGCGATGGACGTCATCAGCACCGGGCGCAACCGCACGCGGCAGGCGTCGAGAATCGCGGCGATGCGATCCTCGCCCGCCTCCTCGCGCGTCTTCGCGAACTCGACGATGAGGATGGCGTTCTTGCATGCCAGCCCCGCAAGCACGAGGAAGCTGATCTGCGTGAAGACGTTGTTGTCGCCGCCGGTCACCCAGACGCCCGCGATGGCGGGCAGCAGCGTCATCGGGACGATCAGGATCACGGACAGCGGCAGCGACCAGCTCTCGTACTGCGCCGCCAGCACCACGTAGACCAGCAGCACGCAGAGCGGGAACACGAGCAGCATCGTATTGCCGGCGATCGCCTCCTGGTAGGCCAGCTCCGTCCACTCGAACGTGAAGCCGGACGGCAGCCGCTCGCGCAGGATCTGCGCGATCGCGGCCTGCGCCTGGCCCGAGCTGAATCCCGGCGCAGGCCCGCCATTGATCTCGGCCGCCGGATAGCCGTTGTAGTGCATCACCTGGTCCGGACCGTAGCTGCGCCGGACCGTCAGCAGCGATCCGAGGGGCACCATCGCCCCGGCCTCGTTGCGCGTCTTCAGCCGGCCGATCTGCTCGGGCTGGAGCCGGAACTCCGACTCCGCCTGCACGTTGACCTGGTAGGTCCGGCCGAACCGGTTGAAGTCGTTGACGTAGAGCGAGCCGAGATACACCTGCAGCGTGTCGAACACCTCCGTCAGCGGCACGCCGTAGGTCTTCGCCCGCTCGCGATCGACGTCCGCATCGATCTGCGGCACGTTCACCTGGAAGCTGGAGAACAGGCCGGCGAGCGACGGCTGGGCGTAGCCCTGCCCGATGGCCCCCTGCACCTGCGAGTACAGCTCCTCGAATCCGGCGCCGCCGCGATCCTGGACGAACAGCTTGAATCCGCCGACCGTGCCGAGCCCCTGCACGGGCGGCGGCGGGAAGATCGCGACGAAGGCGTCCTGGATGCCCGCGAACTTCGCGTTGAGCGCCGCGACGATGGCGTCAGCGGTCTGGCCGTGCGCGGCGCGCTCGTCGGCTGGTTTCAGCTTCACGAACGCGATGCCGGCATTCGACGCGTTGACGAAGCCGTTGATCGACAGCCCCGGAAACGCGATCGCGCTCTCGACCCCCGGCTGCTCCAGCGCAAGCGTCGACATCTGCCGGATCACCGCCTCCGTGCGATCCAGCGTGGCGGCGTCCGGCAGCTGCGCGAACGCGACGAGGTAGTCCTTGTCCTGCGCCGGCACGAAGCCCTCGGGCACGCGCGTGAACCCGAACGCCGTGAGCGCGACGAGGCCGCCGTACACGACCAGCGCCACCGTCGAGACCCGCAGGACGCGGGAGACGCCCGACGCGTACCCGCCCGACGCCCTGGCGAAGAACCGGTTGAACCGCCGGAAGAACCAGCCGAACGCGCGGTCGGCGACCCGCTGCACGCCGTCGCGCGGCGCGCCGTGCGGCAGCAGCAGCCGCGAGGCGAGCGCCGGACTGAGCGTCAGGGAGTTGAACGCGGAGATCACCGTCGAGATCGCGATGGTCAGCGCGAACTGCCGGTAGAACTGGCCCGTGAGACCGCTGACAAACGCCGTCGGCACGAACACCGCGCACAGCACGAGGGCTATCGCGATGATCGGCCCCGAGACCTCCTCCATCGCCTTGTAGGTCGCCTCGATCGGCTCGAGCCCGAGCTCGATGTGCCGCTCCACGTTCTCCACGACCACGATCGCATCGTCGACCACGATGCCGATCGCGAGGACGAGGCCGAAGAGGGAGAGCGTGTTCAGCGAGAAGCCGAAGGCCAGCATCACCGCGAACGTGCCGATGAGCGACACCGGCACGGCGAGCAGCGGGATGATCGACGCGCGCCAGGTCTGCAGGAACACGAGCACGACGACCACCACCAGCAGGATCGCCTCGAAGAGCGTCCTCACGACGGCGCGGATCGATTCGCGGACGTAGATGGTCGGGTCGTAGACGATCCGGTACTCGAGCCCCTCGGGGAACGACTGCTGCAGGGCGGCCATCGTCTCGCGTACGGCGGCTGACGCCTCGAGCGCGTTCGATCCGGGGCGTTGCGCGATGCCGATCGCCACGGCAGGCCGGTTGTCGAGGAGGCTCCGGAGGGCGTAGCTGCTCGACCCCAGCTCGACCCGCGCGACGTCGCGCAGCCTGGTGATCTGCCCGTCTGGCGTCGCCCGGACGACGATTGCGGCGAACTCCTCCTCGGAGGTGAGCCGCCCCTGCGCGTTGATCGAGAGCTGGAACGACGTGTCGGACGGCGCCGGAGGCGCGCCGAGCACGCCGGCGGCCACCTGCACGTTCTGCTCGCGGATCGCGCGGACGACGTCGGTGGCCGTCAGCTGCCGTGCGGCCAGCCGATCGGGATCGAGCCAGATCCGCATGCTGTACTCGCCCGCGCCGAACACCTGGACGCTGCCGATGCCCGGGAGGCGCGCGAGCTCGTCCTTCACCCGGAGGTGGGCGAAGTTCGAGAGATACAGCATGTCGTAGCGCTCGTCGGGCGAGACGAGATGCACGACCATCATCAGGTCCGGCGAGGCCTTCTCGGTCGTCACGCCGATGCGCTGGACCTCCTCCGGCAGTCGCGGCAGCGCCTGCGAGACCCGGTTCTGCACCTGCACCTGCGCCTTGTCGATGTCGGTACCCAGCCCGAACGTCACCGTCAGGGTCATGAGCCCGTCGGCGGTGGACTGCGAGGACATGTAGAGCATGCCCTCGACGCCGTTGATCTGCTGCTCCAGCGGCGACGCGACGGTCTCGGCAATGACCTTCGGATTCGCGCCCGGATAGACCGCGCGGACGACCACCGTCGGCGGGACGACGCTCGGGTACTCGCTCACCGGCAGGCGCAGCAGGGCCAGCCCGCCGGCGATGACGATGAGCAGCGAGAGGACGGCCGCGAAGATCGGCCGGTCGACGAAGAAGCGCGCGAACCTCATTGCGCCCTCGCCTGTGCGCCCATCTCGCGCTCGCCGGTCATCGCGACCGCCTGGGGAGTCACGGTCATGCCGGGCCGTACGCGCTGCAGCCCGCTGACGACGACCCGATCGCCCGGCCTGAGCCCGTCACGGACGATGCGGAGACCGTCCACGATCGGGCCGAGCGTCACCTCGCGGTACTCGATCGTCTGCCGCTCGTCGACGACGAGGACGTAGCGCTTGTCGAGGTCGGTCGCCACGGCGCGGTCCTGGATGAGCACGCCCTCGTACGCCGCGCGGCCCTGCAGCTGCACGCGGACGAAGAGCCCCGGCGTCAGCGCAAGGTCCGGGTTGCGGAGCACCGCGCGGGCGCGGATGGTGCCCGTCGCCGGATCGACCTGGTTGTCCAGGAAGTCGAGCCGACCCTCGCGCGGGAAGCCTTGGTCGGATGCCAGCGCGATCCGGACCGGCACGCCGTCGCGCGTGCCCGCCCGGCGGCCGGCACGCGCCAGCTCGCTGTAGCGGAGGAACGTCGCCTCGTCGGCGTCGAACGTCGCGTAGATCGGATCGAGCGACACCACCGTCGTCATCAGCGTCGCCTCGCCCGGGCCGCTGGAGACGAGGTTCCCCGGCGTGACGACGGCCCGGCCCACGCGGCCGTCGATCGGCGACGTCACACGCGTGAACTCCAGGTTCAGCTCCGCGGCGCGCAGCGCGGCGGCCGTCGCCTCGACGAGCGCGGCCGATTCGCGCGCGAACGCGGCGCGCCGGTCGTGCTCCTCGCGCGACATCGCATGCTCCGCCGCGAGCCGCTCGGCGCGGGCCAGTTCCGAACGCGCCCGCTCGACGGTCGCCTGCGCGCGGGCGAGCTCCGCGCGCAGCCGGTCGACCTCCGCCTGGAACGGACGCGGATCGATCTGGAACAGCACGTCGCCGCGCCGGACGATGGCCCCCTCGTCGAAGCGCACCGCCGACACGTAGCCGGACACGCGCGGCCGGACGGCCACCGTGTTGACCGCCTCGAGACGCCCGGTGAACTCGTCCCACTCGGTCACCTGCCGCGCGACCACCTCGGCGACAGGCACCTGCGGGGGCGGAGGCTCCGACGGCTGCGCGGCAGTCCGGGTGCACGCGGTCGCCGTCAGGGCCAGGAGGATCAGCAGTACGAACGGATGATGAGTGTTCGGAGACATGGATAGCGGCCAGCATCGCGCCCGTGCACGTCTCCTCACAATCAGGCAGTGGGCCGATGAGCGCCTGTCGCGAAAGTTGCGGCGAAAGCGCCTGCGTACGGACGAGCCGCGCCTCGTCCTTCCGGACGATGTCCGGATGGGTCTTCGGCCCGATCGACCGCGCGGGCCCGTGGCGGATAATGGAGCCCATGGGCTGCGAGGACGTCCCGATCCCGACCAGTCGCGTCATGAGCGACGACCTGCGGCAGGAGCTCGCCCGCGAGTACTCCCTCCGGAAGCGCGCGGAATGCACGGCACGCATCCAGAGCGACGCCGTCCAGCTCGCCCTCGATCTGCTCGTCCGCGAGCGCGATGTCTCCGGCTTCTTCCAGGCGTTCATCCGGACGCTCGTCGAGGAGTGCAACGGCGTCGCGTGCGGTGTCTGGCTCCTCGACGACGACGCGACCAGCTGCGAGCTGTGGATGGCGTACGCGGGCGGCCGCATCCTGACGGCGAGCAGCCCCGAGTGGGCGGACCTCGCGCTGCCGCGCGACAGCATGTCGACGCATCTGTATCGCGCGCCGGCGCTGTGGACCGACACGGTCGAGTACACGGGAGACGACGACCGGCTGCCCGCGCCGGTCCGCGCCTTCAACGCCGAAGCCGGCATCGACTGGATGGTCGTCGCACCGCTGCGCCTGTCGAACAGGAACCTGGGCTGGATCGCGCTGTCGACGTCCGGCGGCGAGGCGTGCGAGTCGATGTGGCGCCGGGCGCTCGTCGAGGCCATCGCGAAGCAGGCGACGCTGGCCCTCCATCACAGCCGCGTGGCGGAGCAGGGACGGGCCGAAGTCCGCCGGCAAGCGGTGCTGGAAGAGCGCAACCGCATCGCCCGCGACATCCACGACACGCTCGCGCAGGGCTTCGCCGCCATCCTCATGCAGCTGCAGGCCGCGCAGCGGTCCGCCTCCCTCCCGCCGAAGGTGGCGAAAGCGCTCGACACCGCGGTCGACCTCGCGCGCACCCACATGATCGAGGCGCGGCGATCGGTCTGCGCCCTCCGCCCGCAGGACAGCGACACGAAGGACGTCGCGGCGGCGCTGCAGCGCATGACCGACCTGGCACGCCGCACCACCGACGTGCCGATCGAGCTGACGATCGAGGACCTGCCGTCGTTCGGCGGCGGCGTCGAGCCGGAGATCATCGGCATCGCCCAAGAGGCGCTCACCAACGCCGTGCGCCATTCCCGGGCGCGCCGGATCGCGATTCACGCCGCGGGCGTCCGGTCGGTCGGCTTCCGCCTGTCCATCTCCGACGACGGCCGGGGCATCGCGAAGGACCGGCACGGCGCCGGGTTCGGGATGACGAGCATGCAGGAGCGCGCCGACCGCATCGGCGCCTCGCTGACCATCGTGACGGCACCGCGCGCGGGTACTGAAGTCGTGCTGGCGTGGGAGCCGCCCTCCTTCTCGATCCCGCGGCTGACCGTCGAAGGAGAACGCGAGGCGGTGACGGCCGCCTCGCTCCCGGAGGACGTCCATGCGTGAGGGGACGGCCACCGTCGCAGGCGCCACGCCGGCGCGGGCCACCGGCGCCGCCGGCACGCCCGCCACGGTGCTGGTCGTCGACGACCACGCGCTGCTGCGCACCGGTGTGGCGAACATCATCGCGCAGGAACCCGACCTGCGCGTCGTCGCCGAAGCCGCGAACGGACGCGAAGCGGTGGAGGCGTTCGCCCGCTACCGGCCGGACGTCACCCTGCTGGACCTGCGCATGCCCGAGATGGAAGGGGTGGAAGCGGTCCGGCAGATCCGCCAGATCGATCCCCGCGCCCGCGTCATCGTCCTCACGACGTACGACACCGACGACGACATCGCGCGTGCGCTGAAGGCGGGCGCGAAAGCGTACGTGCTGAAGGACATCTCAGCCGAGGGTCTCGTCGCCTGCATCCACGACGTGCTGGCCGGCAAGACCTATCTCGCGCCGGCGGCGGCGGCCAAGCTGGCCGAGGGGGTCGGACGGGTGCAGCTCACCCCGCGCGAGCTCACGACGCTGCGGCTGATGGCCGACGGGCAGAGCAACAAGGAGATCGCCGTGACGCTCGGCATCAGCGAGCGCACGGTCAAGACACACCTCGGCCACCTCTTCGAGAAGCTGGGTGTCACGAGCCGGACGGAGGCCATCAAGGTCGCCGCCCGCCGGGGGCTGGTCAGGCTGGAATGAGCGCCGCTTCGCGGCATCCCCGAGACCACGACGGCGACGGAGACCGCAGATTTCCCGTCGAGCGTCAGCTCCGCAAAGGAACCGACGCTCAGGCGCGGAGCCGGCTGTGGGAGTAGCCGTAGAAGAAGTACAGCGCCAGCCCCGCCGCCAGCCAGATCGCGAAGCGCTCCCACGCCTGATACGGCAGCCCCGCCATCACGAACACGCAGGCCGCCGCGCCGAGCGGCGCGATGACCCACACGAACGGCACGCGGAACGGCCTCGGCCGGTCCGGCTCGACGACGCGAAGCACCAGCACGCCGATGCAGACGAGGGCGAAGGCGAACAGCGTGCCGATGTTGGTCAGGTCGTAGGTCTCCGCCGCATCGCCGACGAGCGACGCCGCCGCGACGACGAGACCCGTGACCAGCGTGGTCGTCGCGGGAATGCGCGTTCTCGGATTCACCTTCGCCGCCCACTGCGGCAGCAGCCCGTCACGCGCCATCGCGAAGAAGATGCGCGGCTGGCCGTACTGGAACACCAGCAGCACCGCCGCCATCGAGATCGCGGCGCCGAGCGCGACGACCCATCCCACGCGCTGGAAGCCGACGGACTGCAGCGCGAACGCCAGCGGGTCGGCCGAGTCGGCCAGGGTGTCGTACGGCACCATGCCGGTGAGCACGAACCCGACGATCACGTAGATCAGCGTGCAGACCGCGAGCCCGCCCAGGATGCCGATCGGCAGGTTGCGCTGCGGGTTCTTCGTCTCCTCGGCGGCCGTCGACACCGCGTCGAAGCCGATGTAGGCGAAGAACACGATGGCCGCA
>DASVDJ010000196.1:0-148773 GCA_036381155.1 Vicinamibacterales bacterium
CTGCGCGCGAGCTCGTCGACCGCGCTGCGGGAGCCGCCGACGATCAGTACCGGCGCGCCCGGAGGGCACTGCCGCAACGCGTCGCGCGCAGCCTCCAGCCGGGCGGCGGAGGACGCCGCGTCGACGATGGTGCTCGTGAAGGGAGTGGGACTCGCGACCAGGGATGAATCGAACAGGGACACATGCGCTCCGGACGCCATGCCGGATCGGATCGGCGTTCGCGCGCGACTATAGCAGCCCCGGCCCTACTCCGCCAGTGCCTCCTCCACCACCCGCCGCAGCTGAATCGCGGTGAACGGTTTCTGCACGAAGCGCACGTGTCGCCCGCGATCGACCTCGCCTCCGGCGGCCTGCTCCGTGTACCCGCTCATGAGCACCACCGGCAGCTCCGCCTTCAGCTCCCGCAGCGCGTGCAGCGTCGCCCGGCCATCCTGGTACGGCATCGTCAGGTCGACGAGCGCCAGGCGCAGGCGATCGCCCAGCTGCCCGGCGAGCTCCACGGCCTTCATGCCGTTCTCCGCTTCGACCACCTCGAATCCCCAGCGCTCGAGGAACCGGCGCGCGACGAGCCGCACCGCAGGCTCGTCATCGACCACGAGCACGAGGCCGCCGACCTGCCCACGCCCGGACGATTCCGGCGGCGGTGATGCCGCCCGCGTCATCCGGACGGCCGGCAGATACACGCGGAAGCTGGTGCCCACGCCCTCGCGCGTCTCCACGTCGAGCGCCCCGCGGTGCGTGCGGACGATGCCGAGGACCGCGGCAAGGCCGAGGCCCCGCCCCGTGAACTTCGTGGTGAAGAACGGATCGAAGATGCGCGCCACCGTCTCGGATGACATGCCGTGCCCCGTGTCGGCCACCTCCAGACAGACGTAGGAGCCTTCCGGCAGGTCGCTTCCCAGGTACAGCGCGTCGAGGGCGGGACGCGACAGGTGCACGAGTCTGGTCCGCACCGACACGACGCCCGGATCTTCCCCGACCGCCTCCGAGGCGTTCGTGAGCAGGTTCATCACGACCTGCGTGATCTGCGCCGGGTCGGCAAGCACATCGGGGACGCCGGGATCGAGCTGCTGCTCCAGCCGGGCGTGCTTGGACAGCGCGGCCTGCAGCAGCGTCGAGAGCTCCTGCACCAGGCTCGAGAGGTTCACTGACGTCACGACATGCTGACCGCGGCCCGCGTAGGCGAGCAGCTGCCGCGTCAGATCGGCCGAGCGCTCGGCCGCGGCCTGGATCTGGCGGACCAGCGCCCGCACGGGCGAGTCGGGTGGCAGATCCAGCAGCGCGAGGTTCGCGTTGCCCAGGATGCCGACGAGCAGGTTGTTGAAGTCGTGCGCGATGCCGCCGGCCAGCACTCCGAGGCTTTCGAGCTTCTGCGCGTGCTGCAGCTGCTGCTCCAGGTCGCGGCGCGCCCGCTCGGTCTCGTGCCACTCCGTGACGTCCTCGACCATGGCGACGTAGCCGGCCACGTCCCCGTCCACGCCGCGGACGGGCGCGGAGCGGCCGCGCATCATGCGCTCGCGTCCATCCGGGAGCACCACGCGGTAGGACAGATCGAACTCCGCCCCGTCGCGCAGCGCGCGGGTCCAGGCGTCGCGCACCCGGGCGCGATCCTCCTCGTGAATGCGTTCGCGAAGGCGGCCCGCGCGAAACATCTCACGGTCGATCCGGAACAGCGCGAGCAGCCGCTCGTTGGCCCAGAGCGGCGTCCCGTCCACCCCGGTCAGCATGATCCCGAACGGCGCGCCGCTCGCGACCGCGCTGAGCCGCGCTTCGCTGGCGCGGAGCGCTTCATGCGTCTCCCGCGCGTGCGTGACGTCGCTGGTCAAGCCCGCCAGGTGGACGACACGCCCCTGCCCGTCACGTACGGAGGCGCCGCGCGAGAGGTGCCAGCGCCAGCCGCCATCGCGATGCCGGACGCGGTACTCGCCATGGAAGACGCCGGCGCCAGCCCGCAGCTGGTCGCGGAAGGCGGCCTCGATCCGGGGGCGATCATCCGGGTGAATCAGGGCCATGTATTCGGCATACCCGGTCTTGAACTCACGCGGCTCGTAGCCGAGCATCTCCGCGAATCGCGGGCTGACGCAGATCGTCCCCGTCTGGAGATCCCAGGACCAGAGGCCATCACGCGTGGCCTTCACCGCCAGCGCGAGCGCATCCTCCATCAGGCCCGCCCTCCGCGCGTCCTCCCGGACGAGCGCCACGACCCAGCGGTCGAGACGGAACACGCGCCACCGCCGAGGCCCGCCGCCGGCGACGTCCTCGACACTCCGCTCGTCAGCGCCCGCGGCAACGTCGCGCAGGGCGGCGGCGATCGGCCCGTCGGCCAGCAGGTCAGGCAGCGCGGCGCCGTGCTGGCGCTCACCCGGCAGGCCGAGCCGGGCCAGCACGTCTCGCGCGCGGGGGTTCGTTGCACGGACTCGCAGACCGGCGTCCAGCACGACGACGCCGTCGTCCAGCCGGTCGATCAGCGCCGCATACTCGTTGGCCGTCACGTGAATCCGCCGTACCAGCCAGCATACGCCGCGGCGACCGGAACCTACCTCGGCAAGGGAGCGGGAGCTGACGGCCGTCCACGGGGAACGCCGGCAGCCGCACGCTGGACTACAGCGTTTACAGAAGTCTTACAAACAGTTCCCGCCGGGACTGCTAGTGTGATTGAGGGCAACGGCCGATGAAACCGTCGGGAGCCGGCCGGGCCCGCCGTCCGTCCGCTGCCCGACAGGAGAGACCGCTTGAACGCCGTCGACACCCCGCTGCCCACGAACCTCCAGAACCGCTACAGCACCGTCAACTGGATCACCTTCGTCGCCATGACCATCTTTCATGTCGGCGCGGTGGCCGCGCTGTTCCACTTCTCGTGGACGGCGCTCCTGCTGACGGCGTTCTTCTACTGGGTGTTCATCGGGTTCGGCATCGGGATGGGCTATCACCGGCTGCACACGCACCGGTCCTACAAGGTGCCCAAGCTGCTCGAGTACTTCTTCGCGATCTGCGGCACGATGACGCTCGAGGGGGGCCCGATCTTCTGGGTCGCCACGCACCGGCTGCACCACAGGTACTCGGACACGGACAACGACCCGCACACGCCCCGTCATGGCGGCTTCTGGGCGCACATGGGGTGGATCCTCTTCGGTGAGGGGCACCACAACAACACCAAGCTGATGTCGAAGTACGCGCCCGATCTGGCGGCCGACCCGTTCTACCGGTGGCTCAACACCTGGCACTGGGTGCCGCTGACCATCTTCGGCCTGGTCGTCTACGCGCTCGGCGGCTGGCCGATGGTCTACTGGCTGGTGTTCTTCCGCGTCACGGTCGGCCTGCACGCGACCTGGCTGGTGAACTCGGCGACGCACATGTGGGGCACACAGCGGTTCCAGACGAAGGACGACTCGAAGAACAGCTGGTGGGTCGCGCTGCTCACGTTCGGCGAGGGCTGGCACAACAACCACCACGCGCACCCGACCTCGGCGCGTCACGGCCTGGCGTGGTACGAGTTCGATCTCACCTGGCTGCAGATCAAGCTGCTGCAGAAGCTGGGCATCGCCGAGCGCGTCCGCACGGTCGGCGTCGACGGGCGCCCGCAGCGGTCCGAGTCCCGCGCCGCCTGACATCCAGCCTATCCGGCGAGCCGGCGTCCACGGGGACGCCGGCTCGCGTCCGGGCGGCGCCTGCCGTCCGCGCCGCGGCCGCGGCGGCTGTGGCATCCTAGCGGCATGACCCCGGCCACGACCCGGAAGTCGCTGATCTTCATCGCGCTCGGCGCCTGCCTGGTGGCGCTCGCGGTCGCGCTGAACGTCAGCTGGATCGTGATCAACTGGCGCGCCGGGCTGCTGCTCGTCCTCGGCATCATCTTCTTCCTCGTCATCATCACCGGGCTGGTCCTGAACACGATCTTCCTGGTCCGCGAGATCCGCCGGAACGAGCAGCACGACGCGTTCATCAACGCGGTGACGCACGAGCTGAAGACGCCGGTCGCCTCCATCCGGCTCTACCTGGAGACCCTGCAGCGGCGGGAGCTCGACGAGGCGCGACGGCAGGAGTTCTACGGCATCATGCTGGCGGACAGCGACCGGCTGCTGCACCTGATCGAGCAGGTGCTGCGCGCCGGACGCACGCGCCAGCGCCTCCGCCACCGCAGCCCGATCGACCTGCGCGACATCGTCCGCGAGGCGGTGGAGCTCGCACGGGTCCGCCATCACCTCGCCGACGACGCGGTGCGCTACACCGAACACGTGCGGGACGCCGGCGCGACGACCGTGCTCGGCGACGCCGACGAGCTCAAGGCCGCCGTGTGGAACCTGCTCGACAACGCGGTGAAGTACTCGAACGGCTCGGTCCGCGTGGAGGTCGATCTACTGCCCGTGGATGCGCGGCGGGTGGCGGTCCGCGTGCGCGATTATGGCATCGGCATCTCGCGCGCGGAGCTCACGCGGATCTTCCGGCGGTTCTACCGCATTCCCGAGGCGGTTGCGATGCGCGTCAAGGGCAGCGGCCTCGGGCTGTTCATCGTGTCCACGATCGCCCGCCGGCACGGCGGCCGCGTGTCGGCCGAGAGCGAAGGCGCCGGCAAGGGCAGCACCTTCACGCTCCAGCTTCCGGTGGCCCCGACCTCATGAGCCGCATCCTGATTGTCGAGGACGAACAGCACCTGGCCGACGGCCTGCGCTTCAACCTCGAGGCCGAGTGCCACGACACCGAGGTGGTCGACACCGGCGAGGCCGCGCTCGAACGGCTGGCCACCGGTGAGCCGCCCGTCGACCTCGTCGTGCTCGACGTGATGCTCCCCGGCCTGTCCGGGTTCGACGTCGCCGCGCGGTTGCGCCAGCAGCGCCAGTACGTCCCGATTCTCATGCTGACCGCGCGCGGGCGCGCCGAGGACATCGTCAAGGGCTTCGAGGCCGGCGCCGACGACTACCTGCCGAAGCCGTTCGAGCTGTCCGTGCTGCTCGCCCGGGTCAACGCGCTGCTGCGGCGCCGGGAGTGGGTCCGCGCGGCGCCCGTTGCCCCCGACCGCTTCCGGTTCGCCGGGCGCGAGATCGACTTCTCGGCGCTGGAGGTCCGCCGCGACGGGCGAACGATCCCGCTGACGCTCATGGAAGCGAACCTGCTGCGGTACCTCGTGCAGCACGAAGGCCGGATCGTCTCCAGGAAGGCGATGCTCGAGGAAGTCTGGGGCGTGCACGAGGACACCGATACCCGCGCGATCGACAACTTCATCGTGCGCCTGCGCCGACACCTGGAGGACGATCCCGCGACTCCGCGTCACCTGCTCACCGTCCGGAGCATCGGGTACCGGTTCATCGCCCGGCCCACGGAGTAGTCGCGCCGAGGACTCCGGCGCCGGATGCGCCGTTTGGCTATACTCGTCCGCGCATGCTGCATCCGGATCGCTACTTCAGCCCCATTCCGGCTGTCCGCGCGATCGCCCGCGAGCTGTACGAATCCGCCGCGTCGCTGCCGCTCGTCTGTCCGCACGGCCACGTCGACCCGCGGCTGCTCGCCCTCGACGAGCCGTTCCCGGACCCCGCCGCCCTGATCGTCATCCCGGACCACTACGTCGTCCGGATGCTCTACTCGCAGGGCGTGCCGATGGAGGACCTCGGGATCCCGCGGCTCGACGGCGCGCCCGTGGAAACGGACCCGCGCCGGATCTGGCAGCGATTCGCCGACCACTTCCATCTCTTCCGCGGCACGCCGAGCGGCGCCTGGCTGTCGCACGAGTTCGAGGCGGTCTTCGGCGTCGACGAGCCGCTGACGAGCGCGTCCGCGATGCGTGTCTACGATCGCATCCAGGCCTGTCTCGAACGTCCGGAGTTCCGGCCCCGCGCGCTGTTCGAGCGCTTCAACATCGAGGTGCTCTGCACGACCGACGCGGCCACCGACACGCTCGAGTGGCACAGCCGGATTCGGGACTCCGGCTGGTCGGGGCAGGTGCGGCCGACCTTCCGCCCCGACCTGGCCGTGAACATCCTCCACCCCGGGTGGCGCCGCGAGATCGAGCGCCTGGGCGAGCTGACGGGATGCGAGATCACGGACTACCCGCGGTACATCCGGGCGCTCGAGACGCGCCGGGCGTTCTTCAAGGAGATGGGCGCGACCGCGACGGACCACGCCGCCGAGACGCCGTGGACCACGCGGCTGTCCGTGGAGGAGGCCGGGCGGCTGTTCGACCGGGCGCTGCGTGGCGCCGCCACGGAAGACGACGCGCGCACGTTCACGGCGCACATGCTGATGGAGATGGCCCGCATGAGCGTCGAGGACGGCCTGGTCATGCAGCTGCATCCGGGCTCGTCGCGGAATCACAACCGGCTCGTCTTCGAACGCTTCGGCCCCGATCGCGGCGCCGACATCCCGCTGGCGACGGAGTACACGCGGAACCTCCGGCCGCTGCTGAACGCGTACGGGAACGACCCGCGCTTCACGCTGGTGCTCTTCACCCTCGACGAGAGCACCTACTCCCGCGAGCTGGCGCCGCTGGCGGGACACTACCCCGCGCTGCGCCTCGGACCTCCGTGGTGGTTCCACGACAGCGTGGAAGGCATGCTGCGCTTCCGGTACTCCGTGACCGAGACGGCGGGCATCTACAACACCGCCGGGTTCAACGACGACACCCGGGCGTTCCCCTCGATTCCGGCGCGTCACGATCTCGCCCGGCGGATCGACGCCACGTTCCTCGCCGATCTGGTGTCCCGGCACATCGTCACGCAGGACGCCGCGCACGAGATGATGCGGGCGCTCAGCTACGAGCTGGCGAAGCGCACGTATCGGCTGTAGTCGCGCGTCCGCGAGCCGCGCGTCCGCCAGCGTCTGTGTCACGCGAGCGGACGCGCCCGTCCCGTTTCCCGCTTCCAGTTTCCCGTTTTCCGTTTTCCCCCGGGGGGGTCCATTGACGAGCGTGGACCCGTTGGTCACCATGAGCCCGCGCGCCGCCCGGCGCGCCAGAGGACACACGTGCCACGACGCGCCCGGAATCAGGAAGTGATCCGCCAGTGGACCCTGCTCCGCGATCTGTGGGAGCAGCGCTACGGCCGCACCATCGAGGAGCTCGCCCGGATGCTGGAGGTGAGCTCGCGGACGGTGCGCCGCGACATCGCCGCCCTGCAGGAGGCCGGCTTCCCGCTGGAGCCGTGCCGGAGGGGCGAGCACCGGGCCTGGCGGCTCAACCGGCACGCGTTCAAGGCGCTGATCGATGCCGGCCTGACGCTGCCCGAGCTCTGCGCGCTCTACTTCAGCCGCGCGCTCGTGCAGTATCTCGCGGGCACGCCGTTCCAGCGGGACATCGAATCGGCCTTCGCGAAGTTCGCCGAGTGCCTGACGCCGGCGCAATGGGACTACCTGGAGACCATCCCGAAGGTGCTCGCCGCGAAGCCGGAGCCGCGCAAGCGCGCCGATGCCGACGCGCCCGGCCGCGTCGGCCGACTGCTCCGCGCGGCGCTCGAACGGCGCCGTGTGGAGATGGAGTACTTCTCCTTCTTCAGCCAGCGGCTCAAGAAGTACGTCGTCGAGCCCTACCAGGTGTGCTACGCGCAGGGCGGGCTGTACCTGGTGGCGTTCGTGCCGGAGTATCAGGAAGTGCGGCTCTTCGCGACGGAGCGGATGCAGAGCGCCACCGTGCTCGAGGAGCGCTTCACGCCCAGGCTGGATCAGGCGGCGGGCCCTCTCGTGAACTCGCTCGGCGTCAACCTGAACGGGTGCCCCGAGCTGGTCGAGATCGAGTTCCAGCCCGATGCCGTGCCGTACGTGCTGGAGCGGGACTGGCATCCCAGCCAGACGTTCGAGGAACGCGACGACGGCCGGGCGGTGCTGCGGATGCGGGTCGTGGTCGACTGGGGGCTGATTGCGTGGGTGCTCGGGTTCGGGCCCCGGGCCCGCGTCGTGAAGCCGCGCCGGCTGGCCGCCCGGGTGTTCGAGCTCCTCGAAGAGGCCCGCGAGCTCTACGCGCCGCCGATCCCGATGAACCTCCCCCGGCGCTCCCGCCGGGGACAGCCTGCGCTCCCCTTCAGTCCAGCCGATTGAGCTCCTGTTCGAGCGCGGACTGCGCCTGTTCGAGCGCGGACTGCGCCTGCTCGAGCGTGGCCCGGTGCGCCGGGTGCGCGGCGCGGGCGAGCCCGTCGCGGACCCGGGCCAGGGCGAGCTCCAGCTCGCGACGCCTGGCGACCCGGCGCTGCTCGTCGGGCGTCAGCTGCGGTCCCGACCGTGCGCCGCGCCGCGCGTCCTCCTGCTGTGATTCGACCGCCTTGCTCTCCCAGCCGCGAGCCATACCCTATCGCGACACCGGCCGCTCGTCGCTCATGAGCGCAGTCGCCTCGTCTCCCGTGCTCCCCTCTTCGTCCTCCGCCACGCTCGGATGCCGGCGCGCGTACCAGAGCGCGACCGCGAAGATGACGACGATCAGCCCGAGCGAGAGCCACTTCGGGATGAGGAAGTGGATGAGCCCGAGGCTGTGCGCGTACTCGACGAGCAGCTTGATGCCCACCCACGCGATGATCACGAACGCGCCGTCCACGAGCGCCGGATACTTCCGGACGATCGCCAGCAGCTGGCCGATGACCATCCGCATCGCGATGATGCCGAGGATCCCGCCCGTGATGATGACCCAGAGCTTGTTCGACATCGCGACGGCGACGAGGATCGAGTCGATCGCGAAGACGATGTCCGTGAGCTCGACCTTCACCACCGTCGCCCAGAAGGCCGACATCCCGAGCCAGGGCCGGGCCTGAACGGGCTGGCGGCGTTCCTCCGCGCTCGCGCCGCGGAAGAAGTGGTTGTACGGCAGCCACAGCAGGTACAACCCGCCGATGAGCTGGACGATCCGCAGCTGAATCATGTAGGCCGCGAACATCGTCGCGAGGATGCGGAACGCGAAGGCGCCGAAGATGCCGTAGCGCAGCGCCTTGCGCTGCTGGTGCCTCGGCAGGCCCAGCACCAGCACGGCGAGCACCATCGCGTTGTCGGCGCTGAGCAGCCCTTCGAGCAGGACCAGCAGCCCAATCGTCAGCAGATCGGAAACTTCAAGGTGCATGCAGTGGGAGGAATCGGGGGGCGCTGCGACAGACCCGCGACGGCCCGTCGGGATCCGGCCTCACGCGGCCTTCCCCAGTATGCCTCAATCACCTCGGCCAATGTTGACACGACCCGTATCAAGACCTATACTCAGGTCAGCGCAAGTCGGATGGCAAGGCATCAGGATCTCTACTTGATCAGCGTGGCGGCCCGCATGCTGGGCATGCACCCGCAGACGCTCCGCAAGTACGAGCGGCTCGGTCTCGTCCGGCCTCCGCGTACGCTCGGCAGCATGCGTGTGTACACCCGCGAGGAGCTGGAGCGCCTGCGCCTGATCAAGCACCTGGTCGACGAGATGGGCATCAACCTGGCGGGCGTGCAGCGGCTGCTCTCCGTCGCCGACGTCGTGCAGCGGATGAGGCCTCTTGTCGTCGACGACGGCCTGTCGCGCGCGGATGCGCGGCAGCGCCTCGCCCGCGAACTCGAAGTGCTGACGCGCCTGCTGGGGTTGTAGCGCCGTGGAGTTCAAGGACTACTACGCCACGCTCGGCGTCGCGAAGACGGCGACCGACAAGGAGATCAAGACCGCGTACCGGAAGCTCGCCCGGAAGTACCACCCGGACGTCAACCCGGGGGACAAGAGCGCAGAGGCGAAGTTCAAGGAGCTCAACGAGGCCTACGAGGTCCTCGGGGATCCGGAGAAGCGGCGGAAGTACGACGAGCTCGGCGCGAACTGGCGGCTCTACGAGCAGGCCGGCGCGGCGGGCGGCCCCGGCGGCCCGTTCGCCGGCTGGTCGGTGAACGTCGGCGGCCCCGGCGGCGGGTTCCGCACGATGACCGAAGAGGAGATGCGCGAGATGTTCGGGACGGACAACCCGTTCTCCGACTTCTTCAACACCTTCTTCGGCGGCGTGGGATTCGAGCCGGGGCGGCGCACGCGGACGGGGCGCACGCGCGCGCGCAAGGGACGCGACGTCGAACAGGAGATCACGCTGACCCTGGAGGAAGCCGACCAGGGCACGATGCGCCGGCTCGCGCTGAAGCACGACGGGCACGCGCGGACGGTCGACGTGCGGATCCCGGCGGGCGTCGGCGACGGATCGCGGGTCCGGGTCGCGGGCGAAGGCGAGCGCGGTACGGGAGGCGCGCCGGCCGGCGACCTCTACCTGCGCGTCCGGCTCGCGCCGCATCCCCGCTTCGAACGGCGTGGCCGCGATCTCTACACGAAGGTGCCCGTCCCGCTGACGGTGGCCGTGCTCGGCGGCGAGGTGGAAGTCCCGGCGCTCAACGGACGGATGCTGCGGCTCAAGATCCCGCCCACCACGCAGAACGGCCAGATCTTCCGGCTGCGGGGCCAGGGCATGACGCTGCCCGGCAAGACCGGAGAGCGCAGCGATCTCTACGCGACGGTCGACGTCCAGCTGCCCCGGCATCTCAATGCCGAGCAGCGGGCGAAGTTCGAGGAGCTCGCTCGGACGCTGTAGACGCCCGAGCGGACGCGGATCGAAGCGGACGCGGGGAAGACGACCATGAATCTGAACAAGTTCACCGAGAAGGCACAGGAAGCGGTCTTCGGGGCCCAGCAGCTCGCCGAGTCGCTCAACCATCCGCAGATCGAGCCGGAGCACCTGCTCGTCGCGCTGATCGAGCAGGAAGGGGGCGTCGTGCCCGCGCTGCTCCGCAAGCTGCAGATCGAGCCCGCGGCCCTGGCGCGCGAGGCCCGCCAGACGCTCGGACAGCAGCCGCAGGTGCACGGCGCCGCCCAGCCGTCGATCTCGCCGCGCCTGAAGCTGGTCGTCGACCTGGCGCAGGCGGAAGCGGGCCGCCTCAAGGACGAGTACATCAGCACCGAGCACCTGTTCCTCGCCATCGCCGGCGAGACGGGCCGGTCGCCGGGGGCCCGGCTGCTGCAGTCGCGCGGCCTCACGACCGATCGCATCCTGCAGGCGCTCACCGAGGTGCGCGGCTCGCAGCGCGTCACGGACCCGAATCCCGAAGGCAAGTACCAGGCCCTCGAACGCTACGGCCGCGACCTGACCGCGCTGGCGCAGAAGGGCCGCCTCGACCCGGTCATCGGCCGCGACGAGGAGATCCGGCGGGTCATCCAGGTCCTGTCCCGCCGCACGAAGAACAACCCGGTGCTCATCGGCGAGCCCGGCGTCGGCAAGACGGCCGTCGTCGAGGGGCTCGCCCAGAGGATCGTGCGCGGCGACGTGCCCGAAGGACTCAAGGACAAGAAGATCGTCGCCCTCGACATGGGCGCCCTGGTCGCGGGCGCGAAGTACCGCGGCGAGTTCGAGGAGCGCCTCAAGGCCGTCCTCAAGGAGATCACCGACTCCGAGGGACAGATCGTCCTGTTCATCGACGAGCTGCACACGGTGGTCGGCGCCGGGGCGGCCGAAGGCGCGATCGACGCGTCGAACATGCTGAAGCCGATGCTCGCGCGCGGCGAGCTGCACACGATCGGCGCGACGACGCTCGACGAGTACCGGAAGCACATCGAGAAGGATGCGGCGCTCGAGCGGCGCTTCCAGCCGGTGCTGGTCAGCGAGCCGACCGTCGAGGACACCATCAGCATCCTGCGCGGGCTGCGCGAGCGCTACGAGATCCACCACGGCGTGAAGCTCAAGGACTCGGCGCTCGTGGCGGCCGCCATTCTCTCGAACCGTTACATCGCCGACCGGTTCCTGCCGGACAAGGCGATCGACCTCGTCGACGAGGCGGCCTCCCGCCTGCGCATGGAGATCGACTCCATGCCGGCCGAGCTCGACGAGGTGGAGCGCCGGCGCATGCAGCTCGAGATCGAGCGCGAGGCGCTCCGGAAGGAGGCCGACCAGGCCTCTCGCGAGCGGCTCGAGAGGCTCGAGCGCGAGCTGGCCGATCTCAACGAGCGGCGCAACCGGCTCAAGGCGCAGTGGGAGGAGGAAAAGGCGTCCATTCAGCAGACCCGCCGGATGAAGGAGGAGCTGGAGGCGCTGCGCCACGAGATCGAGCAGGCGCAGCGTGCGGGCGACTACGCCCGCGCGTCCGAGCTGCAGTACGGGCGCGTGCCGACGCTGGAGCGCGAGCTCGCCGCCCGCGAACAGGCGCTGGCCTCGTCGGCGCGGCTCGTGAAGGAGGAAGTCGACGAGGAGGACATCGCCGAGGTCGTCAGCCGGTGGACGCACATCCCCGTGAGCCGGCTGATGGAGGGCGAGATCCAGAAGCTCCTGCGCATGGAGGAACGGCTGCACCAGCGCGTGGTCGGCCAGGACGAAGCGGTGACCGCGGTGTCGAACGCGATCCGCCGCGCGCGCGCCGGACTGCAGGATCCGAACCGGCCGCTCGGCAGTTTCCTCTTCCTGGGCCCGACGGGCGTCGGCAAGACGGAGATGGCGCGCTCGCTCGCCGAGTTCCTGTTCGACGACGAGCACGCGATGGTCCGCATCGACATGTCGGAGTACCAGGAGAAGCACACGGTCTCACGGCTGATTGGCGCCCCTCCGGGGTACATCGGCTACGACGAGGCGGGCCAGCTGACCGAGGCCGTGCGCCGGCGGCCCTACTCCGTCGTGCTGTTCGACGAGGTCGAGAAGGCGCATGCCGACGTGCTGAACATCATGCTGCAGCTGCTCGATGACGGGCGGCTCACGGACAGCCGCGGCCGCACGGTGGACTTCCGGAACACCGTCGTGATCATGACGTCGAACATCGGCAGCCACTTCCTCGCCGGCGCGAGCGACGACGGCACGCTGGACGAGGGGGTCCGCCGCCAGGTGCTCGACACGCTGCGGGCGCATTTCCGGCCGGAGTTCCTGAACCGGATCGACGAGATCATCCTGTTCCACCCGCTCAGCCGGGGCCACATGGCGCAGATCATCGAGATCCAGGCGCGCCACCTGCTGAAGCGGCTGGAGGACCGCAAGATCCACGTCGTGCTCACGGACGCGGCCCGCGACCTGCTCGTGCGCGAGGGGTACGATCCGGCCTACGGCGCGCGCCCGCTCAAGCGGACGATCCAGCGCCTGGTGCTCGACCCGCTCGCCCGGCGGGTGCTCGAGGGCGAGTTCCGCGAGGGAGACACGGTCGAGATCGACGCCGACGGCGGCGCCATCGCCTTCCGGAAGGCGGCCGTCGGGACGCCGGCCGGCCAGGCGTGACACGATAGAGCCGACATGAAGGCGCCACCGCCCGCCCCCCGTGACCGGAAGCCTGGCGAGCGCCGGCCGCTGCCCCCGCAGCGGCCGGCGTTCCTCTCGCTCTGGTACATCCTCGGGTTCCTGCTGCTCCTGGCGCTCGCCCAGGCCTGGTTCCTCGCGCCGTCCGGCCGCGCCATCCCCTACAGCGAGTTCAAGGCGCTCCTGCGCGAAGGCGTCGTCGCCGAAGTCGTCGTCGGCGAGCAGACGATCAGCGGGCGCCTGAAGGAACCCCGCGGCGAGGAGGGCAAGCGCTCCGACGAGTTCGTCACCACGCGCATCGAGGACCCGAAGCTGGTCGAGGAGCTCGAGGCGCAGGGCGTGCGCTACACGGGCGAGGTCGTCAGCCGCTGGCTGCCGGAAGTGCTCGGCTGGATGCTGCCGCTGCTGCTGCTCGTCGCGCTCTGGAGCTTCTTCTTCCGGCGCATCGGCGGGGCCGAGGGGGGCGTGATGTCGTTCGCGCGCAGCCGCGCGAAGATCTACGCCGAAGACGACGTGAAGGTCAGCTTCGCCGACGTGGCGGGCGTCGACGAGGCCGAAGAGGAGCTGCGCGAGATCGTCGAGTTCCTCAAGAACCCGAAGAAGTACACGACCCTGGGCGGCCGGATTCCGAAGGGCGTCCTGCTCGTGGGCCCTCCGGGAACCGGCAAGACGCTGCTCGCGCGGGCGGTCGCCGGCGAAGCGAAGGTCCCCTTCTTCAGCCTGAGCGGCTCGGAGTTCGTCGAGATGTTCGTGGGCGTCGGCGCCGCGCGCGTCCGCGATCTCTTCGCGCAGGCGGAGGCCAAGTCCCCCTGCATCGTCTTCATCGACGAGCTCGACGCGCTGGGCAAGGTGCGCGTGCAGAGCCCGATGGGCAGCCACGAAGAGCGCGAGCAGACGCTGAACCAGCTCCTGGCGGAGATGGACGGCTTCGATCCGCGGAAGGCCGTCATCATCATGGGCGCGACCAACCGGCCCGAGGTCCTCGACCCGGCCCTGCTCCGCCCCGGGCGGTTCGACCGCCAGATTCTCGTCGACAAGCCGGACCTGAAGGGACGCGAGGAAGTGCTGCGCATCCACGCGCGCAACGTCCGCATGGCGCCCGACGTGGACCTGCGCGTGGTCGCGTCGCGCACGGCCGGCTTCGCGGGCGCGGATCTCGCCAACCTGGTCAACGAGGCGGCGCTGCTCGCGGCGCGCAAGGACAAGACGGCCGTCGACATGCGCGATTTCGACGAAGCGGTCGACCGGCTCGTCGCCGGGCTCGAGAAGAAGCGCGTCATGAGCCAGCGCGAGCGCGAGATCGTCGCCTACCACGAGGCGGGCCACGCCATCGTCGCGACGATGCTGCCGGGGCTGGATCCGGTGCACAAGATCTCGATCGTGCAGCGCGGGTTCGGCGCACTCGGCTACACCATGCAGCTCCCGCTCGAGGATCGGTACCTGATGACGCGCACCGACCTGCGGCACCAGCTCGCCGTGCTGCTCGGAGGGCGGACGGCCGAGGAGATCGCGCTGAACGAGATCTCCACCGGCGCGCAGAACGATCTGCAGCGGGCGACCGACATCGCGCGGGCCATGGTCACCGAATGGGGGATGAGCGACGTGCTCGGCGCGGTGAACTACGCCGGCGACACGCGCGCGCGATTCCTGGACGTCCCGCTCCCGCGGGAGCGCGGGCAGTACGCGGAAGAGACCGCACGCCTGATCGACGCGGAGGTCAAGCGCATTCTCAACGATGCCCACGCGCTCGCACGCGACATCCTGACCCGCCACCGCGCGGAGCTGGACACCATCACCCGGCGGCTCCTCGAACGCGAAGTGATGGAAGGTGACGAACTGCGCAGTCTGCTCCCGACGCCCGCCGACGGCAGTCGCGGTGATCGTCCCGCCCCTGCAACGGCACCGTCGACGCCGGGCGAGTGATCCGCCACCCGGCGACCGCCCCTTCCGGTTTCAATACTGACCGTGCCGTGTCCCGTTCCGGCACGTACCGGGACGGACCCGCCAGGCGGCGTCTCCGCTAACCATCTCCGGAATGGGGACTTCCCCATTCCGGCTCAGCCGGGCACGTCGTTTGCCCCATCAGGGGGCGCCCCCCAGCCCGGAGTACGTGTATGAGACGGTGGACTCCTGCAGTGCTCACGATGCTGCTGGCACTTGCCGGGCCGGGGATGACCTCCACGTCGGCAGACAGCGGCTGGTATTCGATTCAGGACCTCGGATTCCCCGGCGAGCCGTCGACCGCCACGGCGGTGAACGCCGGCGGCGACGCCGTGGGCTACAGCGGCGCGGCGACGGCCGTGCCGTTCCTGCAGAGCGCGGGCCTGGGCCCGCAGGCGTTGCCGCTCTCAGGCACCGGCACATGGGCCACGGCCATCAACGCCTCGAGACAGGTCGCGCTGCACGGCCAGAATCCGAATCACGCCTACCGGCACGACCCCGGAAGCGCGGGTCTGGTCGATCTCACGCCTGGCGCCATGGCGGCGCAGGCGTACGACATCGACAACGCGGGCCGGGTCGTCGGCTTCGAGATCAACGGCGCACAGGTCGCGGTCCGCTGGACCGACACCGGCACGGAGACTATCGGGATGGGTCTGGCCAGCGCGGCGCTCGGCACGAGCCGGAACGGGCAGTTCGTGGTCGGGTTCGCGGTCGACAGCACGGGCGCCAACGCGTTCCGGTGGAGCGCATCGGGCGGCCTCCAGACACTCGCCGTTCCCGGCACGTCGGCGGTTGCGGAAGGCGTCAACGATGCCGGCGATGTGGTCGGGTACGCGATCAGCCCGGCGGTCGGCATTCTCTGGCCGGCGAACAGCACCACCCCCGTGCCGCTGGACGGCTTCACGCAGGCGCTGGCCATCAACTTGCACGGCGACATCGTGGGCTACGGACCGGGAGCGAGCGGCACGCGCGCGCTGCTCTACCGGGGCGGCGAGGTCATCGACCTGAACACCCGGATCGACCCGGCCTCCGGCTGGGTGCTGCGGAAGGCGACCGGCATCAACGACGCGGGCCAGATCGTCGGCGAAGGCGTGCGCGACGGCGTGGTCCGCGGGTTCCTGCTGACGCCGGCCGTCGCGTCCGACACGACGCCGCCGGTCATCGCGGAGGTCCGGACCGCGCCGGATTCCATCTGGCCGCCGAACCACCAGATGGTGCCGGTGAGCGTGCAGGTGTTCGCGAGCGACGATTCGGGCGAGACGCCGGTCTGCGCCGTGACGAGCGTCACGAGCAGCGATCCCGACAACGCGTCCGGCTCCGGCAACACCGAAGTGGACGCTGTCATCGACGGGCCGCTGTCCGTGCGGGTGCGGGCGGAGCGTTCCGGTCCGGTGGGAGCGCGCGTCTACACCATCGCCGTCACGTGCAGCGATGCGGCAGGCAATTCGTCGACCGCCAACGGCTACGTGCAGGTCGGCGATCTGAGCTCCTCGCAGCAGCGCAACCGCAAGCGCTGACCACCACCACCACCACGCATCCGGGAATCGGGAGCATGCACGACCGCATGCTCCCGGCGCCCGGAGCCTTCCGGACGCGCACGCGGCGCGGAGAGCGCCTCAGATCGGCAGCTCGCCGATGGCGAGGATGCTGCAGGCTTCAATGGGCTCGATGCCGAGCGCGCGGGCACGGGCCACGAGCGCGGGGCTCTCGCTGCCAGGATTGAGCCAGACCTCGCGGATCCCCTTCGCCGCCACCTCCTCGATCACGGTCAGACCAATCTCCGGCGGGACGTAGAAGGTCGCCATGTCGATCGGGCCCGGCACGTCCAGCACCGACCGGTGGACCGCCAGCCCCTCGATCTCGCGCTCGTGCGGGTTGATCGGCAGTACCTCGTAGCCCTGACGCAGGAAGGCGCGGACGGCGCGGTTGCCGAACTTGCTGCGGTCGGTGGATGCGCCGATCACGGCGACGCGGCGCCTGGCGCTGGCATTCGGCATCGATGACCCGCACGCCCAATATACAATCGTCGGGTTGTGCGGCGCGCGACCCTGCTCCTGCTGCTGCTCTGCGGCGTGACCTTTCTCGCCGGCCTGGGCAGACCGGCCATCGGCGACTCGGACGAGGCCTTCTATGCCGAGGCCGCCCGCGAGATGATCGAGCGCGGCGACTGGCTGACGCCCTACTACAACTACGAGACGCGCTTCCAGAAGCCGATTCTCTTCTACTGGTTCGTCGCCGCCACGTACGCCGTCGCCGGCGTCGGCGAATGGCAGGCGCGGCTCTGGTCCGCCCTCGCCGGCGTCGGACTCGCGCTCGTCACCGCGGCCGCCGGACGCCGCTGGCGGGATGAACCCACGGCGCTCCTCGCCGGCGCCATCGTCGCCACCAGCTTCGGCTACTTCTCGATCGGACGGCTGTCGCTGCCCGACCTGCCGCTGGCGTTCTTCATCACCCTGACCATCTACGCGACGCTGGTCGCCATCGCCGAGGAGCCGCGGACCGCGCTGCGCTGGTGGCTGCTCGCCGGCTTCGCGGCGGGCGCCGGGTTCCTGACCAAGGGCCCGCTGGGGATCATCATCCCGGCGCTGGTCGTCGCGCCGGCCGGGTGGCAGGCCCGGCGCCGTTTGCGGGACCACCTGCGCGGCCTCGCCGCCGCCGCGGCTGTCGCGCTCGTCATCGGGGTGCCGTGGTACATCGCGATGACCGCCGTCCACGGGCGCGCGTACCTCGACAGCTTCTTCATCGGGGACAACCTCGAGCGGTTCGCGACCGACCGGTTCAACGATCCCCGCCCCATCTGGTTCTATCTGCCGATCATCGTGGGCGGGATGCTCCCCTGGAGCCCGCTGGCGGCGGCCGTGATCCCGCCGCTTCGCCGCGTCATTTCCGGGGCACGCCGCCTGTCGCCGTTCGCCTGGCAGCTGGTCTGGTGGGCGGCCGGTCCCCTGCTGTTCTTCACGATCTCGATCGGCAAACAGCCCCGCTACATCCTGCCGATCCTGCCGCCCCTGGCGCTCCTGGTGGCCATGGCACTGCGCGCGCGGCTCGCGGCTTGCGGAAACCGGCGCGATCCGCTGCTCCAGGGGGCCGCGGCCGTCGTCGCCCTGCTGCTGCTCACGCTGGCGGCGCTGCTCCACAACGCCCGGCCGCTCATCGTGATGGTGCCGGAGATGTTCGTGTCCGCGGCGATCGTGGCGATTGCCGCCGCCGCGCTGGTGGCCGGCGCCGCTGCGCTCGCCCCGCAGTCGCGATTCGTCCCGCCGGCGATTGCGGTCGCCGGCGCGCTGCTGCTGGGAGGACTCCAGTACGGTCTCTCCCCCGCCGGCCGCGATCCGGTACAGGACATGGCCGCCCTCGTCGAGACGCAGCGTCAGCGCGACGAGCCGATTGCGACGTTCCGGGTGTTCGTGCGGAACCTGATCTTCTACACCGGGCTGAAGCAGGGGGACCTGACGTCGGAGGAGCAGGTCGCCGCGTACCTGCGCTCACCTCACCCGGTGCTGGTCGTCATCGGCGCCGACGAGCTCGCGCGCGTCACGGCCAGCCACGGCGTGCAGACGCGCACGCTCGGCGAAGTCCTCTACTTCAACGCGTCCGCGGTCAAGCTGCGCACGCTGCTGGATCCGGACCAGACGCGCGACCTCGAGCGCGTGCTGCTCGTCACCAACCGCTGATTCGCCCCGTCACTCCGGAAAGATCTTGCCGGGGTTGAGGATCCCCTCCGGATCGAATGCGGCCTTGATGCGCCGCATGAGGGCGATGGCGTCCGGCGACAGCTCGAGCCCGAGGTACGGCGCCTTCGAGAAGCCGATGCCGTGCTCGCCGCTGATGGAGCCTTCGAGCGCGACGACCCCCTCGAACAGCGCGCGCACCGCCTGCTCCGACCGGACGGCCTCGTCCGGGTCGTCGGGGTTCATCATGATGTTGACGTGGATGTTGCCGTCGCCGGCATGGCCGAACGCCGGGATGCGCAGCCTGAACTCCGACCGCAGCCGCTCGACGAGCGCGAACAGCTCCGGCACCCGGCCGCGCGGCACGACGACATCGTTGTTGATCTTGCGGGGCGCGAGCGGCCGCAGCGCATAGGACAGCTCGCGCCGCACGCGCCACAGCGCGTCACGTTCCGCAGCGCGCCGCGCCGACAGCACCTCGATCGCCCCCGCCTCGCGGCAGGCGGCCTCGACCTCGCGCGCCTCCGCGACGACCGCTTCCGTGCTGCCGTCGACGTCGATCAGGAGCAGCGCGTCGGTGCCGTCCGGCGCCAGCCGCTCTCCCGTGTAGGCGGCCACCGCCTCGAGGGAATCGCGGTCGATGATCTCCAGCGTCGCGGGCACGACGCGCCGCCGGATGAGCGCGCTCACCGCCCCGGCGGCCGTGGCCACGTCCGTGAAGCAGGCGCGCAGCGTCGCCGCGTCCGACGGCTTCGGCACCAGGCGCAGCACGATCTGCGTGATCACGGCGAGCGTGCCCTCGGAGCCGACGAGCAGCTGCGTCAGGTCGTAGCCGACGACGTTCTTCACGGCCTTCGACCCGGTCCGGATCACCTCTCCGGTCGGCAGGACGGCCTCGAGCCCCAGGACGTAGCGCCGGGTGACACCGTACTTGAAGGCGCGCGGGCCACCGGCGCACTCCGCGACGTTGCCGCCGATCGAGGACTCCTTCAGGCTCTGCGGATCCGGCGGGTAGAACAGCCCGTGCGCCTCGACGGCCGCCTGCAGGTCGGCGGTGATCACTCCGGGCTCGACGATCGCGAGCAGGTTGTCCGGATCGATCTCCAGGATCCGGTTGAACCGTTCGAGGCTCAGCACGACGCCGCCGGCCAGCGGCACGGCGCCTCCGGTGTATCCGGTGCCGGCGCCGCGCGGGACAATCGGCACGCGATGGCGGGCGCAGAGCCGCATCACGGCCGCGACTTCGTCGGTGTTGCCGGGAATGACGACGACATCCGCCGGACGTCCGCGCAGCAGCGCGTCCGTGCCGTACTTCAGGCGTGACGCCTCGTCACGCCTGACCCACTCGGCGCCGGTGACGTCTTCGAGTGCGCAGACGACGTCGGGGGGAATCATGCGGGAGGGGGACGGTGCGGCCGCGCCCGGCGCGGTCCGCACAGGATGATGCCGCGGAGGCGGGCCTTCTGCCCGCCCCTGCGGCCGGGAATCAGGATCGCGCCGTCACGGCCGGCACCTGGCCGGCCTGTTCCAGCTTCGCGATGAACGTCTGGATCCGCGACACCCCTTCGCGCAGCTGCTCCATCGAGGTCGCGTACGAGATGCGCAGGAACCCGGGTGCCTCGAACGCCTCGCCGGCCGTGAGCGCGACGTGCGCCTCACGCAGCAGCCGCTCGGCGAACTCGGCCGACGTCCGGATGCCGTCCGGCGAGAGCAGCGCCGAGATGTCGATGAAGAGATAGAACGCGCCGGCCGGCTTCACGCACTTGATGCGCGGGTCGGCCGTGAGCCACGCGTGCAGCTGATCGCGGCGGCGCCGGTACTCCTCGAGCATCGCCTTGACCGTCGAATCAGGCCCCTGCAGCGCGGCCACCGTGGCCTTCTGCGAGATCGAGCAGACGTTCGAGGTCGAGTGGCTCTGCAGCGCGTTGGCGGCCGCGATGACCGACGCCGGGCCGAGGGCCCAGCCGCAGCGCCACCCCGTCATCGCGTACGACTTCGACGCCGACCCGCAGAGGATCGCCCGATCCCGCATCCGCTCCGCCAGGATCTTCGGCAGGTTGTGCGGGACCGGCTCGTAGATCAGCTGCTCGTAGCAGAGGTCGAGGATGACGAAGATCGGACGGTCACCGATGCCGTCGACGAGCTTGTTCAGCTCCGCCTCGGTCATCAGCGCGCCGGTGGGGTTGCACGGCGAGTTGATCAGGATGGCCTTCGTCGCCGGCGTGATCGCGTCGAGCAGCGCCTGCGCGGTGATCGCGAAGCCGTCCTCCGCGCGCGTGTTGACGACGACCGGCGTCGCGTCGGCGAGCTTCACCTGCTCGAGCAGCGTCGGCCAGCACGGCGCGTGCGTGATCACCTCGTCGCCCGCCCCGAAGAGCGCGACGGCGACGTTGTAGAGCGCCTGCTTGCCGCCGGCGGTGACGATCACCTCGGACGGCCCGTAGTCGACCCCGTAATCCTGCTTGTACCGCGCGCAGATCGCCTTCTTCAGCTCCGCCGTGCCCGCGGCCGGCGTGTACTTCGTGAAGTTCGCGTCGATGGCGGCGTGCGCGGCCGCCTTCACGTGATCCGGCGTCGGGAAGTCCGGCTCCCCTGCGCCGAACTCGACGACATCGATGCCCTGCTGGCGCAGCTTGTCGGCTTCGACCAGCACCTTGAGGGTCGGCGACGCCGACACCCGTCCCATCCGTTCCGCCAGCATGTGTTGCCTCACTTCGTCGCGCGCAGCGCGCGCAGATGCGCCTCGACCGGCGGCGGAACCAGCCCGCTGACATCGCCGCCGAGACGCCAGATCTCCTTCACCAGCCTCGAACTGATGGCGTGCACGTCGGGCGACGGCACGAGGAACACGGTCTCGAGCTCCCCGTGCAGCCGCCGGTTCATGAGCGCCATCGGGCTCTCGTAGTCGAAATCGGCCGCGCTGCGCAGCCCGCGCACGATCACGCGCGCGCCGCGCTGCCGGGCGAAATCGACCAGCAGCCCGCCGAACGTCTCCACCTCGATCCGCGGCTCGTCGACGAAGACGGCCCGCGCCAGCGCCACGCGATCGTGGGCCGGCAGCAGCGGCTGCTTCTGCTCGTTGACGAGCACGCCGATCACGATCCGCTCGAACAGCGCCGCCGCGCGGCGCACCAGATCGACGTGTCCCAGCGTCAGCGGATCGAACGACCCGGGACAGATCGCCACGCGGCCGGCCGTCGTCATGCGTCCCCGCCGTCCTCCGCTTCCGGTCCGGCAGCCCCTGTCGCGTCCGCCTCGCGGCGGTAGAACGACAGCGCGCTGTCCCCCGCCTCCAGCAGCCGCGTCCGCCGCAGCGCGCCGGCGCGCTCGGGCGCGCCAGTCCGCCGCGCGTGCTCGAGCACCACGAGCCCGCGTCCGGCGACGGCGTCGGAGAGTCCGGCGAGAATCGGCGCGGGGTCCATGTCGTACGGGGGATCGGCGAGCACGACGTCGAACTGCGGCGCGAACACCGCGCCGCCGCGCGCCAGATCCGCGCGCACAATAGTATAGCCCTCCGCCACGCCGGTCCGTTCGATGTTGGTGGCGATCAGGTCGAGCGCGCGACGGTCGACATCGGCGAACGTGACGTGCGCCGCGCCGCGGCTGACGGCCTCGAGCCCGAGCGCACCGGTGCCCGCGAACGCGTCGAGCACGCGCGCGCCGGGAATCGCGTCGCGCAGCACGTTGAACAGCGTCTCGCGCAGCCGATCCGACGTCGGCCGCACGTCCGCCCAGTCCGGCGTCAGCAGCCGGCGCCCCTTCAGCCGGCCGGCGATGATCCGCAGACCCGTGCGCGTGGCGGGAGACCGTGATGCGCGCGACGCATGACCGCGTGCGCCGCCCCGTCTCATCCCACCTCGACGAGCCCGAACCGCTCGCCCCACGTCCTGCGCAACGTCTCGAGCACCTCCGCCTCGGGTCGCTCGTCCAGCCATCGCGCCGCCTCCTCGCGGGCCTGCGTCATGATCGCGAAGTCGCGCCGGAGGTCGCCCAGCCGCAGCGCCGGCATTCCCGACTGCCGTGTGCCCGACAGATCGCCGAAGCCGCGCAGCTCGAGGTCCTTCTCCGCGATCAGGAAGCCGTCGGTCGTCTCCGTCATCACCTTCAACCGCTCGCGCGCGGCGTCCGACAGCGGCGGCTCGTACACCAGGATGCAGGTGCTGGCATGCGCGCCGCGTCCGACGCGCCCGCGCAGCTGGTGCAGCTGCGCCAGCCCGAACCGCTCGGCGTGCTCGACGACCATCACCGTCGCATTCGGCACGTCGACGCCGACCTCGACGACGGTCGTCGACACGAGCACCTGGATCTCTCCGGCGGCGAAGGCCCGCATGGTGCGGTCCTTGGCGTCCGCCTTCATCCGCCCGTGCAGCAGCGCCACGCGGAACGCCGGGAAGACCTCGTGCGCCAGCGTGTCCGCCATCTCGGTCGCCGCGCGGATGTCCACCTTCTCCGACTCCTCGATGATCGGGTAGACGACGTACGCCTGGCGTCCGCGCTCCAGCTCCTCGCGCACGAAGCGGTGGATGTCGTCGCGGCGGGCTCCCGGCTTCGCGATCGTGCGGACCGGCTGCCGGCCCGGCGGCAGCTCGCGGATGCTCGACACGTCCAGGTCGCCGTACGTCGTCAGCGCCAGCGTGCGCGGGATCGGCGTCGCCGTCATCACCAGCATGTCGGCCCCGATGCCCTTCGCGCGGAGCGTCGCGCGCTGCAGCACGCCGAACCGGTGCTGCTCGTCGACGATCGCCAGCCCCAGCGCGCGGAACGTCGTCGACTCCTGAACCAGCGCGTGGGTGCCGACGAGCAGATCGATCTCGCCGGCCGCGGCCTGTCGTGCGAGGTGCCGCCGTGTCGCCGCCGGCACGCTGCCGGTCATCAGGCCCAGCCGGAACCGGGTGTGGCCGAGCAGCCGCTGCAGGGTTCCGAAATGCTGCTCGGCGAGGATCTCGGTCGGCGCCATGAAGGCGACCTGCAGCCCGTTCTCCATCGCGAGCAGCGCCGCCAGCGCCGCGACGATCGTCTTGCCCGCGCCGACATCGCCCTGCAGCAGGCGGTTCATCGGCTGCGGCCGCTGCATGTCCTCGCCGATTTCCTTCAGCGCCTGGCGCTGGCCGGCCGTCAGGCGGAACGGCAGCACCCCGCGCAGCGCGGCGCGGATCCGGTCGTCGACGCGGATCGTGTGCGGCTTCCGCTCGGCGTCCGCCTCCCGCCGCCGCAGCAGCAGGCCGACCTGGAAGCGGAAGAACTCCTCGAAGATCAGCCGGCGCTGCGCCGCCGTGCGGAAGCGGTTCAGCTCGTCGAGCGACGTCCCGGCCGGCGGGAAATGCGCGTCGGCGAGCGCCCGGGCCCGTGGCGGCAGCTTCAGCCGCTCCCGGACCTGCGCGGGCAGCGGATCGGGCAGCGAATCCGGCATCGCCTCGAGCGCGTCGGCGACGAGGCGGCGCTGCATCTTCGGCGTGATCGAGCGCGCCCGCTCGTAGATCGGGACGATGCGCCCGGTGTGCAGCGTCCCGACCTCGGCGGCGTCGACGATCTCGAACTGCGGGTTCGTGATCTGCAGGCCGCTGTAAGGATTGCGCTCGAACGTGCCGTAGACGACCAGCCGGGTGCCCGGCCGGATCTGGTCGCGCAGGAACGGCGAGTTGAACCACGCCAGGCGGACGGTGCCGCTGCCGTCGCGCAGCAGCGCTTCGAAGATCCGCAGGCCCGGGCGGCGGGTCCCGCGCAGCCCGCACGTGATGACGTCGCCGAGAATCGAGACCGTCTGCCCCTCGCGCAGCGAGCCGATCGTCTGGAATCGGCCGCGGTCCTCGTAGCGAAGGGGAAACCTGTAGAGGAGATCTTCGAGCGTGTGGAGACCGGCGCGCGCGAAGTCGGCCGCCTTCCGCGGCCCCACGCCCTTCAGGAACTGGAGCGGCGTGCCCAGCCAGGCGTCCGGATCCCGCATGTCGCTACTGCACGACCAGCGCGTGCCCCTGCCCCGTCCGGATCTCGCGGATGCGCACGGGGAGCTTGAACGGCGCCTCGAAGTCGATGCCGTTCGGCTGCGCCTCGCTGCGCGTGTAGTACGCGACGACCTGCTGCAGGACCGTCTTCGGGACCGGCACGCCGCCGACGGTGGCCGACTCCAGCGTGAACGCCCCGACGCCGTTCCCGGTCTTCAGCGTGCCGGTTGCTTCGACCGGGAGCTTGCCGCGCAGCAGCGCCCACGGGCTGAGCACGCTCTGTTCCGGCTGCGCCGCACGGATCGCGTCGAGATCGACGATGGCGCGTCCCGTCAAACGGTTCTCCGGAAGCAGGCGCACGACCGGATCGACGATGCCCTCGGGCATCGCGACGTGGACGGCCAGGTAGGCGTTGATCTCGCGCTCGAGGACGGTCACGCGCCGGGCCGCGGGTTCCTGCGCCATGCCGTTCAGCGCGATCTGCACGAGCTTCTGCTGCAGCGCGTCCGCATCGGCACGCGACCACCGGCCGGACGCGGCGGCGCCGAGCGGCAGCAGCGCGAGGACGGCGACCGCGGCGAGACGGCGGGCCGATGAAGGCGTACTGCGCATGGACGAGCTCCGGGCAGGCGTTCGGTTCATGGTACCACGGGGGCCGCGGCCCGCGCGGTCACCGCCGGAGGAAGGCTTCGACGTCGGCGGGGCGCGGCAGGCCGTCGCGGGCGCCGAGCGAACGGCACTTCAGCGCGGCCACCGCGGTGGCGAACGTCAGCACGTCCTCGACCTCGGCATCGGCCCCGGTCTGGAGGAAGCCGCTGATGAACCCGCCGCGGAACGCGTCTCCGGCCCCGGTGCTGTCGACGACCGGGACGTCGAAGGCCGGCGTCCGGATCTCCCGCCCCTGACAGATGGCCAGGCTCCCGGCCGATCCGAGCGTCACGCACGCCACCACCGGCGCGTACTCGCGCGCCATGGCGGCCAGGGCGGACCCGGTGTCCTTGTGGCCGGTCAGCCGCTCCGGGAACCCTTCCGACGCGATGATCACGTCGATGTGCCGCAGCAGCGCCGGAACCCCCGGCAGCACGGCCTCGACGTCGATGACCGTCAGCGCGCCCGACTCCCGCGCGCGCCGCGCGGCCGCCGTCGCGGCCGGCACATCCTCGCAGTCGACGTGCAGCACCCGCCCGCTCGTCCAGACGTCGTCGTCGATGTCCCCGGGCTTGACGACCAGCGCGGGGTCGCGGTCCCACAGCACCGTCCGATCGCCGGTGCGCTCGTCGACCAGCACCATCGCGAAGCGCGTCCGCGCGTCGACGATCTGCACGGCCGAGACGTCGACGCCCTCCGCTTCGAGGCTGCGGACGCCGAGCTGGCCGAGTTCGTCCGACCCGAAGCGCCCGGCGTATCGCGCCCGCCAGCCCAGGCGGGCGCAGCAGACCATGGCCGAGGCCACCTGTCCGCCCGGGAGCCGCGCGAAGCGCGTGATCCGCTGTTTCGAGTTGCTCCGGGGGAACTCGCTCACGACGGCGAGCAGGTCCAGGCTGTTCTGACCGAGCCCGACCACGTCGAACGGACGGGTGCCCGGCGGGAGCAACTCGAACGGAATCCGCACGGACGAGGATGCTAGCACGCGCGCAGGCGCGGCCCGCCGACGGAGGCTGCACGGTACGCTGGCGCCGGCGGGGCCTGCGGGTTGATTTTCGCCTTTTGTTTGCGTACCATGCCGCCGCATGAAGCCTCTGACCAAGCGGCAGCGCGAGATCCTGGACTACCTCAACGAGTTCATCCAGCGGCACGGCTACGCGCCGAGCCTGGAGGAAATCGGGCGCCGGTTCAACCTGTCCTCGCTCGCGACGGTGCACAAGCACCTCACGAATCTGCAGGAGAAAGGGTTCATCAAGCGGGCGTGGAACCGCAGCCGCTCGGTCGAGCTCGTCCCCACCCGCGTGGGCACGCGCGCGGTCGAGCTGCCCATGCTGGGCTACGTCGCCGCCGGCGCGCCCATCGAAGCCGTGGCCGGGACCGAGACGATCGCCGTTCCCGAGGACCTCGTCGGCCGCCGCGAGACGTACGTGCTGCGCGTGCGGGGGAACTCGATGATCGACGAGCAGATTCGCGACGGCGACTACGTCATCGTCGAGGATCGGCGCACGGCCGAGAACGGCGAGATGGTGATCGCGCTGCTCGGCGGCACCGATGCGACGCTCAAGAAGTTCTACCGGGAGCACGATCGGATCCGCCTCCAGCCCGCCAACCCGACGATGGAGCCGATCATCGTCCCGGCGGCAAACGTGCAGGTCCAGGGCGTCGTCGTCGGCGTGATGCGCAAGTACTGACCCCGCGGGTCCCCGCACGACCCGGAGCCGGCGTCGGCGTGCGGCATCGGGGTTACACTGGCGGGCATGGCCGACGAAACGCGCGCGATCAACTTCACCATCGTGCCCGACGACCGCGGCGCGCCGGATCGGGTGTACGCGAACTTCTGCGCGATTGCCCAGACGCCCTTCGACGTCACGTTGTCCTTCTGCGAAGTGCTGCCGCTTGCCGACGAGCAGATCCGGCAGTTGAACGAGTCGCCGCACCGCGAGGTCCGCGTGCCGGCGCCGGTACGCGCCCGGATCGTGCTGCCCTTCCAGGTGGTCCATACCCTGGTGGCCGCGCTGCAGGAGCACCTGCGCGCCGCCGGGGCCGGTCCGGCCGCCCCGGTGCACTGACGTCCGGGAGAGACGCGTGGCCGACCCCCATCCGGCGCGCATCACCCGCGCCATCCTCGATCGCCTCGAGCGCCAGCACCCCGACGCGACGACGGAACTGGTGTATCGGACGCCGTTCGAACTGCTCGTGGCGACCATCCTGTCCGCGCAGTCGACGGATGCGCGGGTGAACCAGGTCACGCCGGCCCTGTTCGAGCGCTTTCCGACGCCGGCGGCGCTCGCCGCGGCGAACCTTCCCGACGTCGAGCGGCTCATCGTCACGACCGGCTTCTTCCGGCAGAAGAGCAAGGCCATCGTCGGCGCCGCGCGCGCCATCGTCGAAAAGCACGGGGGCGAGGTGCCGGCCAGCATGGAGGCGCTGACGGCCCTGCCGGGTGTCGGACGCAAGACGGCCAACGTCGTGCTCGGCCATGCGCTCGGCGTGCCGGGCTTTGCCGTCGACCGCCACGTGCTGCGTGTCGCGAACCGCCTGGGGATCGCGGCGAGCAACGACCCGGAGGTCGTCGAGCGGCAGATCTGCGAGCGGCTGCCGCCGGACCGCTGGACGCGCGCCAGCGACACCCTGATCCTCCACGGGCGGCGGATCTGCCGGCCGAAGCCGTTGTGCGACCGCTGTGCGGCCCGCGACCTCTGCCGCTACTACCTCACGCTCGGACCGTCCGCCTCCTCCGCGCGTCCGACGCGCTCAACCGCGAAGAAGCGGGCCGCACGATGACCCGGCGCGAGTTCGAGAAGCTCGTGGACGACGCGCTCCTGGCGATTCCGCGGCATTTCCGGGAACGCCTCGAGAACGTGGAGGTCGTCATCGAGGACGAGCCGTCGCCGGAGCTGCTCGAGGAGATGGGCTTCGGTCCGGACGAGACCATCTTCGGGCTGTACCAGGGCACGCCGCTCACCGAGCGCGGCTGGGCGCACGGCAATACCCTGCCCGACCGGATCGTCATCTACCAGCGCCCGCTCGAAGAGGCCTTCGAAGACGAGGACGAGATGTTCGAGGAAGTCTGCCTGACGGTCATCCACGAGGCGGGCCACTTCTTCGGACTGAGCGAAGAGGAAATCGAGGCCATCGAGGATGAGTTCTGGTACGGCGGCGAGGACGGCCCGCCGGAACAGGAGTCGTGACCGGTTCCAGGACCGTGCCCGGACGTCACCGCGCCCGGAAGCGCTTCGGCCAGCACTTCCTGGAGGCGCGATGGGCCGCGCGCGTCGTCGACGCGATCGCGCCGCAGCCGGATCAGACGTTCCTCGAGATCGGCCCGGGCACCGGCGCCATCACGCGGCCGCTCGCGAGCCGGGCCGCCGCCCTCGTGGCGGTCGAAGTCGATCGCGATCTCGCGGCCGCGCTCCGGGCCGAAGCGATTCCGAACCTGCGGGTCGTCGAAGGGGATGTCCTGTCGATCGACCTCGCCGGCCTCGGACTGCCGCGCGGCGCGCGCGTCGCGGGCAATCTGCCCTACAACATCTCGACGCCCGTGCTGTTCCGGCTGCTGGAGGTCCAGCGCCAGCACGACCTGTTCGCCGACGCGACGCTGATGCTCCAGCGCGAGGTCGTCGACCGGATCGTCGCCCGACCCGGCAGCCGCGACTACGGCCCGCTGGCGATCCATGTCGCGCTCGCCGCCGGGCCCGTGCGGCTCATGACCCTGCCTCCCGGCGCGTTCCGTCCGGCGCCCGAGGTCACGTCGGCGCTCGTGCGGCTGGTGTTCCACCCGGCGGACCGGCGTCCGGCGCTGCCCCCGCTGTTCGACGAGGTCGTGCGCGCGCTCTTCAGCAGCCGGCGCAAGATGGTCGCCAACGGCCTGCGCGGCCCGGCGGCCCGCGCCGGTGTGCCGGTGGCGGACGCCCTCGCGCGTGCGGGCATTCCCCCGAACGTCCGGCCGGAGACCCTCTCCCCCGGGCAGCTGCTGGCCCTGGCGGCGTCGCTGGAGCGAACTGTCTGAGCGACGGGAACTTCCACCCGCGATCGGGCCTTTTCTGGTATAGTTTTCCCGCTTTCCTGCCTTTCCATCACCAGGCTGTCCCAGCGGCCTGATGCGACACGTACGCGGGCGCCCGCCCGTGACGGTCGCAGCCCCGCGGCGGCGCTGCCGGCCGCGGTCAGGTTCCACCGCCCGTTCCCGACTGCCGGGGGCGGGAGCGGTGTGCGCTGGGAGGTTCGTCTGTCGAACGGCGGTGCGCTCGAGGTCGTGGCGCTCGGTGGGGTCGGCGAGTTCGGCATGAACACGCTCGCGATCTCGCACGGCGGGAGCACGCTGGTGATCGATGCGGGGGCGATGTTTCCGGGCCCCGAGCTGCTCGGCGTCGACCTCGTCGTGCCGGACCTCACCTATCTGCAGGGGCGCCGGGTGGACGCACTCGTCCTGACGCACGGGCACGAAGACCACATCGGCGGCGTGCCGTACATCTGGCCGCTCGTCGACGGCCCGGTCTACGGCACCCGGCTGACGCTGGCGCTGGTCGAGTCGAAGCTGGCCGAGCATGCGATCGACCCCGGCGACCGGCTGCGCGTGGTCGCGCCCGGCGATCGGGTCACGGCGGGGCCGTTCGGCATCGAGTTCATCCGCGTCACGCACAGCATGCCCGACTGCGTGGCGGTCGCGCTGCATACGCCGGTCGGCACGATCGTGCACACCGGCGACTTCAAGGTCGATCAGACGCCGATCGACGGCGAGCACTTCGACCTGCACCGCTTCGCGATGCTCGGGTCCGAGGGGGTGCTGGCGCTCTTCGCCGACAGCACGAACGTCGATCGCCGGGGCTTCACCGGATCCGAGCTCGAGGTGCTCGGCGCGTTCGAGGAGATCTTCACCTCGGCGACGGGCCTGCTGGTCGTCACGACCTTCGCGTCGAGCCTGTACCGGATCCAGCTGCTCGTGCGGCTGGCCGAACGCTTCGGCCGGCGCGTCGCGTTCATCGGACGCGGCATGGTGGACAACGCGGAGGTCGCGCAACGCCTCGGCTACCTGCGCGTGCCGGAAGGGCTGCTCATTCGCGACAGCGAGGTGCCCAACCTCCCGCGCGAGCGCGTGCTCTGCATCGCCACCGGGTCGCAGGGCGAGCCGCGGTCGGCGCTGTCGCGCATCGCGGTCGACGACCACCGGCACGTGAGGATCGGTCCCGGGGACACGGTCGTCTTCTCGGCGCGCGCGATCCCGGGCAACGAGAAGGCCATCGGCCGCGTCGTGAACCATCTGACCCGCCGCGGCGCGCAGGTGATCACCGAGGCGCACAAGCATGTGCACGTCTCGGGGCACGGCTCCGAGGAGGAGCTGAAACTGGTGCACTCGCTGGTGCGGCCGCGCTTCGTCGTGCCGATCCACGGCGAGTACCGGCAGCTCGCCGAACACCGGCGGATCGCGCAGCAGATGGCGGAAGGCAGCGGGCGCGACGTGGAGGTCCGGCTCATCGAGACCGGCGACATCCTCGAGATCACGCCCGGGCACGCCGAAGTCGTCGGCCGCGCGCCCACCGGCCGCGTGCTCATCGACGACACGCGCACCGGCGAGGTGGCCGACGAAGTGCTGCGCGACCGGCGCCACCTCGCGGTCGACGGGTTCGTGCTCCCGGTGGTCGCCATCCGGAAACAGGACGGCGAGCTGGCCGGCTCGCCCGAGATCATCACGCGCGGCGTCGTCGACGACATGGCGCGCGAGGCGCTCGTCGCCGACGGAGTCCGTCTCGTCACCGACGTCGTCGCCGCGCTCTCCGTGGAGCAGCGCACCGACCCCGGGCTGCTGCGCGAGGCGATTCAGGTGGAACTGCGCCGCTTCGTCAAGCGGCGATCGGGCCGGCGCCCGCTCGTCCTGCCGGTCGTGATGGAGATCTAGGAGAACCTGTACGGTGGCCCCAGCCTCGACCCTCTCGCGCAGAGCCAGTGAAGTCGCCGGCGTGGCGCTCTTCGGCGCCTCGCTCATCTGGCTCATCGCGCTCGTGACCTACGAGCCCACGGATCCGGCGTGGTTCTTCACGTCGGGAGCGTCGCATCAGCCGGCGAACTTCGTCGGCCTGGTCGGCGCGTTCCTGGCCGAAGCCTCGTTCCAGCTCCTGGGCTACGCGTCGTTCCTCGTGCCGGCCGTGCTCGGCGTGCTCGGCTGGAACTTCTTCTGGTGCCGCACGGTCGACGCCGGCTACACGAAGGCGGTCGGCGGCGCGCTGCTCGTCGGCTGCCTCGCGGCGCTCCTGAGCCTGGTGCTGGGCAGCGAAGAATACGCCGGGCGGACGTTCCGTGCCGGCGGCTACATCGGCGACTGGATCGGCGGCGCGTCGGCCGCGTACCTCAACCGGCCCGGCTCGATCATCGTGATCCTCACGCTGCTCGTGCTCGCGATCATCCTGACGACGCAGTTCTCCTTCGGGCGCGCGTTCGCGGCCCTGTTCGAGCAGTCGTCGGAAGCGGTGCGCCGCTGGTGGAACGCGTTCACCGAGTGGCGCGAGGAGCGTCGCAAGGAGCAGCAGCGGCGGGAGGTGATCGCGAAGCACACGCGCCGCGCCGGCGCGCCGCCGGCGTCCGTCGACGCCGCACAGGCCGCCGTGACCGCTGCGCGCGCCGCGCGCGCGAAGGGCAAGGCGAAGCCGGCCGACGACGGCGCGGACGAGGCGCCCGCGCGCGAGACCCCGATCCGGCCTGCCGCATCCGCTCCGCCGGCCCCTGCCCCGCCGATTGCGCGGGAGCGCGCGCGCATCACCACGCCGCCGCTCCCGCTCGAGGAGTCCGACGCCACGGCCCGCACGCCGGTCGAACGCCGCATGGGCGGCTTCACCCTGCCGCCGCTCTCGCTGCTCGACGCGCCGAAGAGCGAGCGCAAGATCGACGAGCGCGAGCTGATGGAAGGCGCGCGGCTGCTCGAGGACAAGTGCCGCGAGTTCTCGGTCGAGGGGTCGGTCGTCCAGATTCACCCCGGCCCGGTCGTCACGACGTTCGAGTTCAAGCCGGAAGCCGGCGTGAAGTACAGCAAGATCACCGGCCTCGCCGAAGACCTGTGTCTCGCGCTCCAGGCCGAGTCGATCATCATCGACCGCCTGCCCGGCAAGTCGACGGTGGGCATCCAGGTGCCCAACCAGGTGCGCGAGACGATCTCGCTGCGCGAGCAGCTGGAATCCGAGGCCTACCGCCGGTCGACCTCGAAGCTGACGCTCGCGCTCGGCAAGACCATCCACGGCGAGCCGTTCTTCGCGGACCTGGCGACGATGCCGCACCTGCTCATCGCGGGCTCGACCGGCACGGGCAAGTCGGTCGGCCTGAACGCGATGCTCACGAGCATCCTCTACCGGGCCACGCCGGACGACGTGCGGCTGATCATGATCGACCCCAAGCGGCTCGAGCTCGGGATGTACGAGGACATCCCGCACCTGCTCACGCCGGTCGTCGTCGATCCGAAGCAGGCCAGCAACGCGCTGCGGTGGGCAGTGCGCGAGATGGAGGAGCGCTACAAGACGCTGGCCGCGGAGGGCGTCCGCAACATCGAGCAGTACAACCGGAACATCCGGCACATGCTCGAGGAGATGCCGCCGGACGCGCGCGACGGCGAGCGTCCGAAGCCGCTCCCGTTCATCGTCGTCGTGATCGACGAGCTGGCGGACCTGATGATGGTGGCCGGCAACGAGGTCGAGGAGTCGATCTGCCGGCTGGCGCAGATGGCGCGCGCCGTGGGGATTCACCTGATTCTCGCGACGCAGCGTCCGTCGGTCGACGTCATCACCGGCCTCATCAAGGCCAACCTGCCGGCGCGCATCGCCTACCGCGTGTCCTCGCGCATCGACTCGCGGACGGTGCTGGACGGCAACGGCGCCGAGCAGCTGCTCGGTCGCGGGGACATGCTGTTCCTGCCGCCGGCCTCGTCGCGCTACATCCGCCTCCACGGGCCCTACATCTCCGAGCAGGAGAGCGCGCGGCTCGCCAGCTTCCTGCGCAAGCAGGGGCGTCCGAGCTACGACGAGTCGATCACGGCCGAGGACAAGCCGGAGAACAGCATCGAGTTCGAGAAGGACGACCTCTACGACGAGGCCGCCCGCATCGTCGTGCAGAGCGGCCAGGCCTCGATCTCGTACCTGCAGCGCCGCCTGCGCATCGGGTTCAGCCGCGCGGCGCGGCTCGTCGACATGATGGAAGCCGAAGGTCTCGTGTCGGCCGGCTCCGGCGGCAAGGCCCGCGAGGTCCTGGTCCCGAAGGATTACTTCGATGCCGTGGATGCCCAGCTCCGGTAACCGGGGAGACGCCCGCATGCGCCACTTCATCGCCCTGCTGATCGCCCTGGCCTTCTGCCCCGCCGATGCGGCCGTCGCACAGACGACCGCCAAAGGGATGTACCAGAAGCTGCAGGCACGCGAGACGGCCGCACGCCGCGCGCTCGAGACCGGACGACCGCAGCGAACGGTCCGGCACGACATCAACCGGATCGTCGTGGGCTACGAAGGGATCGTCCGGCGCCATCCGCGCAGCGGCTACAGCGACAACGCGCTGTGGCAGGCCGCCATGCTCCTGGCAGACAGCTACGCCCGGTATCGCGTCGAGGAGGACCGGAAGGCGTCCGTGCGGCTGCTCGACTGGCTGATCCGGGAGTACCCGGCCAGCTCGCTCGTTCCGAAGGCGCGTCCCGCGCTCCAGGCCATGAAGGACGCCGCGCGCGATCCGGGAGTGCCCGTGGAGGACGTCGCGAGCATCACGGCGATCCGGCAGTCGGTGCTGCCCGGAGCGGTACGGATCGCCATCGAGCTCGATCGGAAGGCGGGCTTCGTGCACGACCGGCTCAGCGACCCGCCGCGCGTCTTCTTCGACATCGCCGGCTCGAAGCCGGCCGGGTCGCTCGACAACCCGCTCGTGATCGACGGCGATCACGTGAAGGCCGTACGGTTCGGCCCCCAGCCGAACGGGGCGACGCGCGTCGTCCTCGACCTCGGCACCGATGCGCCGCACAAGGTCTTCACGCTCGACGACCCGTTCCGGATCGTCGTCGACATCGCGCGCGAGTCGCATGCGCGCGCCGACGGAGTCGCCGCGGATGCGTCGCGTCCCGTCGAGGCGCCGCGACAGGCCGACGCGGTGCCTGCCGGCGGCGCCGACGCCTCCCTCGCTTCCGATGTGCCCGCGCGGGCCTCGAACGTCATCACGCCGCCCCGGGCACGGCCGACGCCGCTTGCGGCTCGTCCGGCAGAGGGCTCCACGACGCCGGCGGAGGCACCGGCGCCTCCCAGGACGAACCTGCGGGGACGCTATTCGCTGTCGCGGCAGCTCGGGCTCGGCGTCCACCGCATCGTCATCGATCCCGGACACGGCGGACACGATCCGGGTGCGCGGTCGCGCGGTGTGACGGAAGCGTCGCTCGTGCTCGACGTCGCGCTCCGGCTCGAGAAGCTGCTCCTGAAGGACCCGGGCACCGAGGTGATCCTGACCCGGCGCACCGACGTCTTCGTGCCGCTCGAGGAGCGCACCGCGATCGCCAACCGCGAGGGGGCCGATCTCTTCCTGTCGATTCACGCGAACGCATCGCGGAATTCGAAGGCCCGGGGCATCGAGACGTACTTCCTGAACTTCGCCTCGAACCCGGAGGCCGAGGAAGTCGCCGCGCGCGAGAACTCCGCGTCGGGACGGACGATGCACAACCTGCCCGACATCGTGAAGGCGATCGCCCTGAACAACAAGCTGGACGAGTCGCGCGACTTCGCGACGCTCGTCCAGCGCTCGATGGTCGAGCACCTGAAGAAGCAGAAGCGCACGGTGCGGGACCTGGGCGTGAAGCAGGCGCCCTTCGTCGTGCTGATCGGCGCCGGCATGCCGAGCGTACTGGCGGAAATCTCGTTCGTCACGCACGCCGAGGAGGGACGGCTGCTCAAGACGGCGAGCTACCGCCAGCAGATCGCGGAAGCGCTGTATCAGGGCATCCGCCGCTACCAGCGTTCGCTGAAGGCGGTCACGACCGTCGCCTCGCAGGAGTGAGCGCAGCGCGCGCCGGAGCTCAGGTCAGGCGGAGGGAGAGCTCGTCGCTCGTCTCGCCGTTGAAGTGATTCCGGGGACGGCGGAAGCGGTACAGGATGAAGAGGAATCCGAGCACGATCCCGAGAACCATCGCCGTCGCGGCGATGGCGCCGGTCAGGCCCAGCGCCCCCAGGATCACGTCCCCAAGCGTCAGCTCGTCGGTCGCAGGGCCGACGACCCGCACGAGAATCGGAGAGGACTGGACCACGGTTCGAGTTTACTCCGGTTGAGCGTCCCGGGCTACGTCCACCGCCCCGGGTCCAGCGCCAGTTCCGCGAGCAGCCGCGTCGCCGCTCCCGTCGCGCCCTTGATCTGGTGCGGCCGGTTCTCGTCGCTCCAGGCCGTGCCGGCGATGTCCAGATGGGCCCACGGCAGGCCGCCGGTGAACTGCTTCAGGAACACCGCCGCCGTCACGGCACCGCCCGGACGCCCGCCGGTATTGGTCATGTCGGCGACCTCGCTCTTGAGCTGCTCGAAGTAGTCGTCCATCACCGGCATCGGCCAGCACCGATCGCCCGACAGCTCGCCCAGCTGCCGGATGACGTCGGTGAAGTCCGCGTCCGTCCCGAACAGGCCGCTCATCACGCGGCCGAGCGCGACGACGCAGGCGCCCGTGAGCGTCGCGACGTCGACGAGATGCGTGGCTCCGAGCTGCCTGGCGTACCAGAGCGCGTCGGCGAGAATCAGCCGCCCCTCGGCGTCCGTGTTGAGGATCTCCACCGTCCGCCCCTCGGCGCTCACCAGCACGTCGCCGGGCCGTGTCGCCGAACCGCTCGGCATGTTCTCCGTCGACGGGATCACGCCGATGAGACGGGTCGGTGCCTCGAGGACGGCTGCGGCGCGGATGGCGGCCACCACGGCCGCTCCGCCGGCCATGTCGACCTTCATGCGATCCATGCCGTCCGCCGGCTTGATCGAGATGCCGCCGGAGTCGAACGTCACGCCCTTGCCGACAAGACCCAGCACGGGCACCTCCGGCGCGCCCGGCGGGTCGTAGCGCAGCACGATCACGCGCGGCGGCTCGCTGCTGCCCCGCGCGACTCCGAGCAGCAGTCCCATGTGCAGCTCGGCGATCCGTGTCTCGTCGAGCACGTCGACGGCGACGGCCGTTCCGCGCACGGCCTCCTCCACGCGGCGCGCGAGCTCCGTCGGCGTGAGCCGGTTGGCCGGCTCGTTCCCCAGACGGCGGGCGAGATTCGTGTGTTCGCCGAGCACGCAGCCGCGTGCGGCGGATGCCGCGAGGACGGCGTGCGCGTCGGCGGCGGAGGGAGGCGTGAGCAGCGTCGCGCCCGCCAGCGCCATGTCGTTTCTCGACGACGTCTTGAGGTGCCCGCCGGCAAACTGGCCGAGGACGAGACCCTCGGCCGACGCCTGCACGAGTCGCGAGAGTGCGGCGGCGGCATGGCTGGCCGGCGACGACCGCACGACGACAGCCAGCGTCGGCAGGCGCCGTGCACGTACGGTGTTCGCTGCCGACGCCGCGACCCGCCGGGCCGCGCCGGCATCCCACTGGGCGCGCGCGCCTGCTCCAATACCGAGCACGCGCCTGGTGCCATCAGGCGACGGCACCGCAGTCCAGAACGCCTCGCCGGAACGCCCCTGACACTCGCCGGCTTCGCAGGCCCGGCGCAGCACGTCGACGACAGCCCCGTCCAGAACCTCATCGACGTCCTCGAACGTGTCCCCTTCGAACACCGGGACCACGAGCACGTCGCCGGCGGCTCCCGGCGCCGGGAGCGGCGCCACATGAAGTGCAAAGCCTGGCTCGGGCATTCCGGCAGCGTAGTGCGGAAAGTGCCTGCTGCTCAAGTGACCTCCATTGCTGGGCCGCACCTGCCGGAGTAGAATCGCGTCGAGACGCGTATCCCGCCGCCGGGCCGGCGGCCCCAGACAATCCGCGGATCGGCTGGTGCTCCCCCACCACCCGACGTCCGCAGCCGGACGTCCCTATGACCCGTCCACTCCTGTCGCTCGCGCTCGCTCTTGCCCTGCCCTTTGTGGCTGGTTCAGTCACGATGCCGCCCGCGCTCCTCGCCAGCGACGGCCAGCAGAACGACCAGAACGAGGGCAGCGCGACCGGGGCCGGATCCGCTGACAAGACCGACGAGAAGGAAATCAGGAAGCCGTCGCTGCAGCTGCGCGCCACGCCGGCGGTGGTCTTCTCACCGGCGCGGGTGAGGGTGAGCGCCGAGCTGCGCGGCGGCTCGGATGAGACACCCGAGCTCTACTGCCCCGCCGTCGAATGGGAATGGGGCGACGGCACGCGATCGGAGGCCCGCACGGACTGCGAGCCCTTCGAGCCCGGCAAGAGCGAAATCCAGCGCCGCTTCGCGGCGTCACATCAGTACAACCAGGCGGGACGGTACGAAATCCGCCTGCGCCTCAAGCGGGGCAACAAGGTCATCGTGGCCGGACAGGTCAATGTCCAGGTGAGGCCAGGCGCGCGCGACTTCGGCAACCCGTTCTGAGACGGAGTTCTCCCACGCACCCGGATACCCTGCGTTCCCTCGAGGTTCTCGTCGCCGAAGACGAGCCGTCGTCCCGGCTGCTGCTCGAGCGGTCGCTCGAGAGCTGGGGATTCCGGCCCGTCGTCTGCGCGGACGGAATGGAAGCCGTCGAACGCCTGCTGGTCGCCGACGCGCCGCGCATCGCCGTGCTCGACTGGGTCATGCCCGGCATGGACGGCGTGGACGTCTGCCGGACCATCCGCGAGGCACAGCCTCCGGTGCCTCCGTACCTGATCCTGCTCACTGCCCGGTCGTCACGTGACGACATCCTCGCAGGACTGCGCGCCGGCGCCGACGACTACATCGTCAAGCCGGTCGACCGCGAGGAGTTCGAGGCACGGCTACTCGTGGCGGCGCGCGTCGTCAAGCTGCAGCAGCGCCTCGCGGACAGGGTCACCGAGCTCGAGGACGCGCTCAAGCGGGTCCGACAGCTCCAGGGCCTGCTGCCGATCTGCGCGTACTGCAAACGCATCCGCGACGACCAGAACTACTGGAGCCAGGTCGAGACCTACATCGCCGAGCACGCCGACGTGCAGTTCAGCCACGGCATCTGTCCGAGCTGTCTCGCAACCGTGATGAAGGAGAACAGCTGACGGTCAGTCCGGGAACGCCGATCGCGGCGTCCCCGGCTCTCACCTTCCCGACTCAGACGGCAGGCAGCGGCGGCGGCTCGACCGGCGGTGGCTGCGTCGAGGCCGGCGGCGGCGACGCGCCGCGCGTGCCGAACCGCGTGAGCAGCGCCGCACCGAGCCCCATCGTCCAGACCACGTACTCGATCAGGAATCCGGCGAGGGCGACCACCCAGGTGATCGGCCAGAGCGGCACCGGCAGGAGCGCGAGCAACCGCGCAAGCAGCGTCACGGCCGCGACGAGCACCACGCCGACCGCCAGCGCCACGAAGGGGGACCGGCCGGGAGCGGCCCACGAGCCGATGCGGAGCGCGAGCCCCGTGAAGCCAACCAGGAAGGCCGCGAGGAACGCGAGCACGCCGAGGGGCACGAGCACGAGCAGCGGAATCCCGATGATGGAGATGGCGAGGACGACGACGGTGAGCACGAGCACCGGCACGAAGAGCAGCTGGGCGAGCAGGCCGACGAAGCCGCTGACCCACGGTTCGCGGGTGGCCCGCTCGGCAATCCGTTCGACGGGGCGTGCCGCGACGAGCGCGACGACCATCGCGAGCAGCAGCACGAGGCTGACGCGCAGGATCGTGCCGAGCAGCTTGAAGCTGCCGCTGAACATCTCGTGGCCGGACCACCACGGCAACCCGACGGCCCACGGTTCGAAGTGGAAGCTGCCCACGCCGAACCCGACCTCGTTGACCGAACCGCCGATCCACGCGCCGGGTTCCTGATCGATGCCGCCACCCACGGCGGTGACGTCGCCGCGCACGCGCGCGTGCGGACCCAGCCGGACGCTGCCTCCCACCGCGACGACATCGTCGTCGACGCGGCCGAGCACGGTGACGCTGCCGCCGACGGCGACCACCGGTTCCGTGACGTACTCGTCCTCGTGCACGGTGACGCTCCCACCGATGCGCACTCTGGACGCGCTCTGCCGCCACGGACGTCCATTGGGAGCGAGCTCGCCGGCCTCCGGGCGCACGCGCGGGCGCGACGGCGGCGGGGATGGGGGCGGTTGTGCAGGAGCGCCCGCGGATTCCGGAGCGGCGGGCACCTGCGGCGCGTCGGGAGTCGCCGGCGGCGTCGACGGCTCGGGGGCCCGGTTCCAGTTCACCAGCGCGTCGATCGGCAGATAGGAAACCTGGAGCACCAGGTCTGCCGCGTCGCCGAGACGCTCGCGCAGCTGGGCACCGGTGGTCGGCTCGCCGTCGAGCGCGATCAGCCCGTCGCGGATCTCGATCGACTCGACCCCCTCGATCGTCCGCCGCGGCGTGAGCACGACCCCGCCGCGCACCGGCAGCACGCGGAACTGCGACTCCACGCGTGCCTTCAGCGCGGCATCGAGGACAGGCGCCCGGGACTGCGCCGCCGCGTCGGCGGGCGCGGGCGGCAACGTCCCGGCGGCAACGAACAGGACCGCGAGCATTCCGACTCTCAGCACACTACGCATCGACAGTCTCCCGCTCCACAGGCAGCAGACGGCTCAGCCCCATGAGGGCCACCAACGCCGTCAACGTCCCACCCAGCAGGAGGAGCGTTCCTGCCGGGCTCGTCATCGCCGCCGCGGCCACCCGTCCGGCGCGCGTCAGCACGTCCCAGACGGACACGCCGGTGCTCAACCAGCTCACGAGCCACACACACGTCCTCGCCACGCCCTCGACGACGATGCCGGCGTCGAAGAAGAAGAGCGCCACGACGAGCAGCACCGGCGCCACCGTCAGCGCCGCCGCGCCCGCCAGCACGCCCGCCGTGACCGCCAGCTCCCCCCGTACTCCCGGCATCGCGACCCCTTCGCCGGTCACCGGCCAGCTCGCCCGCGTGGCCGCCAGCAGCCGGGCCTGGAGATCCGGCGGCGGCTCGCGGCGCGGTGCACGGGCGAGGAGGGCATGCCATGCCCGTTCGGCGGGGTCGTGCAGGTCTGTGGGGGTGCGCGCCATGTCCTGTCAGCCTTACGGCCGGCGGCCGGACCGGGTTTCAGACGGGCCGTATCCGGCCGCCCGCAGCCGTTCAGCCAGCTCGCGCCGGGCGCGGTGCAGGTAGGTCTTCACCGTGCCCAGCGGCAGCTGCATGATCGCGGCAATCTCCTCGTAGTCCAGGTCTTCGTGGTGCCGCAGCACGATGACGGCGCGATACGGAGGGCGCAGGGCGTCGATGGCCTCGTCGAGCACCTCCCCAAGCTGGCGGCGCCCGGCTGCCTGCTCGGGCGACTCCGCCGAGAGATCGGGCAACGCGGCGACCGGGTCGAGCGCCTCCCCGTCGGCCTCGACCGGCGGCACCGCGAGCGGCACACGCCGGGCGCGCAGGGCGTCGACGGCCGTGTTGTGGGCGATGCGGAAGATCCAGCTGGAGAAGCGCTGCGCCGGGTCGTACTGCGCCAGCGCGCGGAACACCTTCAGGAACGTCTCCTGGGTGAGGTCTTCCGCGAGCGACGGATCCTGGACGAGACGTGCGATCAGGTTGTAGATCGGCCGCTCGAAGCGCCGTACGAGCAGCTCGCACGCATCCGCGGATCCGCGCAGGGCTGCGACGGCGGCGTCGGCATCGGCGAGCGCGTCGAGGGCGGAGACCCGGCCCTGCCGGGAGGAGTCGCTCATCGGCAAACAGCTCCCGCACGGCCCGGCGGGTATCGACTGTCAGGGACGAACGGCGTCAGGCCGATGTTCCGCGCGCCGCGCCGGTGCGCTCAGAGCCGCTCGACTACCATCGCCACGCCCATGCCGCCGCCGACACAGAGCGAGGCGACACCGAGGCGCCCGCCCGTGCGGCGCAGATGGTACAGCAAGGTGACCAGCACGCGCGCGCCGCTCGCGCCGATCGGATGTCCGAGCGCCACCGCGCCGCCGCCGACGTTGACGCGCGCCGGGTCCACGCCGAGATCGCGCATCACGGCCAGGGCCTGCACGGCGAAGGCCTCGTTCAGCTCGAACAGATCGACGTCGCCGATCGCCACGCCGGCCCGGTCGAGCGCCCTCCTCACGGCGGGAACGGGGCCGAGCCCCATGTACTTCGGCTCGACGCCGGCACTCGCGTACGCCAGGATGCGCGCCAGGGGCGGACGCACGGCGGCCGATTCCGCCGCGACGACGAGCGCCGCCGCGCCGTCGTTGATACCGGAGGCGTTGCCGGCGGTGACGGTGCCGCCCTTCTGGAATGCGGGCGACAGCGTCGCGAGCTTCTCGACCGTCGTGCCGGGACGCGGGTACTCGTCGACGGAGACGATCACCGGATCGCCCTTCCGCTGCGGAACGGACACCGGGACGATCTCGTCGGCGAACCAGCCGGCCTCGCGTGCGGCAGCCGCCCGACGCTGGCTCTCGGCCGCGAACGCGTCCTGCTCCGCGCGCGTGATCCCCGTCCGCGCGGCAATCGCCTCGGCGGTGCTGCCCATGTGGCAGCCCTCGAGCGCGCACGTCAGACCTTCGGCGACCATCGTGTCGACGAGCTCGCCGTGCCCCATCCGGTAGCCCCAGCGCGCGCCCTTCAGCAGGTACGGCGCGTTCGACATCGACTCGGTGCCGCCGGCGACGACGAGACGCGCGGTTCCCGCCGCGATCGCGTCGGCGGCATGCATGACCGCGGCGAGGCCCGAGCCGCACACGCGGTTCACGGTCTCGGCCGGCACGTCGGCCGGAAGGCCCGCGGCGAGCGCCGCCTGCCGCGCGACGTTCATGCCGGCGCCCGCCTGCAGCACGCACCCCATGAGCACGTCGTCGACCTGCGCCGGGTCCGCGCCGGCGCGCGCAATCGCCTCGCGGATCGCGATGGCCCCGAGCTGCGGCGCGCTCAGGTCCTTCAGCGAACCGCCGAACGAGCCGATGGGCGTGCGGCACCCGGAGAGAATGACACTCGACACGCGTCCTCCTAGAACGTCCCGACGGCGCCCTCTTCGAGCAGCGTCGTCCCGGTGGCCGCGCGGATCGCCTCGACGGTCGTGTCCTCCGCGCGTTCGCGCAGCACCAGGCCGCGCGGCGTGACCTCGATGACGGCCATCTCGGTGACGATCATGTGCACGACCTTCGCGCCGGTCAGCGGCAGCGTGCAGCGTTCGAGGATCTTGTGCCCGCCGTCGCGCGTGGTGTGCTCCATCGCCACGATCACGCGCTTCGCGCCGGCGACGAGGTCCATCGCGCCGCCCATCCCCTTCACCATCTTCCCCGGAATCATCCAGTTCGCGAGGTTCCCCTCACGGTCGACCTGGAGCGCCCCGAGCACGGTCAGGTCGATGTGCCCGCCGCGCACCATCGCGAAGGAATCGGCGGAGCTGAAGTAGCAGCAGCCGGGCGTCTCGGAGACCGTCTCCTTGCCGGCGTTGATGAGGTCGGGATCCACCTCGTCTTCGAGCGGGTACGGTCCGACCCCGAGCATGCCGTTCTCCGAATGCAGCGTGATGTCGACGCCCGGCGGCACGTGGTTCGCGACGAGCGTCGGCATCCCGATGCCGAGGTTCACGTAGTCACCGTCGCGCAGCTCGCGCGCGACGCGGCGGACGATGCGCTCGCGCTTATCCATGGCTGCTCCTCACCGTGCGCCGCTCGACGAGGCGCGAATAGCTGGCGCCCTGCAGGATGTGCGTCACGAAGATGCCGGGCGTGTGCACGGCATCGGGATCGATCTCCCCGGCCTCGACGAGATGCTCGACCTCGGCGAGCGTCACGCGCGCGGCGGTCGCCATCATCGGATGGAAGTTGCGCGCGGTCTTGCGGTAGACGAGGTTCCCGCGCGTGTCCCCCTTCCATGCCCGCACGAGCGCGAAGTCGGCCTTGAGCGGCAGCTCGAGGACGTAGGCCTTGCCGTCGATGACGCGCGTCTCCTTCCCTTCCGCGACGATCGTCCCCACCCCGGTGGGCGTATAGAACCCGCCAATGCCCGCGCCGCCCGCGCGGATGCGCTCGGCGAACGTGCCCTGCGGCACCAGCTCGACCTCGAGCTCTCCGGCGAGGAACTGCCGTTCGAACTCGCGGTTCTCGCCGACGTAGGTCGCGATCATCTTCCTGATCTGGCGGTTGGCCAGGAGCCGCCCCAGCCCGAACCCGTCGATCCCGGCGTTGTTGCTGATGACCGTCAGCCCGCGCGTGCCCCGGCGTTCCAGCGCTGCGATCAGGTTCTCCGGGTTCCCGCATACGCCGAACCCGCCGACCATCAGCGTCGCCCCGTCGGGGATCATCGCGACAGCTTCGTCAGCCGACTGCAGGACCTTGTTCATGCCGCTAATTTATCATTTCATAACAATGGCTGAGGTTGGGATTGCACGAGGCGGTCGGCACGCTGCCCAGGGCGAACCGCAGGACCTGATCCGCCGAAGCCCGCCCAATCGCACGCGGGTCAAAGCGAGACCTGATCGCGCGGCCGCGAGCAGGGATCAGCGAGCGGCTGCGCGAACCTGATCCGACCCAATCAGACTGCTATGTGATCTTCCGGCGCCAGCGCTGCGCCGACGCGAACAGCGGATCGATCGAGGCCCCGGCCTCGAGATCGGCGCGCAGGCGCTGGAGCGTCGTGATGAGGGTGTCGAGGGCGGGCAGGATCTCGTCGGCGTTCGTGGCGCAGATGTCGGTCCAGATGGACGCCGGGCTCGCCGCCACGCGCGTCGTGTCGGCCAGTCCCCCGCCGGCCAGCCTGAGGCCGGTCTCCCCCACGGCCTCGCCGACGACGTGCATCAGCGCGGACGCGGTCAGCTGCGGGAGATGGCTGGTGAAGGCGAGGACCCGATCGTGCCGATCGGGATCGAGCTCGAGCGGCGTCGCGCCGAGCCCGGTCAGGAAGGCGGAGAGCCGCTGCACCGCCTCGCGCGGCGCATCGGCGGTTGGCGTGAGCAGCCAGGGACGCCGCTCGAACAGGTCCGCGCGCGAGGCCTCGAGGCCGCCCCTGGCGGACCCGGCCAGCGGGTGGCCGCCGATGAAGGTGAGATGCGGCGGCAGGGCCTGCGCCGCCGCGACGACCGCGCGCTTCGTGCTGCCGGCATCCGTCACGATGGCGGCGCCGCGGAGGGCCTCCGGCAGGCGCGCCAGCACCTCGACGTTCTGCCGGACCGGCGCGGCCAGCACCACCAGATCGCAGCCGTCCAGCACGCGCAGGTCCGTGGCGCCGGCCTGCAGCGCGCCGAGCTGGCGCGCCGCGTCGATGACGTCCTCGCGATCGACACCGACGACGGTCACGCCGGGGAAGGTCCGCCGCGTCGCGAAGGCGATCGACCCGCCGATCAGCCCGACGCCGACGATGCCGATCCGGCGAAAGCCGCCCTCGGCGCTGTCGCTCACCGCCATCCGCGTCTGGCAACCGGCTCGAGACAGATGGTCCGGCCGATCGCGGGAGCGATGATGCGCAGCTCCGCCATCAGGCGGTCGAACTGCGCCGGGAAGAGCGACTGCGCGCCATCGCTCAGGGCGTGATCCGGATCGCAGTGCACCTCGATGATGAGGCCGTCGGCGCCGGCGGCGACGGCCGCGCGCGCCATCGGCGCCACCTTGTCGCGCCGTCCCGTTCCGTGGCTCGGGTCCGCGATGATCGGCAGGTGGCTCAGCTTCTTCACGACCGGGATGGCGGAGATGTCGAGCGTGTTGCGCGTGTAGCTCTCGAAGGTACGGATACCGCGTTCGCAGAGGATCACGTCGCTGTTGCCGCCGGCGAGCACGTACTCCGCCGAGAGCAGCCATTCCTCGATCGTCGCGGCGATGCCGCGCTTGAGCAGCACCGGCTTGCGCGCGCGCCCGAGCTCCCGCAGCAGCGTGAAGTTCTGCATGTTCCGCGCGCCGACCTGGAAGATGTCGCAGTAGCGGTCGACGAGTTCGATCTGGCTGACGTCCATCACCTCGCTGACCAGCTTCAGGTCGTGCGCGTCGGCGGCCTCGCGCAGCAGGCGGAGCCCTTCTTCGCCCAGCCCCTGGAAGCTGTAGGGCGAGCTGCGCGGCTTGAACGCGCCCCCGCGCAGGATCTTCGCGCCCGCGCGCCTGACGGCCGCCGCCGCGGCCTGCACCTGCGCCTCCGATTCGGCCGAGCACGGACCGGCCATGACGATGACCTCGTCGCCGCCGATGCGCACGTCCCCGACCTGCACCACGGTGCCGTCCGGCTTGAAAGCGCGGCTCGCGAGCTTGTACGGCTCGGTCACCCGCAGCACTTCGCTGACGCCGTCGAGCATCTCGATCAGCCGCGGGTCGACGTGCCGATCGTCGCCGACCGCGCCCAGCACGGTCCGGGACACCCCGGTCGACCGATGCACGTCCATCCTGAGCGCGACGAGGTGCGCGACGACCTTCTCGATCTGCTCCTCGCTGGCCCGCTCCTGCATGACCACCACCATGACCTTTCCTCCACTTCCCCGCCGCGCTACCGGCCCGCGCCGTCTGCCTTCCCGGCGCTCCGGCCGTCTCCGTGCGCGCTCGCCGATTCCCGCTCCAGCCGCCGCGCTTCGTCGATGATGCGCTCGAACAGCCGCGTCAGCGCCTCCGGTCCGAGCGGCCCGCCGATGGCGGCGCCGTGCGCGCGCACGTGCCCCAGCACCTGCGATTCACGCTCGGGCTGATAGATCTCGAGCCCGAGCTCCTGCTTGATCTCGCCGATGCGCAGTGCGCACCGGGCGCGCTCGTTCAGCAGCTCCACGAGCCGCTCGTCGAGCTCGTCGATGCGCTTCCGCAGCTCGTCGATCGTCACGGCTGCGCCCCCGCCCGCGCCGCGCCTGCCGCCAGCGACCGCACGTAGGCCTCCACACGCGGCACCAGCTCCGGCGTGTCGCCGGCGTCCGCGATCACCTGCACCAGACCGCTGCCGACCACGGCCGCGTCGGCGAAGCGGCCAACGGCAGCGACGTGCTCGGGCCGCGAGAGACCGAACCCGATGGCAAGCGGCAGGTCGGTAACCTGCCGCACGCGCGTCGCGAGCGCTTCGGCCTCCTGCGAGATCCGATCGCGCACGCCGGTCACCCCCAGCCGCGAGATGCCGTACAGGAACCCGCTGCCGAGCGCCGCCGCCCGCGCCAGCCGCCCGGCCGTCGTCGTCGGGCTGACGAGGAAGATCGAGTCGAGGCCGCGCGCCGCCATGGCGGCGCGCGTGCCGTCCGCTTCCTCAATCGGCACGTCCAGCAGCAGCACGCCATCGATGCCCGCGGCCGCCGCGCGATCGGCGAAACGCTCGAAGCCGATCCGCACGATCGGGTTTGCGTAGGTGAACAGGACGATCGGCACCGACAGCCCGGCGCGCACGTCCGCCACCAGGTCCAGCACGCCCGACAGCGTCGTCCCGGCCCGCAATGCGCGCTCGGACGCGCGCTGGATCACCGGGCCATCCGCCAGCGGATCGGAGAACGGCACGCCCAGCTCGATCACGTCGGCGCCGGCGCGCTCGAGCGCGAACAGCAGATCGCGGGTCCGCGCGAGCGACGGATCGCCGGCCGTGAAGTAGGTGACCAGTCCGGTCCGGCCCTCCGCGCGCAGCCGCGCGAAGGTGCGTTCGAGCCGCCCCGTCCGGGCGGCGGCGTTGCGGACGGCGGACGAGAGGTGCGCGTCGGTCATGAGAGTCTGTCCTGTACGGTCTGCAGATCCTTGTCTCCACGACCCGACAGGTTGACGAGCACGATGCCGTCGGGGCCGATGTCGCGCGCGACGAGGCGCGCGTGCGCCACCGCGTGCGCCGATTCGAGTGCGGGCAGAATGCCCTCGAGCCGTGCGAGCCGCTGGAACGCGTCGAGCGCCTCGGCGTCGCTCACGTGGGCGTAGGTGGTCCGCCCGGCGGCCTGCAGCCATGCATGCTCCGGCCCCACGGCCGGATAGTCGAGCCCTGCGGAAATGGAATGCGTCGGCTCGATGTTGCCGGCCTCGTCCTGCAGCAGCCAGGTGCGCGTGCCGTGCAGGATTCCCACCGCGCCGCCCGCGAACCGCGCCGCGTGCCGTCCCGGCCGAATCCCCTCGCCACCCGCCTCGACGCCGATCAGCCGGACCCCGGCATCGGGCACGAACGCGTCGAAGATGCCGAGCGCGTTGCTGCCTCCGCCGACACAGGCGACGACGGCATCCGGCAGGCGCCCGGCGCGCTCGAGGATCTGCGCGCGCGCCTCACGGCCGATGACGCTCTGGAACTCGCGCACCATGAGCGGGTACGGATGCGGCCCGAGCACGCTGCCGAGCAGGTAGAACGTGTCGGCCACGTTCGTGACCCAGTCGCGCATCGCCTCGTTGATCGCGTCCTTCAGCGTCCGGCTGCCCGCCTCGACCTGGCGTACCGTCGCGCCCAGCAGCCGCATGCGCAGCACGTTGGGCGCCTGCCGCGCCATGTCCTCCGCGCCCATGTAGACCTCGCACTGCAGCCCGAGCAGCGCGCAGGCGGTCGCCGTCGCCACACCGTGCTGCCCCGCGCCGGTCTCCGCGACGATGCGCCGCTTGCCCATGCGCTGCGCGAGCAGCGCCTGGCCGAGCGCGTTGTTGATCTTGTGGGCGCCGGTGTGCGTGAGGTCCTCGCGCTTGAGGAAGATCCGCGCGCCACCGGCGTCCGCGGCCAGGCGGCGTGCCTCGTACAGCGGCGTGGGGCGTCCGACGTAGTGCTCGAGCAGCGCGTCGAGCTCGTCGAGAAACGACGGATCGCGCCGCACGCGCTCGTACGCGTCGGCCAGCTCGTCGATCGGGGCCATCAGCGTTTCCGGGACGAACCGGCCGCCGAACTCTCCGAAGTAGCCGCGCGCGTCGGGGTCGCGCTCCCCGAACGCCAGCCGCCGTCGCGCGCTGTCAACGGTCACGATAGCTCCTCCACGCGGCGGATCGCGTCGAACAGCGCGCGCAGCCGCTCCTCGTCCTTGACGCCCGGCGCCGACTCGACGCCGGACGACACATCCACCCCGGCCGGCCGCACGCGCGAGAGCGCGTCGCCGACATTCTCCGGCCGCAACCCTCCAGCAAGGATCACCTCCCGGGTGCGTGCCACCACCGCCGCGCGGTCCCAGTCGACGACCGCGCCCGTGCCGCCGCGCCGTACGGGATCGTGCGCGTCGAGCAGCACCGGCACGCCGGGCCAGTGCGCCAGGCCGGCGTCCAGCTCCGGCCCGACGGCGAGCGCCTTGATGTACGGCCGCGAGAGCAGCGGCCCGATCTGCGGCGCCTCCTGTCCGTGCAGCTGCAGCAGATCGAACCCGGTCTCCGCCGCCAGCTCGTTCATGCGCTCGGGCGCCTCGTCGACGAATACCCCGACCGTCAGCGCGCGGCCGCCGACCGCCTCGACGATGGCCGCGGCTGCGGCCGGCTCGACGTAGCGCGGACTCCCCGGCCAGCAGATCACGCCGACGTGCGTCGCGCCGAGCGAGACCGCCAGCCGCGCGTCGGCCGGCCGCGTGATGCCGCAGATCTTCACGATCACGCCGCGGCTCCCTGGCCGAGCAGCTGCCGGAGCGCCTCCCCCGGGTCGGGCGTCGTCATGAAGCGCTCGCCCACCAGGAAGGCGCGGTACCCGGCCGCGTGCAGCCGCACGAGATCGTCGTGCGTGCGCAGCCCGCTCTCGGCGACCCCGAGCACGTTGCCCCGCAGCCGCGGCGCCAGCCGCTCGGAGGCGGCGACGTCCACCGCCAGCGTCCGCAGGTTCCGGTTGTTCACGCCGATGAGGGTGGCGCCCGATGCCAGCGCGCGCTCGAGCTCCGGCTCGTCGTGGACCTCGACGAGCACGTCGAGCTCCAGCGCGCGCGCCTCCTCCTGCAGCGTGCGAAGGGCCCGATCGTCGAGCGCCGCGACGATGAGCAGCACGGCGTCGGCGCCGGCCGCGCGGGCTTCGAGCAGCTGATACGGATCGACGACGAAGTCCTTCCGGAGCAGCGGCAGGTCCACCGCGTCGCGAACCGCGGCGAGGTGGTCGAGCGAGCCGTCGAAGAACGTGGGCTCCGTCAGCACCGAGATCGCCGCCGCACCGGCCTCCGCGTACTGCCGCGCGATTCGTACAGGATCGTACTCCGCGCAGAGGACGCCACGGCTCGGCGATCGCCGCTTGCACTCCGCAATCACGCGAAGCCCCGGACGGTCGAGCGCGGCGCGGAATCCGCGCGGGCGCGGACGCGCCGCCGCCCGCGACTCCAGCACGCCGGCCGGCGTCCGTGCCTGCGCGTCGCCGACGCGCGTGCGGGTCGCGGCGACGATGGCCGCCAGCAGATCGGGCTGCGCCGGGCCGCTCATGTTCCGGCCTCCGCTTCCGCCGGCGCGGTCGACTCGACGAGCCGTGCGAGCGTGCGCCTCGCGCGTCCGTCGTCAATCGCAGCCGCGGCCAGCTCGAGCCCCTCACGAACCGACGGCGCCGCACCGGCGACGAAGAGCCCCGCCGCGGCGTTCAGCAGGACGATGTCGCGAACGGGTCCGCCGGCGCCGCTCAGCACGTCGCGCAACACGCCGGCGTTGTGCGCCGCATCGCCGCCGACCAGCGCGTCGAGCGGCGCCTTGCGGATGCCGAAATCTCCGGGATGCACGTGGAAGGTCCGGACGGTGCCCTGCCAGGCTTCCGAGACCTTCGTGTATCCGGTGGTCGAAATCTCGTCCAGGCCATCCGCGCCGTGCACCACCCACGCGCGCTCCGATCCCAGCAGCAGCAGCGCGCGGGCAACCAGTTCGGTCAGCTCGGGCCGCGGCACGCCGACGATCTGCCGGCGGGGACCGGCCGGGTTCGTCAGCGGGCCGAGGAGATTGAACGCCGTGCGCAGTCCCAGCTCGCGGCGCGTCGGGGCCGCGTGCTTCATCGCGGGATGGAACGCCGGCGCGAACAGGAACGCGATGCCGGCCTGCTCGAGGCTGCGCTCGACGACGGCCGGCGATACCGCAATCGTCACGCCGAGCGCTTCGAAGACATCGGCGCTGCCGCAGCGGCTCGAGACCGACCGGTTGCCGTGCTTGGCGACGCGGACGCCCGCGGCGGCCATCACGATCGCCGCGCCGGTCGAGACGTTCACGGTGCCCGCCCGATCGCCACCCGTTCCGCACGTGTCGACGACGCCGTCGAATCGCTTCGACAGCTGCACGGCATGCGCGCGCATCGTCCGGGCGAGGCCGACGATCTCCTCGGGGCGCTCTCCCTTCATCGCGAGGCCGACCAGCAGCCCCGCGAGCTGCGCCGAGGTCGCCTGGCCGGTCATCACCAGCTCCATCGCGGCGGCCGCCTCGTCGGTGGTCAGGTCTTCCCGTCGGGTGAGCTTGAGCAGCAGCTCGGTCAGCATGACAGTCAGAGCCTCAGGAAGTTCTCGAGCAGCCGCCGCCCGGCGTCGGTCATCACCGATTCCGGGTGGAACTGGACCCCGTGCACGGGATACGTGCGATGACGCAGTCCCATGATGACGCCGTCGTCGCGGGTGCGGGCAGCGATTTCGAGCTCCCCGGGCAGCCCCTCCTCGGCGACGACGAGCGAGTGATAGCGGGCCGCCTCGAACGGCGACTCGACCCCGGCGAAGATGCCGCGGCCGTCGTGATCCACCTGTGACGTCTTCCCGTGCAGCGGCGCCGGCGCGCGAACCACGCGGCCGCCGTAGACCATGCCGATGGCCTGGTGGCCCAGACACACGCCGAGCACGGGCGTGTCGGGGCCGAAGCGGCGGATCACCTCGGGCGTCAGCCCGGCGTCTTCCGGCCGTCCGGGTCCCGGCGAGATGACGATGTGGGTCGGCTTCCAGGCGGCGATCTCGTCGAGCGTCACGCGATCGTTGCGGCGGACCACCGGCGAGGCCCCGAGCTCGCCGAGGTACTGCACGAGGTTGTAGGTGAACGAGTCGTAGTTGTCGAGCACGAACACCATCACAGGCCCGCCTGCGCCAGCTCCAGCGCCCGCACGACGGCCTTCGCCTTGTCGCGCGTCTCTTCGTACTCCGCGGTCGGGTTCGAGTCGGCGACGATGCCGGCGCCCGCCTGGATGTACGCCTTGCCATCGAGCATCACGACCGTGCGGATGGTGATGCAGAAATCGAGCGTGCCGGCGAAGTCGAGATAGCCGACGGCGCCGGCATAGATGCCGCGGCGCGTCGGCTCCAGCTCCGCGATGATCTCCATCGCCCGCACCTTCGGCGCGCCGGACACCGTGCCCGCCGGGAAGCAGGCGGCGAGCGCGTCGAGATGATCGCAGTCGTCGGCGAGCTGTCCTTCGACGATCGAGACGAGATGCATCACGTGGGAGTAGCGCTCGAGCGCCATGAACTGCGGCACCCGCACCGTCCCGAACCGGCAGACGCGCCCGAGATCGTTGCGGCCGAGATCCACGAGCATCACGTGCTCGGCGCGCTCCTTCTCGTTGCGCTTCAGCTCCTCCGCCAGCCGCTGATCTTCCTCTGCCGAGCGGCCGCGCGGCCTCGTGCCGGCAATCGGATGGGTCTCGGCGCGTCCACCTTCGACGCGCACGAGCATCTCGGGCGACGACCCGACGATGGCCAGCCTGCCGAGCCGCATGAAATACATGTAGGGCGACGGGTTCACGTGCCGGAGCGCGCGGTAGACCGTGAACGGGTCGGCGCTGACGTCGGCTTCGAAGCGCTGCGAGAGCACGACCTGATAGATGTCGCCGGCCGCGATGTGCTCCTTCGCCGTCCGGACGTTCGCCTCGAACTGCTCCTGCGTGAGATTCGATCGCAGCGTGACGGGGCCACCCTGCGCCGCCCGTGTGGCGGACAGACTGCGCTCGAGCTCGGCCTCGAGAAAGCCGATGCGCGCGCAGGCGAAGCCGTACAGCGCTTCGAGGTCGTCCTCGGCCGTCACGCGCGCGTTGGCGATGAGCAGCAGGCGGTGCCGTGCGTGATCGAAGGCCAGCACCGTGTCGAAGAACATGAACGCGGCCAGGTCGGCCCCCGCGGCAGGGCCCTCGACCGGCCCCCGCGTCGTCGGCACCGGCTCGAACCATTGCGCCGCGTCATATGCGAGGTAGCCGACGGCGCCGCCGGTGAAGCGCGGCAGCTCGGGCACGTACGGCGCCTGGTAGCCGGCCATGAGCCCGCGCACGACCTGCACGAAGGGCTCCGATGACGTCTCGACCGCGCCGGCGCGCTCGATGACCGTGCCGTCCTCGCGCGCGCGCACGACGAGGAACGGGTCCTTGCCGAGGAACGAATAGCGCCCGACGTGCTCCCCGCCTTCGACGCTCTCGAAGAGGAACGCGTAATCCGAGTGCTCCGCGATCTTGAGGAACGCCGAGACCGGCGTCAGCAGGTCGGCCACGATCTCCTTGCACACCGGCACGAACGTGCCGCGCCGCGCGAGATCGACGAACTCTTCGAACGTGGTCAGCTTCATGAGGGGGAGCCTGACGAGGGGGCGGCCGGCGCCGCGGCGGAAAAGGCGGCCAGCCGCCGCTCGGCGGCCTCCCGCATGACCGACGGGTCCGGCGTGCGGCCGGTCCAGATCCGGAACTGCTCGACGGCCTGCGCGACCAGCATGTCGAGTCCGCCGAGGGTGGCGCAGCCGGCCGCGCGCGCCTCGCGCAGCAGCCGCGTCTCCGGCGGGTTGTAGACGAGGTCGTAGACCAGCTGCCCGTCCAGTTGCGCACCGGGCAGCGGTGTCTCGTCGACGGCCGGGTACATGCCGGCCGACGTCGCGTTGACGAGCAGATCCCAGCTGCCCGGCGCCGGCGGCAGCGGCGCCGACGCCACGCCGACCTCCGCAGCCACGGCGCGCGCGCGATCCGGGCGACGCGCGGCAATCGTCACCGACGCGCCGGCCCGGCGCAGCGCGATCGCCGCCGCGCGGGCGGCGCCACCTGCCCCGAGCACCGTCGCTCGCTTCCCGGCGATCTCGACGCGTTGCGCAAGCGGGGCCAGCAGCCCGGCGACGTCGGTGTTGAAGCCCTCCCACGCGCGGCCGGCGCGGCGCAGCGTGTTCACCGCCCCGACCTCGCGCGCGACGTCGTCGGGCGTGCAGTACGGCAGCACGTCGACCTTGAACGGCACCGTGACGCTGGCGCCGGCGAGATCGAAGGCCTCGGCGAAGGCGAACAGGTCCGCGGCATCTGCCGCCTGCAGCGGCACGTACACCGCGTCGAGCCCGGCAGCACGGAACGCCGCGTTGTGCATGGCCGGCGAGACCGAGTGCCCCGCCGGGTTCGCCGCCAGGCCGTAGAGCGCGGCGCCGGCGCTGACTTCGCCGAACCGGAACTCCTCGCGCATGCGCCCGGCCGGGACCTGCCCCGGCGCCGCGCCGTCGCCGGCATAGGTCCACGCCGACGCGAAGCGATCCGGCAGCAGCCGCGTCACCAGTCCCGCGGCGCCCATCGCGATCACCACGTGGCGGCGCCCGGCCGGCGGCCGCAACCCGCGCAGCGGCACGCAGTCACGGAGCGCCCGCGCCGTGACGGCCAGCTTCACCACGGCCGCACCGGTCGCCGCCATCGCGGCATGCCGGTCCTCGAGGTCGCCGGGCACGCCGGAGAAGTCGTGGTGCGAGACGACGATCCGCTCGCCGCGGGTCTCGCCGATCCATGGGGCCCGCGTCCAGGCCTGCCACTCGACGTCCACGAAGTCAGCGGACGCGCGCCAGGCGCGTTCGAGCAGCCGGAGGCGCTCCTCCTCGGACCCGCGGAACTGCCCGCCCTCCCAGGCCGCGCGGCACGTCACGATCACCGGGCCGGTCCGGCCGGCGAGCGCGCCGTCGGGGTCGGGATCCGCCACGGTGTCCAGACGCAGCTCGACCAGATCCGCCTCGCGGGCGGCGGCATCGCGCCGCGCGCGCAGGTCGGCAAGGGTCGGCGCCGTCACCGTGACACACAATCGGGCCATAAAATGAAAAAGCCTCTTGCACCTGTTCGGTGAAGAGGCTCTCCGGTTCGTCGACGCGCTGGCCGGTGCGTGCGCTACGCCTCTTCCCTCCTGGGCGTGCCAAACCACCACCAGCTCCGGTACGCACCGGTCCCCGCCACCGCGGCCGCGCCGATTTGCACACGGCTGCCGTACGGGGTATAGAACAGCACGGCGTCGTACCGAAAAGCAGACATACCGCGTCGAGTGGAAAAAACGCTACCAGAGCCGCCAGCGCGTGTCAACCAAGGCCGCGCGCCTCTTGTCCGCGCTGTATACTGGACCATGGCAATACCGTCCCACCCGCGCGCCGAAACGTCCAAGGGGAAAACAGTGCACGTGATGGGGTTTGGCCGCGCATTTCTTACACTCTCCCTGGCCCTGCTCGCCCTGCTGCCCCTGCGCGCGGCGGCGCCGCTGATGCCGGTCTCGGAGATCAAGCCGGGCATGGTCGGCGTCGGGCGGACGGTCTTCACCGGGTCCCGGCTCGAAGAATTCAAGGTCCACATCCTCGGCGTGCTCGAGAACGTCATGGGCCCGAGCCGCAACCTGATTCTGGCGCGGCTCGAGGGCGGGCCGCTCGAGAAGACCGGCGTCATCGCCGGCATGAGCGGCAGCCCGGTCTACGTGGACGGCCGCCTGATCGGCGCCGTGTCCTACTCGCTCGGCGCGTTCTCCCGTGAGCCGATCGCGGGGATCACGCCCATCGAGGAGATGATCGACGCCACGCGCACGACGTCCCGGCGCGCGCCCGGCACGCAGGCCAGCCTGACGCTGCCGGTCAGCACCGCCTCGCTGGCCTCCACCCTCCAGGACGTCTTCGCGCGCACGCCCCCCTTCGCGCAGTCGCCGGCCGACGTGCGGCCCGCCGCCCTGGGCCCCGGCGTCGCCCCCGATCTGGCGACGATGCTGCGGCCGATTTCGACGCCGCTCGTGATGGGCGGCTTCCGCGGCGACGTCGCGACGATGATTGCCACCGCGTTCTCGTCGAGCGGCTTCACGCCGATGGCCGCGGGCGGCGGAACCGCGCCCGACGCGCCCGAACTGGATCGGCCGCTGCAGCCCGGCGACGCGATCGGCGTGGGTCTCATCGACGGCGACCTCTCGCTCGGCGGCACCGGGACGGTCACGGCGGTCGAGGGCGACCGCGTCTACGCGTTCGGACATCCGTTCTACAACCTCGGTCCGACGAAGTTCCCGATGACGCGGGCGTGGATCCACACGCTGCTGCCCAGCCTGATGAACTCGTCGAAGCTCGGCAGCCTCGGCCGGGTCATCGGCACGTTCGAACAGGATCGGGCGACGGCGATTGCCGGCACGCTCGGCCCCGGCCCCTCGATGCTGCCGATCCGGCTCGTGCTCGACACGGATCGCGGTCCGCGCCGCGAGTTCCGCTTCTCGGTCGTGCGCGACCAGCTGTTCACGCCGCTGCTGACGTACCTCACCGTCGTCAACACGCTGAAGTCTTATGAGCGTGAGTTCGGGACGGCGAGCTTCGTCGTGACCGGGCGGGCGCTCGTCGCCAAGCACGGCGAGATCGCGTTCGAGGACATCTTCACCGGCGAGTCCCCGTCGGTCGGTGCCGCCAGCTACATCGCCGGGCCGATCACGTTCCTGCTGAAGAACGAGTTCGAGCCGGTCGAGATCGACGAGCTCGATCTGCGGATCGTCTCCTCGGAGGAGCCGCGCACGGCGGTGCTCGAGCGCGTGTGGCTCGACGCGCCGACGGTGCGGCCGGGACGCAGCGTGCCGGTGAAGCTCCTGATGCGGACCTCGCGCGGCGAGGACGTCCTGCACACGGTCCCGGTCGACATCCCCGTCAACGCGAGCGGCACGCTGACGCTCATCGTGGCCGACGGCGCGCGGCTGGCGCAGATCGAGCAGCGCGAGACCCGGCAGACGCAGCGCGCGCAGGACGCCGCGCAGATCGTCAAGGCCTTCAACAAAGCCCGCAAGAACAACCACCTCTACGTGCGGCTCGTCAGCTCCGAACCGGGGGCGGTCGTCAGCGGCGAGACGCTGTCGGCGCTGCCGCCTTCGGTGCTGGCGGTGCTCGACGCCGACCGCCACGGCGGCTCGATCGGCAGTCTGCGCAGTGCGACCCTGGGCGAGTGGGCGATCCCCACCGACTACGCGGTCTCGGGCGCCCGTTTCCTCTCGCTGCCGCTCCGCTGAGCCGGTGGCCCGCTGGTCCGTTGTAACGACACAGAAGTTGCCATGACTCGGAAAATCGCCGGGCTCGCGACGAGCCTGCTCGTGGTGTGCGTGTTCTCGTCGCCGCTGCTCGGAGCCGGCGCGCGGTTCTGGGAGGTGGCCACGCTGGCCGACTTCCTCGAAGGCGAGGTCACGAACCTCTCGATCGACCTGCACGGCCGGCTCGTGCTCGGACCGGAGCTCACCGAGCTGGCGGCGCCGACGGCGCCCGTGCTCTGGAACGCGCTCGAGGGCCGGGACGGCGCGCTCTACATGGGGACCGGCAACGACGGCCAGGTGCTCCGCATCGCGCCGGACGGCCAGCTGTCGGTGTACTTCGACTCGGCAGAGCTCGAAGTGCACGCGCTCGCCATGGCGCCGAACGGCACGATTTACGCGGGGACGTCCCCGGACGGTCGCATCTACCGCCTGACGGGCGAGGGGCAGGCCACGCCCTTCTTCGATCCCGACGACAAGTACATCTGGGCCCTCGCGGTCGGACCGGACGGCGCCGTCTACGCTGCCACCGGCGACAAGGGGCTCGTCTACCGGATCACGCCGGACGGCCAGGGCGAGGTGTTCTACAGCACGCGGGCGACCCACGTCCGTGCGCTGCACGTCGCGCGCGACGGCTCGCTGCTGGTCGGCACGGAGTCGCCCGGGCGCGTCTTCCGCGTGACACCCGACGGCCAGGGATTCCTGCTGCTCGATTCCGGGCTGCAGGAGATCAGCGCGATTCGGCCCGGCCGCAACGGGGTCGTGTACGCCGCGGCGCTCACCGCCTCGAGCGCGCCCGAGCCCTCACGTCCGACCACGGCACCCGAGCAGCAGGAGCAGCGTGCGCCCGTTCCGACGGTGTCTGCCGAGATCACCTCGATGGCGGTGGTCGAGCAGCCGCCGCCGGCGCCGGAACCGTCGCGCCCCGCGCGCGAGGCGGGTCGCTCGTCCGGTCGCGGCGCGGTCTACCGGATCCAGCCGGATGGCGACTGGGATCCGATCTGGTCCTCCGCGGAGGACACGCCGTACGACGTCGCGCTCGACACCGACGGCGCGGTGCTCGTGGCGACGGGCGGCCAGGGCAAGATCTACCGCGTCTACGGCGACCCCGCCCGGACGATGCTGCTGGCCCGCGCCGCCGCGCAGCAGGTGATGACGCTCGTGCCGGACGGTCCGCGCGGCCTGGTGGTCGCGACGGCGAACCCGGCCAAGGTGTTCCGGCTCTCGGCGCGGCCGGCGGAGACCGGGACGTACGAATCCACCGTGCGCGATGCGCAGTCGATCGCGACGTGGGGCGCGATCAGCTGGCGCGGGCTGGCGCCGGCCGGCACCGACGTGCGGCTCTACACCCGCGCCGGCAACACGCCCGCGCCCGACGAGACCTGGAGCCCCTGGTCCGAGGCCTACCGCAATCCGGACGGCGAGCAGATCACGAGCCCTCGCGCGCGGTACCTCCAGTGGAAGCTCGAGCTCGTCGGCACGCAGGGGCGCACGCCGGTCGTAACGTCCGTCACGGCGGCGTACCTCCAGCGCAACGTGCGCCCCGAGATCACCGGCATCACGATTCACCCGCCGGGTGTCGTCTTTCAGAAGCCCTACTCGAGTGGCGAGACCGAAATCGCCGGCTTCGACGCCGGGCCGCTCGACCGGCGACCGGGAGCCGGCAATCAGCAGGGCGCTGCGCTCGCGCTCGGCCGCCGCGGCTACCAGAAGGGGCTGCAGACGATCATCTGGAAGGCCCAGGACGAGAACGAGGACGACCTCTCCTACGACGTGCTCTACCGCCGTGAGGGGGAGACGAGCTGGAAGATCCTGAAGGAGAACCTGCTCGAGCCGATCTTCGTGTGGGACACGACCTCGGTGCCGAACGGCACGTACGTCGTGAAGATCGTCGCGACCGACGCGCTGGCGAACCCTCCGGGCTCGGCGCTGGTCGCGGAGCGCGAGAGCGGGCTCTTCGACATCGACAACACGCCGCCCACGATCACGGTGCTCTCCGCCGTCCGCTCGAACAACCGCACGTCGGTCCGCTTCGTGGTCCGCGACTTCGACTCGACGATCCAGCGGGTGGAGTACGCGATCGACGCCGACCGCTGGCGCCCGATCTACCCGAAGGACGGCATCGCGGACACGCGCGTGGAAGAGTTCGAGCTGACGCTCGAGGTCGACACCGTCGACAAGGCCATCATCCTCCGGGCGGTCGACGCGATGAACAACGTCGCCACCGGACGGGCCGAGCCGCTGGAGCCGCAGAACTGATCAGGACGGATCGGGTCGCGTCGGATCGAATCAGGCCGCCCCGCCTTCGCCCTTCGGGCGACGGGGCAAGCCTGATTCTCAGGCCGTGGCGGACCCGACCGGGTTGGCGGCGGGGAGCTCGCTGATCGGAAGCTCCGGGTCCTGGATCAGCGGCGGGCTCGCCGGCGTGTGTGGCGTCTGCAGCCCGGGCAGCGTGTCGGCGATCTTGCCGCGCACGGTCGTGTGGGCGACGAGCCAGATCATGCTCACCGCCACGGGCGAGCCGCCCGACGACCGGGCAGGCAGGAAGCGCGCCTGGGAGGCCGCGTCGAGCAGCTGCAGCACCTCGGCCCGATCGAGCTCGATGGCCTGCCCGCCGTTGGTCAGCAGCTGGACGCTCTGCACGGTGCCGTCGCGCGAGACGACCGCCGCGAGCGCGAAGACCCCCTCCTCGCTGTCGAGCAGCGCGCCGACGATCGTGTCGGGATCGAAGCGCGGGAGCAGCCGCTGATCGCTGACGCGCATCGGATTCAGGTCCGATCCGGTCGGTGACGACAGCGACGCGATCAGCGCCGACATCGAGGCCGGCTGCTGCTGCAGCGTGAGCCGCATCAATCCGAAGACCGCCAGCACGACGGTGACGGTTGCCACCGTCGCCCCTGCGGCCGCCCACACCAGGTGCATGTCCTCGAACAGGCGGTTGAGCCGCCCGTGCCAGGACGTCTGCCGCTCCGCCTGAAGCCGCGCGAGCACGTGCCGCTCGAGCCGGCCCGGCTCCTCGGGCGCCCGCGAGCCCACGACCCGCAGCAAGGCGCCGAGCTCGCGCAGGCGCCGCCGCTCCTCGCGGCACGCCGCGCACGCGCGCAGATGGGACTGGACCGCCGCCTGCTGGTCCAGCGGCAGCTCGCCGTCGTGATAGGGCGCCAGCAACCGGCGCGCCTGGCGGCAGGTCAGGGTACTCATGCCGGCACCTCCTGCAGCGCCTGGCGCAGCGCCTGCCGCGCGCGTGTCAGCCTCGACTTGACCGTACCGAGCGTCACACCGAGCGAATACGCGATCTCGTCGTAGCTCAGGCCGTCGATTTCCCGCAGGACGATCGCGGTGCGCTGGTCGAAGGGCAGCCGGTCGAGCGCCCGGGCCAGCCGGTCGGCCAGCTCCTTGCGGGCGAAGATCCGGTCGGGCGCGGCCCCCTCGAGTCCGGCCAGCTCGTCGCCGTGTGCCTCGAGATGCTGGTCGAGCGACACCTGGTGGCTGCGATGCCGCCGCCGCCACCAGCGCTGCCGGTTCCGGGCCTGATTGACGACGATGCGGTAGATCCAGGTGCGGAGCTGGGACTGCCCGCGGAACTGGTGGAGGGTGCGGAAGACCCGCAGGAACACTTCCTGCGACAGGTCGAGCGCCTCGTCGCGGTCGCCGAGGAGGTTGCAGGCGAGCTGGAACACCATCCGCTGGTGCTCCGCGACGAGCTCCGCGCTGGCCTCTTCGTCGCCGGCCGCACACCGGCGGATGAGGTCAGCCTCGCGGCTGCCGAGATCGTCCCACGTCTGCGAGACGGCCGGTTTGACGAGGAGATCGTCTGCCAAGGCTCCCATGTCGACTATACCAGCCCTTTCCGGGCGAGGGGCGCCCTTTTCCACCTTAGACACCGGTTCGGCGGAAACCGGCTCATCCGGGCCCCCGAGGCGGCGGCAGCCGACAGCCCTCGGCAAGTGCCCAAGGTGCAGGCGTTTCGCCGGAGGGGCCCGGCCGCTGCGCTAGGATTACGCTGTGAAACCCGGGTGTACCGCGTGAAACGCTGGTGGCTGGCGATGCTCGTGGTGCTGGGGCTGGGGGCCACGGCGGCCACCGCCTGGCTGAACGCCGCGCGCGAGCGGGCCTTCCAGCAGCTCGTCGCCGCCGGCGAGGACGCGATCGCCCGCGACGACCTCGGCGTCGCCATCGAGGCGTTCAGCGGCGCCATCGCGCTGAAGCCCGACTCGATGCTCGCCCACCTGCGACGCGGCGAGACGTACCGGCGGAGTGGCGACCTGCGTGCCGCGCTGCGCGACCTCCGCGAGGCGGCGCGCCTCGACCCGGCCGCGACCCATCCGCTCGAACAGCTCGGAGACGTGCTGGCCGCCATGGATCGCCACGACCGGGCGGCCGAGCAGTACGCCGCGTATCTCGCGCTCGACGACCGCGCGGCCCGCGTGCTCTACAAGCAGGCGGCGGCGCTCTACCGTGCGGGCGAACCGCGCCGCGCGCTCGAGCCGCTCGAGCGCGCGCTCGCGTTGTCGCCCGGAATGAGCGAGGCGTTCTACCTGCGGGGCCTCTGTCTCCAGTCGCTCGGCGACGAGGCGGGCGCGCGGGAGGCGCTCCAGCGAGCCGTCACGCTTGCGCCAGGTACCGCACCGGCACGGGAGGCGCTGGCCGCGGTGCTCCTCGGCGCCGGACGAGCGCAGCCCGCCACCGAGCAGCTCGAGGCACTGGCCGCGCTCGAGCCCGATCGCCCCGAGCGGCTGATCGCGCTCGGGCTCGCCTACGCGTCGGCGCACCGGACGGATCTCGCCATCGTGACGCTCGGCCGCGCGGCCGAGCGCTTCCCCGACAACGTCGAGGTCTACACCGCCCTGGGACGCGTCTGGCTCGATGCCGCCGCCGCGACCGGCGATCGGATTGCGCTCGGCAAGGCGCTCGAAGCGCTGCGGACCGCGGCGCTGCGGGGCACCAGTGCTGAAGCGCTCGCGCTCTACGGCCGGGCGCTGCTGCTCGCGGGAGATCCGTCCGCGGCGGTGCGCCCGCTGCGTGATGCCGCAGGAACCCTGCCGGTCCACCCCGACACGCTCCTCTGGCTTTCGCAGGCGCTCGACGCCACGGGCCGGCGGCGCGAGGCGCGCGATGCGCTGCAGCAGCACGTCGCGCTGCTCGGCGGCGAGCGTCCGCCGCTGGCCGTCCTGCGCCGGCTGGGCGATCTGTCCGAGCGTATCGGCGACCGCACGGCCGCGCTGCGCTGGTTCCGCGAAGCGGCGGCTGTCGCACCCGACAGCGCCGCGCTGGCGGCGCGCATCGCCCGCCTCGAAGCGCGCGCCCGCTGAGCGCACGCTGCATCCCTGAATCCTTCTGTCAGTCAGTCGTCCGTCACCGCCGCGGCGCGGCGCCGGAATCGGTGACGTCGATCTGCAGCCGCCCCACCAGCTTCGCGAGTCCCTGACGCGAGAGCCCGAGCGCCTCGGCGGCGCGGCCGCGATGGCCGCCGGCCCGGGCCAGCGCGGCGCGTACCGCCTGCGCATCGGCGCGTCGCCGCGTCTCCTCCAGCGTCTCTCCGCCCATCGCGGCAGGCGCGCGCACGGCGGGCGGCAACGCCGCGGGGCCGACCACCCCACGCCGCGGCGCATGCACCGCCAGCGCCGCGAGCACGTTCTGCAGCTCGCGGACGTTTCCGGGCCATCGATAGCGCGTCAGGCACTCGACGAGCGCCCGCGACAGCGTCGCGCGGCTGTCGACGCGCTCCAGCGCACGCAACCAGAAGTGGCGCGCCAGCAGCGGAATGTCTTCCGGGCGTTCGCGCAGCGGCGGCACGTCGATGTGGACGACGTCGAGACGGTAGCGGAGGTCGGCGCGGAAGGCGCCGGAGGCGGCGGCCTCGGCGAGCGGACGGTTCGTGGCCGCGACGATCCGGACGTCCACGCGCCGCGGGCGTGTCTCCCCCAGCCGCCGGACCTCGCCCTCCTGAATCGCCCGCAGCAGCTTGGCCTGTGCGCGCGGGCTCAGCTCGCCGACTTCATCCAGGAACAGCGTGCCGCCGTCGGCTTCCTCGAACAGACCGGCACGCTCGCCGACAGCCCCGGTGAACGCGCCGCGCGCGTGGCCGAACAGCTCCGCCTCGCACAGCTCGTCGGTCAACGCCGCGCAGTTGATCGCGCAGAACGCCCGTCCGCGCCGTGGCCCGAGCCGGTGCACCTCCCGGGCCACGAGCTCCTTGCCGCTGCCGCTCTCCCCTTCGACGAGCACGGTGAACGGCACCCGCGCGGCCGCGGCGACGGCACGACGCAAGGCCTCGATGGCCGGGCTGATGCCCAGCAGCGCCGACTCGAAGCCTGGCGGCGCCGCCGGCGCGCGCAGCTCGAGCGCCAGCCGCACGTGCGGCGCCAGCGCGGTCGCGGCCGCCTCCATCCAGACGACGAGCGGCGAGGGCGGCTGGGCGTCGGGCAGGCGCCAGCCGATCGCGAGCGCGCCGATCACCTCGCCGGCCATGACCACCGGCACGGCGCAGGCCGGCTCGCCGGGCGACGGACGCACGCCCTGGCGCAGCTCCAGAGCGCGCCGCGCGATCTCGCGCAGATCCCCCTGCCCTGCCGCCGCCAAGACCGGCAAGTCCGCCCCGGCGCCGGCCACCAGCACCGCGGAGGCCCCGAAGTGATCGCGCAGCCGGAGTGCGGCCTTCTCCAGCGCGTCCCGCGGCGCCTCGCACTCCTGGCAGATCCGCAGGAGCGCGACGATCTCGTCGAGCATGATGGCGGTCTCCTTGCGAGATGGCGGCCAGGGCGACAGCGCGGCGCCGGGTCCGAGCGCCCGCGCGCCCGTCACCGAGACGACGCGGTTGAGCTCTGAGGGGAGGGCGGCGGGGCCGGTGTCGCGCGCGGCGTCGAGCGCGAGCACGAGCCGCGCGCGGGCTCTGACGAGGCGCGGCTGTCCGCGCCGCGCCAGCGTACGCGCGCGGTCGCGTGCCGCATCGGGCAATGGCGCCCCGTGCCGGACGAGCCCTTCCATCGGCAGCAGCCGCAGGTCGTCCGCGATCGCCGGTTCCGCATCCGTGCCCTCCGGTGCGCTCCCTTCCAGGGCGGCGTGCAGGCGATCGAGCCGGCTCGTCGCGACGTCCAGACGGAGACGCGCGACGCACAAGCGGATGGCGACTGCCGAATCGCCCGCAGCCTCACGCTCGGCGGCCGCCAGATCGCGGGCCGCGCCGTCGTAGTCGCGCACGGCGAGGCGAGCCCACACGCGAGCGACGCGAACCGGCGCCGCGTCCGCCTGGGCATCGCTCTCGCCCAGCGCGTCGACCGGCCGTCCCTGCCAGCACAGACACGCGACGAGGTCGTGCAGCAGCAGGTCGTCGACCGCAGGTCTGGTCGATCCGATCGCCGCGATCGAGGCGCGAAGCGCGCGCAGCAGGCGCTCGCCCTCGCGCAGCGCCGCCTGACGGATCCACTCGCCTGCCAGCAGGCGTCCCGGCTCGACGAGCAGCGGGACCGATGGTCCGGACGCGGCCGTCAGCGCGGCGTCCCAGCACCGCGCCGAGCACGGCAGGTCACCGCGTCGCGCAGCGAGCCGGGCCGCTTCGACGAGCAGGCGGGCCTGCTCGCTGTCACGGCCACGGCGTCCGGCCGTGCCGGCCGCGCGCCGGACCACACGCATGGCGGCGGCCGCGCGGCCTCGTGCAGCCAGCGCCCGTGCCCGCACGACGGCCTGCGCCGCCCCGGCGTCCGGTTCCGTCTCTGCGGAGCGCGCGCGCCCATCGGACGCCGACTCGAACGCGGCGTGCCGTTCGTGCACCATCGGCGGGCGCCGCGGCATCGCGGCCAGCCGCGCAACCGCGTTGACGAACGCGCCCGGCGCACCGCCATGCGCGGTACGCGCGGCCGCAGCACGCACCCAGTCGAACCGTCGTCCTGGCGGCAGTCTCACGGCTGCGGCGAGCACGTCCGGCTCGATCGGATCGACGACGAACTCCCCCTGCACCGGGCGCCGATCGCGGACGACATCCAGCAGCACGATCGCGGGGCTGTCGGCGCCGCCGAGCCGGACGAGGAGCCGCGCGAGTGCCTGCCGTTCGCTCACGGCCCACGCCGGCGTCTCGCGGAGCACGAGCAGCCGGTGTCCGCCGAGCAGCGACAGCCACGAGGTGGGTCGCCCCTCCCGGTCCAGTCCTCGCGCGTCGAGCATCGGCGCGGACACCGGCGCGAACCCGCGCAGGCGCGCCTCACGCGCGAGCCGACGCCACGACGTGCGCCACCCGCATCCGGGCGGCGCATCCACCCGCCAGACCCGCGGTCCGACGCCGAGCGGCTCGTCGAGACACGCGAGCAGCCGGCCCTCGATCGCCCGCGGCACCAGCTGCATGCCGAACGCCGTCGCGCGTGCAGACCACGGCGCTCGCGCTCCGGCGTCCGGACTTCTCGCGCGGCTGCCGGCATCCGGCACCGGCATGGCGGCGCCCCCGAGCGCCGGCAGCAGCTCGATCCCGCACGTGAGGCCCTCGCCCCCCAGAAACGCATCGACCACTCCGCCGACATCGATCGCCTGCCGTCCGCCGCCTTTCACCGGCACGGTCGCGTACGCATCGAACCACTCGTCGTCCGTGATCCAGCCGAAGTCGAGGGCCGACGCGAGATACGGATGCCAGAGGTGCCACAGTCTGGCGGCCTGCTCGGGCCACGCGGCCGCCGCGACCTCCGTGGCGGCACGGCGGATCACCAATGCGGTGCTGCCGGTCGCGAGGTCCTGCCAGGTGCCGTCGGCGCGCGGCGCGAAGCGCAGGGCGAGCAGCGGAACCGGCGGAGCCATGCCGCGCGGCCGTGCAAGAAGCGGGACAGCATGTGTGGCGAATCGGTGCGCGCTGCACGCCGCGGACGCAAGCCGCATGACCGGCGGAACTTGCGGCGCAGCTGCGGTGCCGGTGCGAGCGCGAGCGTGCCGCGCACACCCGGCCGTGCGCACCGGCCGTCGCAGAAAGTTCGTTATAGAATGCGCTGATATGCTGCGCTTTCTCACCGCCGGCGAGTCGCACGGGCAGGGCCTCGTCGCGCTGCTCGAGGGCATGCCGGCGGGACTGCGCGTCGACCTCGACGCCATCACGACGCAGTTGCGTCGCCGTCAGGGCGGCTACGGCCGCGGGCGACGGATGGCCATCGAGTCGGACCGCGCGCAGATCCTCTCCGGCGTGCGCCGCGGCGTGACGACCGGCGCGCCAATCGCGCTGCTCATCCCCAACAAGGACTGGCAGAACTGGCAGAAGACGATGCACGTCGAGCCGGAGATGCCGGCGGACGCGACCGGCGCCAACCGGGCGCCAGTCACGCGGCCCCGTCCCGGTCATGCCGACCTCGCCGGCGCGATCAAGTACGGCCACGACGACATCCGCGACGTTCTCGAGCGCGCCAGCGCGCGCGAGACGGCGGCCCGCGTGGCGCTCGGCGCGCTCGCGCGCCAGCTGCTGGCGCGGTTCGGCATCGAGATTCTCAGCCACGTGACCACGATCGGCGGCGTCTCCGTCGATGATCCGCTCGCGATCAGCGTCGAGCAGGTGCGCGCGATTCCAGACGACTCGCCGTTGCATTGCGCGGACCCGGAGGCCGAGCGCCGGATGGTGGCCGCCATCGATCAGGCGCGCGAGGCGGGCGACACGCTCGGCGGCGCCTTCGAGGTCATCGTCTGCGGCGTGCCGGTCGGCCTGGGCAGTTACGTGCAATGGGATCGCAAGCTCGACGGCCGCCTGGCGCAGGCGCTGATGTCGATCCCCGCGATCAAGGCCGTGGGCATCGGACGCGGGCCCGAGGTCGCGCGGCTGCCCGGCTCGCGGATCCACGACGAGATCGTCCCGCGGAGCGGGAGCGGGACCGGCCATCCGGCGGTCGCCCTCGACCGGCTGACGAACAATGCCGGCGGTCTCGAAGGCGGGGTCACCAACGGCGAGCAGATCCGCGTCACCGGCTACATGAAGCCGATCGCGACGCTGATGAAGCCGCTGCGCTCCGTCGATCTCACCACGCTGGAGCCGTCCCCCGCGGCCATCGAACGCAGCGACGTCTGCGCCGTGACGGCAGCGGCGGTGGTCGGCGAGGCCATGGCCGCCCTGGTCCTGGCCGACGCGTTCGTGGAGAAGTTCGGCGGCGATTCGGTCGACGAGATCGCGCGCGCGGTCGAGAGCACCAACGCCGCGGTGGGTGCGCGCTTCGACGCCGTCCGCGGCACGACCACCCGCGCCTGAGCCGTGCGGCGCCGCCCGACCGCATGACCCGGCCGCTCATTCCCTACGGCCATGCCGTCCTGCGCCGTCCCGCATCGCCGGTGGACGCCATCACTCCCGAGATCCAGGCGCTCATCGACGCGATGATCGAGACGATGCACGCGGCGCCGGGCGTGGGGCTGGCCGCTCCGCAGGTCGGCATCCCGCTCCGCCTGTTCGTCATCGACCTGAGCGTGGGGCGGGATCCGGAGGCCGTGCACGTGTGCATCAACCCGTCGTTCGTCGCGCGTGAGGGCATCCAGTTCGAGGAGGAGGGCTGCCTCAGCCTTCCGGGGTTCACCGCCTCGGTCGTCCGGCCGGCGCGCGCGGTCGTGCAGGCCCTCGATCGGGACGGACGCTCGCGCGTGATCGAGGGACGCGGCCTGCTCGCACGCGCGCTGCAGCACGAGATGGATCACCTCGAAGGGTTGCTGTTCGTCGACCGGATCCGGCCGCTGCTCCGGCGCGACATCCTCCGCCGCTTCGCGGCCACGCGACAGACCGCCTGATGGCGAGACATGCTCCCCTGCGAATCGTGTTCTTCGGCACGCCGGCGTTCGCGGTGCCGACGCTCGAGGCGCTCATCGAGTCCCGGCACCCCGTGGTCGGCGTCGTCACGCAGCCGGACCGGCCGCGCGGGCGCGGGCAGCGCGTGACCTTCGGGCCGGTGAAGACGCTCGCGCTGACGCATGCGATTCCGGTCCTGCAGCCGGAGCGCCTCCGCGACGAGACCTTCCTGAGCGCCCTGCGCGCCTTCGACGCCGACCTCGGCGTCGTCGCGGCGTACGGCCGGATCCTCCCCGATGCCGTGCTGGCCACGCCGCGCCTCGGGATGATCAACGTCCATGCCTCGCTGCTTCCGCGGTGGCGCGGCGCGGCGCCGATTCATCGCGCGCTGCTCGCCGGAGACACGGAGACCGGCGTGACCATCATGCGGGTCGTCCGCGAGCTGGACGCCGGGCCGATGCTCGCGCAGGCGAAGACGCCGATTGCACCCGACACGACCACCGGCGAGCTCGCGGCGGTGCTCGCACGGATGGGCGCCGAGCTCCTCGTGGAGGTCGTCGATCGGCTGGCCGAAGGACCGGTCCATGAGGAGCCGCAGCCACCGGGCGGCATCACATACGCCGACCGGATCACCAAGGACGACTCCCCCATCTTCTGGTGGCGCCCGGCCAGCGAGATCTACAACCAGGTGCGCGCGCTGAATCCGTGGCCGCTCGCCTCGACGTCGCTCGACGGTGAGCGGCTGCTCGTCGTGCGCGCTGAGCAGGGCACCGAGGCGGCGCCGCCGGGGGCGTTGCCCGGGACCGTGCTCGAAGCCTCGGGCGACCGGCTCGTCGTCGCGGCCGGGCACGGCACGATCCGGCTGGTCGAGGTCAAGCCGGAAGGGCGCCGCGCGATGCCCGTCCGCGACTTCCTCGCGGGCCACCGGATTCAACCCGGCGCGCGACTGGGATGATCGCGCCGGCACGGCGGGCTGCGCTGGCCGCCCTGACGGCACTGGAACGCGGCACCGATCTGCCGGCTGCGCTGGCGCGCACCCGCGACGACCTGGCCGACGAGCGCGATCGCGCCCTGGCCGCCACGATTGTGACCGGGACGCTGCGCTGGCGCGCCCGGCTCGACGCGCTCGTCCGGCAGCACGCCTCCCGCCCATTGGACGCGCTCGACCCCGAGGTCCTGCAGATCCTCCGGCTCAGCATCTTCCAGCTGCTCTTCCTCGACCGCGTCCCCGCCGCCGCAGTCGTCGACGACGCGGTGAGCCTGACGCGGGCACAGCGGAAACGGAGCGCCGGCGGGTTCGTCAATGCGGTGCTCCGCGCGGTTTCCCGCAACCGTCACCGGATCGCATGGCCGGAACCGCCGGCGCGCATCGCCGGCGACGCGGATCGGCAGGCGGCACTCGACACGCTCTCGGTGAGCGGATCTCATCCGCGGTGGCTGATCGCGCGGTGGGTCGATCGACTCGGGCTCGAGGCGGCCCGCGCCTGGGTGGCCTTCAACAACACCGAGCCGCCGATGATCCTGCGCGCGAACCGGTCGCGGACGACGCGAGAAGAACTGGCAGCGCGGCTGCTGGAATTCGGAGTCGAGACGGAGCCTGCGACATGGGCGCCCGACGGCCTCGTCGTGCGCGCCGGCAACCCGCTGCGGACGCCGCTCGCCGACTCGGGCCTCTTCCTGGTGCAGGACGAGGCCTCGCAGATCGTGCCGCTCGCCGCCGGCGTGCGGCCCGGCATGCGCGTGCTGGACGCGTGCGCGGCGCCGGGCGGCAAGACGCTCGCTCTCGACGATGCGCTGCGGGCCGGCGCCGACAGCGGCACACCGGGACTGCTGGTCGCCGCCGATTTCCGGGAACGCCGGCTGCGCGTGCTGCGGACCCTGCTGACGCGGCATGGATCGGGTGCGCGGCTCGTCCAACACGATCTCACCCGCGGTGTGCCGTTCGGCGACGTCTTCGATCGCGTGCTCGTCGACGCGCCCTGTACCGGGCTGGGGACCCTGCGGCGGGACGTCGACATCCGGTGGAAGCGACGCGAGGAGGACATCCACCTGGCTGCAGGGCGGCAGCGTGCGATGATCGCGCAGGCCGCGCAGGCGGTCGCACCCGGAGGACGGCTGGTCTACGCCACCTGTTCGAGCGAGCCGGAGGAGAATGACGGGATCGTCGACGAATTCCTGGCGTCCCGGCCGGATTTCGTGCGGGTCCCCCGCGAGCGTCTGGTCGAGGACGGCGTGCCCGAGGCGCTCCTGGACGGACTCGGCATCCTGCGCACACGCCCCGATCGGCATGGGCTCGAGCCGTTCTTTGCCGCCGCGCTCGAGCGGACCCGCCGGCGGCGGCCGACGTCCCCTGTGTAGTACACTTCGAGCCTCATGGTGCTTCGCTCGCGCGTCTGGAGCGCAGGCAAGGTGCTCGCCCTCGTCGTCGCGCTCGGCGCGACGTTCCTGCTGTCGGCGTTCATCGCGGTGCGGCTCGCGGTCCGGGCCCGCGAGGTGACGGTCCCCGACCTGACGAAGAGCACGGTGAACCAGGCATCGGCGCGGCTCGAGGAGCTGGGGCTGACGCTGCGGGTGGACGAGAACCGCCGCATCGATCCCGCGGTCCCGGCCGGGCGCATCCTCCAGCAGGATCCGGCGCCGGGCACGCGCGTCCGCCGGGCGCGTTCCGTGCGCGTCTGGGTCAGCCAGGGGGAACCGACGATTGTCGTGCCCTCGCTCGTGGGCCAGACGGAGCGGACCGCGCAGATGCAGCTGCAGCAGGAAGGACTCGCGGTCGCCGCCGTGGCGGAAATCCGGTCGCACGACTACGCGACCGAAGCGGTCGTGGCGCAGGATCCGGCGCCGAACACGCGAGGGGACCGCGTTGCGCTGCTGGTGAACCGCGGCGAGCGCGCGGCGACCTATGTGATGCCGGACCTCATCGGCGCCGACGGCGAGCGCGCCGCCGAGTTCCTCCGCCGTCGCGGCTTCCGGGTCGCGGTGACCGGCACGCAGCCGTATCCGGGCGTGCCGGCCGGCATCGTGTTGCGTCAGACGCCGCAGGGCGGCTTCCAGATCGCGCCCGGCGAGGCGATCGCCCTCGAGGTGAGCCGGTGAACGTCCAGCTGTCCGCGTCGATTCTCTCCGCCGACTTCACGCGCCTCGGCGAGGCGGTCGCCGCCACCGAACGCGGAGGGGCCGATCAGATTCACCTGGACGTCATGGACGGCCACTTCGTCCCGAACATCACGTTCGGGCCGGGTCTGGTCGCCGCCGTACGCCGCGTCACGCGCCTGCCGCTCGACGTGCACCTGATGATCGCGGATCCGGATCGCTATCTCGACGCCTTCGTGGAGGCGGGCGCGACGACGATCTCGGTCCACGCGGAGGTCCTGCCCCATCTGCACCGGACGCTGACGCGCATCCGCGAGCTCGGATGCCGCGCGGGCGTCGCGCTCAACCCCGCCACCCCGCTGTCAGCGATCGAAGAGATCGCCGGCGAGCTCGACCAGCTGCTGATCATGTCCGTCGACCCCGGCTTCGGCGGGCAGGCCTTTATTCCCGGTATCGAGTCTAAGATCGCGAGGGCGCGCGACCTGCTCGCGCGGGCCGGGAGCCGCGCCGACATCGAGGTCGATGGGGGCATCGCGCCGCACACCGTGCGGCTGGCCGTCAACGCCGGCGCCACCATCCTGGTCGCGGGGAACGCCGTTTTCGGGACGCCGGACGCGGAATCGGCCACGCGGGCGCTCAAGGCTCTGGCAGCCGACGCGCTGCCCACCCCGCACCGTTCCTGATGCCGGCCGGCTGCAGCCTGATCCGCGTCCGGTACGCGGAAACGGACCAGATGGGCGTCGTCTACCACGCCAACTACCTGGTGTGGTTCGAGATCGGACGCACGGACCTCCTGCGGCAGCTCGGCTGGACGTACCGGGAAATGGAGGCCGACGGCATCCAGCTGCCCGTCATCGAGGCCCACTGTTCGTACGAGCGTCCGGCACGTTACGATGACGAGATCGAGATCCGGACGACGGGGCGGCTGGTGTCCCCGGTCCGGCTGGAGTTCGACTACGAGGCCGTCCGGCGGGCGGATGGCTGTCTCACCGCGCGGGGACGGACCATGCACGCGGCCGTGACGGCTGCGGGGCGTCCGTGCCGGCTGCCGGCGCGGATTCGCGAGCTGTTCGCATGAAGGCACTTGTCACCGGCGCGGCGGGGTTCATCGGATCGCACCTGACCGCCAGGCTGCTGCGCGGCGGCGCCGAGGTCGTCGGGATCGACTGCTTCACGGACTACTACCCCCGTCCGATGAAGGAGACGAACCTCGGTGTGAACCGCGGGCACCCGGGCTTCCGGTTCGTCGAGGCGCGCCTGCAGGATGCCGACCTGCCCGCGCTGCTCGAGGGCGTCACCCACGTGTTCCACCTGGCGGCGCAGGCGGGGGTCCGCCGGAGCTGGGGCCGTGAATTCGCGGTCTACACGTCGCACAACATCGACGCGACGCAGCGGCTCCTCGAAGCCTGTGTTGGGCGGCCGATCCGGAAACTGGTCTACGCGTCCAGCTCCTCCGTGTACGGCGACGAGGTGAGCATCCCGATGCGGGAGGATCAGCTGCCGCGTCCGGTCTCCCCGTACGGCGTGACGAAGCTCGCCGCCGAGCACCTGTGTCACCTCTACGCGGTGAACCACGGCGTGCCGGCGACCTCACTGCGCTACTTCACCGTCTACGGACCGCGGCAGCGGCCCGACATGGCGTTCCGGCGTTTTCTCACGGCCGCCATCGCCGGTGAGCCGTTGACGGTGTACGGCGATGGCACGCAGACCCGCGACTTCACGTTCGTCGACGACGCGGTGGCCGCGACGGTCGCCGCGGCCGAGCGTGGCGTGCCGGGGCGCGCCTACAACATCGGCGGCGGCTCGCGTGTGTCGGTCAACGACGTCCTGGCGATTGTCGAGCGCCTGGCCGGCCGGCCCCTGAAAGTGCGTCGTGAGTCCGCCCAGAAGGGGGACATGCGCGACACCTACGCTGACACCACCCTCGCGAAGACGGACCTGGGGTTCGAGCCGTCGGTGACCCTCGCAGACGGTCTGGAGGCCGAGTACCGCTGGCTGGTAGAGAGTTCAGTTCCGGCATGAACACACGTTCGACGTCCCGTTTCCTCGCGCTGATCCTGGCATTTGCGGCCCTGTCGCTGGCCGCCGCGTGCGCCGGCCGGGACAACGACGTGCCCACCGGCATCAGCGAGCCCGACCGGTTCCTGTTCGAGCGCGGCGCGGAGTCGCTCAAGGAGAAGCGCTGGTTCACGGCGCGCGAGTACTACCGGCGCATCCTCGACGGCTATCCGCAGAGCCAGTACCGCGAAGAGGCGAAGCTCGGGGTCGCCGACTCGTATCTCGGCGAAGGCACCATCGAGTCGCTGCTGCTGGCGGCCAACGAGTACCGGGAGTTCCTGACGTTCTATCCGACGAGCCCGCGCGCCGACTACGCGCAGTACAAGCTGGGCATGGTGCACTTCCGGCAGATGCGCGGTCCCCAGCGGGATCAGACGGAAACGCGCGCCGCCGTCCGCGAGTTCCAGACGTTCATGGAGCGGTACCCGAACAGCCAGTACCGCGAAGAGGTCGCTCAGAAACTGCGGGAGGCGCAGGATCGCCTCAGCATGTCGGAGTACCAGGTCGGGTACTTCTACTTCCGGCAGGGCTGGAATCCCGGCGCGATCGATCGGTTCCGCTCGATCCTGAAATCCGACCCCGGGTTCTCCTATCGCGACGCGGTCTACTTCCACCTCGCCGAGGCGCTGCTGAAGCTGAAGCTGGATGCCGAGGCGCTGCCGCTGTACGAGAAGCTGCTGGCCGAGTTCGAGCGGAGCGAGTATCTCGAGGAGGCGCGGCAGCGGGTGGTCGAACTGCGGGCGGCGCTGGAGAAGTCGGGCGCCCAGCCGCCCGCCGCGGACGGTCAGCCCAAGGCCAGCAGCCGTGCTGACGGGGAGACGTCGGCCCAGGGCAGCGGGGCTGGTACGTCCGCGTCCCGGCCCGACTGATCACGGGGGCTACCCCGTTCGGCGCGCGCGACGCGCCTGCTCGAAGTCCGCGACGTTGGGTGCCGCCGGCGTCTGCTGGAACCGCCGATAGTAGTCGATCCCCGAGGCCAGCGCGGTCACCAGCACGACCCACAGCCCGATCTGGCCAAGCAGCAGAAACGGCTGCTGCCCGTCCTGCCCCAGAATCAGCAGCAGAATCGTCGTCACCTGGGACGCCATCTTGATCTTGCCGAGGCGTGAGGCGCCGAACGCCACCCCTCGTGAGGCGGCCAGGCTCCGGAGCCCCGTGATGGCGAGCTCGCGACCGATGATGACGGCCACCATCCAGGCCGGCGCGACGTCCAGCTGCACCAGCGAAATGAACGCTCCGGACGTCAGCAGCTTGTCGGCGAGCGGGTCCATCATCCGCCCGAGGGCCGTCACCTGGCCGCGGAGTCTCGCCAGGTAGCCGTCCAGCCAGTCGGTGAACGAGGCCAGGCCGAAGATGGCCGCCGCGACGACGGAACGCGGCACGCCGAGGATGAGCTGCTCCTCGAACTTCGTGAGCAGCACCACGACGAGCAGCGGAACCAGGAAAATCCGCGCCAGCGTCAGCGAATTGGGCAGATTCAGCACCACGGCGGATTGTAACGCGTGCGGGCCCGCCACGCTCGCCCGACCTGGCGACACGTGGCCAGCACCCCGTCCGGGCCGTCGGCCCATGAGCTATGATCGCTGGCTGACATGAGAGCCATCCTGCTTGCCGGCGGGAAGGGCACGCGCCTGCGCCCGCTGACGCTTCATACGCCGAAGCCCATCGTCCCGATCTTCAACCGGCCGTTCCTGCACTACCAGATCGATCTGCTGCGGCAGATTCCCGAGGTCGACGAGATCATCCTGAGCCTCAACTACCAGCCGCGACGGATCGAGGACGTCTTCGGCGACGGCTCCACGCTCGGCATCCGCATCCGCTACGTCGTCGAGCCGGCCCCGCTGGGGACCGGCGGGGCGGTGAAGTTCGCGGCGCGGGGGGTCGACGACACGGTGATCGTCTTCAACGGCGACGTCCTCACCCAGGTCGATCTGGCCGCCGTGCTCGCCCGGCACCGCGAGCGCCAGGCGCGCGCGACGATCGTCCTGACGCCCGTGGACAATCCGTCCGCCTACGGGCTCGTCGAGACCGACGCGCAGGACAACATCCTGCGGTTCCTCGAGAAGCCGAGCGCCGACGAGATCACGACCAACTACATCAACGCGGGCATCTACATCCTCGAGCCGTCGACGTTCGACCGCATCCCGGACAACACCGCGTGGTCGATCGAGCGCAGCTTCTTCCCGTCGTTCATCGAGCGCGGCGAGACGTTCGTCGCCTACCGCTACGACGGGTACTGGATCGACATCGGCACGCCGGAGAAGTACACGCAGGTGCACCGCGACATCATGGACGGGCGGTTCGCCGCGCCGCCGTTCGCGTCGAGCGGTCCGAACCACGTGCACCGCGGCGAGGACGTCCGGATCGAGGACGGCGCCATCATCGAGGGCCCGGCCTTCCTGGACGACGGCACGGTCGTGCGGGCGGGGGCGCACATCGGCCCGTATTCCGTGCTCGGGCGGGGCTGCCACGTCGAAGCCGACGCGCGCGTTCGCGGCAGCATCGTCTGGGCGAACAGCCGGCTGGGACAGGAGTCGTCGTTTCACGACGCGATTGCGGGGCGGCACGTCCACGTCGGCCGCGGCGCCGTGGTGAGCCCGGGCGCGGTGCTCGGGGACAAGACCTCGCTGACGGATTACAGCCGGGCGTGAGCCTCGCCGGTTGCGACCTCAGCCCCTTTTCCGAGCTTCAGTGGCGATGAACCCGAACATCTTCAAGGCCTACGACATCCGCGGACTCTACCCTTCCGAGCTCGACGAAAGCATCGCGCGGCAAATCGGGCGCGGCTTCGTCGCCTATCTCGGGGCCTCGCGCATCGCGGTGTCCCGTGACATGCGGCTGTCGTCGCCCGCGCTCGCCGAGGCCTTCATCGACGGCGCGCTCGAACAGGGCGCCGACGTCGTCGACTACGGGATGATGGCGACCGACATGCTCTACTACGCGGTCGCAAGCGCCGGGCTCGAAGGCGGCGCGCAGATCACCGCCTCGCACAACCCGTCGCAGTACAACGGAATCAAGATGGTGCGGGCCGAAGCGCTCCCGCTCAGCGGAGACGCCGGTCTCGGCGAGATCCGCGACATGATCCGGCAGGGCACACTGCCCGCGCCGGCCGCCGGGCGCGGGACCCGGACACGGACCGACATCCTGCCCGCCTACGTCGAGCACGTCTTCTCGTTCATCGACCGGAGCGCCATCAAGCCGTTCACGTGCGTGCTCGACGCCGGCAACGGGATGGCCGGCCTCGTCGCGCCGAAGCTGTTCGAGCAGCTGCCCACGCGCGTGATCCCGATGTGCATGGAGGTCGACGGCAGCTTCCCGAACCACGAGTCGAACCCGCTCATCGAGGAGAACCGCGCACACATCGTCGAGCGCGTGGTGCAGGAGAAGGCCGACATCGGGATCGCCTGGGACGGCGACGCGGACCGCTGCTTCTTCATCGACGGCACCGGCGACTTCGTGCCGGGCGACTTCATCACGGCGCTGCTCGCCGAGGCGATCCTGCGCAAGAATCCCGGTGCCGCCATCGTGTACGACCTGCGCGCCAGCTACGCCGTGCGCGATACCGTGCTGCGCATGGGCGGCACGCCCATCATGAACCGCGTCGGCCACTCCTTCATCAAGCGGACGATGCGCGAGCACGACGGCGTGTTCGGCGGCGAGGTCACGGGCCACTACTACTTCCGCGACAACTTCTACGCGGACAACGGGTTCATCCCGGCGCTCATGCTGCTGGAGCTGATGTCCGTCAAGGGGCAGTCGCTCGCCGAGCTGCTCGCGCCGCTCAAGGCGAAGTACTTCATCTCCGGCGAGATCAACACGAAGGTCGCCAGCATGGACGCGGTGCACGAGAAGCTGGATGGCCTGGCGCGCACCTTCGCGGACGGCAGGGTCTCGCACCTCGATGGCATCTCGGTGGAGTACGACGACTGGCACTTCAACGTCCGGCCGTCGAACACCGAGCCGCTGCTGCGGCTGAATCTGGAAGCGAAGACGCCGGAGCTGATGGCGCAGAAGCGCGACGAGGTGCTCGCGTTCATCCGGGGGTAGGCTTCCCCGGTGCACCAGGCGTGCACCGGCGGCGGGTGCGACGCGCGCGGGCTTGCTGCTATAATTCAGGAGCGAACGGACGCGGGCTTAGCATAGTGGTAATGCCCTGGCTTCCCAAGCCAGCCAGACGGGTTCGATTCCCGTAGCCCGCTCCACTCCCCACCTCGTCGCGCCCCGACATATCAACCGCGCCGGTCTGCGGCGCTTGCGCGTCAGTAGCCGGCTGAGCCGGAGCGCGGCACCGGCTGCCCGGCCGCCTCGCGGACGATGCGGACGCCCGCGCTGGCGCCGATGCGGGTGGCGCCGGCGCCGACCATCGCCTGGAAAGTCCCGAAGTCCCGGATCCCGCCGGCGGCCTTGATGCCCATGCCGGTGCCGACGACGCGCCGCATCAGCGCGACGTCCTCGACGGTCGCACCGCCCGGCCCGAAGCCTGTCGACGTCTTCACGAAGTCCGCGCCGGCCGCCTGCGCGAGGGCGCACGCCGCGACCTTCTCCTCATCGGTCAGCAGCGCCGTCTCGAGAATGACCTTGCACACCGCGCCGGCCTCGTGACACGCCGAGACGACGGCCTCGATGTCGCGTCCGGCCGTCTGCAGGTCGCCCGACTTCAGCGCGCCGATGTTGAGGACCATGTCCACCTCGTGCGCGCCGTCGAAGATCACCCGCCGCGTCTCGTACTGCTTGACGTCGGTCGTGCTGGCGCCGAGGGGGAACCCCACGACCGCGCAGACCTTCGGCGCGGCGCCGGCCAGGAGCCGCCGTGCAAGCGGCACCCAGGAGGGGTTCACGCACACCGTCGCGAAGCCGTGCGCGACCGCCTCGCGGCAGAGGGCTTCGACGTCGGCGCGGGTGGCATCGGGCCGCAGGAGCGTGTGATCGATCAGGGCTGCGACCGACCCGGCCGTTCCGCCGGACGCGTGCAGCCCCAGGCGGCTCGCGCCGGCCTCCAGCACGGGTCGGAGCCGGTCGGGACAGCAGTCCGCGAGCACGCCGTGGCAGCGGCACGGCCCCGGCGCCGCGCCGGGAGTCCGGGCGGCCTCCTCCAGCACGATCTCGACCAGGCGGCGTACGGCGGCGGCGTCCATCACGGATGTGGTACTCTGGCCGGCCGGACCGGACGTGAGCACCCCGCCTATCTTACTGTCACCGGACGCCATACAGGCGCGCGTGGCCAGCCTCGCCGCCGAGATCTCCCGCGACTTCCCCGAGGGCGTCCATCTCGTCTGCGTGCTGAAGGGCGCCTTCATCTTCCTCGCCGACCTCGTGCGGGCCCTCGACGTCGAGGCCACGCTCGACTTCATGGCGGTCTCGAGCTACGCCACGGGCACGACGACGACCGGCGAGGTTCGTGTGCTGAAGGATCTCGACATGGCGCTCGACGGGCGCGACGTGCTCATCGTCGAGGACATCGTCGACACGGGGCTGACGCTCCAGTACCTGCAGAAGATCCTGCGCGCGCGGCGGCCGCGCTCGCTGCGCACCGTGTGCCTGCTCAGCAAGCCGGCGCGGCGGCGGGTCGACGTGCCCGTCGACTACATCGGCTTCGAGATCGAGGACCGGTTCGTCGTCGGGTACGGCCTCGACTACGCGGGCCGCTACCGGCATCTGCCCTACATCGGCACGCTCGACTGAGCCGTCGTCAGCGCGCGGCGACCGCCGCGCGGACCTGTGCCGCCATCGCGCGCGCCTCGCGCAGCACCTGCGCCTCGTCGAGCGTCTGCACCTGCCGGTCCCGCATGAGCACCCGGCCGTTGACGATCGTCGTGCGGACGTCGGCGCCGCGGGTCGCGTACACGAGGTGGGAGACCGGATCGTAGAGCGGCGTCTGGCCGGGGCGGGTCATGTCCACCACGATCAGGTCGGCCAGCTTCCCCGCTTCGATCGACCCGATGCGGTCGGCCATCCCGAGCGCACGGGCGCCGTCGATCATCGCCATCGCCAGCGCGGCGCCGGCCGGCACGACACGCGGGTCGCGCGTGTTCACCTTGTGCAGCAGGGCGGCCTGGCGCATCGCCTCGAACATGTCGAGGTCGTTGTTGCTGGCGGCGCCGTCGGTGCCGAGGCCGACGGCGAGGCCGGCCTCGAGCATGGCGGGGACCGGCGCCACGCCGCTGGCCAGCTTCATGTTGCTCTCGGGGTTGTGCGACACCCCCACCCCGCGCCGCCGCAGCAGCGCGATCTCGCCAGCGTCGAGCCACACCGCGTGCGCGGCGAGCGTGCGGGGACCGAGCAGGCCGATCGACTCGAGGTATTCCGCCGGACGCTGCCCGGTCTGTTCCCGTACCAGCCGCACTTCGTCTTCGGTCTCCGCGAGATGGATGAGCAGCGGCGCATCGTGAGCGGCCGCGAGATCACGGCTGGCGACGAGCGACTCGCGATCGAGCGTGTAGGCCGCATGCGGCGCCACCGCCGGGGTGATGAGCGGATCGTCCGCGAACGTCTCGAGGAAGCGCTTCGCCCGTTCCAGCGCGGCCGCCGGCGTCGGCGCGTCGGGCGCCGGGAACCGGATCACGGTCTGGCCGAGCACGCCGCGCAGTCCCGCCTCGCGCGCGGCGCGGGCGATCTCCTCCTCGAAGTAGTACATGTCGACGAAGGTCGTCGTCCCGGTGCGGATCATCTCTAGCGCCGCGAGCCTGGTGCCGGTCCGGACCATCGCCGGCGATACCGTCTTCGCCTCGGCCGGGAAGATGTAGCGCTCCAGCCACTCCATCAGGGCCAGGTCGTCCGCCAGGCCGCGGTAGAGCACCATCGGCGCATGGCCGTGGGTGTTGATCAGCCCGGGCAGGACGACCTGGCCGGACGTGTCGATGACGGTATCGGCCTGCCAGCCCGCGGTCATGGACTCGACAGGGCCGACCGCCGCAATGGTGCCGCCCCGGATGGCGACGGCTCCCGGGTCGAGGACGCGGCGTTCCGCGTCCATGGTCACGACGATGCCGCCGGTGAGGAGGAGGTCGGCGGATTGCGGCTGCCGGGCGGCGGACAGCGCGGCGGGCAGGAGCAGGATGACGAGGCTGATGCGCCGGCGGAACATCCGCGCATCCTACACCGGCCGGGCCGGACGGGCGGGATGCTTCGGGATATAGTTTCCCCCCGTGCCCGTTCATGTCATCGACCACCCGCTGGTGCACGACGCGCTGGCGACGTTGCGCGACGCATCCACCCCCATCGATGCGTTCCGCAGGGCCGCGCGCCGGATCAGCCTGCTCATGGCAGCCGAAGCGCTGCGTGCGCTCCCCACGGAGTCCTTGACGGTCGAGACCCCGCTCGAGCCCGCCGAGGGGCGCCGCCTCCGCGGCGACATCGTCGTGGTGCCGGTGCTGCGGGCGGGTCTCGGCATGCTCGAGGCCGTGCTCGAGCTCGTGCCGCATGCCCGGGTCGGCTATCTCGGCCTCAGGCGTGACGAGACGACGGCGATTGCGTCGCGGTACTATGAGAATCTGCCGTCCGAGCTGGAGCACAGCTACGTGCTCATGATCGACTCGATGCTGGCGACGGGCGGCAGTGCCGTCGCGGCGCTGGATCGGCTGGCCGCGGCCGGTGCGCACGCCGTCCACCTCGCGTGCATCGTCGCCGCGCCCGAAGGGATTGCCGCCGTGCAGGGGCGGCATCCCGAGGTCCACATCTACACGCCCGTCATCGATCGCGAGCTGAACGCCCGGAAGTTCATCCTGCCCGGCCTCGGGGACTTCGGCGACCGGCTCTATGGGACGAGCTGACCATGAGTCCACGACGCATCGCCAACCCGGCCACGACCGCGTCCGACGAAGCCTGGCACACCGCGGTCACCTGCATCGAGCCCAACCGCATCCTCGTACGCGGCTACCCGCTCGACGAGCTGATGGGGCGCGTCAGCTTCAGCGACGCGATCTACCTGCTCTTCCAGGGCGAGCTGCCGACGCCGGCGATCAGCCGGATGATCGCCGCCATTCTCGTCTCCTCCGTCGACCACGGCGCGATGCCGCCGTCGACGCTGGTCGCGCGCAACGTCGCGACCACCGGCGCGCCGCTGCGCGCGGCGGTCGCCGCCGGCGTGCTCGCCTTCGGGTCGTACCATGGCGGCGACGTCGAGGCGGGCATGCAGACGCTGGAGCGCGGCCTCGCGCTCGTCCGCCAGGGGCGGTCGTACCGGGACGCGGCCGAAGAGATCGTGCACGGGCTGCTCGCCGAGGGACGGCGCGTGCCGGGATTCGGCCACCGGCTGCACACGCGCGACCCGCGCGCCGACAAGCTGCTGGCCATGGCCTACGAGCTCGATCTCGAGGGGGAACACGTCCGGTTCCTCCGCGTGATGGAGCGCGTGCTCGGCGCGGCGAAGAAGACGGAGCGCGACCCGATCCCGATCAACGTCGACGGGGCCATCGCGGCGATCTGCGCCGATCTGGGGCTCGACTCGGAGTTCGGCAACGCCCTGTTCATCATCTCGCGGGTCCCGGGGCTCATCGCCCACGCGCACGAGGAGCGCCTGCGCGAGCGCCCGATGCGCCAGATCGACCCGAAGGACGCGGTCTACGACGGCCCCGGGGAGCGGCGCGTCCCGGAAGGGCGCAAGTAGCCCGGCCACTCCGGAGGCGGTGCGCCCCGCTTGCGCGCGTCTTCTCCGCTGGGCTAAGATCGAAGGTCTCACCCGGGGCGCGCTTGGCTCAGTGGTAGAGCATCGCCTTCACACGGCGGGGGTCGGTGGTTCGAATCCACCAGCGCGCACCACCTTCCACTCCCCCATCATCTGAATCGCGGGAACCGGCTCCGGAATGCGGACGCACGCGTTCGCTCCGTCCGCACGCGTGGCGTGAGTACGTCGCATTTGCGTCCGCTGCATCGAATCCACGCACACGCGCCGCGGCACGCCGCGAGCGACCGCGCCGATTGCCCGCGTGCACACGGGAACGATCCGCGCGCGCCCGACCGACACCGCGCTGGCAGGCAGTCTGAATCTCCTTCGCACCATTCCAAAGCCCGACCGGGCCGGAAGGAGACGATATGCCGCGACTTGCGAGTCTGATTCTGTGCTGCGCCGCCGGCGTCCTGGCCGCGTGCGACAGCGCGTCCACGCCCCTCTCCCCCACAGACATCGTCGATCGCGCCGGCGCGCCGCATCCGCAATCACCCGCGCCACCAGCTCCGGCCCCAACCGCTCCGCCCACCCCGGCACCGCCCCAGACGTCCGGGACGGCCCCGGCACCTGCCGACGACGGCGCCGTGACGATCGAGCGCGGCACGCTCGACTTCGCCGGCAGCCGCGGAGCCCTTCAACTGCGCGGCACGCGCGGTTTCACCTTGCAGGGCGAGGTCAGCGCGACGGGCGGCATCATCGCGCCGATCCAGGACTGTCAGTCGCCGGCGTGCGTCCCGGGGGCGGCCGTCTCGCTGCACGCCCTCTTTGCCGGCACCGACCTGCGCGCGACCATCACGCTGGACGACACGACCTACACGGTCGGCTCCGCGTTGTCGCAGGCCTCCGCCATGGTCGAGTTCGTCGGCACGATCCTGGCGCCCCCCTTCACGCGGCGCGGCCAGGAACGTGTCAGCGCGCCATTCACCTTCTCCGGCCAGTTCTTCACGGGTGGTGAGCCGCCGGACGCCGAAACGGTGACGCTGAACGGCGGAGGCGTCGCGACGGTGTGGTTCCGTCAGCCTGCCGGCGCGCCGTACTGGCAGGTCGATCGCGTGCGCTATGAATTCACCCGCCAGCGGTCGAGGACGATGACCGACGCCGCGCCGATGGCTTCTCAACGCTGACCGCGGAACAGCGCATGGAGCGACGGGAACCGACCGTCCCGTTGCTCCATCGCTCCGGCCAGCCGCTGCGCGACCCGCGCAATCACGTCCTCCCAGCGTCCGGGCTCGGACTGCCTGAACAGCCGCATCGTGGGGTACCAGGGCGTGTCCTCACGCTGCTCCATCCAGCGCCAGTCGGCATCCGCCGGCAGCAGCGTCCACACGGGAACGCCAAGCGCTCCCGCCAGGTGCGCCGGCATCGAGTCGATCGTGATCAGCAGGTCCAGGCTCCGGACGGTGCGCGCGTAAGTCATGAGGTCCCATGCGGCCGGCCAGTGGCCGTCGTCGCGTCCCCAATCACGGCGGCTCGCCCCCGGCTGCATGACCACCCATCTCACACCCCGCGCCGCGAGCAGCGGCTCCAGCAGCCGACGCGGGATGGAGCGCCGCTGGTCCCAGTCGCCGGCCTGCCAGACGAGCCCGATGCGCGGCCGGGCGCCGGGCACCGGCCAGGCCGGACTCACGTGCAGATACGGCACCCGCGCCGGCAGGGTCGCGAGCGTGACGCGGAAGACGTGCAGCAGTTCCATCAGCTCGACATCGACGTCGCAGTCGACGTCCGGCGTGCCATCGTGCAGCGCGATCAATCGCCCCTGATGCGGCATGGTGGCGAGCAGCGGAACGAGCTTCGCCTGCGCCCAGACCGTCACCTCCGGGCACGACGCCGTGAGCCACGGCACGAACCGGATGCACTGCAGCGTGTCACCAAGGCCGTGATAGCAGCGCACCAATACACGCCGCCCCTCGAGCGGCGTGCCGTCCCAGATCTGCTGTTCGTGCCGCGGCAGGTGGTGAGACGGGGCGCCGGCGTGAGCCAGCAGCACGCCGTCGGCAATCTCCCACGCGCGCGCGAAGTCGGCGCGGCGCATCGCCGCCACCCAGCCTTCGCGCGGATCCATCCGGGACACCGGCGCGGCGGACGCGGTGGCATCCAGGTTGCTGCACTCGACAGGACCTTCGTTCATGAAAGGAGTCGCCGTGAAGAGACGAAGCACTTCGAAGAGCAGGGCGTCCGGGATGGAGAAGGCGGAGGGGTCCCGCCGCAACGTTCCGACGGGCTCGGCGCGCGCCACCCGTGGCGCCGTGAGCGAAGCCTCCGATCGCGCACCGCGGTCCGGCACGCGCGCCTCCGGTCGCAGCCGGAAAACGGGGAGCACGCGGTCCGGCAGTTCGCGCGCACGCTCGAGCAGCGCGGGCTCCCGGAGCCGGAAACGGAGCTGACTCGAGCGCCTACCGGCTGCGGCGTTCGCGCCGCCGCACGTCCGCGGCGGCGCGGCGCGCCGCCTCCTCACCCGTCGAGTCGGCCGGCCGCGGCTCATCGGGCAGCGGGTCCGTGTCATCCGGCTCAGGCAACGGCACTCCGCCGCGCACCGCCTTGTCGTACCCGCGGTTCTGCTCGGGCCGGTCCTGCGCCTCGTCCGGCAGCTCCTGCCCGCCGCGCCGTCGGCGTCCATCCTGCTCAGCCATGAATCGCCTCGTCGGAGGACACCCGCTCGATCGGCCGCAGCGCGTACTGGGTCGCCTGCGCACGGATGCGGCCGTTCCTGATGTGGAAGAAGTCGACGCCCTCGGCCTCGACGCCCGCCGTGGACGTCGCCCGCCAGTCGAGCATCGCGTAGCCGTTGCCGATGGCGACGCGATCGAAGGTGTACCGCGCGTCCGGCACCTGCTGCGCAAGCCGCAACGCCGCGCGACGCACCCCGTCCCACCCTCGCAGCAGCTCGCCGTTGTCGACGATGGTGACCGCGGGCGAGTAGTTGTGCCGGAGATCGGGCTCGACGCGATGCCCGGCGCGGTCCTGGAGATGACGTTCGAGCACGCGCAGCACGGCCGTGTCATCCGCCCGCCCCGCCCAGGCCGCGGCGAAGAGCGCGCCGGCAACCGCATCCATCAGGTAGACCGGCCGGATTCGCCCGCGCCGTACGTAGGTCACCTCTGCCGCGCCGAGCGCCAGCGCCGAAGCGGCACCCAGGAAGCGCGCGTGCGGGCGCCGGATGAGCTCGAGCCCGATCACGGCGATCACGGCGCCGAAGGTCCTGACCAGCCAGTCGTCGGCCTTCGGTCCCGTCACGGCGGTGAACGAGCGGTAATGCACGAGCGGCCAGAGGCCGGAGGCCAGGTAGTACCAGCCCTGCGCGCGACCCGGCCAGTGATCGGTGCGCGACGGAACGAGCGTCAGCGGTGCGTCCATCGCGTCGTGCGATAGCAACCCGTGTGCCTTCCCAGCCGCCCGTGCGCCGCCTGTGACGAGCGACCACACGCGCCTGTGACGAGCCGCCGCACGACGTATTTGATTCGCCACGCCAGCGTGTTGGATCGAGCTCGTCCGGCAACGCCGCGAAACCGCTCGTGATACCGGTGGTCACGCGCCGCACGCCTCTTGCACCGGTCCTGAGGTGACACATCCCCAGGCGAGGGACCACATGACACGCTTGCGCTTCATCACCGTCGTCCTGCTCCTCGCCCTGCCCGCTCTGGCGGCGGGACAGGAAACCACGACCGGCTCCATCGGCGGGCTGATCACCGACCCGCAGGGCCTTGCGTTGCCCGGCGTGACGGTCACCGTCACCTCCGCGCAGGGTGAGCGCTCCGTCGTCACCCAGCCGGATGGCCGTTACTTCGTGCCGTACCTCACGCCGGGCACGTACACCGTGCGCGCCGAGCTGCAGGGCTTCCGCACGATCGAACAACAGGAGGTCCAGGTCCGGCTCGGCCAGCGGGCGGTGGTCAACCTCACCCTCCAGGTCGGCGCCGTCACGGAGACCGTCCAGGTCACGGGCGGATCGCAGGTGGTCGACACGACGAACACCACGGCCGGCACGAACCTGGACAGCGAGACGCTGTCGCGGCTGCCCGTCGGCCGCAGCTTCAGCGACACGCTGTACGTCGCGTCAGGCGTCAGCAGCGGCGGCGGGACCGGCCGGGCCAACCCGTCCGTGTCCGGTGCCAGCGGCCTCGAGAACCTGTACGTCGTCGACGGCGTGAACATCACGAATCCCGGCTACGGCGCGCTGGGCTCCTACTCGATCGTCTTCGGCTCACTCGGCACGGGGGTGACGTACGACTTCGTGCAGGAGGTGCAGGTCAAGACGGCCGGGTACGAAGCCGAGTACGGCCAGTCGACCGGCGGCGTGGTCAACGTCGTCACGAAGAGCGGCACGAACGACCTGCGCGGCACCGTGTTCGGCTACTGGCGGCCCGAGCAGCTCGAGGGGGACTTCACGCCGATCCTGACCGAGAACGCGACCCGGCCCGAGAGCGTGAACTTCACCGAGTCGCGCCTGAGCGACATCGGAGTCGAAATCGGCGGGCCGATCATGCCGGATCGCCTCTTCTTCTTCGGCGCCATCGATCCCCAGTGGGAGCGCACGTCGTTCATCGCGCCCATCGGGTTCCCGCTGCGTGAGCTCGGCGAACAGCCACGGGATCGACGGATCGTGGCGTACGCCGCCAAGGGCACGTACCAGATCGCGACCGGGCAGCGGATCGACGCATCGTTCTTCGGCGATCCGGCGAAGGGCGACATGGGCCCGCAGCGCCGCACGGCCCTGCTGCGCACCGACACGGCCGGCTTCAGCGAGATCGAGTACGGCGGGCACAACCAGGTCGTCCGTTACGACGCGGCCGTGACGCCAAGCTGGCTCGTCGAGGCCTCCTACGCGCGCGCCTTCAACAACATCGAAGAGACGCCCTCGGTCGACTCCTGGTCGGTCGTCGACCGCACGGTGACGCCGAACGTGCGCGCGGGCGGCATCGGGTTCTTCGAGGTCGGGAACGAGGGCACGAACCACCAGTTCCAGGTCAAGTCGACCAACATCGTCGAGGCAGCCGGCAACCATCAGATCCGGTACGGGCTGCTCTACGAGAAGGTCTTCTACGACAACATCATCGACCGCACCGGTCCCGCGTTCACGCTGCCTGACGGCTCCACGACCGTGACCGGCGCCGAGATCGAAGTGCTGCCGGACCCGGTCTTCGGGCGCATCTACAGCGTCGCGCGCGCGAACCTCTCGAACGTGCGCGAGACCGAACAGGACTACGTCGCGTTCTTCGTGCAGGACGTCTGGCGGATCGGCACGCACCTGACGATCCGGCCCGGGATCCGGTACGAGCAGCAGAAGCTGATCGGCAACCTGACGGACCACTCGTGGGACGGCAACTGGGCGCCCCGGATCGGCGCCGTCTACGACCCGCTGGGGACCGGCCGCATGAAGGTGTACGCGAACTACGGCCGCTTCTTCGCGCGGATTCCGAACGACCTGGCCGCCCGGGCGCTGTCGGCGGACGCCGGCGTGACCCGCGCCGACTACTTCGACGCCGGACTCACCCAGCCGGTGCCCGACGGCGTGCTGGCGGCCGGGCAGACCGAGCACTTCACGCTCGCCGGCCTGGAGCCGTCCGTCATCGATCCGGACTCGAAGTCCACGTACCTGAACGAGTACCTCGCGGGCTTCGAGTGGGAGCCGCTCATCGGACTCAGCGTCGGCGTCCGCTACACGCACCGCAACTTCGGCCGCGTGCTCGAGGACGTCGGCACGTTGCCGATGGTGGCGTACTTCCTGCCCGACATCCCCGGCGCCGACAGCGTGGAGTACTTCATCACGAACCCGGGTCCGGGCACGCCGGTCGCGTCGAACCTGCCGGCCTCGTTCGAAGAGGCCATCCACGACTACGACGCCGTGGAGGTCCTCGCGAACAAGCGGTTCGGCAACAACTGGTCGCTCTCGACCTCCTATCGCTGGTCGCGGCTGGAAGGCACGTTCGAGGGCTTCTACCGGAACGACAACGACCAGTCGGATCCGTCGATCACCTCGCTGTTCGACTTCCCGACCAACGACCCGACCTACACGGCGATCGGCGTCCCGCAGTTCGGCTTCCGGGGCGACATCCGGTTCCTCGGCGCGCTGGGGGCCGGACCGCTCCCGAACGATCGCCGGCACCAGGGCAAGGTCTTCGGGGCCTACATGTTCCCGTTCGGCCTGACCGCCGGGCTCGGGATGGTCGTCAACTCGGGCCAGCCGCTGACCGCGCTCGCCGCCAACCCGGCGTATCGCAGCGACGGCGAGATTCCCGAGACGCCGCGCGGCACCGGCATCGAGACCCAGGACGGGTTCCGGCGGCGCACGCCGACCGAGATGCAGTTCGACATGCACCTCGATTACGGCCTCCCGATTGCAGGACGGCGTCTGCGGCTGATCGCGGATGTGTTCAACCTCTTCGATCAGCAGCGGGTGACGGACTACGACAACTACACCGAGAGCACCTTCGGGGCGCTGAATCCGGACTTCGGCCGGATCATCGAGTATCAGACGCCGCGCCAGGTGCGTATCGGTGCACGCTTCGAGTTCTGAAATGCGACGACTCTGCGGATCACGGCCGGGACGCGTCGTCCCGGCCGCAGCGCTGGTCCTGGCAGCCGCCCTGTCGGCGGCTGCCGGCGCTCCCGACCCCATCACCGTCCGGCTCCTCCCGGCCACGGTGATGGAACACAACGACGTGAAGGCCATGGTGACCGTCGAGGAACGGGCGGAGAACCGGCGCCTGGTCGTTTCGCTGGACGGGCCCGAGTTCTACTCCAGCACGCAGCGGACGCTCGACGGGAAGAAGGGACCCCGGAGCCACGAGTTCTTCTTCCGCGCCCTGCCCGCCGGCGTGTACGAGCTTCGCGTCACGGTCGAGGACGACCGGGGGCACACGGCGTCGGTTGCGCGGAACTTCCAGGTCCACGGCATGAGCCAGGAGGAAGAGGTCGTACCCACCGGCCGTCGACGGCGTCCTCCCGGGCAGCGCTTCCGGCCCTAGAAGCCTGGACGGACTCCGAAACTGAACAGCCAGCCGCGGTCGCGGTCGAGCGGCCGTACGGCCGCGAACTCCAGAACGGCGAAGCCCAGCGCGTTGACGCGCACCCCCGCGCCGGTACTGCGGATCCAGTCGTCACCGAAGGATGGGTTGCGGTCGCCGCTCCAGGCGAAGCCGGCGTCGAAGAACACCAGCCCCTCCACCGGAACCGGCCCGTACTCGAGCTCGCCGGTGAAGATCCCGACCAGCGGGAAGCGCACCTCGGCGTTGAGGACGGCGATGCCGTCGCCGAAGAGCCGGTCGACCTCCTGACAGGTGCTGTCCGCCGTCACCGTGCACTCGGAGACGCGGAAGGAATCCCATTCGTACCCGCGCACGAGCGTCGGGTAGCCGAGGAACAGCGGCGTCAGGCGGGGGTCGTCGATGTCGCCGCCGAAACGTCCCAGCACGAGGCCGCGCCCGGCAAGCGTCAGCGGACGCACGGGCATGTAGTACTGCCGGAAGTCGGCGAGGAGGCTGGTAAAGGTCAGCCCTCCGGCGGTCTGCGTCGCTTCGAGCCGGTAGCGCCGGCCGAGCAGCGGACTCGTCGGGCCGAAGATGCCGGTGTCGAAGACGAGCGCGGCGCTGGCCTCGGCCATGTTCACCGTGTCGAGCCCGGGAATGTCCTCGCGCGCCTCGCCGAGGAACTGGCCCGTCGCAAGGTCGAACGCCTGCGAGATCTGCTCGGCGCTGACGCCGATCGACCGCAGGCCACCGGTGAACTCGAACCGCTGCGCGCGACTGAACGGGTACTCCAGGACCCCTGACACCTGCCGGTAGTACTGCCGGAACTGCGTGATTTCGTCGACGACCGCGGGACGCCCGTCGATCATTTCGAGGCGCTGGGTCACGAAGCCGCTGCGGTACGAGAGCTGCTCGGCGGTGCCGCCCCACCCGAGGCGCCTCCGGCGATTCAGGTAGGCCAGCTGGCCCGAGAAGTCGCGGACGTCTCCCTGGATCTGCGCCGTCGCGCCCAGGAGGTGATCGCCGAGCAGATCGCTCCAGAGGAAGGACACGCCGCCGCCGAAATAGGTGCCGAACGCGTCGGTGCCGACCCCGACCGACGGCTGGCCGACGAACTCGAGCCCGAGGTTCGCCTGGTACGGCCGAACGGGGAACTCCTGCGGCGGCGGCAGGCCGGCCGTCGCGTTCGCCAGCACCCGCGCCACGTCGCCGTCGTCACGGCGGACCGGCGGCAGCGTCGCCGCGTCTGCACGGGTGTGCGCCGGCAGCTCCACCGCCGCCGCATCGTCGAGGAGCATGACCTGGTAGGCGTTGCGCCAGAGCACCGAGAAGGCCACGCGCCCGCTCTTCGACGCGACGGACAGGGCCGGGCTGTTGTTCGTGATGCCGGTCGCGCCGGTCGCCAGCCGAGAGACCGGCACCACCTGCCCCGAATCGAGGCTCAACCGGAAGACGTCGCTGACGCCCTGCGGCGCGGCGATGAAGTAGAGCGTCCGGCCGTCGGGGCCCCACTGCGGGTTCATCTGCTTCGCGTCACGGAACGCCTCGGGCAGGGGCACGGGCCGGATCTCGCGCGTCCGGACATCCATGATGGCGAGCTTCAGCGGCCCGAACGTCAACGTCTTCAGGTCCGAGGAGAACCGCTCCGTCGCAAAGGCGATGTGCCGGCCGTCCGGCGACCAGGCCGGCTGCTGATCCGACAGCAGATCCCGTGTGACCCGCGTCAGCGTCTCGCTCTCGAACTCGTACAGGTACAGGTCGGTGACGCCACCCTGGATGGCGGAAAATGCCACGACCTTGCCATCGGGCGACAGCGCGGGGTGGAAGATCTCACCGAGCTCCCGGAGCCGGACATCCTCGACGGTGTCGCCGCTCTCGACGTCGACGACGGTGATGTGAGGCTGCCCGCGCTGGATGGACGAGAACGCGAACCGCCGGCCTTCGCCGTCCCACGAACCGGACGCGTTCACGAACTGGAGGCTGTCGAGGTGCGGGTTGGTCGCGGAGCGCGACAGGCGGCGGATGATGCGGCCCGTGTCGGCCTCGGCCAGGTACAGGTCGATCGACAGGCGCGAGCGCGACGACAGGAACATCAGGCGGCGTCCATCAGGGCTCAGCGACGGGGCCACCGTGATCTCATCCTCGCTCTGGTCGGGATTGAGCGGCCGTCCCGCCTCGAGCGGCGGCCGGCGCGCCTGGATGATCCCGCCGTACGCCTCCCGGATGGCCGCATGCCACTGGTTGGAGAGCTCCTCTTCTTCGATCCCGGTCAACCGCTCGAGGACGTCAATCGGATCGCCGGACACGGCCAGCCGGTACGCGTCTCCGACGATCCGGTCGCCCCACCGCCCGGCCAGATAGGACCAGAGCGCGTGGCCGTAGCGATACGGGAAGAACTCGGGGCGGGACAGCTGCGAGATGCGCGGCAGGTTCTCGTTCAGCATCGCGTCGCGCAGCCACATGGCGGTGTGCGGGTCGAACGGCCCGATTGAGAGGTACTCCGCCATTCCCTCGACGAACCACAGCGGCAGGTGCAGCCCGCGCGTCCGCGTGTTGGCCGCGATGTCGAACTGGAAGGCGTGCACGAGCTCGTGGCCGATCACGTGATCGGTGTCGGCCCCGCTGGCCCCGAACGGCAGGACGATGCGGCGCCGCAGCGCCTCGGTGAGCCCGCCGGTGCCCTCGCCGATCATCCCCTGGACGACGTTCGTCTGCTGGAAATGGGGGTGGCTGGCGTAGAGGATCAGCGGCTGGCGGCTCGACAGCTCGTGATCCAGCACGGCCGACAGCCGCATGTACCAGCGCTCGGCCATGCGGGCGGCATCGCGCGCCGCATCTACTTCCTTCTCGTAGTGGTAGATGTCGAAACGTTCGGTCTCCAGCACCTTGAAGTCGAACGTCTCGTAGCGGACCTTGTTGGGACCGAAGTACTGCGCGGAGGCGCCCGCGGACAATCCGAACCAGAGTGCGACCAGCAGGCCCGCGCGGGCCCACCAAGCGGTTCCGCCCGACCTCATCAGAGCTCCCTCCGCGCAGTACCGGACGCAGCCGTCAGACGGTACGGCGGCGCCCGACTACCATCCGGTAGATGCCGAGCAGCACCACGGCCCCGAGCAGCGACATCAGGAAGCCCGCAGCGTCATCCGGCCCGTAGAGCCCCAGCGCGCGGCCGATGTAGCCCCCCACGACCGCCCCGACAATGCCCAGCAGGATCGTCACGATGATACCGCCGGGATCCCTGCCGGGCATCACGAGCTTCGCGATGGCGCCGACGATGAGCCCGAAGATGATCCAGCCGATGATGCCGAACATAGGCCCCTCCTGCTTGCCGGTCCCCCACGGACCGGACGTCCGTCAGACGCTGAGCAACCGCCGTGCCGCCGCACGGTGCCGTCCTGTCGACCCGGGGACGCCGCCGTTGTCGGCTTCCGCGACAGACGTCACGGGGCGGACAGTTGCAGCGTCAGCCAGAGCACACCAGGCAGCGTCTCGAAATGCCCCGATCGGATCCAGGAGGTGAACACCCGGGCGTCGCCCTCGGGCGCAAGCTCGGCCAGCCAGACGAGAACCTGCCGGCCGGACAGGATGACTCCGCGCGGGAGCGGGAGCCCGAGCGTGCCAGCGAGCTGCGCCGCGGATCCTGCCAGCCCGGACGCGACCTCCGCGACGACGGTCGGCCCGGGGTCAAACGCGAGCTCCGGATGGAGGAAGAGGGGAACGGTGAAGGGGGGCAGCCAGCGCGGCTGTGCGATCGCGACGCGCACGTCGATGCGGTTCGACGCGCCGACGGCGATCCCGATCGATCGCACGTATCGCTCGTGCCGCGCCGCAACCGCCGCGGCGATCTGATTGAGCACGGCGTCCGAGAACGGCACCCGAAGCTCGAGCTGGGCGCCAGGGAAGTCCCGGAAGGTGCTGGCCCGCCACAGCTCGAGCAATCGGGTGATCTCGGGCGTCACGCCGGTGGCGGCGGCTCCGCCCTGGACTCGCCGGTGCCGGTCACCTCGCGTGCCCGCTCGATCACGGTGTCGCGCGCCTCGCGCGCGCGTTCGACGATCCGTTCACGAGCCTCACCAAGCAGCTCCTTCTCGGCCTCCGTGCCCGGCACGGAGAGCCCCACGGCCGCGCCGGCCGCCAGCGCGGCGACGCCGAACGGCAGCGGGTGCTCGCGCATCATCCGGCCGATCTGACCGGAGCGTCTGGACAGCGCGTGGCCCGTGGAGCGGATGCGCCGCCTCGCCGCACCCGCCATCTCGTGGGCCGTCCCGCTCCACGCGACGTTGCCGAAACCCGCCCAGCCGGCGTGTTCCCCTTCCGCGCCGTGGGCCTCGGCGCCTTGCGCCGGCTCATCCCAGTGCGGCTGACCGGCATGGCGGACGTTGCGCACGAGCCATCCCAGCCCGAACGCGATCAGCGCCGCAGGCAACGGGTTGCGGCGAGCCTCGCGCATGAGCGACGAGCGGCCGGTGCTCCCGTATTCGCCGTAGTCGACTTCCTCCTCCGGCCAGGATCCGGCGGATTCATGGCGTGAACGCCCGCCCGCGTTCGACGTGGCCATCCGGTAGACGAGGTAGCCGAGCGCGACGCCGATCAGTGCCGCGGCGACGGGGTGTCCGCGTGCCGCGTCCCGCGTGTGGCGGGCCAGCTCGCTGGCCCTTCCGGTTGCATCCGTCATGACACTCTCCCTGCGCGGCCGTCCTGAATCCCGGGTTGCGACAGCGCGTCACGCGCCGTCTCAGGTGAGCGGCCCGCCGCCGTGCAGCTCGCTCGTCGGCCTCAGAGGCTGGCCGCTGCCCAGGCCCGGTTGCTGAACGCGCGATCCGCCGTGGAACCCCGGGCCGGACGCGGTGTGCCGATCGCCGTGCGACGAGCTCTTGAGCAGGCGTCCGCCCAGCAGCCCGAGCCCGAACGCCGCGCCGATGAACAGCGCAGGCTGCCGGCGCGCGAACTGCTGCACCTGCTCGATCATCTGCTGCAGGTCCTGCTCGTCGATGCGGTGCGAGAACTGCTCGATGCGATCGGACGCCCGCTGGACGTAGTTCGCCAGACCCGAACGACCGTCCTCACGCAGCACGTCCGTCGCGCGCCGCAGTGCCTGCGCCACCTGCCCGAGGCTTTCGGTCGCGCGATGCTTCTGCTCGGACGCCTTCGCGGCGGCCATGCCCCTGACCGCGTCGCCGAACGACCGTCGCGTGCCGCCGACGTGCTGGTCTCCACCCTCAGCGTGACCGCCGGTGTGTTGCGTCTCCATGCGCTTCTCCGTACCGGAGCGGGAGGTAGCGAACGGCATGCCATGCGGGATTCGGCGGGACGCGCCGCCGCCGCACGCGGACAGAGCCGTCGCTGTCGGCCAGTCAGACACGGCGTGTAATGCGTCGCGCGTCACGACGCCGGCGGGACCTCGACGTGGGCCGCGTCCTGCTCCGCTCCCCCCTTGGCGGGCGTGCCGACTGCTGGAGGACGCACGTGCTGCTCGACCAGTTCGAGTGCCTGACGGTAGCCGAGCGGCGTGCCGACGTCGACGTAGGCGCGTCCGGTCCGCACACCGGTTGCGGAGCCTCCTGCCTCGATGAACGCGTGGATCAGTGTTCCGAGGTACTCGTCGCGGCAGGACCGTTCGTGCCAGAGCCGGCGCAGCGCAAGCAGGACGTGCCCCGGCATGCCCATCGCGCCCCAGATCCACCGCGAGCGCACGAGCGGCTGCTTCACGTCGATGCGGCGCACCGCTCCGCTTCCGTCCGTCTCGACGGCATCGAACAGCTCGGGGCGCTCCGACGGGAACAGCAGGAGTCCGAGCCGGTCGCCCGGCAGCGTGCGCAGCGCGGGAATCGGGAACCAGACCGTGTCGGGCAGCCCGACCAGCACGCGGTCGTCGTCCCGGATGAGCGGCGCCGCCCGGAACACCGCATCGCAGAGCCCCGACGGGCGCGGTTGGACCACATAACAGACGGGACGCCCGAGCGCCGACCCGCCGTAGTACTCGAGGATGTCCGACTTTCCCGGTGCGATCACGAAGCAGAGGCGGTCGGCTCCGCCGGCGGCGAGGCGCTCGACCAGGAACTCGCTCACCGCGCGCGGGCGCTCGACGCCGCTCCCGTCGCGCCGGAACCCGACCGGCAGCAGCTCCTTCGAGAAGGCGAGCGGTTGAATGCGCGTGCCCGCCCCGGCCGCCGGCACGATGCCCCATACCGCCATCACGACCTCCAGGCGCCCACGACAGACGTGTCCGCGCGCACGCGCGCGGTGTCGGACGGTGCCGCACGTGCAAGGGAGCTGCCGCAGGAACCGGCCTTGCAGCGCCAACGCCGTGCTCGAGCCTCTGCTGGTGCTCGTCCGCCACGGCGACGTCGAACGCGGCGGCGACGTGCTCTGGGGCCGCAGCCCCGGCGTCGCGCTCACCGCGCACGGGCGACGTGCGATCGAGGCGCTGACGCCGGCGCTGCGAGGCCTGCGCGTGTCGCGTCTCGTGACGAGCCCGTGTCAGCGGGCCGTCGAGTCCGCCGCGCTGGTCTCGGATGCGCTTGGACTCCCGGTTGCCGCCGACGCGGGCTTTGACGAGTTCGACTACGGGGACTGGAGCGGGCGTCCGTTCACGGCGCTGGCCCGCGATTCCCGCTGGCGGGCCTTCAACGAGGGTCGGGAGGACCGGACCGCGGCGCCCGGTGGCGAATCGGTCCTCGACTTCCAAACGCGCATTCGGCACTCACTCGATCGCCAGCTCCAGCACGCGACGGGCCGGACATGCATCGTCACGCACGCGGAGGTGGTGCGCGTCATCGTGCTCGACGCGCTCGGGCGGCCCCCCGCGGCGTGGGCCGAGGTGACGATACCGACCGCCTCGCTCACGCTGCTGCGCGGACCTTCGCGTGCGCGTCGGATCGTGGCCGTCGGGATTGGCGCGCGCGACGTCGCCGCACTCGCCGATACGCTGACCCTTCGGTAGCCCGCTGTGAGCGGCGCGTGTCCGACGCGCGATCAGAAGCCACGGCTGCCGCTGCGCCGGCCCGAGCCCCGCTTCCCGCGCGGCATCTCGAGCTCGATGCCCTCCGAGCCGCCTTCGGATCCGACGGCGCCCGAGCGCGCGGGCAGATCCTCGGGGGGCGGCGTCTCGGCGCGATCGGGCCACAGGGGCTCCGTCGGCGACCGTCCCTCTCGCTGCGTGCGCTCGACGTGCCTGGCCATCAGGCCTCCAGACGCGGACGCGCGGCGCCACGTCAGCGGCACCGCGCCGTACCGCGATGCGTGTCAGTAGCTGCCCTGCCGGCTGAACTGATCCGACCCGAGCTGCTTCACCAGCTTGTTGTAGATGCCGAGCATCAGGAACACGGGCGCCCACTGGCCGACGAACAGGCTGCCGTGCTTCTGTCCCATCGCCTGCATCGTCGCGGACGCGGTGATGGCTCCCAGTGCCGCCCAGAGGAACGTGTCCGAGGGAAGCTTCGCCGTCTGCTCCTCGATGCGACGCGCAACGGGCCCTTCCGTGTGCTGCGACTCGCCGGTCCGGGACATGCCCGCGTGCAGGTTCTCCATGTATGCCTCCTCCTGGTCCGGAATCTCCGACGTACGGCGAGTGCAAGCACAGGACCACCAGCGGCGCGCGGCACGTCAGGCGTGACGGTACCGCCGCACCATGCGCAGGCAGAAGTCCGCGAACCTCGCCGGATCGCGCGGGGGACTGGTGTGATGCGGCCGGATGCCGCACGACTCGGGTGTGAAGCAGAACGTCGCGGTCACCCGGAAGCGCGACAGCGCCGACATCTGCCGATCGAACCATGCGTCCGCGCCGGGCCGGTGGCTGTCGGCCCAGCTCAATCCCGTGCGCAGGTATTCCACGCCGAGCTCGTCGAGCCACCGCACGGCGCAGTCGAGGCGATGGTCCTCGAAGTGGAACCACTGGCAGATCCCCAGGTCGGGTGTATGCGCCGCGAACCGGGACAGCGCCCGTTTCGGCACCCCGTCCTCGCGAACCAGGCCCATGTAGAAGTGGCGATAGTACGAGGACCCTTCCGCCTCGCGATGGCGGGTGGTGGCCGGCCATGCCTTCGGCAGATCGAAGAGGCTGTACCAGTGAATCCGCGGCGTTCGTCCGATCACGAGCTCCGCCGTGCGCTGCAGGCCGAACTCCTGGACTTCCTCGGCGCCGAAGCTCGACGCCCCCGCCTCGGAGATCCACACCGGCAGCGTGGTCAGCGACGCAATCGCCTCGAGCCGCGACGGCCACTCGTCAATCGTCCAGTGGTTCCAGTCGAGCGGGAAACCGTGAATCGCGACGGCGTCGACGGCCTCGAGCACGCCGTGCCCCTGCAGCAGCTGCAGGAACTGCGGGTCGATCGGCGACATCCCGCCGAGCACGATCGGCACGTCCCGCGTCTCGCTCCGGACCGCGTGGCTGGCCAGTCGCACCATGTCGCTGAAGAGCCGCCAGTCGGGATCGATCTGGAAGTCCCAGTGGGACAGGTTGTTGGGCTCGTTCCAGAGCATCACCGCTTCAAGCACGGCCCTGCTCCGTGACGATGCGTGGCACGTCCGGCCCGGGCCCGGACGGCCGGCAGAGATACACCTCGGGCACGGGGTTGTCGACGATCTCGAACCCGGCGCTGCGCAGCATCGCCTCGGCGCAGGCACGGTTCGGCACCCACCAGTTCGTCCAGTCCTGCGCGAACTGCCGCTCGATGAACTGCAGCCGCGGGAAGCCCGGCGTGGAGAACGGGGTGCTGTCGTGGAAATCGTAGTCCGGCTGGACCGGCGCGATCACGGCATCGCCACGAATCAGCGACTGGAACACCAGCAGGCGCCCGACGGCGTGACGCCGCAGCAGGTCCAGCGCGAGCAGCGGATGGCGGAGATGGTAGAGCACGCCCATGAAGAGCACGAGGTCGAAGGGGCCGCCGAGCTCCGCGACCTCGTAGACGGACCGCTCCTGGAACTCGACGTCCTCGTACCCGAGCCGTGCAGCCGCGAAGCGGGCCTGCCGCACGTACCGCGGGTCGGCGTCGATGCCGAGGACGTGCGCGGCGCCGCGGCGCTTCATCTCGAACGCGTAGAAGCCGGCGTTGCAGCCGACATCCAGCACACGCCAGCCGCGCAGATCTTCGGGGAGACGGTGGGCGAAGTGCCGGAAGAATGTCGAGGGGAAATCGCCCAGATAGTGGCCGGGAGCGGTCTCCACACCGTCGAGCCGGAGATTGTGGAACCACGGGCCCAGCGCGTCGATGTGCGATCGGACCTCGTCTGGCTGCATGGATGGTGTCGCGTGCGCCATGCGGACCTCAGCGCCTCCGCGCGCCCGGGTGCAATCGACGTTCCGCCCCGTCCGCACACGCGCGTGCGCAAGCCCGTGCGTGTGCGCGCCCGTTGTTCGCATCCCTGACAGGGCTGTTCATCTCCGATGCGACTGCCCCGCCGCGTGTGGCAGCACGTCGCGGAGTCTTCAACGGCCCGCGCGCGTTCCGCGTGCGCCGCGCGCGAGCCGGCCCGCTGCGTCATCCCGCACCCGCGACGTCCGAATCGTTGACGAATCAACAAAGATGGCGGTCGCTGCATACGTTGCGTGGAACATACGTTGCAGCCGCCGTGTTGCGGCACGGCTCTCAGCCGGGCGGGAGGTCGCAGCACGCATGCGGATCCTGATCACGGGCGGCGCGGGATTCATCGGGTCTCACCTCGCCGATCACCTGCTCGAGCACGGCTATGCCGTGCGCGTGCTCGACAGCCTCGTTCCGCAGGTGCATCCCGATCGGACGCGCCCCGACTATCTCCATCCGCGCGTCGAGCTCGTGCACGGCGACGTCCGCGATCCGGCTGCCGTGCGTCTGGCCCTCACCGGCGCGGACGCCGTCGTGCACTTCGCCGCACGCGTCGGCGTCGGCCAGAGCATGTACGAGATTGCGGAGTACACCGGCGTCAACAACGTCGGCACCGCCGTGCTGCTCGAGGCGTTGATCGACCGGCGGGTCCGCCGGCTCGTCGTGGCCTCGAGCATGAGCCTCTACGGCGAAGGCCTCTACCGTGAGGCGTCCGGCTCGTTCGTCACCGATGCCGGGCGCTCACCCGGACAGCTGCGCCGGGGAGACTGGGAGCCGCGCGGCGCCGACGGCCGGCCGCTCGTGCCGGTGCCGACGCCCGAGTCGAAGCCGCCGCGCCTCGCCTCCGTCTACGCGCTGTCGAAGTTCGACCAGGAACAGCTCGCCCTGATCGTCGGGCGGACCTACGACATCCCGACCGTCGCGCTCCGGTTCTTCAACGTCTACGGCACGCGACAGGCGCTTTCGAACCCGTACACGGGCGTGCTCGCGATCTTCGCGGCGCGGCTGCTGAACCGGCGTCCGCCGCTCATCTTCGAGGACGGCGCGCAGCAGCGCGATTTCGTCAGCGTGCACGACGTCGTGCGGGCCTGCCGCCTCGCGCTCGAGCGGCCGGCCGATGACGTCGCGGGACGTGCGTTCAACATCGGCAGCGGCGTCGCGCACAGCGTCGCGGAGGTCGCCGAGCTGCTCGCCGGCGCGCTCGGCGTGCCGCTCGCGCCGGAGCGCACCGGCCGGTACCGCGCAGGCGACATCCGCCATTGCTTCGCGGATCTCGCCGCCGCGCGGACCGGTCTGGGCTACGAGCCGCAGGTGTCGCTCGACCAGGGACTCGTGGAGCTCGCGGACTGGCTCGCGACGCAGGCGCCGGAGGATCTCGTGCCGGCGGCGAGCCTCGAGCTCGAACGCCGGGGGCTCACGGCATGACCGTCAGGACCGACACTCACGACGCTCCGGACGCGACGTCGGCCGGCCGCGTGCTGGTCACCGGCGGTGCCGGCTTCATCGGCACCAATCTCGCCGGCCGGCTGGCCGCCTCGGGCCGGCCGGTCGTCGTGCTCGACACGCTCAGCCGCGCCGGCGTCGAGCGCAACGCGCGCTGGCTGCGCGAGACGTACGGCGACCGCATCGAGCTGGTCGTCGGCGACGTCAGGCAGCCCGCGGCGCTCGAGCGCGCGCTGGACGGTGTGTCCGAGGTCTATCACCTCGCCGCACAGGTCGCCGTGACGACGAGCCTCGACGACCCGCTGCATGATTTCGACGTCAACGCGCGCGGGACGCTGACGCTGCTCGAGGCGATCCGCCGCATGCGCTCCTTCCCCACGCTGCTGTTCACGTCGACCAACAAGGTGTACGGCGCCCTCGAGGACGTCCCGCTGGCGCGGGCCGGCCGGCGCTATCGCCCCGTCGACGAGACGCTCTGCTGCCATGGCGTCGACGAAGAGCGCCCGCTCGCCTTCCACAGCCCGTATGGCTGCTCGAAGGGGTCCGCGGATCAGTACGTGCTGGACTACGCGCGCACGTTCGGCCTGCCGGCGGCGGTGCTGCGCATGAGCTGCATCTACGGCCCGCATCAGCACGGCAACGAAGATCAGGGCTGGGTCGCACACTTCCTGAAGCGCGCGCTGGCGGGCGAGCCGCTCGTGATCTACGGCGACGGCTGCCAGGTCCGCGACGTGCTCTACATCGACGATCTCGTCGACGCGTTCCTCGCGGCGCGCGCGGCCATCGGACGGATTGCCGGACGCGCCTTCAACATCGGCGGCGGGCCGGACCGCGCCGTGAGCCTGCTGGAGCTGATCGATCGGCTGGAGGGACTGACGCGCCGCACGGTGGCGTGCTCGATGGCGCCCTGGCGTGCCGCCGATCAGCGCTATTACGTCTCCGATTGCCGGCGCTTCGCGCGGGCCACGGGCTGGACGGCACAGGTGTCCGTGGACGAGGGGCTCACGCGTCTGGCCGGGTGGCTGCAGCCCGCCGGGACGCCGGACGCCGTGCCGCGCCGGCTCGCGGTCTCGTGATCATGGGCACACCGACTCCGGCTCACGTCCTGATGACCGCGGATGCCGTCGGCGGCGTGTGGACCTATGCCACCACGCTTGCCGAAGGTCTTGGCGCCCGCGGCGTCCGGATTACGCTCGCCGTCCTCGGCCCGCCGCCGCGGCCGGAGCAGCTCGACGCCGTGCGAAGGCTGCCGTTCGTCGACGTGTGCCACGCCCGGTTCGCGCTGGAGTGGATGCCCGGTGCCGAGCGGGACGTCGAGCGCTCCGCTGAGTGGGTACTGCGGCTGGTCCAGGAGCGCCGGCCCGACGTCGTCCAGATCAACGGCTACGCGCTCGCGACCTATCCGTTGGGCTGTCCGACGTTCCTGGTTGCGCACTCGTGCGTGTGCTCGTGGTGGCGTGCCGTGCACGGGTGCCAGGCGCCACACGCGTGGCGCACGTATCGACAGCGCGTGGACATCGGCCTGCAGCGTGCCAGCCGGGTCGTGGCGCCGACCGCGGCGATGCTCCGCGCGCTCCGTCGGGAGTTCCGGTGGAAGGGGGACGGGCTCGTGATCCACAACGGCCTGCCACCACCCGGCGCGCCGCCGGCGTCACCCCGCGTCGGGGTGCTGGCCGCCGGCCGCGTGTGGGATGCCGCCAAGAACATCGCCGTGCTCGACACGGTGGCGCCTGACGTCGACGGCCCGGTGGCCATCGCCGGCGACGCCAGCAGTCCCGACGGCAGCCAGCGGTTGCCGCGTCACGCCGAGTGCCTGGGATCGCTGCCGAGAGACGCGGTGCTGGCCCGGATGACCGAGACTGCCGTCTACGCCCTGCCGGCCCGGTACGAGCCGTTCGGGCTCTCCGTGCTCGAGGCCGCACAGCGCGGCTGTGCGCTCGTGCTCGGCGACATCTCGACGCTGCGCGAGCTCTGGGAGGGAGCCGCGGTGTTCGTGCAGCCCGACGACCGGGTGGGGCTCACCCGCGTGCTGAACCGGCTCGTGCACGATCCCGCGGCGCGCCAGCGGCTGGCCGAGGCCGCCCGGCTGCGCGCGACGCGCTACACGCTCGCCGCGATGGTCGACGGGTACCTGCGTTTGTATCGTGCGCTCGCGCGCACCGGGGAGGCGGTTCCGTGCGCGTCGTAGTCCTGTGCCACTCGCTGCGGTCGGACTGGAACCACGGCAACGCGCACTTCCTGCGCGGCATCTGCCGCGACCTGCTGCGGCGCGGGCACGAGGTCGTCGTCCTCGAGCCCGCGAATGGCTGGAGCGCGCTGAACCTGACACGGGAAGCCGGCATGGCCGGGCTCGACGCCTATCGCGCGGCGTACCCGGAACTGGAGTCGTCCGTCTACGACCCGTCGCGCTTCGATGCCGACGCCGCGCTCGACGGCGCCGATCTCGTCATCGTTCACGAGTGGACCGATCCCGCCATCGTGCACGCCGTCGGCCGGTACCGGCGCAGGGCCTGCTGCGTCCTGCTGTTCCACGACACGCATCATCGCAGCGTCTCCAGCCCGGACGAGATCGACCGGCTCGACCTGTCGGACTACGACGGCGTGCTCGCCTTTGGCGCGGCCGTCGCCGACCAGTACGTCGCCCGCCGCCTGGCGGCGAACGTCTGGGTCTGGCACGAGGCCGCCGACGTCTCGGTGTTCGCGCCGCGCGAGGGCGTGGCGCGCGAGGCCGACGTCGTCTGGATCGGCAACTGGGGCGACGACGAGCGGACGGCGGAGCTGCACGAGTTCCTGCTCGAGCCTGTACGAGCGCTCGGGCTCGGCGGCTCCGTGCACGGCGTCCGCTACCCGGCCGGCGCACGCGAGTCGGTCGCACGCGCGGGGCTCGCCTACCACGGCTGGCTGCCCAATCACGCCGTGCCGGAGGTCTTCGCGCGGCATCGCGTGACGGTGCACATCCCGCGCCGCCCCTACGCCGACGCGCTGCCCGGGATCCCGACCATCCGGGTCTTCGAGGCGCTCGCCTGCGGCATCCCGCTCGTCTGCGCGCCCTGGACCGACAGTGAGGGCCTGTTCACGCCTGGTGCCGACTATCTGGTGGCGCGCGACGGCGCCGACATGCGGGCCCACCTGCGGTCGCTGACGTCGGACGCCGCGCTGGCCGATGCGATCGCACGGCACGGGCGCCACACGGTGCTGACGAGGCACACCTGCCGCCATCGGGTCGACGAACTGCTGGCCATCGTCTCGTCGCTGGCCGGCGCGGCGGCTGCGACGCCGCACCGCGAGGTCGAGGTGTTCTGATGCGGCCGACGCTGGCCTTCTTCGGATCGAGTCTGGTGTCCGCGTACTGGAACGGCGCCGCCACGTACTACCGCGGCATCCTCCGCGCGCTGGACACGCGCGGATGGCGCGCGACCTTCTTCGAGCCGGACGCCTTTGGACGGCAGGCCCATCGCGACATCCCCGATCCGTCGTGGGCGCGCGTCCTGGTGTACCAGCCGACACCTGACGGACTGCAGCGCGCGCTCGATGAAGCCGCGAGTGCCGACGTCCTGGTCAAGGCGAGCGGCGTCGGCGTCTTCGATGCCGAGCTCGAGGCCGCTCTGCCGGCCATGCGCCGGCCCGGGCAGATCTGCCTCTTCTGGGACGTCGACGCGCCCGCGACGCTGGAGCGGCTGGACCGGACACCGGACGACCCGCTCCGCGCCCGGATTCCGTCGTTCGATCTCGTGCTGACGTACGGCGGCGGCCCGCCGGTGGTGGCACTGTACCGCGCGCTCGGCGCTCGCGACTGCGTGCCCATCTACAACGCCCTGGATCCGGACACCCACCATCCGGTCCCGCCGCACGACGCCTATCGCGCCGACCTGGCGTTCCTCGGCAACCGCCTGCCCGATCGCGAGGAGCGGGTGCGCGAGTTCTTCCTCTCGGCGGCGGCCGCGCGGCCGGCCCGCTCGTTCCTGCTTGGCGGCAACGGCTGGCACCCGGACGACGTGCCTCCGAACGTGACCGTGCTCGGGCACGTGCCGACGGCCGCGCACAACACGTTCAACTGCTCGCCGCTCGCCGTGCTGAACATCAACCGCTCCAGCATGGCGCGGATCGGCTTCTCGCCGGCCACACGCGTGTTCGAGGCGGCAGGGGCCGGCGCCTGTCTCGTCACCGATGCGTTCGAGGGTGTCGAGGCGTTCCTCTCGCCCGGCGAGGAGATTCTCGTCGCGGACAGCGGCGCCGACGTGATCGGTCTCCTCGACGCGCTCACGCCGGAGCGCGCCCGGGCCATCGGGCGCGCCGCGCGCGCCCGCGTGCTGGCCGCGCACACGTACGAACACCGGGTCGTCCAGCTCGAACGCGTGCTGGACGCCGCACTCACCGGATCGCCTCGATGCAGCCAACGCTCCGCTTCGTCTTTCTCGGCCTCTCCGTCACGTCCTCGTGGGGAAACGGCCACGCCACGACGTACCGCGGCCTCGTAACCGCCCTGGCACGGCGCGGACACGACGTGCTCTTCCTCGAGCGCGACGCGCCGTGGTACGCGCGGCACCGTGATCTGACGGAGCTGGCCGGCGCCCGCGTCGAGCTGTACGGATCGGTCGTCGATCTCCGCCGCCGGTTCACCAGGGAGATCCAGCGCGCGCACATCGTCGTGGTCGGGTCGTACGTGCCGGAAGGGCGCCGGGTCGGGCGCTGGGTGCGGGCGGCGGCGCGCGGCATCGTTGCCTTCTACGACATCGACACGCCGGTGACGCTCGCGACGCTCGAGACGGATCGCTGTGAGTACCTGTCGCGGCGCCTGCTGCCTGCCTACGACCTGTACCTGTCCTTCAGCGGCGGCCCCGCGCTCCGCCGGCTCAACCGGCTCGGCGCACGCATGGTCCGTCCGCTGTACTGCGCGGTCGATCCAGCGCAGTACCTGCCGGCCGGCGGGCCTTCCGCGTGGGACCTGGGCTATCTCGGCACGTACGCCGCGGATCGGCAGCCCGCGCTCGAGTCGCTGCTGCTCCGGGTCGCGGACGGCTGGCCCGACGGGCGCTTCGTGGTCGGCGGTCCGCTGTATCCGCCCGACATCCACTGGCCCGCGAACGTGGAGCGCACCGAGCATGTCCCGCCGGCGGATCACAGCCGCTTCTACGGCCGCCAGCGGTTCACGCTGAACCTGACGCGCGCCGACATGCGCCGGCTCGGACACTCCCCGAGCGTCCGGCTGTTCGAAGCCGCGGCGTGCGGCGCCGCCATCCTGACCGATGACTGGAGCGGGCTCGACGAGTTCTTCACGCCCGGCATCGACCTGGTCCGCGTGCGATCCGCGCGCGACGTCGTCGAGGCACTGCGTGACATGCCCGAAGAGCGGCGCGTCGCGCTCGGGTGCTCGGCGCGGGCGCGCGTGCTGGCCGCCCACACGGCCGACGACCGCGCGCGAAGGCTCGAAGAGTACGCGTTCGAGCTGCTCGAGACCCGGGCGGTCGCGTCCCGGGCGGCCGACATGTCCCGCGGGCGGCCGCGCCGACGCTCGCAGCCGCCCGCGCGACCACGAGTCGCGGCCGTGCAGCGGCAGCTCGGAATTGACGAGGACCTCACGGCATGATGCGCGCGGCGGTCCTCACCGGCGACGGCGGCGTGACGCTGACGCGCTGTGCCCCTCCCGAGCCCGGTCCGGGCCAGCTGCGCGTGCGGCTCGAAGGGTCGGGTGTCTGCGGCTCCAATCTGCCGGTCTGGGAAGGGCGACCGTGGTTCGAGTATCCCCGCCCGCCCGGATCTCCGGGCCACGAGGGCTGGGGCGTCGTCGATGCCGCGGGACCGGGCACGGAGTCGACCCTGGTGGGCCGCCGGGTCGCGCTGCTCTCCGAACATGCGTTCGCGGAGTGGGATCTCGCGCCGCCGTCGGCCGTCGTGCCCGTCCCGGACGCGCTGGCCGGGCGCGCCTGTCCTGCCGAGCCGCTGGCCTGCGCAGTGAACGTCATGCACCGCGCCGCCATCCACGACGGCGACGTCGTCGTCGTGCTCGGCGTCGGGTTTCTCGGGGCGTCGCTGGTGGCGCTGGCGTCGAGCGCGGGGGCCCGGGTCGTCGCCGCGTCGCGCCGGCCGTTCGCGCGCCGGCTGGCGTCGCAGCTTGGTGCGGCGCACGTCTGTCCGCTCGAGCACGACGCGCTCGTGAACGCCGTCGCGGCGCTGTCGGGCGGCCAGCTTGCCGACTGCGTGATCGAGGCGGCCGGCACCCAGGAGACGCTCGATCTGGGCGGTGAGCTGACGCGCGTGCGCGGACGGCTCGTCGTCGCCGGCTATCACCAGGACGGCCCGCGCCTCGTCAACCTGCAGCTCTGGAACTGGCGCGGGATCGACGTGGTCAACGCGCACGAACGCGACGAGGCGGTGTACGTCGAGGGGATGCGGCAGGCCCTGGCGCTCGCGGCCGACGGCGTCCTGCCGCTCGATCTGCTGATCACGCACGTCCTCCCGCTCGACGGCATCGACCAGGCATTCCACCTCATGGCGGAACGCCCGGATGGCTTCCTGAAGGCTGTTGTCGTCTGTTGAGTCCCATGGGGTCCGCCACCGCATCCCGCCCACGGCCGAGACTCGGGTTTCTCGGTCTCGGCTGGATCGGCCGTCACCGCCTCGAGTGCGTCGCCGCCGCCCGGACCGCGGAGATCGCGGCGCTCGCCGATGCCGACCGCCATGCGCTGTCCGATGCGCAGCGGCTCGTCCCGGGCGCCGTCTGCGCGCGCTCGCTCGAAGCGCTGCTCGGTCGGGCGGACCAGCTCGACGGCCTCGTCATCGCGACGCCCAGCGCCGGGCACGCCCCCGAGACTGCGGCCGCGCTCGACGCCGGGCTCGCCGTCTTCTGCCAGAAGCCGCTCGGACGCACCGCGGCCGAAGCGAGTCGGGTCGTCGAGATCGCGCGGCAGCGTAATCGGCTGCTCGACGTCGATCTCGGCTACCGGCACCTCGCGGCCACGCAGGCCGTGCGGAATTCGCTCGAGGCCGGTGAACTGGGCGACATCGTCGCCGTGGACCTCACCTTCCACAACGCCTACGGCCCCGACAAGCCGTGGTACTACGACCGGACACTCTCGGGAGGCGGCTGTCTGATCGACCTCGGCGTCCATCTGATCGACCTGCTCCATGTCCTCACCGGACGGCGTGCCTGGCGCGTCACCGCTGCGGCGCTCTTCGCGAGCGGCCGGCGCTGGACGCGCGATTCGGAGGCGGTCGAAGACCTCGCGATCGCGCAGCTGGATCACGCCTCCGGCATGGCAGCACGCCTGGCCTGCTCGTGGCGTTTGCCAGCCGGATGCGACGCGGTGATCGAGTGGACGGTGCAGGGCACGACGTCCGCCGCGCGGGTGCGCAACGTCGGCGGGTCGTTCTACGACTTCACCGCCGAGCGGCTCGATCGCGGCCGGCTCCGGACGCTCGTGCAGCCGCCCGACGCGTGGGGCGGGCGGGCCCTGCTGGACTGGACCGCACGCCTTGCTGAAGGAAACCGCTTCGATCCGCGGGCAGACCGGCTTGTCGACCTCGCGGCCGCGATCGACGCGATCTACGACGCGGCCACACCGTCCGCCGGGGTCGGCCCGCCAGCCGGGTCACGCGTGGTCAGCGCCTGATTCGCGCGCGCCCAGGAGAGCAGGCGTTCGAGCGCCGCCGCGCGATGCCGCGCCGTGTGCCCGGCCAGGACACGCGCCCGCGCCGCTTCCGCGATCCGGCGCCGCCGGCGGGGCGGCATGTCCAACGCTGCCAGCACCTCGTCACACCCGGCCGCCGTCACGATTTCTTCGCCGGCCGTGAAGAACTCCTCCAGACCGGGCCAGACATCGGTGACGATCGCGGCCTCGCAGGCGGCGCCCTCGAACAGTCGGCCGGATGGACAGTGCCCCATCGCCGCCATCGGCCCGCGGGTGACGTTGATCGTCCATCGCGACGAGGCGTACAGCGCCGGATGCCGCGCGGGCGACAGGTGCGGCACGGTGCGCAGACCCGGACGCGCCGCGACGTCCGGCGGATACAGCGCGCCGGCCAGCAGCAGCCGCAGTGAGGGCCGCCGCTCGCCGGGGACCAGGAACAGCTCGCGCAGGCCCGCGAGCCGATCGGCCGCGTAGGTGCCCAGATGTGAGAGGTCGCAGCGGAGCCACCGTTCCGGGCGGCCGGGTCTGTAAGCGTCCGCGTCGACGAAGCCCGGGAGCGCCGCCGTCGCGCGCGCGCCGAGACGCCGCTCGAGCGCAGCCAGCGCCGGTCCACCGGCATAGCTCAGTACCAGATTGAACCGTCCGAGGCCGCCTGCGGGCACGTAGTCGACGCGCTCACCGGTGTCGAGCCGCGCGAGCGTCACGGGCGTGTCGAGGTCGTAGAAGACGCGCAGCGCGTCGGCCTGCTCCATCGCGGCGACGGCTGCCTCCGCATCAGGACAGTACGACGTGACGATGGCGGCATCGGTTTCCGCGAGGACCTGCAGGGCGCGACGGGGGTTCCAGGCGTCGTACAGGACAAGCGTGCCCCACGGCAGTTCGACGAGGTCGCGATGATCGGCGTAGTACGGAACGTTCCGTTCGAAGAAGGTGACCTGATGCCCACGCTCGGCCAGCGCACGGATCAGCGCGCGCCACAGCGTCGCGTGGCCGTTGCCCCAGGAGGAGCTGACGGTCAGCCCGAAGACGGCGAGCCGCATGATTCGGGACAGGCTCAGCGGGACGCCTGCAGCGGCTCGTCCTCGTCCTCCTCGTCCTCGTCGTCGTAATCGTCTTCGTCCTCTTCGTCTTCCCAGCCGCCGTCATCCTCCTCGTCGTCGCTCTCCTCCTCCTCCTCCTCGTTCTCGTCGTCCTCCTCGTCCTCGAGGTCGTCGTCGTCCAGCTCGTCGTCGTCATCGGGGTCCGCGAGCCGCACGCGTCGGTACTCGACCGAAGCCGAATCGTCTGGCATGCCGGCGCTCCACAGGGCGCAGACACAGCGATCGCCTGCGACAGCGCCCGGAGCCGACAGCCGTGTCATCAGGTCCGCGACATCGATCGACAGTCCGTGTGGTGCCATGGCTTCTCTCGAGTTGGCGCCGGGAATCACGCGGCGCGGGTTTCACCGCCGAGGAGCGTCAGGACTTCGCCCGTGACGAAACTGGAGTCCGCGGGCGAGGCGAAGAACACGTACGCCGGCGCAATCTCCTCGGGCTGCGCCGGCCGTTCGAGCGGTGTCTTCTGGCCGAACGTCGCAACCTGCGCCGCGGGCTTGTCGGCCACGTTGAGCGGCGTCCAGACCGGACCCGGTGACACGCAGTTCACGCGAATGCCGCGCTCCACAAGGCTCCGGGCAAGCGACTTCGTGAAGGCGTGGATGGCGCCCTTCGTAGCCGAGTAGTCGAGCAGCTGCGGATTGCCTTCGAGCCCCGTGATCGAGCCGGTGTTGATGATCACGCTTCCCGGACGCAAATGGGACAGGGCGGCGCGGGCCATGTAGAAGTAGCCGTAGATGTTGGTCCGGAAGGTCCGGTCCCACTGCGCGTCGTCGATGGCCTCGGGCCGCTCCTGTCGATGCTGGTACGCGGCGTTGTTCACGAGGATGTCGAGGTGTCCGAACGCGGCGACCGTCTGCTCCACGGCGTCCCGGCAGAACGCCGACTCGCGCACGTCGCCCGCGATCCGGATGGCGCGGCGTCCTTCCCGCTCCACCGCGGCGACGGTCTCGTCCGCATCGGACTGCTCCTCGGGCAGGTGGACGATTGCGACGTCAGCCCCTTCACGGGCGAACAGCACGGCGACGGCGCGCCCGATGCCGGAATCGCCTCCCGTGATCAGGCCGACCTTGCCGTCCAGCTTTCCGGACCCGGCATAGCGCGGCGCCTCGTACCGCGGGCGGGGCTCGATTCGGCTCTCCAGCCCGGGCCGCTCCTGCGCCTGCTCGGGGAATGGCGGCTTCGGCTGCGGCGCGCCCGTCTCGGCCATGACACTCCTCTCTCCGCTTCAAGGGCTCTCCGGATGGCGGCCCATCGGCGTGCCGCTACCCGGTCTTCGGCCCTGCCGGCCCGGCGGTGCAAGAGAGTTGCCGCCTCCGTCCGACGTGTTCGCGCGATGGCCGTCATTTGGGCGTGGAGCGATTTGTACATGCCGTTCCGAAAGCCAACAGCGCCATCCAGCGCGGCCTTGCCCGGGGCCGACGAGGCGCGCGGAACGGCCGTTGCAACCCGGGCCGTCATGCGCGCGGCCGGTCGGGCCGGTGCAGACGACCCTGGAGGGTCAACCATGCCGCATACGGGAATCAGCAATCGCGAATCGCCTGATGAAGAGCAGGAGGAGCGGAACCGGCTGAAGCGCCATCCGGACACGGCGCGTGACCGGGCCGGACACGTGATGACGGAAGAGCCCGCAGAGCGGCTCGAGCGGGAGGACGACGAGCACAGGCAGGCGCCGACGGACGAGAGCCCGCGAGGGCGCCGGATCAGGCAGAGTCGGTAAGCGCAGGCCGTCGGGACAGGGCCGCATCGACGGCCGTGTCCCGGCGGCACCGGGTTGTCGGGCGCATCAGCCCCGCGCCGGATCCCGGCGCGGCGTCAGCTCGTCTTGCGGATCTCGGTCAGCAGCGCCTGGATGATCCGCTCGTACTCCGCGTCGGCTTCGGCGAACGTCCGCTCGTACTGCGCTTCGCTGATCTTCTTCGCCTTCGTCTCTCCATCCAGGAGGAACGGCGCGTTCGTTCCCCGCGTGACGATGTCGAAGGGGTCGTCCCCCTTGCGGCGTGGATGCAGGCCGTCGGCGCGCATGTCCTCGATGAAGAGCTTCGATTCGGGCACCGACGCGGCGGAGAGATCGAGATAGACGTCGCGGTAGTTGCGGTTGATGATCTTCTCGTTGAGCAGAGCCGGCGCCGTGTACTTCGCGGACACCACCAGCAGCTGCACGCCGGGAATATAAAGCGCGGCCGCGAACTCCTCTTCCCCGATCCGCGCGGCAATCGCGTCGAGCTTCTGCTTGTCGAGGAGCGAGACGAGTTCCCGGGTTGGAGCTTCGGACCTGGAGTCCTGGGCGGCGGCGGGGCCCACCAGGAGCACCGGAGCAAGGGCGAGAGCGAGTGACAGGGCCTGGAGACGCCTCATGCGGGAAGCATTTATCACCCGCTCGGGGCGCAAGTCAATCGAACCGCGCACCACTTTCCACGCCGCGGCGCGGTCTATCCGATGAAGAGGGCGTCGTCTTCGTCGGGGTGCGGATGACGCGGGATCGGCGAGGCCTGCCGCATCCCCTTCAGGGCGGCGATCGCCGCGCGGATGCCGCTGAAGACCGCCATCCCCTCGCGGGCGGGCGCGACGAGCGTCGCCTGGATCGCGGCCACCGATTCCTCGATGCGCGCGCTCACGTCGGCGAACAGCCGGTCGACCCGCTCCATCTGGGCGCTCGCCAGCGTCGCGGCCTTCGCGGCCTCCTGGCCGACGGTGTGCAGGCTGGTCAGCAGCGGCTTGATCTCCCGATCGAGCTGGTCGGCCAGCCGGTCGACACGGCGGGCGAGCCGGGCGCCGTACACGACCATCCCGACCTGGATCGCCGCCATCACCGTCACGGCCAGGGCGATCACGCCGAGGAAGACGACCGCCCAGTCGCTCACGCAGTCTCCTCGCCGGCGCGGGCCTTCGCGTAGGCCTCGCGGCCCCGGTCGATGGCCTCGGCGAGCTGGTCCTTCTGCCGCTTCAGCGCTTCACGGCCGTCGCGGGCGGCCGCGCGCGCCCGCTCGCGGCTCTCGCGCGCCTTCTCCGACAGGAACTGGCGCGTCTCCTCGCCCGCCGCCGGCGCAAACAGCAGCGCCGCCGCGGCGCCGGCGATGGCGCCCGCCACGAACGCGAGCAGAACGGACCCCGAATCGTGATTCGACATCGTGACGCCTCCGCGCGGCAATGACCGCCCTGCCGCTACTCTAGAAAAGACTCACGCGCACGCGCAAGTACTTCTGGGGATCCTTGCGGACGTCGGCCACGAGCCCGCGCAGCTCGCTGATCGCCGCGTTCAGGTTGTCGTAGAGCTGACGGTCGTTCAGCAGCTGGCCGGCCGTGCCCTCTCCCCCGTTCAGACGCCGGATCGTCTCGTCGAGCCGTGCCGTCAGCGAATCGAGCTGCTTGTAGAGCGCGTCGTCGGTCAGGAGCCGCCCCGCGGTGCCCTCGCCGCGATTGAGCCGCGCGGTGAGCGCCTCGAGGTTCCGGGTCGTCCCCGTGGCGGATTCGGCGAACGCCGGATCCTGCATCAGCCGGCCGAGGCTTCCCTCACCCCGGTTGATGCGGTCCGTCATGTCGCGCAGGTTCCGGACGGAGGCCTCGAGCGAGGTGTAGAGCGCCTCGTCGTTCAGGAGCCGTCCGGCCGTGCCCCGCCCCTGCTCCAGATTCCGGGCGACGCGCTCGGCGGCGTCGACGAACCCCTGGATCTCCTTGTACAGCTGCTCGTCGGTGAACAGCTTGCCGACCGTACCCTTGCCCGACCGGATGTCGCGCAGCAGCGCCGTCGCTTCCTGCAGTCCGCGGGTGGCGGACTCGGCGACGTCGGACAGCTGTCCCGGCGCCCGCGCCGTCTGCACGGTCCCGCCCGGCGGCACGGGCGTGCCGCCCGCCCCGACGGTGATGTCGAGCGCCCCCTCGCCGAGCAGCGAGACGGATCCGATCGTCGCCACCGACTTGTCGGTGATCCGGCTCTGCATGTCCTCGGAGACCTCGAACCGGACTTCGACCTCGGATCCCCGGAAGGCGATCTCGCTGACGCTGCCCACCTCGAGGCCCGCCACGCGGACTGGCGCGCCCGGCTTGAGCGTCGCGACGTTGTCGAAGATCGCCCGCAGCTCGTAGCGCTGCCAGAAGAAGCCCCCTTCCCCGCTCAGAAGGAAGATGACGATGGCCGCCAGGGTCAGGGCGGTGGCGGCCAGCACCCCGATCTTCAGCTCCGCCCAGGCCAGGGATCGCGTTCGTGGCATGGTTGACTTCCCGGTTTCCGGGGCGGCGCGCCGCCCGCGTCCTTTCTCCGGCGTCCGTCGCCGGCTCTACGAGAGGAACTCCTGCAGATACGGATCCGTCGAGCGTCGCAGCTCGCCGGCCGGTCCCTCGAAGCAGATGCGCCCGTCGCGCAGCATCAGGAACTCCGCCTCCTCCGCCTTGTCCTCGTCGGCGGGGACGATGCGGACCCGGCCGTCGGCGTCCCGGACGGCCGTGTGCATCGCGATGTAGAAGGCGTCGCGGAGCTGGTGCGTGACGACGATGGAGCTGACCCCCTCGAGATCGCGCAGCTTGATGATCTCCTGATCGACCGTCGTCGACGTGATGGGATCCAGCCCGGTGGTCGGCTCGTCGTACAGCAGCACGCGCGGCTTGGCGGCCATCGCCCGGGCGATCGCCACGCGCCGGCGCTGCCCGCCCGACAGCTCCGACGGCATCTTGTCGATGTGCTCGGCGAGGCCGATGAACCCGAGGATCTCCTCCACGCGCGCGTCGGCCTGCTCCGGCGGCCAGCGCAGCTCGTCGTACAGCTTGTAGCCGACGTTCTCCCGCACCGTCAGCGAATCGAACAGCGCCCCTTCCTGGAACACCATGCCCAGGTCGGCACGCACCCGCATCAGCTCGCGCTCGCTCAACTGGTCGACGCGCTCGCCGTTGACCCAGATCACGCCGGAATCGGGGCGCAGCAGCCCGGTGATCAGCTTGAGGATCGTCGACTTCCCGGCGCCGCTGGCGCCCAGGATGATCTTCGTGTGCCCCTTGATCAGCGTGAAGCTGATGCTCCGCAGGATCACCTTCTCGTCGAACGCCAGCGACACCCGGTCGAAGACGACCACGGGCGCGCCGGTGGCGTCGAGAATCTCCTGGCGATCGAGCGGGACGGTGTTGTTCGAGACCGTCATGTCAGTACATGAGCGTGATCAGCAGCCGCGTCAGGAAGAAGTCCACGGCCAGGACCGCGACGGCGCCGACCACCATCGCGCTCGTCGTCGATCGTCCGACGCCCTGTGTCCCGCCGGTGGTGCGCAACCCCACGTGACAGCCGATGCTCACGATGGCGAACCCGAGGAAGAACGGCTTGATGAGCCCCATCCACGGGTCCTGGGGATAGAGGCCTTCGAGCACCGACGACCAGTACACGCTCGACGCCACGCGCAGCTGCGTCACGGCAATCAACCAGCCGCCGAGGATGCCGATGAAGTCGGCGATGACCGTCAGCACGGGCGCCATCAGCGTGCCGGCCAGGACGCGCGGCACGACCAGCTTGCGCACGGGATCGGTGCCGAGCGCGCGCAGCGCGTTCACCTGCTCCCCGACGACCATCGAGCCGAGCTCGGCGGCGATGCCCGCGCCGACGCGGCCGGTCAGCATCAGCGCGGTGAGCACCGGCCCGAGCTCCTTGACCATCGAGGCGGAGACCAGCCGGCCCACGAACGGCCGCGCGCCGAACTGATCGAGCGTGATGCCGGTCTGCAGCGCGAGCACGGCGCCGGTGAAGAGCCCCGTGAGGATCACCACCGCGAGCGAGCCGACGCCGATGAGCTCCAGCTGCAGGATGACGTCGCGGTAATAGAAAGGACTGGTCACGGCGCCGACCAGCGCCGCGCGGCACATCCGGGTGTATTCCTGCAGTTCCAGCGCCGCGGCCTTCAGCCGCTCGTTAACCCAGTTCAGCACCGGTCAGCGCTCCACGGCCCCGGCCAGTCCGAGGTCCGCCACGCGCAGCGCGCGGATCTCGTCGCGAATCCGCGCGGCGCGCTCGAAATCGAGGTCCACGGCCGCCGCCTTCATCTCGCGCTCGAGGGACGCGATATGCGCGGCCCGCTCGGCCGCGCTGCGGAAGCGCGGCGCCGGCTCCGGAACGCCGGCGTAGTCCCCCGCCTCGACGCCGGACAGCACGTCGTCCAGGTGCTTCACGATCGACGTGGGGGTGATGCCGTGTTCGGCGTTGTATTTCGCCTGGATCGCGCGCCGCCGGTTGGTCTCCTCGATGCACTGCCGCATCGAGTCGGTGATGGTGTCCGCGTACATGATCACCTGGCCGTTGACGTTGCGCGCCGCGCGCCCCGCGGTCTGGATCAGCGACCCGCCCGACCGCAGGAACCCCTCCTTGTCGGCGTCGAGGATCGCGACGAGCGAGACCTCCGGCAGGTCGAGCCCTTCCCGCAGCAGGTTGATGCCCACGAGCACGTCGAAGGCGCCGCGCCTCAGGTCGCGCAGGATCTCGACGCGCTCCAGCGTGTCGATGTCCGAATGCAGGTAGCGGACCCGGACGCCGAGCTCCTGATAGTACTGCGTCAGGTCCTCCGCCATCTGCTTCGTCAGCGTGGTCACGAGCACCCGCTCGCCCCGCTCGGCCCGGACGCGGATCTCCTGCAGCAGGTCGTCGACCTGCCCCCGGACCGGCCGGACGTCGATCGGCGGGTCCATGAGTCCGGTCGGCCGGATGATCTGCTCGACGACGACGCCGCCCGACTTCATCAGCTCGTAGGGGCCGGGCGTCGCCGAGACGTAGATCACCTGCCCGACGCGCGCCTCCCACTCCTCGAAGTTCAGCGGCCGGTTGTCGAGCGCCGAGGGCAGCCGGAATCCGTACGCGACGAGCACCTCCTTGCGCGAGCGGTCGCCCGCATACATGCCGCGGATCTGCGGCACGGTCTGGTGGCTCTCGTCGACGAAGATGAGCGCGTCCTCCGGCAGGTAGTCGAGCAGCGTCGGGGGCGGCTCGCCGGGCGCACGGCCGGTCAGATGGCGCGAGTAGTTCTCGATGCCGTGGCAGTAGCCGATCTCCCTGATCATCTCGAGATCGAACATCGTCCGCTGGTGCAGCCGCTGCGCCTCGAGCAGCTTCCCCTCGGCCTCGAGCTGCGCGCGCCGCTCCTCGAGCTCCGCCTTGATGGTCTCGACCGCGCGCCTGGTCCGCTCGCGCGAGACCACGTAGATCGACTTCGGGAAGATCGACAGCCGGTCGTGCCGGCGCAGCGTCCGGCCGGTCAGCGGATCGATGGCGGCCAGCTCGTCGATCTCGTCGCCGAACAGGTCGATGCGCAGCGCGTGCTCCTCGTACGACGGGTAGACCTCGATCGTGTCGCCGCGCACGCGGAACGTGCCGCGGGCGAAGTCGACGTCGTTGCGCTCGTACTGGATCTCGACCAGGCGGCGCAGGATCTCGTCGCGGGAGATGCGCTGCCCCCGCGTGAGGGGCAGCAGCATGCCGTAGTACGCCTCCGGCGAGCCGAGACCGTAGATGCACGAGACGCTGGCGACGATGATGACGTCGCGCCGCTCGAAGAGCGAGCGCGTCGCCGACAGCCGCATCCGGTCGATCTCGTCGTTGATCGTCGCTTCCTTCTCGATGTACGTGTCGCTGGCCGGCACGTACGCCTCGGGCTGGTAGTAGTCGTAGTAGCTGACGAAGTACTCGACCGCGTTGCGCGGGAAGAAGCGCCGGAACTCCTGATAGAGCTGGGCCGCCAGGGTCTTGTTGTGGGCCATCACCAGCGTGGGGCGGTTCACCTGCGCGATCACCTGCGCCATCGTGAACGTCTTCCCCGACCCGGTGACCCCGAGCAGCACCTGGTGGCGGTCTCCCCGCTCGAGGCCCTCGACGAGCTCCCGCCGGGCGCGCTCCTGGTCGCCCCGGAGCTCGAAATCGGTCACCAGCTCGAATCGATCGGTGAGAGAGGCCATGGCACGGCCGGTCCGCCCGTACGGACCGGATCCGTCAATCGTACCATGACCCGCGCCGCGGGCGTCAGGGCAGCCGGCTCCCTCCGGCCGCCGCCGCGTCGTAGGGGGCGTAGTAGCCCCTGCGCGAACGCACCCGCAGATCCTGCAGGTGCTCCGGCACCAGGCGCACCTCCAGCCGCCGCCAGGTGCCGTCCTTCGCCGGGTTGGTGCTCGTGAACCCGAGGCTGTACTGCGCCCGCACCTGCGCGACGATCTGCCCGAACACGTCGTCCAGCATCTTCGTCGAGGACGGGAAGAAGGCCTGGCCACCCGTGACGTCGGCCAGCTGCTGGAGCCGCAGCCGCTGCTCCGTCCGGACGTTCTGCGGCTGGTGATCCAGGAACCCGATCGCGTAGACGATGACGTCGGACGACTTGAGCATCTCGAGGACGTCGGCGAACGTCTGGGCGCTGCGCGTGTCCCCGCCGTCGCTGTAGACCACGAGGACCTTCCGCCCGTCGAGGGTGTGGACGCCGTCCAGATAGATCCCGAGCGCGTCGTAGAGCGCCGTCCACCCCGACGGCTTGCGCGTGCGGATGCGCTCGATGAGACGCGGCAGGGACGCCACGCCGTAGCGCGACACGCGCACTTCCGTGTCGAAGTCGACGAGCGTGATGTCGTGTGCCTCGGGGAGGGCGTTCAGGAAGCGGATGGCGGCGGTGCGGGCCAGGGCGATGTCGCTCTGCATGCTGCCGCTGGTGTCGAGCAGCAGCCCGAGCCGCAGGTTGAGCGCCTCGCGGTCGGCGTCGCCGCGCAGGAAATGGGTGACGTCCTGCGGGCGCCCGTCCTCGAAGATCGCGAAATCCTCGGCCTTCAGGTCGGTGATGAAGCGCCCCTGCCGGTCCATGACCATCACGGCCACGTTGACCAGCTCCACGCCGGCCCGGTACCGCCCGGGCTGCCCGGCAAGCCCGGACGCCGCCACGACGATGAGCGCCGCGCTCAGCAGCAGACTCCGCACCACAGCCTCCGCGTGACCCGGCGCCCGGCCGCGCGGGCGCGCGGGCCGCCGCCCTTACGGCGGATAATAGCATCGGCGCCGCGCGCGCCGCGTCCACCGGATCCCCCGCCCGGCCGCTGTGGTCGCGGCAGGTATATAATCCGGGGTTTCAAGCGATGGTCGCCGTGTTCGCGCTCCGCCCGTCGGCGCCGGGTCGCCGATGAGGTGTGTCGCCATCTGCCAGGACGAACTCGTCATCAAGGTCCTCGACGAGATCCTCCTGCCGAGCTTCGAGATCGAGTTCCTCGTGGACAGCCCGGCGCTCGCGCGCCGGCTGAGCGAGGCGGGCGTCCAGATCACCGCCGCCGATCTGCGCCGGAAGGATACCTACACCCGCGCCGACATCTCGCCGAGCACCTGCGTGATCGTGCAGGACAGCGGCCGGCGCGGCCTGCGCCGCATCCTCGAGAACATCCGTGACGCGGGGGGCACGCTCGTCTACGTCCTCGGCGTCGGCACCGGCGCGTCCGCGCGCCGCGAGGAGGAGGTCAAGTCCCAGTTCCCCGACGTCGCGTACCTCGCGATGTCCGAGCTGTTCGGCGGGCCGCTGCTCACGGAGTTCAGCCGCTCCCTCACCCGCGCGCGCGTGCAGCAGTACCAGCGCTACTTCGCCGACGCGGACCGCGTCCTGATCCTGCTGCACAACGACCCCGACCCCGACGCCATGGCCAGCGGCCTGGCGCTGCGCAACCTGCTGCGCCGCACGAAGGCCACGGCCATCATCGGCGCGATGCAGAACGTGACCCGGCCGGAGAACCTCCGGATGGCGAACCTGCTCGACATCCACGTCGAGACGATCACGCCGGCCGACCTGCAGACCTACGACCGCATCGCGATGGTCGACGTCCAGCCGCACTACTTCACCGGCCTCGTGGACCGCGTCGACCTGGTCATCGATCACCACCCGGAGCAGCAGGGCTACAGCGCCGTCTTCAAGGACATCCGCCCGGACTACGGCTCGACCTCGACGATCCTCACCGAGCACCTGCGGTCCGTGGACGCGAACATCTCCGAGCGGACGGCCACGGCGATGCTGTACGCGATCAAGAGCGACACGCTCTTCTTCAACCGCCAGGCGAACCGCGTCGACCTCGAGGCGTTCTCGTACCTCTACTCGCTCGCCGACGCCGCGCTGATCCGCAAGATGGAGGGGGCCGAGATCACGATGGAGCGCCTCGGCTACGTGCTGCAGGCGACCCAGAACGGCCGGCTCCAGGACCAGGTGTTCTGCGCCTATCTCGGCCGGATTCCGCGCGAGGACTTCGTCCCCTACGTCGCCGACTTCTTCCTCCAGGTGGAGGACACGAAGTGGACGATCGTCGCCGGCGTGGTGAACAAGTCGTTCGTCGTCTCGGTCCGGAATCTGGGCTACTCGCGCAATGCCGGCGAGTTCGTGAAGAAGTACTTCGGCGATCTCGGCAGCGCCGGCGGCCACCGGGCGATGGCCAAGGCGGTCGTGCCCCTCGACGCCTACAAGGCCAAGTACGGAGACCCCGAACCGGCCGCCGTCACGGCGCGCCTGTTCGAGCACGCCACGCGGTTCCTCCGCGAATACACCGGCGTCGAGCGCCGGGCGCGCGAGCGCGACCGCGAGCCCGCTACTCCGCGCTCCTGACCGGATCCCCCGCGGCCATCTGCTCGCCGCTCGCGCCGACCATCGGATCGATGAACTGGCGGTAGGCGTCCTCGTACCCCCGATCCACCAGCTCGCGGATGCCATGCGCCCGGTCGGAACGCTCGTCGAACGTTCCGGTCGTGTCCAGCGGCATCACCGGATTGTGGGCGGGACGCACGACGAACAGCGCGTCGAACCAGCCCGAGGCGACCGTCAGCGCGTCGCGCACCGCCGCGGCCTCCGCCGACGCGAGATACTCGCCGAGCCGCGCCCGCGGCGCGAGCCGGCGGCGGCTGAGCGCGTGCGGCGTCCCGAGCGCCTCCGACGCGGTCACGAGGATCACCTGCCGCACACCGGCCTGCGCGACCTCCTCGAGCAGGCGCAGCAGCGCGCCCGGACGCGCGCACAGCCGGTGCGACTCGCCGCGCCAGTAGCTCTCCGGCGCGAACGTCACGAGCTGCGGATCGGTGGCGCCCGGCAGCGACACCGCGCCGCAGACGGCGTCCAGCACGTGGTCGCGCGACGCGCCCGCCAGGTCGATCGCTTCGGCGGACCGGCGGTCCTGCCCCGTCGCCTGCCGACGCAGGAAGAACGCCCGGCGCCACGGCGTCGAGAGCAGCGCGAAGACGATGTCCTGCCGCGCGTCGAGGTCGTGCGCGAGCAGCAGCAGCTCGTGGAACCCGGGCTGGTCGAGCCCGTCGGCCAGCAGCTCCGCGTACCGGCGGCTCAGTTCGGCCGGCGGCGGCTCGGAGACCTGCGCCCCGCCCCGGAGCAGATCCCACAGCCCGCGGACGACCCAGGGAGCCGCGGACGTGAGCGGCGCGCCGAGCGTGGTCCACCAGACGCCGCCGCGGGCGACCCGCCGCGCCGGCGCGGCACGCCACGCCCGCACCGCTTCGACCAGCACGCTCGCCACCAGCACGGCGACGACGAGCGCGACGACCTGCGGCACACGCGCGGGAAGCGCCTGTGGCGCGAGCGCAGCCGCGACGAAGGCCCCCCACCGGCGGCCAGCTTCCGCGGCGATGCCGGGCCAGAGCCCATCCAGCAGGACGGCCCCCTGGACCGCGACGGTACCGAGGACGAGGAACAGGACGGGGACGACGAGCAGCGCGGCGGACACCGCGAGTCCCCGGGCGATGCGGCGCAGCGCGGGACGCCAGGCGTAGAGCTCCGAGACGAGCGCCGCGCGCCAGAGGCCCGACGGGTCCCACAGCCGCGCGCCGCCGTCGATTGCGCCGAACAGCGCGCCGACCGCGCCGATGCCGTGCCCCGCCAGCAGGTCGAGGCGCACGCCGGCTTCGGACAACGCGCGCAGCGCGCCGGCGTGATACGCGCCGTCGACGCCGCTCCCGCTGAGGACCAGCGCAGTCCGCCGGTCCGGCGAGTAGTGCACGGCGCGCGCGGTGCCTTCGGCCACGACCGGGGAGCCTAGCAGCCGGAACGCGGCGACAGCGCGTCAGGCGACATCGTGGATGGTGACGAGCTTCGTGATCTCGAACGAGCGCCGGCCGTTGGGGGTCATGACGATGACCTCGTCCCCCTCTTCCTTGCCCAGGATGGCCCGGCCGATTGGCGACGCGGTCGAGATGAGCCCCTTCTCGACGTCCGCGTCCTCCGGCATGACGAGCTGATAGACCAGGTCGCTGCCGTCCGCTTCGCGCAGGTGCACGGTCGACCCGAACGCCGCCCGGTTTCTCGGCAGCTTGTCCAGGTTGATCAGTTGGATGTCGGCGAGACGCTTCTGCAGCATCGAGATCCGCGCCTGGACGTAGGTCTGGCGCTCCTTGGCCGCCTTGTACTCCGCGTTCTCGCGGAGGTCGCCCAGCTCGCGGGCCCGCTTGATCTCGTTCGGCAGCTCGGTCTTCAGCTCGCGATCGAGCGCCGCGATCTCCTCCTGCAACCGCTTGATGAGTTGATCCTTCATCGTCCCCTTGCAATACCCGGATCGCGCGATCTGTCCGGGAAATCTTAACATAGCGGCTCCGGCCCGCCCGGGCGCGCCGGAGTTTCGCTATGCTTGCCGCATGAGCGCGCCGCGCACCATTGCGAGCCGCAGGAACCCGCTGGTGGGCCGCTTCCGCCGCGCGCTGAGCAGCGGCCCCTCGCTGCTGCTCGACGGCCCGCACCTCCTGCAGGAAGCGATCGCCGCCGGCCTCGACATCGAGGTCGCCGTGTTCGAGACGGGGCGCGAGGACGCCGGACTGCTCCGCCGCCTGCCGCCCGACCGTGTCGTGTACGCGCCGTCCGCGGTCCTCGGCGCCATCAGCCCCGCACGTACCCCGTCGGGGATCGTCGCGCTCGCGTCGAGGCCGGAGCCGCCCGCGCTGGAGGAACTGCTGGCGCGCCCGGACGCGCTCGTCGTCGGAGCAATCGACGTGCAGGATCCCGGCAACCTCGGCGCGATCGTCCGGGCCGCGGAAGCGGTCGGGGCAACGGCCGTGCTGACGACCACCTCGGGCGCGGACCCCTTCGGCTGGAAGGCGCTGCGCGGCGCGATGGGCAGCGCGTTCCGGCTGCCGATTGCGCGCCTCGCCTCGGCCGACGACATCGTCCGCGCGGCGCGCGGCGCGGGCCTGCAGGTGGCCGCGACGACCGGCCGTGGCGGACTGGAGCCCGAACACGTGGACTTCCGCGGCCCGACGGCCGTGTTGCTCGGCGCCGAAGGCAGCGGCCTGCCGTCAACGATCGTCCAGGCCGCCGACGTCCGCGTCACCATCCCGATGGCCCGGCCGGTGGAGTCCCTGAACGTCGCCGTGACGGCTGCGCTGCTGCTGTACGAGGCCCGGCGGCAACGCCGCGCGCAGGGCGCCGGTTCCGGGATCGCCGCCGCCCGCTGAGCACGAGAGTCACGCCGCATGTCTCCTGACGAATCGAATCTCCAGAGCGGCCTCTTCGACGAAGACGAAGGGGGCCGCCGGCAGGACACCGCGCCGGACGCGCCGCTCGCCGAGCGCATGCGGCCGCGCACGCTCGACGAGCTGGTCGGCCAGGACGCGCTCGTCGCGCCCGGCGCGCCGCTGCGCGAGGCAATCGAGCGCGACGCGCTGCAGTCCGTCATCTTCTGGGGCCCGCCCGGTACCGGCAAGACGACGCTGGCGCGTCTGATCGCGGATCGGACGCGGGCGCAGTTCGTCGCCTTCAGCGCCGTGCTCTCCGGCATCCGCGAGATCAAGGAGGTCATGGCGCGCGCCACCGCCGAGCGCCGCCGGAGCGGCCGCCGGACGATGCTGTTTGTCGACGAGATCCACCGGTTCAACAAGGCGCAGCAGGATGCGTTCCTGCCCTACGTCGAATCCGGCACGATCGTGCTTGTCGGCGCGACGACCGAGAACCCGTCGTTCGAGGTCAACGCCGCGCTGCTCTCCCGCTCGAAGGTTTTCGTCCTCGAACCGCTCGGGCCGGACGCGATCCGCCTGATCCTCCAGCGCGCGCTCGCCGATGCCGGGCGCGGTCTGGGCGGGCAGGCGATCGAGGTCGAAGACGAGGCGCTGACGGCCATCGCGCGGCTCGCCAGCGGCGACGCGCGGACGGCGCTGAACCTGCTGGAGCTGGCGGCGCGGTCGGCGCCGGAGACGGACGGCCGGCGGCGGATCACGCACGAATGGCTGGAGCGCGCCATCCAGCGCCGGATGCTCCGCTACGACAAGGGGGGCGAGGAGCATTTCAACATCATCTCGGCGCTCCACAAGTCGATGCGGAACAGCGATCCGGACGCCGCCGTGTACTGGCTCGCGCGCATGCTGGAGGCCGGCGAGGATCCGCTCTACGTGGCGCGGCGGCTGGTCCGCTTCGCATCCGAGGACATCGGCAACGCCGACCCGCAGGCGCTCGCCGTCGCGGTCGCCGCGAAGGAGGCGGTGCACTTCATCGGCATGCCCGAGGGCAACACCGCGCTGGCACAGGCGGCCATCTATCTGGCGACGGCGCCGAAGAGCAACGCGGTGTACGCCGCCTACAACCGCGCGGCGCAGGACGCGGCCCGCCAGGTGGCCGAGCCGGTGCCGCTGCACCTGCGCAACGCGCCGACGCGGCTGATGAAGGATCTCGGCTACGGCCGCGACTACCGGTACGCCCACGACGAGCCCGACGCGATCCCCGACATGGAGTGCCTGCCGCCGTCGCTGCGCGGCCGCACGTACTACGAGCCGACCACGCGGGGCTTCGAGAAGGAGATCAAGCGGCGCCTGGATGGATGGAAGGCGATCAAGGCCAGGCGCCGGCGCGGAGGGACGGACGAGGGCAGGCGCGAGGAGTGATGTGACCTCCGTGCCCTCTATGAGCTATTGGTCCTCTGCGGCCTCTGCGGTCTCTGCGGCATTACTGCCGCAGCGCAGCCGGCAATCTGCCTCTCATATCCGCTGGAAGTTCTTCTCCAGCTCCCGCCGCGTGAGCCGCAGCATCACCGGACGACCGTGCGGGCAGATCGTCGAGTACGACGTCGCGCGCAGCTCGTTGAGGATGTGCGCCATCTTCTCGTAGGTCAGCGGGTAGTTCGCCTTCACGGCGGCGTGACAGGCGATCGTCGCGGCCATCTGCTTCAGCGCCGCCTCCGCGGGGCTGCCGCGGTCGAGCCCTTCGAGATCGTCGGCGAGCGCGCGGAGCGTGGCCGCGGCGAGCTCCGCGCCGAGCAGCGCCGGCACGGCGCCCACCTTCACCGCCTCCCCGCCGAACTCCTCCACTTCGAATCCGAGCCGCTCCAGCACGTCGGCTCGCGTGACGAGCACCTGACGGCCCGCCGGCGGGATCTCCACGAGCAGCGGCGTGAGCAGCCGCTGGCTCTCCAGCCGCCCGGCCGTGAGCCGCTCGAGCGTGCGCTCGTACAGGACGCGCTCGTGCGCGACGTGCTGGTCGATGATCGCGATTCCCTCCTGATCGACCGCGATGATGTAGGTGTCGCGGAACTGCCCCAGCGGAATGAGCGGGCCGAGCTCGCCCGGCACGGTCACGGGCGTTCCGGCCGTCGGCGCGGGCTCCGCCGACGTCTCGGGTGACGGCGTCGGCTGGCCGGATGGTGCAGCGCTCGGGGTCCAGCCGCCGCCGGCGGCATCGGGCATCCGCCAGCGGCTGGGAAACACACCACCGGCCAGCACGCCCGGAATCGGCAGCGTCTCGCCCGCCGGCGGCCTGACCTGCAGCGGCGGCGCCGACAGCGCCAGCGCGGGCGCCGGGCCGCGGCCGAGAGCATCCGCCAGCGCCCGCCAGATCACCTGGTGCACCAGCGACTGCTCGCGGAAGCGGACCTCCGCCTTGCTCGGATGCACGTTCACGTCGAGCGCGTCGAACGGCATCTCGATGAACAGGTGGACTTCCGGACTGCGCTCCTTGATGGAGGCCACGCTGTAGGCCTCGGCAATCGCGTGCGCGATGGTGCGATCGCGGACCAGCCGGTCGTTGATGAAGACGTTCTGCGGGCCGCGCCGCGGGCCGGTTTCGGCCAGCGGCGCGATGAACCCGGTGACGCGGATGCCCGCCGTCTCGCGCGAGACCTCCAGCAGGTCGCCGGGATCGCCGTAGATCTGGAACAGCCGTTCGCGGCGGTCCCGCGCCGGCGGGCACTCGAGGACGCGACGGCCCGCGCTCACGAGCGTGAAGCCGACCTGTGGCGCGCCGAGCGCGAGCTGCGTGAGCACGCGCGAGATCTGGGCCGACTCGGCCTGGTCGGACTTCAGGAACTTGCGCCGTGCGGGCAGGTTGAAGAACAAATCCTCGACGTCGACCCGCGTCCCTTCCGGCGCGCCCGCCTCGACGACGGAGGCGATGACGCCGCCGTGCACGCGGATCTCGGTGCCCGACAGCGCGCCGCGCGCGCGCGTGCGCAGCAGCAGGTGCGACACCGACGCGATCGACGGCAGCGCCTCGCCGCGGAACCCCAGCGTCGCAATCGCCGCCAGGTCGTCCGACGTGCGGATTTTGCTGGTCGCATGCCGCTCGAGCGCCAGCCGCGCGTCCTCCGGCTCCATGCCCTCGCCGTCGTCTTCGACCCGGATCAGGCGCTTGCCGCCGTACTCCGTCGTGACGACGATCCGCCGCGCGCCGGCATCGAGCGCGTTCTCGACGAGCTCCTTGACGACGGAGGCCGGACGTTCGACCACCTCGCCCGCGGCGATCTGGTTGGCCAGTTCGGCCGGCAGGCGCCGGATCTTCGGCATGCTTTCCCCAGGGCCCGCGCCGCCGGCTCAAATCCACCGGCGCAGGCGGAACACGGCCAGCATCGCGATGACCAGCGCAGCCATCGCGCTCACCAGCCACCAGAACGGACGCGGGTCCTGCTCCGAGCCCACCAGCGGCAGCCGCATGTTCATGCCGTACAGCCCGGTGACCAGCGTCAGCGGCAGGAAGATCACCGTGATCACGGTGAGCACCTTCATGATCGCGTTCAGCTGGTTCGAGATGTTCGACAGGTGCGCGTCGAGCAGGCTGTTGACCCGTTCCTGGAACACCAGCGCCTCGTCGGCAATCCGTACCAGGTGGTCGTACACGTCCCGGAAGCGATAGGCAACCTCCTGGTCGACGATCGCGAACTCCCGCCGAGCGAGCCGGTTCACGACGTCGCGCTGCGGCAGCGCAATCCGCCGGAGCGCGGTGACGTCCCGCTTGAGCTGCAGCAGCTCCCGGACAATGTCCGGGCGCGGGCGCTCGAAGACCTCCTCCTCGAGCTCGTCGAGCCACGCTTCGAGCTCGGCGACCTCCGGCCCGTAGTTGTCGACCATCTGGTCGACGATCCGGTGCATGAGCGCCGCCGGGCCTTCCGCGAGCACCTGCGGGTTCAGGCGGCAGAGCTCCTGCACGCGCGGGATGCTGCGCGTCCGGCCGTCGTGGACCGTGACGAGCACTCCGGGGCGGAGGAAGAAATCGGTGTCGTGGGTCGCGAACGCCTCGCGCGACTTCTCGAAGTGGATGCCGTGCAGGACGGCGTAGAGATAGCCGTCGTACGCTTCGGCCTTGGGATACTGCGTCTCCGCGCGCGCTCCGTCCACGGCGACCGGATGGAACCCGAACACCTTGCCGAGCAGGTCGAGCTCCTCGTCGTCCGGCGCGGCGAAGTCCACCCAGGCGGCGATTCCGGTCCCGGGCGCCAGCCACGACGGGTCGAGGCGGTCGACCTGCTCGATGCGTCCGTCCCGGTACACCAGAATCGTGAGCACGTCTCGGGAAACGGACAGGGCCGGCCGCCTGGCGACCGGCCCTGCCTCGTGTCATCGGGCGATCGGCCTCTCCGGCCGCCGCTCACCCGGCGTCAGTCGCCCACCTTGACCGCGAGCGCGGCGTGCGCCGCGGCCAGCCGCGCCACCGGCACGCGGTACGGCGAGGCGCTGACGTAGTCCAGGCCCGCCTTGTGGAAGAAGTGCACGGACGACGGGTCGCCGCCGTGCTCGCCGCAGACACCGAGCTTGATGTCCGGCCGCGTGCGGCGGCCGCGCTCGACGGCCAGCTGCACGAGCTGACCGACGCCCGTCGTGTCGATCGACTGGAACGGATCGCGCTCCAGGATCTTCTGCTCCTGGTAGACGCCCAGGAACTTGCCGACGTCGTCGCGCGAGTAGCCGAAGGTGAGCTGCGTGAGGTCGTTCGTGCCGAAGGAGAAGAACTGCGCCTCCTTCGCGATCTCGTCCGCGGTCACGGCGCCGCGCGGCACCTCGATCATCGTCCCGACGAGGTACTTGAAGCGGACGCCCTGTTCCTTCATGACCTCCGCGGCCACGCGGTCGACGATCGCCTTCTGGTCGCGCAGCTCCTTGACGATCCCGACGAGCGGGATCATCACCTCGGGCACCACCTTCACGCCTTCCTTCGCCAGCTGCGCGGCCGCCTCGAAGATCGCCCGGGCCTGCATCTCGGTGATCTCGGGATAGGTGATCCCGAGGCGGACACCGCGATGCCCCAGCATCGGGTTGAACTCGTGCAGCTGCTCCACGCGGGCGAGCAGGCGCTTCTTCTCCTCGAGCTCGGGGCCGGTCCTGCCGGTGGCCTCCATCCGCGCGATCTCGACCATCAGCTCCTCGCGCTTCGGGAGGAACTCGTGCAGGGGCGGGTCGATCGTCCGGATGGTCACCGGCTGCCCCTTCATCGCCTTGAACACGCCGTAGAAGTCGGCGCGCTGCAGCGGCAGCAGCTCGGCGAGCGCCGTGCGGCGGTCCGCCTCGTTGTCGGCGAGGATCATGCGCTGGACCTTCTCGATCCGCCCCTCGCCGAAGAACATGTGCTCGGTGCGGCACAGCCCGATGCCGCGCGCCCCGAACGCGTAGGCGAGCGCCGCCTGGTCGGGCATGTCGGCGTTCGCGCGGATCTCGAGCCGGCGCTCCTTGTCCGCCCACGTGAGCAGCTGGTTGAAGCGGCGGTAGATGTCGGACTCCTCCGGCTTCATCCGGCCCGTGACGACCTGCAGGATCTCGCTCGGATTCGTCGCGACCTGGCCGATCTTCACCTCGCCGGTGAGGCCGTCGAACGACACCCACTCGCCCTCGCGGACCGTCCGGCCGTTGACCTGGAACGTCCGGTCGCGCTCGTTCACCTGGATCTCGCCGGCGCCGACGACGGAGGGCTTGCCCATCTGGCGCCCGACGACCGCCGCGTGCGAGGTCATGCCACCGGTCGCGGTGAGGACGCCCTCGGCGACCTCCATGCCGTGGATGTCGTCCGGCACGGTCTCCTTCCGCACGAGCAGCACCTTGCGTCCCTGCTGCGACCACGCGACCGCGTCGTCGGCGGTGAAGACCACCTGGCCCGAGGCCGCGCCGGGCGACGCGGGCAGCCCGCGGGTCGCCGTCGGCAGCTTCGCCCACTCCTTCGGGTCGAACACGGGCGCCAGCAGCTGCGACAGCGCGGCCGGCTCGACGAGCAGCAGCGCCTCACGCGGCGTGCGGAGCTTCTCCTTCACGAAGTCGGTCGCGATCACGACGGCCGCATACCCGGTCCGCTTGCCGTTGCGGGTCTGCAGCATGTAGAGCTTCTCGTCCTGGATCGTGAACTCGAAGTCCTGGATGTCGCGGTAGTGCTTCTCCAGCCGCTTCGTGATCTGCCGCAGCTCGCGGTACGCCTTCGGCATCACCTTCTCGAGCTCGGCGATCGGCTGCGGCGTGCGGATGCCGGCGACGACGTCCTCGCCCTGCGCGTTGACGAGGAACTCGCCGAAGAACTCGTTGGCGCCGGTGGCCGGGTTGCGGGTGAAGCCCACGCCCGTGGCCGACCGGTCGCCCGTGTTGCCGAACACCATCAGCTGCACGTTGACCGCGGTGCCGATGTCGTCCGGAATCTCGTACAGGCGGCGGTAGGTCTTGGCGCGCTCGTTGTTCCAGGAGCGGAACACGGCGTCACGCGCGCCGCGCAGCTGCACGAACGGATCCTGCGGGAACGCCTTGCCGGTCTCCGCGATCACCACCGCCTTGAACCGCGAGACGACCTCCTTGAGGCCTTCCTCGTCCAGGTCCGTGTCGGTCGCCGCGCCGCGCTCCGACTTCACCGCCTCGAACTCGTGCTCGAAGCGATCCTTCGGGATTTCGAGCACGACCGAGCCGTACATCTGGATGAAGCGCCGGTAGCTGTCGTACGCGAAGCGGCCGTTGTTCGTGCGCGCCTTCAGGCCCTCCACCGCCTCGTCGTTCAGGCCGAGGTTGAGGATCGTGTCCATCATGCCCGGCATCGAGAACTTCGCGCCGGAGCGGACCGAGACGAGCAGCGGGTTCGTCACCGAGCCGAACGTCGCGCCGGCGAGCCTCTCGAGCTTCCGGACGTTCGCCTCCATCTCCTGCTCGATGGCGGGCGTCAGCTTGCGGCCGTTGGCGTACCAGAGATTGCAGGCCGCCGTCGTGATCGTGAAGCCCGGAGGCACCGGCAGGCCGGCATTCGTCATCTCGGCGAGATTGGCCCCCTTGCCGCCGAGCAGATCGCGCATCGTCCGGTCGCCGTCGGCCTTGCCGCCGCCGAAGAAGTAGACGTACTTCCCGGCCTTCGCCGACGCGCCCGTGCGCTTCGCCGGTGCCGCCTTCTTCTTTGCCGTCCGGCGGGCCGCCGCGGCGGGTCGTCGCGCGCCTGCCGCCCGGCGCGCGGCGGCCGGGGCCGCCTTCTTCGTCTTCGCTCGCTTCACCTGCTTCTTTGCCATGTGTCTTAGGACTCCGCTTGAGGAACGATCTCCGAGATGTCGGCCAGCCGGAGGATGAGCCGCGCCATCGACGCCATCAGCCGCAGCCGCGCGCGCCGCAGCACGGGGTCGTCGACCATCACGAACACCTCCGTGAAGAAGCGGTCCACGTATGGACCGAACCCGGCGGCCTCGGCGAAGGCCTGCCGGTAGGAATCCCCGGCCGCGAGCACCTGCTCGATGACGGGGCGCCGTCGCTCGTACTCCGCCAGCAGCGCGCGTTCGGCCGGCTCGGTCAGCAGGTCCGCCAGCGGCGGCCCCTGCTGCTCGGCCGCGAGGAACTCCGCGTCCGGCAGCTCGCGCGCGATGTTCTTCACGCGCTTGAACGCGGTCGCGAGCTGCTGGAACTCCGGCGTGCCGGTGTAGTCCGGCAGCACGTCGAGCTTGCGGCGCGCGTCGAGCGGGCTGACGTCGCGCACCGTGTCGGCGGCATGCAGCACGGCGCGGACGTTGCGCACGTCGAACCCGCGCGACTCGAGGAGATACGACAGCCGCTCCCGGAGGAACGCGTCGAGCGCGGCCGCCGCGTCAGCGTCCAGCGCGGGCGATCCGCCGAAGCCGGCGACAGCCTGGTCGATGAGCGTGCCCAGCTGCGGCCGGACGTCCAGGCCCGTGAGCTCCGGCAGATCGACGAGAATCCGGAGCACGCCGTGGGCCTGCCGCCGCAGCCCGTACGGGTCGCGCGACCCGGTCGGCCGCTCGCCCGCCGCGAACAGCCCGACGAGCGTGTCGAGCTTGTCGGCCAGCGCCACGGCCGCCCACGGCACGGCGGCCGCGCCGAGCGTCTCGCGCGCGGGGGGCGCGTCCGGCTCCACCGCGACCGGCAGGTAGTGATGGTAGACGGCCTGCCACACCGCCTCGGGATGGCCGTCCTCGCGCGCGTAGATGCCGCCCATCGTCCCCTGCAGCTCGGTGAACTCGCGGACCATCTCCGTGGCGAGATCCGCCTTGGCGAGGCGTCCCGCCACGGCGGCGTGATCCGCGGCGCCGGGTGCGCCGAAGACGTCGGCGGCAATCCAGCGCGCGAGCTTCTCGATGCGCTCCGCCTTCGCGCGATAGCTCCCGAGCTTCGCATGGAACAGGATCGTGTCCAGCCGCTCGATGCGCGATGCGAGCGGCGCGCGCCGGTCCGCGTCCCAGAAGAACCGGGCGTCGCGCAGCCGCGCGGTCAGCACGCGCTCCGCGTTGCGGCTCACGAGCTCCGGGCGCTCCACCTCGATGTTGATCACCGCGAGGAACGCGGGCTTCAGCCGCCCCTGATCGTCCACCACCGGGAAGTAGTGCTGGTGGTGGATCATCGTGGTCGTGAGCACCTCCTCGGGCAGCGAGAGGAACTCCGGCGGGAACACGCCCGCGACGACCGCCGGCCACTCCACCAGGTCGGGCACTTCATCGAGCAGCCCGGCGTGGCCCGCGGCCTGGCGATGCACCCGGCCGCCGAGCCGTCCGGCATGCACGTCGAGCTCGCGCGCGATCCGGTCCCGCCGCTCGGCCCGCTCGAGCATCACGAAGTGCTCCAGCAGCCGCGTGCGGTAGTCCTCGAACGTCTTGACCTTGACCGCCCGTCCGGCGCGCCCGCTCGTCGTGAGGAAGCGGTGGCCGTAGGTCATCGCGCCGGACCGCACGTCCTGCACGAGCGGCGACTGCGCGCTCTCCGTGCGACGGATCTCGTAGGGCACCACGCGCCCGCCGAAGAGGAACAGCAGCCACCGGATCGGCCGTCCGAATCGCAGCTCGCCGCGCCCGTCCTCGAGCCAGGCGTCCCAGCTCATGGTTTTCGGGAACGCGAGCCCGCGCAGCAGTCCCGTCATCACCTGGGGCAGCACGTCCACCGCCGCGCGCCCCCGATGGCGCCGCCGCACGGCGAGGTAGCGCCCCTTCGGCGTCTCGAGCTCTTCGAGATCGGCGACCTCGACGCCGTGCTTGCGGGCGAAGCCCAGGGCGGCGGGCGTCGGCGCGCCGTCGGCGCCGCGCGCCGCCTGCACCGGCGGGCCGCTGACGACCTCCTCGAAGTCGCTCTGGCGCTCCGCGACGCGCGCGACGCGCACGGTGAGCCGTCGCGGCGTCGTCCACGATTCGACCGGCCCGTCGACGTCCAGCCGCGCGGCGCGCAGCTGCGCGGCGGCGACGTCGGCCAGCTGCGCCGTCAGTCCCGGCAACCAGCTGGCCGGCATCTCCTCGACGCCGATCTCGATCAGGAGTTCGCGATCCATGCCGTCCTGGAACCGTCCGTTCCGCGCGCCGGGCCGTGCCTCATTCCACCGGCTCCGGCGCGGGCAGCGTCTCGACGTAGCGCCTGGCGATCGCGACCGCGAGGCCGCGGACGCGCAGGATGTAAGCGGTGCGCTCCGTTACGCCGAGGCTGCCGCTGCTGTCGAGGATGTTGAACAGGTGCGAGCACTTCAGGCATTCCTCGAGCGCCGGCCAGATCAGGCCCGCCTCGAGCAGCCGCCCGCCGAACGCGTGGTGCCGTTCGAACAGGTCGCGGTGGTGCGCCGCGAACTCCTCGCGCGACACCCCCTCCACCTGTCCGAAGACATACCGCGACTGCTCGATCTCCTCCCGGAGCCGCACCTCGCAATACCGCACCCCGGGCGCCCACTCGAGGTCGTAGACGTTGTCGACCTTCTGCAGCGCCATCGCGATCCGCTCGAGCCCGTACGTGATCTCGCACGCGATCGGCGCCAGGTCGATGCCGCCGACCTGCTGGAAGTACGTGAACTGCGTGATCTCCAGCCCGTCGAAGAGCACCTGCCAGCCGATGCCCCAGGCGCCGAGCGTCGGCGACTCCCAGTTGTCCTCCTCGAAGCGGATGTCGTGCTGGCGCGGGTTGATGCCGCACGCCTCGAGCGACTGCAGGTACAGGTGCTGCACCTCGTCGGGCGACGGCTTCAGAATCACCTGGAACTGGTGGTGCTTGAACAGCCGGTTCGGGTTCTCGCCGAAGCGGCCGTCGTCCGGCCGGCGCGACGGCTGGACATAGGCGACGTTCCAGTGCGCGGGCCCGAGCACGCGCAGCAGCGTCTCGGGATGCGACGTCCCGGCCCCGACCTCGAGGTCGAGCGGCTGCTGGAGGAGGCAGCCGTTGGCAATCCAGAACTGCGACAGCCTGGTGATGAGATCCTGGAAGGTCAACGTCTTTGCAGCCGTTCCCGACGCGCCGTCCGGCGCGTGATCAGTGTTCCTGCGGCGCCCGCCGCAGCGCCCGCAGCACCCGCATCGATCGCAGCTCGCGATCGAGATGCCGCAGCATCAGCCCGCGGTGCAGCGCCTCGAGCTCCGCCAGCACGCCCCGCGAGGGCGCCACGCCCGCCAGTTCGGTCGGCGGCCGCCGACGCGCCTCGGCCAGGAACGCCAGCGCGCCCGGCGAGAGCCCCGCCCCGGCCCGCTGCCGGTCCACCGCGTCGGCGCAGCGCGCGCAGGTGAACACCCCGTCGATCGGCGACAGCCACGCGGCGCGATCGCCGCTCCCGAACCGCTCCCCGCACCGGTGGCAGACCAGGTGCGGCGGATAGACCCCCTGCAGCCGCAGGAGCCAGTACTCGAAGTAGCGGGCCAGCGGCTCGATGGGCGCGCCGCCCGCCATCGCGTCGAGCACCGACGCCCCGAGCCGGTACAGCGTCTCGTTCGGGTCGTCGGCCGGCGCCCACTCGTCCAGCAGCTCCGCGAAGTAGCTGGCGTAGCTCACCGCGTCCCCCGGCGCCGACAGGGGCGAGCACACGGGCTCGGCGTAGTTCATCCCCACCAGCTCGCGGGTCTCCTTCTCGAAGTACGCCACCCGCACGTGGGTGAGCGGCTCGAGCGCCCCGACGAACCGGGACCGCGGACGCCGGGCGCTGCGCGCCACCCCGCGCTTCTTGCCCCGATCCGCGGTCAGGAAGACCACGATCCGGTCGGCTTCGCCGAGCTTGTACGAGCGCAGCACGAGGGCGTCGGCCGTATACAGGGGCATGCGCGCCGCCGGCAAAATCCCCGTATTCTACCCTTTTCCGAGATAGCGCAGGAAGATCGTCGCCAGTCCGAGGAACGAGGCGAACCCGGCCATGTCGGTGAAGGTGGTGATGAACACCGAGGACGCCAGCGCCGGGTCCACGCGCAGCGCCCGCAGCCCGAGCGGCACCAGCGTACCCGCCGTCGCGGCGATGAACATGTTGATCACCATCGCCAGCGCCAGCACGCCCCCCAGCACGAGGTCCCCCCGGAACACCCAGACGACGACGGCGCCCATCGCGCCGAGTGTGACCCCGTTGCCCAGCCCGACCAGCGCCTCCTTCAGCAGCGCCTTGCGGGCATTCCCGAACGTGAGCTCGCCGAGGGCGAGGCCGCGGACGATGACGGTCAGCGTCTGCATGCCCGCGTTGCCCCCCATGCCGGCGACGATCGGCATGAAGACCGCGAGCGCGACCACCTGCGAGATCGTGCCCTCGAACAGGCTGACCACCGAGGCGACGAGGAACGCCGTCACCATGTTGATCGCGAGCCACGGGAGGCGCTTGGTCAGCGACTCGCCCGGCGCCGTGAAGACCCGCTCGTCGACGGTCACGCCGGCGAGGCGGTAGATGTCCTCCGTCGCCTCGTCCTTGATGACGTCGATCACGTCGTCGACGGTGATGACGCCGACCAGCTTGTTCTCCTCGTCGACGACCGGAACCGCCAGCAGGTTGTAGGAGGCGACGATCTGCGCGGCCTCCTCCTGGTCCGTGTCGACCCGGACGCTGATCACCTCGGGCGTCATGATGCGCTTCAGCGGCGTCTCGGGGGAGACCAGCAGCAGCCGCCGCAGCGACGTCACGCCGACCAGATGCCGCCGCACGTCGACGACGTAGAGATAGAACACCATCTCCACGTCCCGGGCGGCCTGCAGCTCCACGATCGCCTCGCCGACCGTCAGCTCCTCGGGGACGGCGAAGACGTTCGGGTTCATGATGCGCCCGGCGGTCTTCTCGGGGTACTCGAGGAGGTTCTCGAGCTGCCCCGATTCCTTCGGGCGCATCAGTTCCAGGACGGCGGTGGACAGCTCCTCGGGCAGGTGCTCGATGAGCGCGGCCGCGTCGTCGGACGGGATCTCCTCGATCAGGCGGGCGATTTCATCGGCCGAGCGATCGGCGAGCAGCTGTCCCGCCATCTCGGGTCCCAGCTCGGCGACCGCTTCCATGGCCAGGCGCGGCGCGCGTTCGACGACGACGGCGAAGGCGGCCCGGCGATCCCGCTCCGGCAGCTCGCTCAGGACGGCGGCAAGATCGGCCGGATGCTGCTTCTGGAGCAGGTTGAAGAGGTTGGCTGTCGCGCCGATGCGCTGCAACCGCTTCACCGAGTCCAGCACGACGTCGATCTTCCGCGTGGGGGCCATCAGCCGGTCGCTCAGCAGGGATCAGGGTCTCGTGAACACAAATCCCCCAAAGGTAACACGGCCATGCGGATCCGGAAAAATGCCGAGGGCGACGGACGCAGGGCCGGACTTCAGTCCGCCATCTCAGGGGCCAGGGACCAGGGGCCAGGGGCCGCGGGCCGGCATGCACGCCGTCCGCCCCTGCGTCGTCAACGGCTCGCGCCGACCGCAGCTGTGATAGATCCGCGGCATGAGCCGGTCCCTGTGTCGGCGCATCGTCTGCACCTGGCTGGCGGCCTCCCTGCTCGTGTCCGCCATCGGCCAGGGAGTGCAGGCATCCGACGACCGGGCCGTGCTCGCCCGGGCGGGCGCACACGTCGCGCGTTACGCGCGCCTGCTGCCGCATCTGGTCGCGGAAGAGACGATGACGCAGCACCTGCGTCCGCGCCGCGGACGGGAGGAGAAGCCCGTCGACCGGCGGGTGGTCTCGGACCTCGGATGGGTCCGGCTGGACGGCCTCGACGAGCCGCTCGCGCTCCGGGACGTGCAGTCGGTGGACCGGGAGCCGGTCCCGAAGATCCGGGGTGCCAGGCGGCTCCGGGCCGGCCGCCAGGCGACGACCGACGAGGCGCGGGCGCTGCTCGACGCCGCCGCGCGCTACAACCTGGCGCCGGGCTCGCGCAACATCAACATCCCGACGTTCGTGTTCTTCTTCCTGCTCCCGGAGTGGCAGCCCCGCTTCTCGTGGAAACGTCAGAGTCCACGCGAGGCGGAGGTGTGGGAGTTCTCCTTCCGCGAGCGGGAACGTCCGACCGTCATCCGCACGGAGTCGCGCAGGCCGGTCTTCAGCCGCGGGCGGGTCTGGATCCGGCGCGAGACGGGCGAGATCATCCGGACACTGCTCGACGTGCGCGTCGACGGGAGCGACTACACGCTCGAGACGCGCTTCGAGCCCGATGAGCGGCTCGGGATGACGCTGCCGGTCGAGATGACGGAGACCTACGCCGCCAGGACGTTCGTGGTCCGCGGAACGGCGACATACGAGAACTACCGGCGCTTCACGACCGAGGCGCGGGTGATCGGACAGTAGGCGGCTGCGGGCGTTCCGTTACACGCGCGGCAGCAGCTCGTCCAGCACGCGCTCGTCCTCGCGCCACTCGCCGCGGACCTTCACGCGCAGATCCAGGTAGACGCGCCGGTCGAGGAAGCGCTCCAGCTCGAGGCGGGCGGCCGTGCCGATCGTCCGGATCATCTCGCCGCGGCGCCCGATGAGAATCGGCTTCTGCGACTCGCGCTCGACGAGAATCGTGCAGTAGAGCCGCACCAGCCCGTTCTCCGCCTCTTCCCAGCGATCGACCAGGACGGCCGTCGAGAACGGCAGCTCGGCGTGCGTGTGCTGCAGGACCTGTTCGCGGACGATCTCGGCGGCGAAGAAGCGCTCCGGCCGGTCGGTGAGATAGTCGTCGGGGAAGAGCGCCGGCCCTTCCGGCAGGTGCGCCAGGAAGACCTGCTCGAGCCGGTCCACGCCGTCGCCGGTCAGCGCCGAGATGGGCACGATTTCCGTGAAGACCTGCTCGCGCGCGAGCCGCTCGATGACGGGCAGCAGCCTGGGCTTCGAGATCTGATCGATCTTGTTGAGGGCGAGGATGACGGGCTTCTGCAGCGGCCGCACCAGGTCGAACAGCATCTGCTGCCCGCGCCCGGCCTTCTGCGTCGCGTCCAGCACGACGCCGACGACGTCGACGTCCCGCAGCGCGTCCTTCGCCTCGTCGACCATCCGCACGTTCATGCGGTGCAGCGGCTTGTGGATGCCGGGCGTGTCGACGTAGACGACCTGGCCGCCGGGATAGTTGCGCACGCCGATGAGGCGGGTGCGCGTGGTCTGCGGCTTGTCGGAGACGATGGCGAGCTTGGAGCCGACCAGGCGGTTCAGCAGCGTCGACTTCCCCGCGTTGGGCAGGCCGACGAGCGAGACCATCCCGGACGTCACACGGCCTCTCCCGTCGCCTGGGGCGCGGGCTGGCTGCGCCGCACCCGGATGTGGCCGACGCGCCGGCGCTCGACGTCGAGCACCTCGATGTGCAGCCCGTCCACCTCGAAGCTCTCGCCCGCCGCCGGCACGCGGCCGAGCGTCGTGACGAGATACCCGCCCACGGTGTCGAACCCGTCGCTCTTGATCTCGACGCCGAGCCGCTCCTCCAGCTCGTCGATGCCCGCGCGCCCGCTGAACACGAACGAGCCGTTCCCTTCCTCCTGGACGGACTCCGTCTCGACGTCGTACTCGTCGCGGATCTCGCCGACGATCTCCTCGATGAGGTCTTCCAGGGTCACGAGCCCGGCGGTGCCGCCGTACTCGTCGACCACCACCGCGATCTGCTGCTGCTGCCGCTGGAACTCCTTCAGCAGCTCGGACACGCGCTTCGTCTCCGGGACGAAGAACGCCGGGCGCAGCAGCCGCGGCACGACCTGCTCGGACGGGTTCCCGTCGGGCAGGCGCACGAGGTCCTTGATGAACACGAAGCCCTGGATCTGGTCGAGCGTGTCCTTGTAGACGGGCACGCGCGAGTACTGCTGCTCGGCGAACAGCTGCCGCAGCTCCGCCAGCGTCGTCTCGATCGGCACGGCGACGATGTCGGGCCGCGGGGTCATCACCTCGCGGACGAGCGTGTCGCCGAAGTCGACGATCGACTCCAGCAGCCGCCGCTCCTCGCGCTCGATGAGACCTTCCTGCTCCCCGGCCTCCAGATAGGCGTGCGCCGCGTGGTCCGGCTCGGACGGCGACTCGCCTGCCGCGTGCTCCGTGTCCGTCCCCGGCTCCCGCCGCACGGGCCGCAGCGTCGCGATCAGGCCGACGAGGCTGAGCGTGATCGGCTTGAGGATCCGCTCGAACAGCTTGAAGGTCGGCAGCAGCCGGATGAGCACGCGCTCGGGATTGCGCCGGACGATGAGCAGCGGGAGCAGGTGCTCGAACACCAGGAAGAAGCCGGCCATCGACAGCAGCAGCACGCCGGGATCCTTCACGTCGTCGACGCCGGTGAGCGTGGCGAGGAAGATGGCCGTGACCGCGATGATCAGCCCGAGGAGCAGGCGCAGCGGCACGAAGAGCAGGACCGGGTCGTCGAGGTACGGTCCCAGACCGGCCGCGCGGCCGTTCCGCTCGACCGTCAGCCGGAGCGACAGCCGCATGAGCGCGCTGAACGCCGCCGCGATCGTCCCGACGTAGGTCGTCGCAATCGCCATCAGGACGAGGACCAGCAGCGTCATCGGCGGCCTCCCCGCTCGATGAGGCCCTCGCGCAGCCCGCCCTTCCGGCGGAGGCGCGCTTCGAGGCGCCGCATCGCGCCGCCGTCCCGCTCGTGATCGTGGCCGAGCAGGTGGAGCAGGCCGTGCAGCGCGAGCACGCGCCACTCCGTGGACTCCGCGTGCGCCGCCTCGGCCGCCTGGCGGCGGGCGACGCCGCGCGCGATCACGATGTCGCCGAGATGGCCGGCCTGCCGTGCGGTCTCGGACGCCGGGAACGAGAGCACGTCGGTGGACCTGTCGACGCCGCGGAAGTCGCGGTTGAGCGCCCGCATGCGGGCATCGGACACGACGGCCAGCGTCACGCTGCCGCGGGCCGCGCGCGGGGCCACGCGCGCCAGCCAGCTGGCGAGCCCGGGGGCGCGCAGGGGCCGCCCGGCCCCGTCAACCACCGCGACGTCGAGCCGCGGCGACACGCGTTGGCCATGGCCATCTGCAGGCATGGTGGACGTCAGGCCGTGCGGGGTTCCGCAGCCTGATAGGCCTCGTAGGCCTTCACGATCTGCTGGACCAGCCGATGCCGGACGACGTCGCGCTCGTCGAAGTGGATGAACGCGATGCCCTCGACCTGGGACACCACCTTCATCGCCTCCACCAGGCCGGACGTCCGGCCCGACGGCAGGTCGATCTGCGTCACGTCCCCGGTGACGACCGCCTTCGACCCGAAGCCGAGGCGCGTCAGGAACATCTTCCTCTGCTCGCTGGTCGTGTTCTGCGCGTCGGCCAGGATCACGAACGCGTCGTTGAGCGTCCGGCCGCGCATGAACGCCAGCGGCGCGATCTCCACCGTGCCGCGCTCAAGCAGGCGCTCCACGCGGTCGACTTCCAGCATGTCGTAGAGCGCATCGTAGAGCGGGCGCAGGTACGGGTTGACCTTCTCCTGCAGGTCGCCGGGCAGAAAGCCCAGCTTCTCGCCGGCCTCCACCGCCGGGCGGGCGAGGATGATGCGCGTGACCTTCTTCTGCAGCAGGAACGTGACGGCCTGCGCCATCGCGAGATAGGTCTTGCCGGTGCCGGCCGGGCCGATGCCGAACACGATGTCGTGCCGGTCGATCGCCTCGAGGTAGCGGCGCTGGTTCACGCTCTTCGGCGCAACCTGCCGGCGGCCGGCGACCCGCGTGGAGGCGCGGCCCAGATAGGCCCGCAGCTCGACGGCGCTGTCGTCGGAGACGAGCTGCGCGGCCGTACGCACGTCGCCGTTGGACAACCGGTAGCCCTCCTGCATCAGCGCGGAAAGCTGACTGACCGTCCGCTCCACTTTGGCCTCGTTCTCCGGATCGCCGTCCACGATCAGGTCGTGGCCCTGCGTCCGGATCCGTACACCAAAGGTCGTTTCAAGCTCTCGGAGATTTTCGTCGTACGACCCGAAGAGGGTCTCGATGCCGGCCTCGGGGACCTCGATCTTGCGCATTCAGCGGCGGCGTGGCCGCGCTAACTCCTTGAAAGGATATGGGTTTAGGAGCCAATCATACCATACGGGGGCACCCGGATCAACGATCGGGGCCCCCGGCGAGTCAGCTCCGAGGGGCCACGCGCCCGGGTCACCCGTTCTCGCGGCGCGCCATCACGCGCAGCTTCAGCTCCTCCAGCTGGTGCGGATCGACCGGCGACGGGGCGCCCGACATCAGGTCCACGGCCGCGGCCGTCTTCGGGAACGCAATCACCTCGCGGATGGAGCTCTCCCCCGCCATGAGCGCCACCAGCCGGTCGAGCCCGAGCGCGATGCCGCCATGCGGCGGCGTGCCGTATTGCAGCGCGTCGAGGAAGAAGCCGAACCGCGCCCGCGCCTGCTCGTCGCTGATGTTCAGCAGCCGGAAGATGCGGCTCTGCATCGCGGCGTCGTGAATCCGGATGCTGCCGCCGCCCAGCTCGCTGCCGTTGAGCACGAGGTCGTACGCCTTCGCCCTGACCTTCGACGGATCGGTCTCGAGCAGCGCCTGGTCGTCGTCGTGGGGCGCCGTGAACGGATGGTGCATCGGATCCCAGCGTTTCCCCTCGGGGTCCCACTCGAAGAGCGGGAAGTCGACGATCCAGGCGAACGCGTACTGGTCCGCCGGGATCAGGTTCTCCTTCTTCGCCAGCGCGACGCGGAAGTTGCCGAGCAGCTCCGACGCCTCGTTCGGGCGGCCGCCGGCGAGCAGCAGCAGGTCGGCCTCCCCGCACCCGGCGGCGTCCATCGACTGCAGGAGCGTGGCCTCGCCGGCCGCCTTGACGTTGGTGTGCACGCCTCCCTCGGCGCGGCGCGCCCAGAGGATGCCCACGGCCCCCCACGCGCGCGCCTGGTCGACCAGCCCGTCGAGCTCCGAGCGCGAGTAGCGCGCGCCGCCCGGCACCACCAGCGCGCGGACGACGCCTCCTTCGGACACGATCCTGCGGAAGGCGTTGAAGCCGGACTCGGCCCAGACCGACGACACGTCGGCGATTTCCATCCCGAAGCGCAGGTCCGGCTTGTCCGACCCGTAGCGGGCCATCGCCTCGGCGTACGGCATCCGCCGGAACGGCGTCGGGACCTCGACGCCGATCTCGCGGAACACCTCGACCACGAGCGGCTCGATGAGCCCGAACACCAGGTCGACGTGCGCGAACGAGATCTCGACGTCGATCTGGGTGAACTCGGGCTGCCGGTCGGCGCGCAGGTCCTCGTCGCGGAAGCACTTCACGATCTGGAAGTACCGGTCCATCCCCGCGACCATCAGGATCTGCTTGAACAGCTGCGGCGACTGCGGCAGCGCGAAGAACGATCCCGGGTGCACGCGGCTCGGCACCAGGTAGTCGCGCGCCCCCTCGGGCGTCGACTTGTTGAGGATCGGCGTCTCGATCTCCCAGAAGCCGTTCGCGTCGAAGTAGCGCCGCACCGCCATGGTCACGCGGTGCCGCAGGCCGATGTTCCGCTGCAGGTTGGGCCGGCGCAGATCCAGGTAGCGATAGCGGAGCCGGACGTCCTCCGAGACGGGCGTCTCGTCCGCAATCGGGAACGGCGGCGTCTTCGCCTCGTTCAGCAGCCGGATCTCGCGCGCGACGACCTCGACCTCGCCGGTCTCGATCTTCGGGTTGACGGTCTCCGGGTCGCGGCGCCGCACGGCGCCGAGCACGGCGACGACATATTCCGACCGCAGCCGCTTGGCGACGGTCATCGCCTGGCTGTCGTTCGGCACCATCACCTGCGTGATGCCGTGGCGATCGCGGACGTCCAGGAACAGGAGCCCGCCGAGATCGCGCACGCGGTGGATCCAGCCGAGGAGCACGACGTCGGCGCCGACGTCGGCCGGCCGCAGCGCGCCGCAGGTATGGGTGCGGGAAAGAGAGCCGAGTGCGTCTGCCATGAGCGGTTGCGTCTGGTCTGTCTAAGCCGTGGTGGGCGCGGGCGAGAGCCTGTCGCGAATCCAGCCCGCCGCCTCACCGCGCGGCACGGGCTGCTGTCCGCCCGTCCGCAGGTCCTTCACCATCACCGTCCCCGCCGCGCGCTCGTCGTCGCCGACGATGACCGCGAAGGGGATGCCGCGCGAGGCGGCGTATTTCATCTGCTTCCCGAGCTTGTCGGCCTCGGGGTAGACCTCGACCCGCAGGCCCGCCGCGCGGAGCATCCGCGCCAGCGCGAGCGTGTCGCCGGCCGCATCGGCGTTCCAGATCGTGGCGAGCACGTCGGCGCCCGTCGTCTGCACCGACGCCGGGAACATCCCACGCTCCCCCATCACGACCAGGATGCGCTCGAGCCCGAGCGAGAAGCCGCAGGCCGGGACCTGTTCGCCGGAGAACATGCCGATGAGCCCGTCGTAGCGGCCGCCGCCGCCGAGGCTTCCCGCCAGATCCGGGACCGCGATCTCGAAGATCGCACCCGTATAGTACGAAAGGCCGCGGGCGAGCGACGGGTCGAGCTGCAGGCGCGGTCCAGCCGGCGTGCCGGCCGAGAGCGCCAGAATGCTGCGCAGCGTCGCGAGTCCCTGAAGGCCCGGGGCATGGCCGGCCGGGATGCGCGACTCGAGCGTCCCGAGCCAGGACTCGTTCGACGGCGACGCGGGCCTGGCAAAGGCGTCCAGCGTGCGCGCCGCGGCAGCCGCGTCGATCCCGCGCGTCTCGAGCTCGCCGCGAACGCCATCCGGGCCGATCTTGTCGAGCTTGTCGATGGCGACGAGCGCGGTGTCGTGCAGGGCACCGGGGACACCGGCGCCGTCGAGCAGCGCGCGCAGCACTTCGCGGTGATTCAGCCGGACGACGAAGTCGTTGAAACCGAGGCGCTCCAGCACTTCGCTGACGGCGGCGCAGACGTCGGCCTCGACGACCGGCGACGTCGAGCCGATGGCGTCGACGTCGCACTGGTAGAACTCCCGGAACCGGCCGCGTGCCGGCCGATCGGCGCGCCAGACGGGCTGAATCTGGTATCGCTTGAAGAAGCGCGGCAGCCGGCCGCGATGCTCCGCGACGACGCGCGCCAGCGGCACGGTCAGATCGTACCGGAGCGCCAGGTCCGCCTCGCCCGTGCGCTCGTGCTCGCCGCGCTTGAGGATCTTGAAGATGAGGCGGTTCCCGTCCTCGCCGTACTTCCCCATCAGCGTCTCGATGTTCTCGACCGCCGGCGTCTCGAGCGGTTCGAACCCATACCGCTCGTAGACCTCGGCGACGACGCCGATCACGTACGCACGCCGGCGCACGTCGTCGGGGAGGAAGTCGCGCATGCCGCGCGCAGGCTTGGTGGCGTCCGACATCACAGGTAATCGAGCCGGTAGCGGACGTAGTTCTCTGCCGAACCGGCGATGAACGCGTACTCCTCGTCGGTGATCGGGCGGCGGACCTTTCCCGGCGACCCCATCACCAGCGAGCGGGGCGGCACCACCAGGCCCTCGGGCAGCAGCGTGCCGGCGGCGACGATCGAGCCTTCGCCGACCCGCGAGCCGTTGAGCAGGATCGCGCCCATGCCGATCAGGCAGCGGTCCGCGATCGTGCACCCGTGCAGGATCGCCCCGTGCCCGACGGTGACCTCGTCGCCGACGATGGTCGGATGCGACGGGTCGCGCATCACGTGCACGATCGTGCCGTCCTGCAGGTTCGTGCGCCGCCCGATCCGGATCAGGTTCACGTCGCCGCGCACGACGACGTTCATCCAGACGCTGCTCTCGGGGCCGATGACGACGTCGCCGATGATCTGCGCGGACGGGTCGATGTACGCGTCCGCGGCGATGTCGGGCGACGTGCCCTTGAAGTCTCTGATCATCGATGCATGTAGCTGGCAGCTGGCGGCTGGCGGCTGGCAGTAGCTGGCAAGCCGTAGGGCCGGACTTCAGTTCGGCCATGCAGCCACCTGCTGCTGCCGGCTGCCTGTTGCCAGCCGCCAGCGACACCTTCAGATTCTGGGCAGCGTGACCCCCCGCTGGGCCTGGTACTTCCCGCGCTTGTCCTTGTACGACACCTCGCACACCTCGTCGCTCTGGAAGAACAGCACCTGCGCGATGCCCTCGTTGGCGTAGATCTTCGCCGGCAGCGGCGTCGTGTTCGAGATCTCGATGGTCACGTGCCCTTCCCACTCCGGCTCGAACGGCGTGACGTTGACGATGATGCCGCAGCGCGCGTAGGTCGACTTGCCGAGGCACACCGTGAGCACGTTGCGCGGGATGCGGAAATACTCGATGGTCCGCGCCAGCGCGAAGGAGTTCGGCGGGATGATGCAGACCGGCGCCTTGATGTCGACGAACGACCGCGGATCGAAGTTCTTGGGATCGATGACGGTGCTGTAGACGTTCGTGAAGACCTTGAACTCGTCGGCGACGCGGATGTCGTACCCGTAGGACGACAGGCCGAAGGACACGACGTCGTTGCGCACCTGGTCGTCGACGAACGGCTCGATCATCCCGTGCTCGAGCGCCATGCGCTTGATCCAGCGGTCAGCCTTGATGGCCATCGGGGAGCATCTCCGGACAGTGCGCGCCGCGTCAGCGGCGGAGGAGGGTGAACACCAGCGTCAGCAGCACGCTCACGAGAATCGAGCTGGTCAACGGGAAGTAGAAGGTCACCCCGCCGCGGCGGACGGTGAAATCGCCCGGCAGCCGTCCGAGCGGGACACCGGCCATCATCAGCAGGCCGAGCGCCGTCACGATGAGGCCGATGACGACGAGCGTCTTGCCCATGCGGAGTGCGGGGCGGCGGACCCGGCCGCGGCCGGCCGCCTAGCGAAGCTCCATCCCGCGGAAGAAGTACCCGAGCTCGAACGCCGCCGTCTCGGGCGCGTCGGAGCCGTGGGTGGCGTTGTACTCGATCGACGTGCCGAACTCGCGCCGCAGCGTGCCGGGCTCCGCCTTCGCCGGGTCGGTCGCGCCCATCAGCGCCCGCCAGCGGCGGATCGCATCCTCGGCCTCGAGCGCCAGCAGGATGCAGGGCCCGGACGACATGAAATCGGTGAGGGAGCCGAAGAACGGGCGCTCGCGGTGCACCGCGTAGAAGCCCTCCGCCTCGGACTTGGTCAGGTGCTGCATCCGCATGGCGACGATCCGGAACCCCGCCTCCTCGATGCGCTGGAGGATGAGGCCGGCCTTCTTCGCCTTCACGGCATCCGGCTTGATGATGGCAAACGTCTGTTCCATGGTCTCCTGTTCGCGGTCTTCTCCACACCCTGGGCCCAAGGCCCAAGGCCCAAGGCCCAAAGCCCAAGGCCCAAAGCCCAAGGCCCAAAGCCCAAAGCCTGAAGGCCCAAGGCCTAGGGCCCCGGCCGGCCGGCCCTGATTAACGCTGCTTCTCCATCAGCTCCTCGAGCACGTGCCGGCCGGGGCGCGTCCGCTCGAGCGGCAATGTGGCCAGCGGCTCGTCGACGAGGTTCAGCAGCGAGCAGAAGTCGCGTGCGCCGGTGTCGACGTAGAGCAGGCCCGTGGCGTACTCGCCGCGGCTGGCCGTCTCCCGCAGCACGCGCAGCGCCGCGGCCTTGTCGGTCGGATCGTAATCCCCGTCGAGCTTCCGGAGCACGATGCGCGAGCCGTCGTGCAGCGTGACCTCGCGCGCGGTGCCTTCGGCGTGGTCGATGCTGATGTCTTCGAAGAAGGGGACGAAGCTGACGTCCGAGACCGGCTCGTCGTGCTCCTTCACGTAGGCGTAGCTCTTCGTCGACCCCTCGTGGTCGTTGAACGTCACGCAGGGGGACAGCACGTCGAGCATCGCGGTCCCGCGGTGCGCGAGCGCCCCCTTGAGGAGGGCCAGCAGCTGCTTCTTGTCCCCCGAGAACGACCGGGCGACGAAGGTCGCGCCGAGCTCGATCGCCAGCACGCACGTGTCGATCGGCGGCAGGTCGTTGACGACGCCGTTCTTCAGCGTCGAGCCGACGTCGGCGGTCGGCGAGAACTGCCCCTTCGTCAGGCCATAGCAGCCGTTGTCCTCGATGATGTAGACCATCGGCAGGTTGCGCCGCATCAGGTGCACGAACTGGCCGATGCCGATCGCACCCGTGTCGCCGTCCCCGCTGACGCCGATGGCCAGCATGTTCTTGTTGGCCAGCAGCGCCCCCGTGGCTACCGACGGCATGCGCCCGTGCACGGAGTTGAAGCCGTGCGCCTGGCTCAGGAAGTACGCCGGGCTCTTGCTCGAGCAGCCGATGCCGGAGAGCTTGAGCACCTGGTCCGGCTTGATGCCCAGCTCGAAACAGGCCTCGATGATGCGCTCCGAGATCGCGTTGTGGCCGCACCCGGCGCAGAGCGTGGTCTTGCTGCCGCGGTACTGCGTCAGCTCGAGCCCGATCCGGTTCAGCCTGCGGCCCGGCGCCGCACCCGTCGTCGTCGTCATGTCAGCCTCACACCGTCTTCACGGACCCGCGCGGGACCTCCGCGCCGACCGGCAGGTCCTCCTGCGCCAGGATCGCGTCCGTGACCGAACGGGCATCGATCGGCAGTCCGTCGTAGTGCAGCACGCTGCGCACCTTCGCCATGCGCTGCGGATCGAGATCCATCCGCATCAGCGCGGCCATCTGGGCGTCCCGGTTCTGCTCCACCACGTAGACGCGGTCGTGGCGGTCGATGAACGCCTCCAGTTCCGGCGTGAACGGATAGGCGCGCAGCCGCAGATACGACGTCGCGAGCCCCGCCTCGTCGCGGAGCTGATCACGGCTTTCGACCAGCGCCCAGTGCGTCGTGCCGTAGCCGATGAGCCCGATGCGCGCGCCGGGCTCCCACGCGATCTCGGGCGCCGGCACGAGTGTGGCCGCCGTGCGGAACTTGCGCGCGAGCCGGTCCATGTTCGCCCGGTAGTCGTCGCCGCGCTCGCTGTACTGTCCCTGCGCGTTGTGCCCCGACCCGCGCGTGAAGTACGCGGGCATGCCCGTGCCGGGCAGCGTGCGCCACGGGATGCCGTCGCCGTCGACGTCCTGATACCGCCCCCACTGGCCCATCCGCGCCAGCGCGGCCTGGTCGAGCACCTTGCCCCGGTCGACCGGCCCGTCGGGATACGCGAACGGCTCGGACATCCACATGTTCATGCCGAGGTCGAGGTCGGACATCACGAAGACCGGCGTCTGCAGCCGCTCGGCGAGATCGAACGCCTGCATCGCCATCTCGTAGCACTCGCCCACCGACGCGGGCAGCAGCAGCGGATGGCGCGTGTCGCCGTGCGACAGCACGGCGGTGGCCAGGATGTCCCCCTGCGCCGTCCGGGTCGGCAGCCCCGTGGACGGTCCGACGCGCTGGATGTCGAAGATGACCGCCGGCACTTCGGCGTAGTAGCCGAGCCCCGTGAACTCGGCCATGAGCGAGATGCCCGGCCCCGACGTCGACGTCATCGCGCGGGCCCCGGCCCAGCTGGCGCCGATCACCATGCCGAGCGCCGCGATCTCGTCCTCCGCCTGGACGACGGCGAACGACGCCTTGCCGGTCTCCTTGTCCGTCCGGTACTTGCGCAGGAGATCGATCAGCGTCTCGCAGAGCGACGAGGAGGGCGTGATCGGGTACCAGGCGACCACGGTGACGCCGGCCATCAGGCAGCCGATGGCGGCGGCGGCGTTCCCCTCGATCAGGATCTTCCCGGCCGTCGCGTTCATCCGCTCGGCGCGGATGGGCGGCTTCACCGGAAAGTTCGCCGCCGCGTACTCGTAACCGGCACGCAGCGCCGCCATGTTCAGCGACAGCGCCTTCTGCTTGCGCGCCAGCTGCCGGGTCAGCGCCTGCTCCATCTCCGCCAGCTCGATGTCGAGCAGGAAGGAGAGGACGCCGTCGTAGATCATGTTGCGGACGAGCCGGCGCAGCTTCGCGTCCGGACAGACCGGCGCGACGAGCTTGTCGAACGGCACCGGATAGAAGGTGACGTCCTGACGCAGCGACTCGAGGTTCAGCGGCGCGTCGTAGACGACGGACGTGCCCGGCTCGAGCGACAGCACGTCCTCCCGCGCCGTCTCGGGGTTCAACGCGACGAGGAAGTCGATCTCCTTCTTGCGCGCGATGTACCCGTGGCGGTTGGCGCGGATGGTGTACCACGTGGGCAGGCCGGCGATGTTCGACGGGAAGAGGTTCTTGCCCGAGACCGGAATCCCCATCTGGAACAGCGAACGAATCAGGATGAGGTTGGCGGTCTGACTGCCGGACCCGTTGACGGTCGCCACCTGGATGCTGAACTCGTTGGCCGTGCGGCTGGTGGAGATCGGTGAAGCCTGTGCAGCGGGGTCGGTCGTGGCCATGCGGATTCCGGGAGCTCGCGGCCGCGGCGACCCACCCCGCCGCGGCTCGAAGCCCTAACCGCTTGAGTATACGCGAGATTTCCGGGGTTCCACAGAGGGGAGGGCGGATCGTATACGATGCGCCCCGCCGATCCGGACATCCGGTGGGCCGGATCGGCCCTCGAACGGGCGCTGGACGTCCCGGGCGGGATCGGCGCGCCTAGGCCTTCGCCTGGGCGAGCCGCTGCTTCAGCGCCGCTCCCATCTCCGCCGGGCTCTTGACGACCGTCACGCCCGCCGCCTCGAGCGCGGCCATCTTCTCCGCGGCCGTCCCCTGCCCGCCCGCGATGATGGCGCCGGCGTGGCCCATCCGCCGCCCCGGCGGTGCGGTCTGTCCCGCGATGAAGCCGACGACCGGCTTCCTGAAGTGCGACTTGATCCAGGCGGCCGCCTCCTGCTCGGCGCTGCCGCCGATCTCGCCGATCATGATCACCGCGTCGGTCTCGGGGTCGCCCGCGAAGAGCTGCAGGACGTCGATGAACGACGTGCCGATCAGCGGGTCGCCGCCGATCCCGACGCACGTCGACTGCCCCAGCCCGAGCGCCGTGAGCTGGTGGATGGCCTCATAGGTCAGCGTGCCGCTCTTCGACACGATGCCGATGCGGCCGCGCCGGCAGATGTGCCCCGGGATGATGCCGGCCTTGGTCCGGTCGGGCGAGATGACCCCAGGACAGTTCGGCCCGATGAGCCGCGTCGGCTTGTCCTTGAGGAAGGTCAGCACCCGCATCATGTCGAGCGTCGGGATGCCTTCGGTGATGCACACGACCAGCGGGAGCCCGGCGTCGGCGGCCTCCATGATGGCATCGGCGGCCGAGGCCGGCGGGACGAAGATCACCGACGCGTTGGCGCCGGTGGCCTTCACCGCCTCCGCACAGGTGTTGAAGATGGGCCAGCCCTCGTGCGTCGTGCCCCCCTTCCCCGGTGTGACGCCGCCGACGACGGTGGTCCCGTAGGCCGCCGCCTGCTTGGCATGGAACGTCCCCTCGCGGCCGGTGAGGCCCTGGACGAGCAGACGGGTCGATTCGTCGAGCAGTATGGCCATTCGTCTCTGATCCTCTAGCTGGCGGCCGGCGGGCGCTGGCCTACTTCACCAGCGCCACCACCTTGGTGGCCGCATCGCCCATGCCGTCGGCGGCGGTGAAGTTCAACCCGCTCTCCCGGAGCATGCGCTTGCCTTCCTCGACGTTGGTGCCCTCCATGCGGACGACGATGGGCACCCGCACCTCGAGCTCGCGGACGGCGGCGATGACGCCGGCAGCCAGCACGTCGCAGCGCAGGATCCCGCCGAAGATGTTGATGAGCACCGCCTTCACGTTCTTGTCCGCCATGAGGATCTTGAACGCGTTGCGGATCTGCTCGGCGTTGGCCCCGCCGCCGACGTCCAGGAAGTTCGCCGGCTCCCCTCCCGCCAGCTTGATGATGTCCATCGTCGCCATGGCCAGGCCCGCGCCGTTGACCATGCAGCCGATCGACCCGTCGAGGCGGATGTAGTTCAGCGAGAACTTCGACGCTTCGATCTCGAGCGGGTCCTCCTCGCCGAGGTCGCGCAGCTCCCGGATGTCCGGGTGCCGGTACAGCGCGTTGTCGTCGAAGTTCATCTTCGCGTCGAGCGCCAGCAGGTCGCCGCTCTCGGTGACGACGAGCGGGTTGATCTCGACGAGCGACGCGTCGGTGTCCTTGAAGGTCTCGTAGAGCGCCAGCATCAGGCGCGTCGCCTTCGCCGCCTGGGCCGAGTCGAGGCCGAGCGCGAACGCGAGCTTGCGCGCCTGGAACGGCACCAGGCCGGCGCCGGGATGGATGTGCTCCTTGAAGATGAGCTCCGGCGTCGCGGCCGCGACCTCCTCGATCTCCATGCCGCCGGCCGGCGACGCCATGAGGACCGGCCGGGCCGCGGCGCGGTCGAGAATCAGCGCGAGATAGAGCTCGCGGGCGATGGCGAGCCCCTCTTCGACGAGGACGCGCGAGACCAGCCGCCCCTCGGGGCCGGTCTGGTGCGTCTTCAGCGTCATGCCGATCATGTCGCGCGCGATCCGCTCCGCCTCGTCGGGCGACTTCGCGAGCTTGACGCCGCCGCCCTTGCCGCGGCCGCCGGCGTGGATCTGCGCCTTGATGACGGTGGTGCCGCCGCCGAGACGCCGGGCAATTTCGCCCGCCTCGGCCGGCGTGAACGCGACCTCGCCGCGCGGGATGGGCACGCCGTGCCGCGCGAGGATCGCCTTGGCCTGATATTCGTGGATTTTCACGTGAGATGTCCGGGTTCAGTAGGACTGCCGCGCGGCGACAACCGCGACCGCCAATCGTATCGACCGCCGCGCGCGAAGGTCAAGCGAGCCGG
>DASVDJ010000197.1:0-6595 GCA_036381155.1 Vicinamibacterales bacterium
CCGGAAATCGTGGATGGCCCGCGTCGTCTGCTTCGCGAGACGCGCCTCGAGCGGCGACCGATACCCCATGGGGACCCAGTTTACAACGGCGGTTGCGGGCGGCCGGAGCACGCAGCGCGGCACCTCCGGGGGCCCCGCACCGGGCTCACCTCGAGGGCACGCCGGCGATTTCCACCTCGACGCCGAGGAACCGGCCGTCGGTGGATTCGGGGTCGACGAGCCGCGGAACGACCCCGTCGGCCGCTTCGATCGACAGCAGGCACGCCCGCGCGTTGCGCGAGTACGCGTCGTCGGCCCTGACGGTCACCACGACCTGCTCGCGAGGGTTGACGTCGACGCGCTCGCGGCCGGCGCCGGCGCTCACGGTCACGACGTTCGGCACGCGCGATCGCAGCGTGACCCGGAACGCGCCCATGCGCTCGACGGAGCGGACGACGATCTCGGCGCGCGCGCCGCCGCGGATCCAGATCCGCCCGGGCTCGAGCCACGCGTTGTCGTCGAGGAAGTACAGCATCAACCGCGGATCGGGTGCGTACGAGCGGCGTCCCCGTGACGGCTCGAGCAGGATCGGCAGGTCGTTGAGCATCGTCATCTCGACCGGCAGCAGCCGGAAGAGCCCGTGCTCCGCGTGTTGCCACGGCTGCTTCGCCGTGACGAACGGGTTGACGAGCATCGACGCGACGAACGCCATGCCGCCCCAGGCGGCCAGCGCCGTCCATGCGGGACTCGCGAGCGGGATCACGAACAGCAGCGCGGGATAGATGCTCAGGAAATAGCGGTTGCCCACCGGCCCTCCGCCGCCCGCCCATGTGAACGGCATCAGCAGGAGCAGCGCCAGCGCGGTCGCGCCGACGGCGATGAGCACGAGCTTCTGCCCGATCAGGAGCCGGCGGAACGCCACGAGCGCGAGCACGGCGGCGAGGAGTCCCGGGAAGTAGTACGGCAGCTGACCCGCGTACCGGCCGAACAGGAAGTAGCCGACGTTGTCGACGAAGCGCTCCACGCCGACGCCGGCGTCGAGCACGACCTCGCCCTGCAGGGTATCCGTCGCGTACTGGATGCCGCGGTTGTGGAACGTCGCGCCGGGACCGTCGAACGGGAACGATCCGTAGAACGACTTGCGCTCTCCGCCCTGGTAGTTCCAGTCGCCGCTCACCGCCAGCGTCCCGCCGAAGGCGAGCAGCGCAACCAGGCCGCCGGTGGCGCCGATTGCGACGGCCCTGCCCCACTGGCGCCGCCAGAGCGCGAGCGCCACCGGCGGCGCGAGGAGCAGCAGGTTGGGCGGCTTCGAATAGATGGCGACGCCGAGCAGGGCGGCCGCAAGGAGATCCGCGCGCCATCCGCTGCGCCAGCGCGGCAGCGAGGCCGCATGTGCCGGCTGCGCTTCCTTGTACAGCCACAGCCAGTACGCGAAGAAGACGAGCGCGAAGTTGAAGATCTCGGAGGTCAGCCAGACGACGTACAGCGGCGTGACCGACGCGCCGAAGAACGCGAGCGACCAGCCGAACGCGGTGCCGGGCGCGAGATACAGCGCCAGGAAGCGGTAGCCCAGATAGAACGCGCTCCAGAGCAGCAGGACGTTGAACAGCAGCAGGCCGTTGAGTCCGAAGGCCCGCGCAAACGGCGCGGCGGCGACGCCGTAGGCCAGCGCCTTGCCGTGATACAATCGGTCGGTTCTGTTGTCCGGCAGCTTCGTGATGCGGACGAACGGGAAGGACGGGTCGGCGCGGACACGCACGCGGCGTCCCACCTTCAGGAAGATCCCCTCGGGTCCGCGACCGTAGATCGACCAGAACCGCTCGAGATCGCGTCGTTCGAACGCGAGGTCGCCGTCGTGGGCGACGCTCAGCGCCATCGACACGTAGGTCGCTTCATCTCCCTTGATGCTGAAGCCCGATTCGACGACGTCGATCGAGAGCGCGGCCGCGGCGCCGGCCAGAAGGATCGCCAGCGCCGCCCACGTGGCCGGTCCAGCCGTAAGCCGGGGGCGCGCCGCCGCCGCGGGCGGAGGGATACTTCCGGATGATCCCTGCGGGAGCATACGCTCATCATAGCGTTTCGATCCCGGCCGACGCGCCCCGCCGCGTGTCGCGCGTGCTGATGATCGCGCCGACACCGTTCTTCGGCGATCGCGGCTGCCACGTCCGGATCCTCGAAGAGGTCCGGGCGCTGCGCACGCAGGGCATCGACACCGAGGTCGTCACGTATCCCGTCGGCCGCGACGTTCCCGGTCTCCGCATCCACCGCGCCGCCGCGATGCCGGGCGTCACCGTGCGCGCCGTCGGCCCGAGCTACGGCCGCATTCCGCTGGACGGATCGCTGCTCCTCGCCGCCGCGCGCGTGGCGAAGCGGTTCCGCCCCCACTGCCTGCACGCGCACCTGCACGAAGGCATCGCCATCGGCGTGCCGCTGCGCCGCCGCTTCGGCATCCCGCTCGTGGCCGACCTGCAGGGGAGCCTCGCGGGCGAGCTGGCCGATCACGGTTTCTTGGGGCAGCGCGGCATGCTGCCCGCGCTGGTGCGCCGGGTCGAACGGTGGCTGGTGCGCCAGCCGGACGCGCTGCTCGTGAGCGCGCGCAGCGGGCAGGAGATGCTCGCCGAGCAGGGCGTGGACACCCGGCGCGTGTACTGGCTGCCCGACGGCGTCGACCTCGAGCAGTTCCGGCCGCGCGCCGCCGACCCGTCGCTCCTGCGGCGCCTCGGCCTCGAGGGGCGGCGCGTCGTCGTCTATCTCGGCGTGCTGACCGCATATCAGGGTGTCGATCTGCTGCTCGACGCGGTGCCGGACGTCGTGCGCGCCGTGCCCGACGCGCACTTCCTCATCATGGGATATCCGAACGAGGAGGCGTACCGCGAACAGGTCGCCGCGCGCGGGCTCTCGGCGCACGTCACGCTGCCGGGACGCATTCCCTACGCCGAGGCCGCCGCGTATCTCACGCTCGGATGCGTGGCGGTGTCACCCAAGCAGTCGCAGACCGAAGCGAACGGCAAGCTGCTCAACTACATGGCGTGCGGGCTGCCCACGGTCGCCAGCGACACGCGCGTCAACCGCGACCTCCTCGGGGACGCGGGCGTCTATGTCCCCGTCGGCGACGCCGGCGCGCTGGCCGACGGGCTCGCGGCGCTGCTGCACGACCCTGCCCGCCGGTCGGCGGCCGGAGCCGCGCTGCGCGCGCGCGTCGAGCGGACGTTCGCCTGGCCGGCGCTGGCATCGCGCCTCGCCGGCATCTACGAGCGGCTCGTGCCAGCCGACGCGCATGCGGCGGAATCTTAGCGACCTCACGCGGACCGATTTCGACGTCCTGATCGTCGGCGGCGGCATTACCGGTGCGTGCCTGGCGCACGACGCGGCGCTGCGCGGGCTGGCGGTCGCCCTGGTCGAAAAGGGGGACTTCGGCGGCGCGACGTCGGCCGCCTCCTCGAAGCTGCTGCATGGCGGCATCCGGTACCTGCAGACGCTCCAGTTCCACAAGGTCCGCGAGTCCGCGTCCGAGCGCATTCGCTTCCAGCGCATCGCCCCCCATCTGGTCCGCTGGGTGCCGTTCCTCATTCCGACGTACCGGGACTTCCGCAAGGGCCGGCTGCTCCTGGGCGCCGGCATGGCGCTCTACGACCTGATCTGCGCCGGACACGATCGCGCGCTGCCGGACGGGCGCCGGGTCCCGCCCCGCCAGGTGCTGGAGCCCGATGCGCTCGCTCGCGAGCTGCCCGCGCTCGGCAGCTCGCCCGCGCTGACGGGCGGCCAGGTGTTCCACGAGCTGCACATGAACAGCTCGGAGCGCATGACGCTGGCATTCATCCGCACCGCCGCCCGCGAGGGGGCGGCCGTGGCGAACTACGCCGCTGTCGAGGAGTTCCTGGTGAACGGGTCGCGCGTGCAGGGCGCGGTCGTGCGCGACGTGCTGACCGGCGAGCGGCTGCACGTCCGCGCCAGACTGACCATCAACGCGGCCGGCCCCTGGATTCCGGCGCTCAACAGGCTCCTGCCCGTCGGACGTCTTCCCCGCCCGATCACCCACTACTCCAAGGGGGCGCACATCGTCACGCGCCAGGTGACGCCGGCGCTCGCGGTGGCCCTTCCCTCTTCGCGTCGCGGCGCCTCGATCGTGAACCGCGGCGGGCGCCACATCTTCGTGATCCCGTGGCGCGGGCACTCGCTCATCGGCACGAGCGACAGTCCGTTCGATCAGGATCTCGACGCTGTCACACCCGGGGAAGAGGACGTCGAAGGCCTGCTGCGGGACGTGGCAGCGGCGCTGCCCGGGGCGGAACTCGAGCGGCGCGACGTCCGCCATGCATTTGCGGGCCTGTATCCCCTGACGGGGACCCCCCAGCCCAACGTCTACCGCGGGACCGGCCTGTACCAGGTCGTCGATCACGGGCGGCACGACGGCGTCGAGGGTTTCGTCTCGGTCGTCGGCGCGAAGTACACGACCGCCCGGCGGCTTGCTGCACGCGCGATGCAGGTCGTGACGCGCCGCCTGGGCCGCGGTACCGGGCCGAGCCGCACGGGTGAGGTGCCGCTCGTCGGCTTCGTCGAGGACCCGGACGCGCTGGCGGCCGCGCTCGAACGGACGTACCGCGATCGGATCGCACCCGGGACGGCACAGTATCTCGTTGCCCACTACGGCGCCGACGCCGAGACGCTGCTCCGGAGCGAGCCGGCAACCCTGGCGCACCTGGCGCCCGACCGCGAGTCGATTGAAGCCGAAGTGACGTTCGCCGTCCGGGAGGAAATGGCCGTCCGGCTCGAAGACGTCATCTTCAGGCGCACCGGACTCGGCACGATCGGCCACCCCGGCATGGCGTGCCTGCAACGGTGCGCGGAGCTGATGGGCGCCGCGCTCGGCTGGAGCCGCGAACGGCTCGAGCAGGAGGTGGCGCAGGTTGACGCACGGTTTCTCGTGCGCCCCCCCGAAGAGCCAGCCGCACGGTAGACGGTCCGACCGCGGATCGGCTTCTCGTCGGCTCAGCTTGCCGGTTAAACTATCCCGTCCTGAATGCGAGCCCTCGTTCCTGTCGCAGTTGCCGCCTGTCTGCTTGCCGGATGCGGCGGCTCCTCGAACTCCCCGGCCCCCGGTCCGACGCAGCCGGCGCCTTCGCTGACCTGTCCAGGCAACCTCGCCGTCAACGCGGACGGCGATACCGCGGTGGTGGATTTCGCGCCGACCGTGAACGGCGGGACGCCGCCCGTCACCGTCAGCTGCGCGCCGGCGTCGGGCACGCCATTCACCCTCGGCACCACGCCCGTGACGTGCACGGCCACGGATGCCGGCAGCCGGACCGCCTCGTGCTCGTTCGACGTGGAGGTGAAGCGAGCCCGGCGGTTGTCCGTGACGCGGTTCCTGGCGTTCGGCGACAGCATCACCGAGGGCTTCCTGCGCGAACCGCCGGCCTTCGGCGAGGGGCTCGTGTTCCCGCAGCTCGTGATCGAAACGGAAACCTATCCGTACAAGCTGCAGAAGCGGCTCGAGGAAACCTATCCGCAGCAGGACTTCACGGTCGTCAATGACGGCGTCGGCGGCGAGACGACCGCCCAGGGGCGCGCCCGCTTCCTCGAGAGCCTGACGCGCGCGAAGCCTGAGGTCGTGCTGCTCGTCATGGGCTACAACCGGATCACCCAGACGCCCACGAACGAAGCCGCCGACGACCTGCGGGCGATGATCCGCTCCGCCCAGGTTCGCGACGTCGACGTGATCGTCGCGACCCTGTTCCAGGTGACCGACAAGCGGGAACAGGAGCGCCCGGGCACCAAGGTGGCCATCGACGCCCTGAACCGCGAGATCCGGTCACTGGCGCAGCAGCTGCGGATCGGGCTGGTGGATCTGGAAGCGGCCTTCGGCGATCCGCCGGAGCCGGCACTGGTGGGCAGCGACGGGCTGCATCCCACCGCCGCGGGCTATACGCGCATCGCCGACGAGTTCTTCGACGTGATCGTGTCCCGCTACGAGAGGGACGGCGCGCCGGGCACGACCCGACTGCGGTGAGCGATCAGTCCAGCCGCAGATCCGGCCACTGATCGTTCGCCGGCGAGTACGTGAGGCGCAGGGCCGAGTCCCACGGCGAGCCGATGCGCCAGGCGAACAGCTCGTAGTCCGCCCGGTCGTGCTCGTGTCCTTCGGCGGCCGCTCCCCATACCAGCCACGCGCCGTCGGCGGAGACACGCGGGAAGTATTCGTGGCTGGACGCGCCGGGCAGGTCGATCAGCACCTGCTCGTCTCCGCCCGGCGCCGGCGCGTGCATCACGCGCGTGCCCCCCTGCCCTTCGGCCGTCACCCAGACCAGCCCACCCGACGGCGTCCACACCACGTGGCAGGCGCTCGGGCTCCGGCTCACCAGGTCGAACCGTCCGTCCCGAGGCGACAGGACGCCGACCCCGCGCCGGCTGCGCGAGACCCCGCGCAGGCTCATCGCGACGAGCCCGTCCGGCCCCGGCTCGGGATCGCCGATCTCGCCGCGGGTCGGTTCGGCGCTGCCGTCGTGCCACGTCTCTTCTCTGCCGGTCGCGGGGTCCACGACGACGAGCCGGTTGTCGCGCAGGAAGGAGATGGCCTGACGTCCCGGGATCCACGCGGGGTGATAGGCGCGCTCGGCCA
>DASVDJ010000198.1:0-18709 GCA_036381155.1 Vicinamibacterales bacterium
CGTCGCCGCGCTCGTGCGCGGCGACGCCCCGTACGCCACGGGGTCGATCATCGACGTGTCCGGCGGCCTCCACCTTGGGCGGCTGTAGCTCGTCCGAGGCGACAGAGAGCCAAGGACAGAGAACACTGCCGCAGAGAACACGGAGGGCACAGAGATCATTGCGGTCTCGAAGCCACAGGGAATGAGAACGGGATCGGGTCCCATTCTCACCCCTGTGTACTAAGCTCTCTGCGTCTTGCACGACCTCAGCTCTCGCTGTCTTCGTGACCTCAGTGTTCTCCGCGTTCTCTGGGCTCTCTGTGTCCTCGGTGTTCCTGAGGCTACGCGGGCGAACCCGGACGTTCAGAACTCGTACCGCAGCGCGAACTGCATGCACCGCCCCGCGCCGCCGTCGCAGGTCTGAATCGTGTTGTAGTACCGTCCGAAGCTCGCCTCGCGGTCCGGGAACATGTCCATGAAGAACACGTCGAAGCTCGGCGTGTTCGTCAGGTTGAACGTGTCCCACCGGAAGCGCAGGCGGTGCCCCGACGACCACGGCATCGTCCAGGACTTGCTCAGGCTGAAGTCGATCGAGAAGTAGCCGTCGCCGCGCAGCTGGTTGCGCAGGCCGGTCTCCCCCGGCAGCGAGCGCCGGAACATCGTCAGCGCCTGCTTCGGATCCTTGAACGGGCTCGGGTACCCGTTGACCGCGTTCTTCGTCGTGCCCGTCTCGGGCAGCACGCCGGGCGTGACGAGCGACGCGTTGCCCTGCAGGTTCCAGTTCGTCGTCCAGCACTGGCGGCAGTTGAACACGCTGAACGGGAACCCGCTGCTCCACCGGACGATGCCCGAGGTCGTCCAGTCGCCGAGGATCGCGTCGAGCACCGGCGGGAGGTCGGAGGCGAACGGCTTCGACCGCCCGAAGGGCAGCTCCGCGATCCAGTTCAGGTTGATCAGGTGGCGGACGTCGAAGTCCGCCGGTCCCCACTGCTTGTCGGGGTTCCACGAGTCGACGAGGAAGCCGGTGTAGCCGCCGTTGTCGAAGTCCTGGAACGTCGAGTCCCCCTCGAGCAGCGATCCGTGATCCTTCGCCTGGCCGAGCGTGTAGTTCAGGTCGAACTGGTAGCCGTCGCTGAACCGCTTGCGGATCGAGAGCTGCAGCGCGTCGTAGTCGGCGCGCGCGATCGTGCTCTGCACGGCCAGCGAGTCGTACTGCGGCGAGAAGAACGCGAACTCGCCGAGCCGGCTGCACGCCGGGACGCAGAACTGGTCGGCGGCCCAGAGCGTCGTGATGTAGTCCGGCGCCCGGCGGTGGAACTCGCGCGCCATCACCTGCGTGGCCGTGAACCCGCCGCTGGCGGCGTCCGGGAAGAGGTTCTCCCAGTACGGCTGCGGCGCCAGGTTGGCGTAGGCCTCGATGCCGGCCGTGCGCGGGATGTCCTCCACCGAGCGGAGCAGCTGCTGCACCGCGGTGAAGTAGTCGAGCCCGGACTGCGGATCGCGCAGGTTCGCCGGCATCGCGACGTCGCGCCGCACGAGCAGGTTGCGGCCGCGGCGTCCGACGTACGCCCCTTCGATCGCGAAGCCGCGGCCGAACTCACGCCCGATCGCGACGTTGTACGTGTGGTGGTACGGCGTCACGATCGTGCCGTCGAGCGCGGAGGTGATCACGCCGGCGAACGACGGCGGCGTCTGCGGGAACCCTCCGGGCGGCGCCTCGGGCAGCGTCGGCGGAATCCAGTCGAGCCCCTGGAACCGGATCGACGGGTCGTCCTCGTTGTGTCCGCCGAACGGGCTCGACAGGTTCGTGGAGAGCCCGAACGATCCTTCCTGGTCGAAGTTGCTCGCGAGCGCCGTGCCGATGCGGTCGTAGACCATCGAGTAGCCGCCGCGGACGACCAGCTTCCCGTTCCCCGTCAGCCACCCGGCCAACCCGGTCGAGGCCTGCGGCGTCCAGGCGGCCGACACGCGCGGCGCGACGTTGTTGCGATCCCAGTCGTAGTAGCCGGGCTTGCCGTTGGCGGGGCCGGCCAGGTCGAAGTTCACGAGCGGCGCCTCGCTCGTCGAGCGTCCCGCCTCCATCAGCGAGCGGCGGATCTCGAACCACTCGCCCAGCTTGATGTCGGGCGTCACCTGCAGGCCGCTGGTCTCGTACGGCGGCGAGAACAGGCTGTAGCGCACCCCTGCGGTGACGGTGAGCGTCGGTCCGAGCTTCCAGCTGTCCTGGACGAAGAACTCGTACTCGTCGGCCGCGAAGCGCCGGCGCACCGGCTCGCCCACCGGGAGCACGTTCCCGTTCCGGTCGTAGTTGTAGTACGCCGTCGTCTCCGAGATGATCCCGAACAGCGGGACGATCGTGTCGCCGAACGACGACACGCCGCCATCCGCGACCGCCGGGAACTCATCACAGACGGCGCCGACCGGCTCGGGGCAGATCGAGCCGGGCATGTAGGTCGTGCCGACGCCGTCCACCCAGGATCCGTTCGCCTGCGGCGTGTGGAACGAGGTGACGTTCGTGCTCGTGCCGATGCGACTGAAGCGGAGGTTCGTGCCGAACTTCAGCGTGTGCGAGCCCTTCACCCACGACAGCTCGTTCGCGATCGTGTGCGTCGGGATCGAGCGCCCCGTCGACGCGGTCAGCGCGCGCAAGGAGTCGATGTTGCGGAACTCGACCTGCACCGAGTCCTGCAACCCGATGATGTCCTCGTCGATCTTCGTCAGCCCGTAGCGGAACGTGTTCACCATGGACGATCCGAGCACCGCGTCCCATCCGGCAGCGAGGCCGCCGCTGGTGACGGACCGCGTCGCGTTGGCGGGCTGCCCCGGGAACTGGGGCGCGGACAGCACCGTGTCGTCCTGCAGGTTGAAGCGCGCGAAGAACGAGTGGCTGCCCGTCATCCGGTAGTCGGTGCGGCCGATGAACGTGTTGAACCGGTTCTCCACGGGCGCGGCGAAGCGGTAGCCGACGAGGTTCAGCCCGTCGATGCCCGGGTCGTTCGGCACGGGATACTGGCGGAAGTACTGGGTGGCGAGCAGGCTGGGGCCGATGCCGAGCGGGTCCAGCCGCGCGAGATCCGAGGGAGACAGCCCGTAGTGGCCGGCCGGGATCGTGTGTGCACCGGTCAGCCCCTGCACCGTCCCGCCCGGACACTGCCCCGGCACCGCGCACGGATACACCAGCACCCCGTCCCGCATCGTCATCGAGGGCACGTTGCGCAGGATCGGCACCTCGCTCTGCTCGTTCAGGCGCTCGTAGCTGCCGAAGAAGAACAGCTTGTCGCGGGCGATCGGCCCGCCGAACGAGCCGCCGAAGATCTTCTTGTCCAGCCGCGGCGGCTCGCTCGGCTCGCCCGCCTCGAGCTGCGAGAGCTTCAGGAAGTAGTCGTTCGAGCTGAAACGCGTGTCGCGCTGGACCCAGTTGAAGGAGCCGTGGAAGTCGTTGGTGCCGCTGCGGGTCACCAGCGAGACCTGCGGGCCGCTCGACCGTCGCGCCTCGGCGCCGTAGTTGCTCGTGCTCACCCGGAACTCCTGGAGCGAGTCGAGCGTCATGCGCAGCGCGCTGGCGTACGCCGTGCCGAACTGCGGGTCGTTGACGTCGATGCCGTCAAGCGGGATGTTCGACTGGTCCGCGCGCGCGCCGCTCACAGCGCCGCTGCGCGGGTCGATGTTCCGGACTTCGCCCGTCCGGGCGTCCGTGACCTGCGCGTTCGGCACGTAGACCGCGCCGGGCTGCAGGCTGAGCAGGCCGTTGACGTTGTTGGCCTCGAGCGGCAGCGAGCGCACCTGCGTGCCGCTGATGACGTTGCCGATGCTCGCGTCGGTGGTGTTCAGCGGCGGCGCCTCCGACGTGACGCTCACGGTCTCGGAGAACGAGCCGACGGCCAGCTGGATGTCGAACCGCGTGTTCAGGTCGACGGGCAGCTCCAGCCCTTCGCGCAGCACGCTGCGGAAGCCCTGCAGCTCGGCCCGGACGTCGTACGTCCCGGGCGGCAGCGCGAGCACCTGATACGTGCCGTTCCCGCCGGTCACCACGGTACGCGTGACACCTGTCGCGCGGTTCGAGACCGTGACGCTGACGCCCGGCAGGGCCGCGCCCTGCTCGTCCGTGACCGTGCCGCTGACGGCGGCCGTGCCGGCCTGCGCGCCGGCGAGTGCCGCGCCCGCAATCCAGAATGCCGCGACCAGGGCGAGCAGCCTGTCCGCGGGTTGATGACGCCGCACCACCACACACCTCCTCACCGCGTGACACCCCGGCGCGCCCGGAACGGTTGAGCACAAAGAACCTGCGCCGGGGTGAATCGACACGCGTGCGATTCAAGTACGGCGCGGCCGCACGCGAGTCAACGGGTTGGAAGGGGTTGGAACAACTCTGTGGTGGCGAATCCGCGGTCCGCAGTGACGAAACACCGTACGTGCACTTCGTCACACGGGCCGTTCCGCGTGTTGGCGGGGACGGATGCACATGCCGCAGGGTGTTGACAGAGCGTGCCTGTTCACCGGTTCAGCTTCCGCCGCCGCGCGATTGGCTATACTGCTCGTTTCCGGTTCATCACAAGGAGTAACGCCGACATGCCCGTGAGATCCGCAACAGCCGAGTGGAATGGGACGCTCCTGGAAGGCACGGGGCGGCTGCGCAGCCAGACCGGCACCATCGATGCCGCGTACGACTGGAGGTCGCGCAGCGCCGAGGGAACGACCACCAGTCCCGAGGAACTGATTGCCGCGGCCCACGCCGGCTGCTTCTCGATGGCGCTGGCGCACGGGCTTGCGCAGGCGGGCTCGCCCCCCTCGAACATCCGGACGACCGCGAAGGTGCATTTCGAGAAGGGGGACAGCGGCTTCTCGATCACCCGCATCGATCTGGAGACGCGAGCGACGGTGCCGGGGCTGGATGCCGCGGCGTTCAAGCAGCAGGCGGAGAACGCGAAGAAGAACTGCCCGGTCTCGCGGGCGCTGACGGGCGTGGAGATCACGCTGGACGCCGCGTTGGCCTGAAGTCGTAACGTGCAGGGGCCAGGGGGCAGGGACCAGGGGGCAGGTCCCTCCCCGGCCCCTAGACGGCCGAACTGAAGTTTGGCCCTACGGTTCGGCCCTACAGTGTCCCCTTCACCAACTCAGAAGCGTGGCGCTGGACCTTCCGGATCGCCTCGGCGATCTGGTCCATGTCGCTGCGCGGGCCGAGCAGCATGGTCTGGGTGAGCCACACGGCCTCAGTGCAGAGGCGATCGTTCTGCGGGCACTCGTTGCGTGCGATCAGCCGGTCGATCTCGGCCTTCCCGTAGATCCGCTCGTATCCGCGCGAGCGCAGCGTCCCGACCACCGAGGCTTCCTTGTTCAGGGGCGTGTAGCCGCCCGAGGCCGGCACGCCTTCGGCGCGCAGCGCCTTCAGGAAGACGTCGCGCGGCAGCCCCGCGAACGCGGACGCGTCGTACCGGAACATGTAGAGGTGGTACGCGTTGCGCGTGCATCCCTCGTACATGCGCGCCGGCGTGATGCCCGGAATTTCCTTGAGCAGCCGCGTCAGATAGGCCCCGTTCTCGTCCCGCCGCTTCGACTGCTCCTCCAGCCGCGTCATCTGCGCGCGCAGCAGCGCCGCCTGGAAATCGGTCATGCGCAGGTTCGCGCCGACGCCGCTGTACGAGAACGTCGTGCTGCCGGCGATCGCGCGCCCGCGGCTGTTGTTGTGGAACTGGTAGCAGCGCTCGATCAGCTCGGCGTCGTTCGTGATGATCGCGCCGCCCTCGCCGGCGTTCAGGTTCTTGCTCGCCTGGAAGCTGAAGCATCCGGCGCGCCCGAAGCTGCCGACCTTCCGGCCGCGCCACTCGGCGAGATGCGACTGGCAGGCGTCCTCGACGACCGGAATCCCGCGCGGCGTCGCGGCCGCGAGCACCGTGTCGACATCGAAGGCCGCCCCGCCCAGGTGCACCGGCAGGATCACCTTCGTGCGGTCCGTGATCGCGCCGGCGATCTTCGACGCGTCGACCTGGAACGTCTCGATGTCGCTGTCGACGAAGACCGGCAGCGCGTGCCGCAGGAGGACGACGTTCACCGTTGCGACGAACGTGTACGGCGGGACGATGACCTCGTCGCCCGGCCCGACGTCGAGCGACGCGAGCACCGTCAGCAGCGCGCTCGTGCCGTTGGCGGTCGCCAGGCAGTGCGCGGTTCCCGTGAGCGTCGCGTACTCCGCCTCGAACGCGGCGGCCTGCTCCCCGCGGTTCCAGCGGCCGCTGCGCAGGACGCCGGTCAGCGCCTGCACCTCGGTGTCGTCGCTGACGGGCCACGACGGGAACTTCTCGCGCCGCACCGGCGTGCCGCCGAGCAGCGCCGGACGCGCGTCCGATGCGAAGACCGCCGGCGCGCGGCCGCCGGCCGCGGCAACGCCCCCGGCAGCAGCGAGAGTGCCAATGAATCGACGACGGGTGATCTCGGACATGGTCTCGGATGATGGTGAAGGCCGGGACGCGGCGGTGCCGCGCCCGGCCGGCAGTCAGGCCGACGCCGGAACGGCGGCGCAGCGCTCGAGCCCGCGGCGGACCGCGCCGACGATCCGCTCCTCGACGGTCTCGTCGAAGGGACCCGGGCGTCCGTAATACAACATCGCCCCGCCCCCTTCGTAGCCCCCTTCGCGGAGCACGCGCAGCGACGGGACGTAGCACGAGACGTCGTTGGCGTAGCCGGCGACCCAGAGGCGCCCCGGATGCTCGCGCCGGATGCGCAGCAGGTAGTCGACGACCACCTCCCCGCCCAGCGCGACGAGGCGCCAGTCGCCGAGGCGCCAGACCTGAATCGGCTCCTCGTGCGCCTTCTCGAAGGTGCCTGCGGCCAGCCGGTCGAGCATCAACTGCGCGTGCCGCCGCACGTACACGTCGTTGTCGTCGAGCCGCGCCCGCCAGTGCGCCTCGCCCGGCGCGGGCGCGAACGGCAGCGACACCCACTCGAGCGAGGTCGCCAGGCCCGCGCCGATCGGCTGGGTTCGCGTGAGCGCACCGTTCACGGCCGTCGCGAGCGCCGTGCCGTGCTGTTCGACCAGCTCCAGCGTGCCGCGCGGGCTGGGGTTCGCGTCGGCGCCGCAGCCGGCCACGAAGAAGGCCACGGCGCCCGGATGTGCCGCCTCGATGGCGCGCTGCGCGACGCCGGCATAGTCACCGTGGAACCGCACCATGGCCGCCTGGAGCGTCGTGTTGTGGCAGGCATAGCCGAACACGACGGCGCGGGTCTGCCCGTTCGTGCCGGTCACGTGCAGGACCGGTACCGCATGATCGACCGGACCTGTCGGGAGAAACGCGGTCCGCCGGTTGGCGGCGAAGGTCGCGCGCGCCTCGCCGAGCGCGAGCTCGCACGGCTCGAGCGCAGCCAGCGCCTTGAGGGCGGTCTCGACCACCGTCCCCTCGAGCCACGTCGTGTACGCGGTGATGCGCTCGCGCTGGGCCTGGTCGAGGTCGTAGGCGACGAACAGCTGCTCGCGGACGACGGGTCCCGAGTGCGTGTGGCTCGAGGCCAGCATCAGCGCGGACGGCGCGATGGCGGCGCGGCGTTCGAGCGCGGCGGCGATCCGTGCGCGCATCGCGGCGGTCACGCCGAGCAGGTCGAACGTCACCAGCACGGCCCGCCGCCCGGCATCGTCTTCGAGGGCCAGCGCCTTCGCCGAAAGCGGCAGCGCGGTCCCCTGTGCGGGCTCGGTCCGCGCGGCGTAGCCCGCCATCCAGATCCCCGGCTCGGGCGTGATGTCCGCCACAGCCGTGCCGGCACGCCATCGCGACCGGCTCTCGCCGATCGTCCATGCCGCCACCCGCGCGCCCGCGAGCGCGAGCGCAGACCCGAACAGGAACTCCCGACGCCGCACGAGCGGATACTACCAGCTTCGCCGGTTCGGTGATATACGTTCAGCGCAGCCGGAGGGGTGCCGATGCCGCGTCGCCGCGCGTTCCTGAAGGGTCTCCTCGGTACGACCATCGCCGGAACCGCCCTGCCCTCGTCCGCCGCGTCGGCGCGGCGCATTCAGGGCGCCAACGATCGCGTCCGCGTCGGCCTGATCGGCAACGGCCTGATCGGCCGCCGCCATCTGCTCGACTTCAAGGCCCAGCCCGACTGCGAAATCGCCGCGGTCTGCGACGTCTCCACGGAACGCCTGGACGATGCGGCGCAGCTGGCCGGGAGCGGCGCGCGGCGCTTCGAGGACTTCCGCGCGCTGCTCGATCGGACCGACATCGACGCGGTGGTCGTCTCGACGCCGGACCACTGGCACGCGCTCATGACGATCATGGCGTGCGCCGCCGGCAAGGACGTCTACGTCGAGAAGCCGCTGACGCTCACGCTCCGGGAAGGCGACTGGATGATTGAAGCGGCGCGCCGGTACCGGCGCGTCGTCCAGGTCGGCACGCAGCAGCGGTCGGGTGTCCACTACCAACGCGCCCGGGGCCTGCTCCGGCACGGCTACCTCGGCGAGGTCCGCGCGGTCCGCATCGGGTCGTTCCGCAATATCCTCCCGGGGTTCACGCAGCCGGTCGGCAAGCCGCTCACGCCGGCACAGTGGGACCTGTGGCTCGGGCCGGCGCCCGCGGTGCCCTACGATCCGCACCGGGCCCTGTATCACTTCCGCTGGTTCCGCGACTACTCCGGCGGCCAGACGACCAACCTGCTCTCGCACCAGATCGATATCGTCCAATGGACGACCGGCGAGCTGCCGCTGCGCGTGGCGGCGTTCGCGCAGCGGCGGGTGCTTGGCGGCATCGGCGAGACGCCGGAGGTATTCGAAGCAATCTTCGAGTACCCGAGCATGCTCGTGAGCTGGTCGAGCCGCGAGGTCGCCGCGGGCGGCACCGGCGGGCTGGAGTTCTTCGGCACGAAGGGCACGCTCACGATCGATCGCCGCGGCTTCGAGGTCGTCCCCGACCGGGCCGTGCCGCCGGAGCGCCAGATCCCCAGCTTCACGGGGCCGCGCGAGCCGGCGCCACCGCCCGGTCTGCGCTGCGAGCCGATCAAGGACGAGGGCTACGAGCAGGTGCGCGACCAGTTCGTGCCGCACGTGCGGAACTTCCTCGATTGCGTCAGGTCGAGGACGCAACCGGTTGCGGATGTCGAGAGCGGCCACCGGACGTCGATCACCTGCCACCTCGCCAACATCGCGGCCGATGTCGGGCGCGTGATCCGCTGGGACGAGGCCGCCGGTGCTATCGTGGGCGACGCCGAGGCGTCGGCGCGGCTCACGAAGCCGTACCGGGCGCCCTGGGACCGCGAGCTGCGCGCCGCGCTCGGGAGATCGTGATGCCGGATCGCCGCGCGTTCCTGCGGTCGGCGGCCGGTGTGCTCGCGGCGGCCGGCCTGTACCGGCCGGCTCGCGCGTCCGATGCGACCACCATGTGTCTCGCCTACACCTCCTTCGCTGTCCGGATGCTGCAGGGACGCGACATCCTGAAGACCACGGCGGCCGCGCTGCCGGCCGACGCGCTCCTCGACCTCTGCGGCCGCTTCTGGGCGGGCGGCGTGCAGATGGACCTGTCGCAGCTGGAGTCGCACGATCCGAAGTACCTGTCGCGCATCCGCGACCGGGTCGAGAAGGCCGGCGTCTGGCTGGAGCTGTCGGTGCCGTCGACGTATCTCGAGTCGCCGGAGGCGTACGAGTCGATGGCCGCCGTCGCCGGCGCGCTCGGCGTCGATCGCATCCGCGTCGCGCTGCTCTACGGCCGCCGCTACGAGACGTTCAAGAGCCGCGACGAGTGGGTGACCTTCGACCGGACGTGGCAGGACCGCCTGACGCGGCTGAAGCCGACGATCGAGCGCTTCCCGATCCGGGTCGGCATCGAGAACCACAAGGACTTCACCGCGTCCGAGCTGGCCGCGTTGCTGACGAGGCTCGACAGCGACCGCATCGGCGCCTGCGTCGACTTCGGCAACAACGTCGCGCTGCTCGAGGATCCGCTCGACACGATCCGCACGCTGGCGCCGTGGGCGGTGACGACGCATGTGAAGGACATGGCGGTGAGGCCGTCGGCCGACGGGTTCGAGCTGTCGGAGGTGCCGCTCGGCGAGGGGCTGGTGCCGCTGGCCGACGCGATTCGCGTTCTCCGCACCGCACGCCCCGACGTCCGGTTCTGCCTCGAGATGATTACCCGCGATCCGCTCCCGGTGCCGTACCGGAGCGCGGCCTACTGGACCTGCATCGACCAGCCGGGCGACGGGCGGCTGGCGCAATTCGAACGCGACGTGCTCGGCCGGGCCTGGTCGCGTCCGCTGCCGCGCATCACGCATCTTTCCCCCGAGGCGCAGGTTGCGGCCGAGGACGAGAACGTGCGCCGCAGCGTCGCCTACGCGAAGGACACTCTCGGACTATGAACGTGCTGGATCGGTTTCGGCTCGACGGGCGGCGGGCGCTCGTCACGGGCGGCGCACGCGGTCTCGGCCGCGTGATGGCCGAGGCGCTGGCGCAGGCCGGCGCCGACGTCGCGGTGACCAGCCGCGACGCGGAGGCGGGCGCGGCGGCGGCCCGCGCGATCGCGGACGCGACAGGGCGCCGCACCTGCAGCAGCACGCTCGAGGTGCAGTCGAGCGACGACGTCGCCCGGCTGGCGCGGGAGCTGGAGACGTCGTTCGGGCCGATCGACATCCTGGTGAACAACGCCGGCGTGAACGTCCGCGGCGCGTGCGACGAGCTCACCGAGGCCGACTGGGACACCGTCGTCGGCACGAACCTGAAGGGCACGTTCCTCTGCGCGCGGACGTTCGGTCCCGCGATGGCGGCTCGGGGCTGGGGGCGCGTCATCAACCTCGGGTCGATCCTGAGCGTCATCGGCATCCCGGGCCGCGCGCCCTACGCGGCCTCCAAGGCCGGTGTGGCCAACCTCACCCGCGTGCTGGCGCTCGAGTGGGCCGGGCGTGGCGTCACGGTGAACGCGATCTGCCCCGGGCCGTTCGGCACCGACATGAACCGTCCGCTGCTCGACGACCCGGAGAAGTACCGCGCGTTCGTCGCGAAGATTCCGATGGGCCGCTGGGGAGAGCTCCACGAGATCGCCGGCGTCACCGTGTTCCTCGCCTCGGACGCCAGCTCGTTCGTCACGGGCGCCTCCATCTTCGTCGACGGCGGCTGGACCGCGCAGTAGCCTGTACAGGTACCGGCGTCTGTACTGGGACCGGTGCCAGACACCCGTACCGGTACCGGTGTCAGACACCCGTAAGGTCGTGTATCTCTTCAGCTACTTCACCGGCGAGGGCGCAGACGGGCTGCGGCTCGCGACCAGCGAGAACGGCCTGACCTGGCAGGAGGTCGATGGCGGGCTGCCGCTGTTGCCGCCCGGGCCCGGCTCCGGGGTCATGCGCGACCCGCACCTCTCATTCGGCCCCGACGGCGTCTTCCGGCTGGTGTGGACGACGGGCTGGTGGGACAAGGGGTTCGGCTATGCCGAATCATGCGACCTGCGCGCCTGGTCGACACCGCGCTTCGTGCCGGTGATGGCGCACGAACCGGAGGCGCGCAACACCTGGGCCCCGGAGATCGTCTACGACCGGAGCGCGAGCCACTACCTGATCTTCTGGGCGACGACGATCCCGGGCCGCTTTCCGGAGACGGACCTGTCGGGCGACCTGCACGACGGCCGCCAGCTCAATCATCGCCTGTACTGCACGACGACGACCGACTTCGAGCACTTCGCGCCGGCCTCGCTGTTCTACGACGGCGGCTTCAACGTCATCGACGGCACCATCGTCGATCTTGGAGACCGGTTCGCGATGATCGTGAAGGACGAGACCCGCGCGCCGATCCCGCACAAGCACCTGCGGGTGACCTTCGCGCCGGCGCCTCGCGGGCCGTGGGGTCCTGCCGGGCGGGCGTTCACGCCCGGGTGGGTGGAGGGGCCATCCGTCGTCCGGCTGGGCGACGCCTGGGTGGTCTACTACGACGAATACACCCGCCAACGCTACGGCGCGATGCGCACGCACGATTTCGAGACGTGGGAAGACGTGTCGGGTCTCGTGCGCATGCCCGCCGGCGCGCGGCACGGCACGGTGCTGGACCTGCCGCCCGATGCCGTTGCCGCACTCCAGGCCCGCTGAACTGTCGGACAGACGGGGTGTGGCTCACCCGGCCGCGCGGGCCTCCCGGTGAGCGCGCAGGATCCCGGCAATCTCGTCCAGCGCACGGACCAGCACGTCGGCGACCTGTGCCCGCTCCTCGGCGCTGAGCGCGGTCAGCAGACTGTGCATCTCGACGGTGCGGCTGGACAGCACCAGCGACACCAGCAGAGAGGACCCGTCGTCCAGGTATCGCTCGCGTTCGATGACCATCTGACCGCCGATTGTACCGGAGGCGCCTGCAGGGCCCGGTCCGTTTGTGGTATCAGTCCCAGCAATGCCGCGCTGCCTGCTCGCCCTCGCCCTCTCCCTGCTGCTTCAGCCCGGCCCCGCACCGGCACCTCCCGCCGGCATCGAGCCGCTCGAGATCGCGCGGGACTGGGACGTCGTCTACGCGGTGCGCGTGGCCGACATCAACACCGACGGCCGGCCCGACATCGTCGCCATCAACCCGACGCAGCTCGCGTGGTTCGAGAACCCCGCCTGGACGAAGCACGTGATCCTCGACGGCGCGACCCCGCGGGACAACGTGACCATCGCCGCCGCGGATCTGGATGGCGACGGCCGGCCCGAGATCGCGCTCGGCGCGGCCTGGAACCCGCGGAACACGACCTCCGGCGGCACGCTGCACCTGGCGGTGCGGACCACACCCGACGGCCGCGCTCCGTGGACGGTCCGTCAGATCTTCGAGGAGCCGACGCTGCACCGCATCGTGTGGGCCGACATCGACGTCGGCGGCCGCCCGGAGCTCGTGGTCACCCCGCTCCACGGGCGCGGCACCGCGCCGCCGGAGTGGAACGGCCCCGGCGCGAGAATCGTCGTGCTCCATCCGCCCGCTGCGCTCGACGGCACGTGGACTCCTGAAGTCGTCGACGACACGCGCCACATTCTGCACAACTTCCTGGCGGTGGACTTCGACGGCAAGCCCGGCGCGGAGCTGATCACGGCCAGCCGCGAAGGCCTGACCCTCTTCACCCGCGGCGGCCAACGCGAGTGGTCGTCGCGGGTCCTGGCAGAGGCGAACCCCGGACCTGGCGAGGTGGTCCTCGGCCGTGTGGGTGGCCGTCGCGTGTTCGCGACGGTCGAGCCGTGGCACGGCACGTCGATCGTCACCTACACGGAGACCGACAATCGCTGGCAGCGCCGCGTGATCGACGACACGGTCACCGGCGGACACGCCCTGGGCTGGGGGGATTTCGACGGCGACGGCCACGACGAGCTCGTCGCCGGCTGGCGGACGAAGCCGTTCGCGCTGGCGCGGTATCACTTCACGCCGGCTGGGGAGCTCGCGCGCCGGGAGATCCTCGACGAGGGCGTTGCCGTCGAGGACCTCGTGGTGGCCGATCTGAACGCCGACGGGCGCCCGGACATCGTCGCGGGCGGTCGTGCGACGGAGAACATCCGCGTGTATCTGAGCGGAGGCGCGCGCTGAGGCGTGGCGCCGCCGCGGAATGCGTGAAGGAGCGAGATGATCAAGCGACGGGATCTGATGCGCGGCCTGGCCGTGGGGCTGGCGGCAGGCGCGCTGCCACCGATTGAAATGGCCGCGGCCGGTTCGCCGCAGAGCGGGACGTCGATGACCAGACAGTCGCCCGGCTTCCTCGACGTGCAGGTGAACGGGTTCGCCGGTGTGGACTTCAACGACCCGTCGTGCACGGCCGATCAGCTTGCCGAGGCGGCCGCCGCGATGCGGCGGACCGGCGTCACGCAGTTCCTGCCGACGCTGATCTCCATGCCGCTCGACCGGTTCCGCGCCTGCGCGCGGACGATCGCGCGGTCGCGCGAGCGCGCGATCCTCGGCATCCACATGGAGGGACCGTACATCTCGCCCGAGGACGGGGCCCGCGGCGCACACCGGCGTCAGGACATCTCGCCGCCGACGACCGACGACTTCGCACGGCGGCAGGAAGCGGCCGAGGGGCGCATCCGGCTGGTCACGGTCGCTCCCGAAGTGCCCGGCGTGCTGCGGCTCATCGAGCAGCTGGTCGCGCAGGGCGTGAAGGTGGCGATCGGCCACACGGCCGCGTCACCGGAGCAGGTGCGCGATGCCGTCAAGGCGGGCGCGACGATGTCGACGCATCTCGGGAACGGGTGCGCGCAGATGCTGCCCCGGCATCCGAACTTCCTGTGGGAGCAGCTGGCCGCCGACGAGCTGGTCGCAGGCCTCATCGTCGACGGCCATCACCTGCCGCCGGCGACGGTGAAGTCGATGATCCGCGCGAAGACCCCGGAGCGCACCGTGCTGGTCACTGACGCGACGATCGCAGCAGGCCAGCCTCCCGGCGAGTACATGTTCGGCGACCTGCGGGTGCGGCTCGACGAGAACGGCCGGGTCGCGGTTCCGGGACAGCCGAACCTCGCCGGGTCGGCGCTCTCGCTCGACCGCGCGGTCGGCAACACGGTGAAGTTCACCGGCCTGCCGCTCGAGACGGTGCTGAAGATGGCTTCGACCCAGCCGGCGGCCTACCTCGGCGTGTCGCCGCGCGGCACGGTGGAGTTCGACTGGGACACTGCGGCCTCGCGGCTCACCGTCAAGCAGGTGCGCGACTGATCGCGTCTCACACTCGAAGGGCTAGGACTTCCGCAGGACCCTGCGCATGATGGGCCGGCTGGGAGATCGGCGCGCGACCTCCGTGAACCCGGCGCGCTCGAACGCCGACGGGAGACCGGTCCACGCGAACGCGTCGGGCAGCGAGCCGGATTGGGGTTCGACGGGATAGCCTTCGATCAGGCGGGCGCCGTGCGCCTTCGCGAAGCGCACGGCATGCTCGATGAGCACGGCGCTCAATCCCTGGCGCCGGTACGGTCGCGCGACGAACAGGCAGACGATCGACCAGACGGGCTCCACCGCCTCGGGCAGCGCGGCGACCGAGCGCGCGAGCCGCACGAACTCCTGGCGCGGTCCAACGGCGCACCAGGCAGCCGGGACGCCGTCGATGTAGGCCAGCAATCCCGGAGGCGGCCCGTCGTGCACCCGCGCGCGCAGCGCCTTCCGGTTCGGCTCTCCCTTCTGCTGCTCGAACACCTTGCGCGGCAGCCGCGGCCACATGCACCAGCAGCCGCCGCACGCGCCGCGCGCGCCGAAGAGAGTCTCGAGGTCCGCCCAGCGATCGTCGGTGACCGGGACGACCCGCACGCCGGCGGGTCTCTTCATGATTCGCTCCTCAGCGTTGCTCGCCTGGTGCCGGGCGCGAGCCGTCCTTGACCCATGCATGCAGGTCGTCGAACGCCCGTCCCGTCAGCTCCGGGCTGATCCGGCAGTGCCCGGCGGCATCCACGAAGCGCTGGACGAACAGCTCCGCCGTGCCGGCCCGAGCCGAGAGCACAGCGTACCTGTTGGACGTCTCCACGTCCACGAGCGGATCGACGGCCGTGTAGACGGATAGCAGCGGGTCCTCGCGCTTCCCGGTCGTCGTGTAGTGCGCGATCAGGTAATCGCGCGCCTTCGGATCGGCCGCGTAACGCCGCACCGTCCGGTTGAACGCGGCATCGTCGCCAAACCCCGAGTAGATCACGTCGCGGTTGTCGAAGGGATTCCCGCCGGCGCGCGTGAGCAGCTCCGCCAGGATGACCCGGTAGAACGCCATGACGCGGGGGACGTCCTGCTCTGTCACGTCGAACCGCGTCGTGAAGCGCCGGGCCGCCTCGGGCGACTGCTGCAACGCCGCCGCGATCTCCTCCTCCGTCACCGGTCCGGGCTCCGGCGCCAGCCGATCGGGCGGTCCGAGCCGCAGCACGCCGGGGAACAGCGCGTCGAATGCCACGACTCTGGTGAACAGGATTTCGTGGAAGAACTCCACCGCCGGAACCAGCGGCCCGCACAGCGCGAGACCGCCGTCGAAGGACTCCGGGTGGCGTTCGAGCATCGCGGCCGTCAGGAGTCCGCCCATCGAGTGCCCGACCATGAACGTCCGGGACGGCGAGCCGTGAGTACGCGTGAAGTACTGCCGGAGCGCCTCCAGGTCCTCCATGGCTTCAGCCACCGCCCACCCCTGCGTACGATAGTCGGTTTCGGCGAAGGCGAATCCCCTGCGCAGAAACTCCTGGCGGAAGCGCACCGAGAACGGATGGTCCCAGTCCGGGTCCGGACGCGGCGTCTGGACCGGGTCGTATCCGTGTGCGTAGAGGACAAGCTCCCGGTTCCAGTGCTGCGGAATCTCGATCCGGTACGCCGCTCCGTTGAGCGTCCCGGCATCCACACGTGGAGCGTCGTGCGCACCGGCCGACAAGGCACATGCGAAGATGAGGCCGACAGCAGGCAGCGTTCGCATCATGGGGCGCATTCTATGAAGCCCCCGACGGCCGGCGGAATCCGCATGACCGTGCAGGCGATCCGAGCCATCACAGCCGGTTTCTGCGCAGTAGGGAACGGGCGGCCCGTCGGCTGCCCATTTCCCGCCCGCGGGATCCGGAGGAGTTCGCGATGCGCACGTTCCTGCTGACACTGCTCGCCGCCGCCACGCTCGCACAGACCGTTCACGCCGACACCCGCGCCGGGAGCGGCGCCACCACCCGCTCCGACCGCACGGCGATGTGGGTCGCGATCGGCGCAGGCGCGGGGTTCGGACTCGGTCTGCTCGCCGGTCTGGCCGCCTTCGACGAGGCGCGACACAGCGAGCGGAAAATCTGGGCCACCGCCGGCGCGGGAGGTGTGGCCGGAGGCGTCACCGCCTGGTTGCTGAGCCGCGGCCGTGGACAGGGCGCCTCCGCGGCACGCACACAAGCCGCGTCGAAGCCGCTCACCGAGGAGGAAGTACGCCTGCTTGCCGGCAGCGTCCGGCTCTCGCCTGCCGCCACCACAGCCGGAACCGGCCGCGGCTTCTGATACATTCGGAGGCCATGCGCACACGGCGGCTTGGACGATCCGATCTCGATATCACCCGCATCGGCTTCGGCGCCTGGGCCATCGGCGGCCCATGGATGTTCGGGTGGGGCCCGCAGGACGACGCCGATTCGATGGCAGCCATACGGCGGGCGCTCGAACGTGGCGTGAACTGGATCGACACCGCGCCGGCCTACGGACTCGGCCACTCCGAGACCGTCGTCGGGCGCGTGCTGGCCGAGCTGCCGCACGACGCCCGGCCGTACGTCTTCACCAAGTGCAGCCTCGTCTGGGACGACGCCGGAAAGGTCACGCACACTCTGCGTCCCGACTCGATCCGGCGCGAGGTCGAAGGCAGCCTGCGGCGGCTGCAGGTCGAGCGCATCGATCTGTATCAGGTCCACTGGCCGCGCTGGCCGAGCTCGCCTCCGGGGCACGACCCCGGTCCGCTCGAGGATGCCTGGGAGACGCTGGCGGCGCTCCAGCGGGAAGGCAAGGTGCGCTGGATCGGCGCGTCGAACTTCACCGTCGAGGATCTCGAGCGGGCGGAGGCCATCGCGCCGGTGATCAGCCTGCAGCCTCCCTACTCCCTTGTGCGGCGCGAGATCGAGCAGGACGTGCTGCCGTGGTGCCAGTCCCACAACCTCGGTGTCATCGTCTACTCGCCGATGCAGTCGGGGCTGCTGAGCGGAAAGATGACGCGCGAGCGCATCGCGGGGCTGCCGGAGGACGACTGGCGGCGCCGCAGCCGGTTCTTCCAGGAGCCGATGCTGACGACCGCGATGGAGCTCGTCGAGCGGTTGCGCGCCATCGGGCAGCGGCACGGCGGGCGCAGCCCCGGCGAGATCGCGATCGCATGGACGCTGCGGCACCCGGCCGTGACCGGCGCGATCGTCGGCGCCCGCAACCCCGACCAGGTCGACGGCATCGTGGGCGCCGCGGACATCGATCTGAGCGACGAGGATGTCCGGGAGCTCGGTGGTTGAGATCCGGTGCTGCCCGATTTGCGCCAGCTACAAGCGCCGGGCCGCAGAACTGCTGCAGGCGCTGGAGCAGCGCGGCGTGCCTGCGCGTCTCGTGCGCGGGCGCTGGGGCGAGTTCACCGTGCTGCGTGACGGGCAGATTGTCGCCCGTCGCCGCTGGCTTCAGGCGCCCTCCGTCGAGCGCGTCCTGCAGGCGTTGATCACCGAGCCAGGGTGAACCGGATTTCGCGCACGCGCGGCGGCGACCCCGCTTCGGTGCGCTCCGTTCGCCGGCCCACCGGCAGCCACCAGCCGTTGCGGTTCTCGTACGCGTCGACCGTCCGCTCGACGGCAATCTGCGACTGGTCCTCGTTGGACGTGTAGATGACGTCGTACTCGGCCGTGATCGTCCGGCCGTCGCCCGTCGCGATGGTCTGGAGCTCGCGCGCGGTGTAGCTCAGGCGCCCCATCGACCGGCTGATCTCGACCACGTCCCCGCCCTTGATCGTGTAGGTCGTCGCCAGCGGATCGCCGACCGCGACGATGACCGTGCTGCCGTCGGGTCGCGTTGCCGAACGGGCAAACGTCATTCGGCCGTAGGTCTCGTCGAACGCCACCGGCTTGCGCTGCGTGATGAAGCTGCTGATCTCGTTCCGCATCACCGAGCGCGCCTCGTCGTCCGGCGCCTCGACATGGACCGTGAAGTCCGGGCGGACCTCGAAGCGCCCGGACACCGGCGCCGCGCCCGTCCCGGACAACTCCCAGGTGCCGCTGAATCCGGGGAACCCGGCGTCCCACGTGTAGCGCTTCATCAGCGCGCCGCGCAGCAGCTCGCGCGCGCTGCGGTCCGTCCGGCCTGGCGTCCGCTGCGGCAGCG
>DASVDJ010000199.1:0-22018 GCA_036381155.1 Vicinamibacterales bacterium
CGCGCCGTGCGGTCGAGCGCTCCTTCAAGATAGATCGGCGTGAGCCCCAGCGCCCAGTACGACAGCGCATCGCGGTTCGGCTGGGTCGTCTCCCGGGGCGTTTCCAGCACCGGGCCGGCAGCCAGCGGCTCGAACTCGAGCCAGCCGTACCAGCGTCCGTCCGGCATCGTCGCGCCGAGCGCTCGCGCACGATACCGAACCCCGCCGGCCGTCGTAAGTACCGGTGCATATTCTGCGATGAGCGCGACCATACGTCCTCATTCGCTCGCCGCGCGCGGGCGGCAGCGCTGGACCGCCCGTGCAAGGGAGGGGCCCGATCGGGTCGGATCCGGTCGGAACGGGCCGGAGCGGGTCCCAGCAGTTTCCGATCGGGTCTGATCGGGCCTTGAGGTGGCACACGTGATATCTATGCGCGTGACCGCAGTCGCTCTGGCGGCGTTGATGCTGCCGATGAATGCCATGCAGCCCGATCCGTACTCCGGGGCGCGTGCCCGGATGGTGGAGACACAGATCGCATCCCGCGGCGTGCGCGACGAGCGCGTGCTGGCCGCGATGCGCGCCGTGCCGCGCCACCGCTTCGTCGATCCCTCGCTGGCGGCCGAGGCGTACAACGACCACCCGCTGCCGATCGGCCACGGCCAGACGATTTCGCAGCCCTATATCGTTGCCTACATGGTCGAGCAGCTTCGCGTGGCGCCGGACGACCGCGTGCTCGAGGTCGGGACCGGGTGCGGGTACCAGGCGGCGGTCCTCGGCGAGCTGGCGCGGGAGGTCTACACGATCGAGATCGTGGAGCCGCTGGCCCGGTGCGCGGAGAAGACGCTCGCCGAGCTCGGCTACCAGAACGTCCACGTGCGCCATGGCGACGGCTATCACGGCTGGCCCGAGCATGCCCCGTTCGACGGCATCGTTGTCGCCGCGGCGCCCGAGCAGGTGCCGCCGGCCCTCGTCGAACAGCTCGCGCCCGGCGGACGGCTGGTCATTCCCGTTGGCCGCCTGGAGCAGGAAATTCGCGTGATCACCCGCAGCGCCGACGGTCTCGTGCAGGAACGGCTCATCCCGGTCCGCTTCGTGCCGCTCGTGCGCGATCCCGGCGGGCGCTGACGTGCGTCGCCGATCCGGCCTCACGTGCGTGCTGCCGGCCCTCGCGATCGGCCTGCTGTCCTGCACGCCGGTCCCCGCGGCGCCAGGCGCGGAGTCCTGTCTGCCGCTCACGCCGACCCTGGAACACGGCAACCTGATCGTGCCCGGCGTGCTGGGCGGGGTCGTGTACGCGCGCGCGGGCGAGGGAAGTGCCGCGCCGCTCCTGATGGATCTGTACACGCCGCCCGGGACGGACCGCGCGCCGATGGTGGTCGTCGTGCACGGAGGCGGCTGGACGACCGGCAGCCGGGTCACGCATGTGGGGCAACTGCTGGAGCTCCTCACGGAAGCGGGCTTCGCCTGGGCGTCGATCGACTACCGGTTGAACGGCCTCGCCCACTGGCAGGACGCCGTGGATGACGTACGCGAGGCGGTCGAGTTCGTGCGCTGCCACGCTGCGGCGTTGCGGATCGACCCGGCGCGCATCGTCCTGGCGGGCGAGGACACCGGCGCGCAGCTGGCTGCCCACGCGGCAGCTACCGCGAAGCCGCGGGCGCTGGTCCTGATCGGCGCGCCCTACGATCTCACGGCCATCGAAACCGACGCGACCCGGGCGGTGGATCCGGCGGTCCGGCGCAGGGCCTCGATCGCCGGTGCGGCGGACGTGCATGCGGGTCCCGATGTTCCGGTGTATGCCATTCACGGCCGCGCGGATCGCGACGTGCCGCCCGACCAGGCGGATGAGTTCTGCTCCGCCGTGCGGCGTGCCGGCGGGCGATGCGACCTCGACCTCGTCGAGGGGGCGAGCCACCGGTTCGAGAACTGGTGGCCGTCACAATGGGGCTACAAGGATCGTCTGATCCGGTGGCTGCGCGAGCATGCCGGCCCCACGACGTCGAGGCCCTTCGCGCCGGTCACCCTCGAAGGCCCGCTGGCTCCCGGCCTGCACAAGCGGATCGTCTTCGAGCCGGCGCACGGCCTGACGCTCGATGCGTGGATTCCGGAGGGGGACGGTCCGCACGTGCCGGTCATCGTCGTGCACGGCGGAGGTTGGGAAGCCGGCGATCGCGTGACGTATGTCACGCCGATCTTCCGGCCGCTGGCCGAGGCCGGGTTCGCCTGGTTCTCGATCGACTACCGGCTCACGCCGTCGGTGCGGCACGAGGCGCAGATGGACGATCTGCGAGCCGCGATCGCGTTCGTCCGCCGGAACGCGAACCGTCTGCGCGTCGATCCCGGAAAGGTGGTGCTCGTGGGGGAGTCGGCGAGCGGGCAGATGGTCGCACTGGCGGCGGTCGACGACCAGTCGCTCGCCGGCGTCGTCTCGTTCTACGGGGTTTTCGACTTCGAGCGTTTCGCCGCCGATTCGCCGCGCTCGGTCCCGGCGCGTCTCTTTGGCATCCGGGCTCCACTCTCGGACGGCGACCGGGCGACGCTGCGCCGCTATTCGCCCCTTCACCGCGCGACGCCCGCGCAGGCCCCGATCTTGCTGGTGAACGGAACCGGCGAGTCACTCTGGGCGCAGGCCCAGGCCTATGCGGCCCGGCTCGCGTCGCTCGGCGCGCGGCATGGCCTCGTGGCCCTCGAGGGCGCGCCGCACGGCATGGAGAACTGGGAAGGGCACCCGGAATGGGCGCACTACAGACCGCGCGTTCTCGACTGGATACGCGAAGTAACCCGCCGCGGACAGAGGACGCCCGTCAACTGACCGCTCCGGTGCCGGGGCCGAAGATCGGGCGCGGCACGCCCTATACTGACTTCCCCGTGTCCCTTCGTGCCCTGGCCATCGTCTTCGGGTCGCTGCTGACGATCTACAGCGTCAGCTGGATGGTCCTGATCCGCCAGGAATCCGCGATCGTCCTGGGCTTCGATCCGACGTACCGGCCCCTCGCGCAGCGCGTCGAGGTGATGACGGTCCAGGAGGACGGACCGGCAGCACGGGCGGGACTGCGCGTCGGCGACCGCATCGTGTCGATCGACGGTCGCGACCTGTCGCGCCCCGACCCGCTGCTCGATCTGCGGCGCTACGGCCGTCCGGGGCAGCAGGTGGAGCTCCTTGTCGAGCGCGACGGCGGCCAGGTCGCGGTCACGCTGCCGCTGCTGGCGCCCGACGATGTCCCGCTGAGCGCGCGCGCGGAGCAGTGGCGGCACCCTGACGCGGCGCTCCTGCTGCTGCAGCAGATCCTCGCGCTCTATCCCGTTCCGTTCCTGGTCGTCGCGCTGGTCGTCGTCCTGCAGCGGCCGCATGACCCGCACGCCTGGCTGCTGGCGCTGATGCTCGGCGGCTTCATCGCCTCGGCGCCGATGGCCGACTTCGAGTACCGCGTACCGGCGCCGCTGCGCGGGCCGCTGCTGGCGTTCTGGCTCCTGCTCTCGACGCCGCTGCCCGCGGTGACGTACGCCTTCACGGCGGTGTTCCCGGCGCGCACGCCGCTCGACCGGCGCCTCCCCTGGCTCCGTATCGCCGGGCTCGTGCTCGCCGGCGCCACCGCAGCCTGGCTGGCGGCCCTGACGCTGCGCGGGGGCGGCAGCACGCCGCTGTGGGCCCTGGCGGAGCGCTTCGGTGCGCGCGGCGAATGGCTGGGCGTGCTCGCCGCCGTCTACAACTTCGGCTTCTTCACGCTCGCGCTCGCCTCGCTCGGGATGAACGCGTTCGGCGCGCCCGACGTGCGGCGCAAGGCGCGGGTGATCCTGTTCGGCCTGGCGGTCGGCCTGCTGCCGGTCATGGTGATGCAGAGCTTCGTGCTGGCGTCCGGTGGCCAGCTCGACGTGCTCTCGCCGTGGTTCTGGGCGCTCGCCGTCCTGCTCCTGTTCGCGGTGCCGCTCTCGCTCGGCTACGCGGTCGTCCGCCACCGCGCGATGGAGATCCCGGTCCTGCTGCGCCGCAGCGCGCGGTACCTGATCGTGCGGCGCGGGCTCATCACCGCCGCCGTGGTCGCCGGCCTTGCCGCCACCGCGCTCGTCGCGTCGATCTTCAACTCCATTCCGGGGTTTGCCGACGAGGAGCGCACCGGGGCGGCCGTGCTCGCCGGCTCGCTGTTCGGCGGGCTGCTGGTGGTGGTCGGCCGCCGCGTGTGGCAGCCGGTGATGGATCGGCTCGACCGGGCGTTCTTCCGCGGGGCCTACGACGCGCGGCGCCTGCTCGTCACGCTCGCCGAGCAGTCACGCACCGCGACCGATCGCAGCACGCTGGCCGAGCTCATCGACCACTCGATCGACCAGGCGCTCCACCCGCAGACGCTGCTCGTCTTCCTGCGCAGGGACGACTGCACCTACGACGCCGCCGAGCACGAGCGGCTGTCGGGCGACGCCGCGCGCCTGCCGATCACCGAGGCGCAGATCGCCGAGCTCGCACGCCGCGGGCGGCCGCTGGTGATCGATCCGGCGCATCTCGAGCCGGGCGGCGCGTGGTCCTCGCTCGCGTCGTACCGGCCGGAGGTCCTCGTGCCGCTCGTCGGCCGGTCACGGCAGCTCGAAGGGGTGCTGCTGCTGGGGCCGCGGCTCTCGGAAGAGCCGTACGCCGGCGAGGACATCTCGCTGCTGGCCTCGCTCGGCACGCAGGCCGGGCTCGCCATCGAGAACATCCGCCTGGCCGAGACCATGGCCGAACGGCTCGAGGCCGAGCGGCGGGTGTCGCGCGAGCTGGAGATTGCCCGCGAGGTCCAGGCCAAGCTGCTGCCGCAGGAGCGCCCCGCGCTGGCGACCCTCGATTACGCCGGCGCGTGTCTGCAGGCGCGCCTCGTCGGCGGCGACTACTTCGACTTCGTCTCGTTCTCGACGGGACAGTTCGGGCTCGTGCTGGCGGACATCTCGGGGAAGGGCATCTCGGCGGCGCTGCTCATGGCCAGCCTGCAGGCGAACCTGCGTGCGCAGTACGGGTCGGCGCCGCACGACCTCACGCGGGTGCTGTCGGCGATCAACAAGGTCTTCTTCGACTCGACCGCCGCGAATCACTACGCGACGCTGTTCTTCGGGGTCTACGACGAGGCGACGCGGCGCCTGGAGTACGCCAACTGCGGCCACCTGCCGCCGATCCTGCTGCGCCGCGACGGCTGCATCGAGCGGCTCGACACCACCGCGCCGGTCGTCGGGCTGTTCGAGGCGCCGTGGGCCTGCGCCACCGGCAGCATCGAGCTGCGCGCCGGCGACACGCTGGTCGTCTTCACCGACGGGGTCAGCGAGGCCGCGTCAGAGGACGGCGAGGAGTTCGGGGAAGAGCGGCTGATCGCGCTCGTGAAGGAGCACCGCGACCTGCCGGCCACGGAGCTGCTCGACACGATCGTGCACGCCGTGCGCGACCACAGCGCGCAGGAGCAGTCGGACGACTTGACGCTGATCGTGGGACGGGCCCGGTAGGGGCCAGGGATGGCCGGCTTTCACTGGCCGCCCCTGACCCCTGGCCCCTGCACACGGCCGAACGGACGTTCGGCCCTGCGCGGCCCTACACTTTCACCTGCTCACCCGAAATGTGCTCGACGCGGTAGCCGCCGGCTGCCTTGTCGCGCAGGTAGATCACGCCGAAGATCGCGACGATCACCACCGGCAGCAGCGCCCACGTCGCGTACATGCCCCGCGGGCCGTACAGGTCGTTGAGGTGCCCCATCACCGGCCCGGCCACGGCCGTCGAGATGCTGCCGGTTCCGCCGATGATGGCCAGTCCCAGCGCGCCGGTGCGCGGGAAGCGCTCCGACGTGATCCCGAGCATGGTCGGCCACCAGAACGCGGTGCCGATGGCAATCAGCGCCGAGCCGAAGAACGCCATCGCCGGGCTCTGCGCCGCGGAGAACACGTACAGCCCGATCGCGGCGGGGACGGCCGTCACCGCGATCAGCGCGACCGGCGACACGCGGTGCGAGATGCCGCCGGCGAACTGCCGCATCAGGTACATGATGCCGTTCACCCAGACGAGCACCAGGATGCCGGCGCCGGCCCATCCCGCCATGACCTCGTCGAACACGTTCGCGTACCACGCGCCCGCGCCGAGCTCCGTCGCTGCCGTCAGCCACATCGTCACCCAGACGACGATGAACAGCGGCCGGAACACCTGACGGACCATCTCGCCGGTCGGCACGCCGGCGGCCTTCCGCTCCGTCGCCGGGAAGGTCTGGCCGAGGAACATGACCGTGTAGATGATCGACGGCACGAGCAGCAGCATCATCTTGGCCTGCCAGCCGAGCCCGATCTGCGTGAACAGGAACGCCGCCACGCCGCCGATGACGATGCCGCCGGGGAACCAGGCGTGGAGGAGCGTGAGCTTCGCCGTCTTCTCCTTGTCGTAGATCGTCGCGACCAGCGGGTTGATGGCCGCTTCGACGAGGCCGTTCGCGATCCCGATGATCACCGTCGCGAGAAAGAGGACCGTGAAGTTCGGCGCGGCGATCGTCAGCAACGTGCCGCCGATGTGCCCGGCGGCGGCGAGGCGCATGATCGTGCCCATGCCGAGCACGTCGCAGAGCGGGCCGCCGATGAAGATCGACAACCCGAAGCCCCAGAACGCGGCGCCGGCGATCCAGCCAAGCTCCGTCTTGTTGAGGCCGAAGATGGTCTCGAAGTCGCCCATGATGTCGCCGCGGATGGCGAACGACATGGCGGTCGCGATGAGCGAGATACAGCTGGCGGTGAAGAGCCGTTGCTTGTTCATGAGCGTGCGGACTCCCTCCTGGCGGCCCCGGCAGCCCACCCGAAGTGGTCAGACATCCGCCGGGCGTCCCGGACTATAGACCGTTGCGGCCCGCAGGACAACCGGGGATCGCGAGGTCTCCCGGCGCGGGAGGCCTGACCTCGGACCACCGCGGCGCCCGGGAATGTCTTAGAATCGTCGGTCGTGACTGCCGTCGAGTTCCCGTCCGCTCCCATCGTCCAGATCTCGCTCGACCTCACCAGCATGGCCGACGCCCTCGAGATGGCCGACATCGCCGTCTCCGCCGGCGTCGACTGGCTCGAGGCGGGCACGCCGCTGCTGCTGGCCCACGGCCTGCGGGCGGTGGAGACCCTCAAGACCCGGTTCCCGAACCACCCGATCGTCGCCGACCTGAAGACGATGGACGGCGGCTATCTGGAGGCGGAGATGATGGCGAAGGCCGGGGCCAGCTTCGTCGTCGTGATGGGACGGGCGCACGAGGCGACCGTGCGGCGCGTCGTCGACGCGGCGCGCGAGTACGGGATCCGGGTGATGGGGGACAACCTCGCCGCCGAGGATCGCGTCGCCAACGCGAAGTGGCTGGAGTCGCTGGGCGTCGACTACATCATCCACCACATCGGCTACGACGAGCGGCGGATGGTCAAGGGGCTCAGCCCGATGGACGAGCTCGACGAGGTCGTGGAAGCCGTCTCCGTGCCGGTGCAGGCCGTCGGCGGGCTGTCGATCAAGCAGGCGATCGAATGCCCCGCGCATGGCGCGCCGCTCGTCGTGCTGGGAGCGCCGCTGGTCATCGACGCGGACGACTTCCGGCCCGCGGCCTCCGACCTGCACGGCGTGCTGAGCGAAATCTGCGCGGAGATCCGCAAGACCCCCTTCAAGCGGCCGGCGAGCTGGAGCCGCCGCGAGGCCCGGAGTGGACGATGAGGACGCAACAGGCGGTGGTGCAGTATGCGCTGACGCCGATGGCGGTGGAGCTGCGCGAAGTCCCGGTGCCGGAGATCGGGCCCAACGACGTGCTCCTGGCCGTCGGCGCCGCGTCGGTCTGCGGATCGGACGTGCATCAGGCGTACGCGACGCACTCGTGGGCCGTGAACGTCCCGGTCACCCTGGGGCACGAGTTCGGCGGCACCATTGCCGCCGTCGGGCGCGACGTGAAGGGGTTCCGCGAAGGGGATCGGGTGGTCAGCGAGACCGCCGCGGTCATCTGCGGCGAGTGCCTGATGTGCCGGACGGGACGGTACAACCTCTGCCCGTCGCGCAAGGGCTTCGGCTACGGCGTCGACGGCGCGATGGCGCAGTACGTCCGCGTGCCGGCCCGCTGCCTGCATCACGTACCCGACTCGCTGCCCTTCGAAATCGCCTGCCTGACCGAGCCGCACTGCGTCGCCTACAACGCGATGTGCGGCAACGCGTCGATCACGCCCGGTGACGCGGTGGTCGTGCTGGGGCCGGGACCGATCGGGCTGCTGTGCACGCGCATGGCCGCATTGTCGGGCGCGCATCCGCTGATCGTCGCGGGACTCGCCAACGACGCAGCCAGGCTGGAGACGGCCCGGCAGCTCGGCGCCACGCACACGGTCAACGTGCAGGCCGAGGACCTCCAGGAGGTCGTGCGTGATCTCGCGCCGCTCGGCGCCGACGTCGTCTGCGACGCGTCAGGCGCGAGCCGCCCGCTCGACATCGCGCTGAAGCTGGTGCGGCCGGACGGGCAGGTGGTGAAGGTCGGCTGGTCGCCCGACGAGTTCGCCGTCGACCTGAACCCGCTGGTGCTGAAGAACATCCGCCTGCAGGGGTCGTTCAGCCACAACTATCCGATCTGGGAGCGGGTGATTTACCTGCTGGACCAGGGGCTCACCCGTGCGGAGCTGATCGTCGGGCTCAAGGCGGGGCTGGACGGCTGGCACGAGGCCTTCGAGGCGATGCACACCGGCCAGGTGATCAAGTCGGTGCTCGTGCCGACAGCGTGACGGCCGGCATGTCGGATCTCAGCGGCCGGATCGCGCTCGTCACCGGATCGACGTCCGGCATCGGCCGCGGCATCGCGCTCCGGCTGGCTGCGCTCGGCGCGCGCGTGATGGTGCACGGCCTGGACGAGGAGGGCGCGCGCGAGACGGTGTCGCGGATCACGGCCGCGGGCGGCGAGGCGGACTGGCGGCTGGGCAACCTCGAGGATCCGCAGGCCTGCCGCGACGCGATTGCCGCCACCGTCGAGCGTTTCGGCGCGCTCGACATCCTCGTCAACAACGCCGGGCTCACCACGCGCGGCGGCATCGAGGACGTGCCGCTGGAGGTCGTCGACCGGCTGTTCGCCGTCAACCTCCGCGCGCCGCTGCTGCTGATTCAGGCCGCCATCCCGCACATGCGCGCCCGGGGCGGCGGCGCGATCGTCAACATCGGCTCGGTCAACGCCTACATCGGCGAGCCGAAGCTGTGCCCCTATTCGGTCACGAAGGGGGGCCTGATGACGTTGACGAAGAACACCGCGGCGACGCTGAACCGCTACCGGATCCGCGTCAATCAGATCAACGTCGGCTGGACGCTGACCGAAGGGGAGCACAAGGTCAAGCTGCTCGAAGGCAGGGGAGAGCACTGGCTGGCCGACGCGGTGAAGACGCGCCCGTGGGGGCGGCTGCTGCTGCCGGAGGACATCGCCCACGCGGTCGAATACTTCGTGACCGACCGCTCGGCGCTCGTCACCGGTGCGGTGCTGGATCTCGAACAGTATCCGGTGGGGGCGCCGCCGAACTGGTAGGGTCGAGGCGGCAGAGACACACAGACACCACAGAGACCACAGAGAGACGATGAGCGGGTCGTTGCGATCATCACAGCCTCCTCTTGGCGTCGGATACCTTGAGGAGCTTCATCGCACGGCCCGCTCATCGTCTCTCTGTGGTTCAACGAACGCTCGGACAATGAACATCCCCCGCATCTCCGTCTTCCCCAAGTGCTACTTCGACGAGCTCGTCTCCGGTCAGCGGAGCTACGTGCAATGGATCCATGACGCCGCGACGCTGGGCGGGGAAGGGGTCGAGCACTACGACGAGTTCTTTCCCAGCTATGACGAGAAGGACGTCGCGCCGGTGATGGAGGCGATGCGCGAGACGGGGCAGATCTCGTCGATGCTCTGCTTCTCGCCCGACTTCACGCACCCCGACCCGGACGAACGGCTGCGCCAGGTGGAGCGGCAGAAGCGCGCGATCGACCTCTCGGTCCGCATCGGCGCGAAGTACTGCCGCACGCTGAGCGGCCAGAAGTACCCCGGGCTGTCGATCGAGGAGGGGGTCGCGCGCGCGGCCGAGTGCATCAAGCGGTCGCTCGAATACGCCGAGAAGCGCGAGGTCGTGCTGACGCTCGAGAATCACTACAAGGTCGGCGACTGGCTGTACCCCGAGTTCGCGCAGCAGGAGGAGCCGTTCCTCCGGCTGCTCGAGGCCGTCGGCGAGTCGCCGTACTTCGGCGTCCAGTACGACCCCTCCAACGCGCTGGTCGGCGGCTTCGACCCGATCGCCTTCCTGGAGAAGGTCAAGCACCGCGTGGTCACGATGCACGCCTCGGATCGCTACCTGGTGCCGGGGACCACGCTGGACGAGATCCGGCTGCAGGACGGGACCATCGGCTACCCGGACAAGCTGCGGCACGGCGAGACGGGGAAGGGCACGAACGACTACGACGCGATCTTCCGCATCCTCCGGAGCGTCAATTTCACCGGCTGGATTTCCGTCGAGGACGGGATGGACGGCCTCGACGAGCTGCGCCGGTCGGTGGAGTTCCTGAAGCGGATGCGGGACCGCTATTACGCGTAGCCCCCGGGCGGCCGGGATGGCCGCCCGGCTTTCGGAATCCGCCCATTTTCCGGGCCACACCTGTCCGCGCGCCCGCGCGAGGAGGGCGGCCCGGCCGATCCGTCCGCTGTCGGTCCCGCCGGCGATAGTACAATCGGAGGTTTAGGCCCCACCCGGGGGCCCGCAGAGTGGGGGGATGCAGGACTCCGCCGTCACCGCCGCCACACACCTCGTCGTTCGCGGCGCGCGGACGCACAACCTGAAGGACGTCGACGTCTCGCTGCCGCTCGGGAAGCTGATCATCGTCACCGGCGTCTCGGGATCGGGGAAGTCGTCGCTTGCCTTCGACACGATCTACGCCGAAGGACAGCGCCGGTACGTGGAGTCGCTCTCCGCCTACGCCCGCCAGTTCCTCGAGCGGATGGAGAAGCCGGACGTCGACCACATCGACGGGATCTGCCCGGCCATCGCGATCCGCCAGAAGAACAGCATCCGCAACCCCCGCTCGACGGTGGGCACGACCACCGAGATCCACGACTACATGCGCCTGCTCTGGGCGCGGGTCGGGCGCACGATCTGCCGCGTCTGCGGCAGCGAGGTCGCGCGGGAAACCGCAGAGGTCGTGTCGCGGCGGCTGGCGGCGCTGCCCGAGGGCACGCGCCTGCTGATCGGCTTCGAGATGCCGGTCGTCGCGGTGCCCGACCGTCCGGCGCGCGGGGAGTCCGACGAGGACGAGCCGGCCGATCGCGAGAACGGCGACGAGTTCGAGACGCCGCAGAAGGTCGACCCGTGGCGCGAGACGCTGCAGACCCTGGGGCGCCGTGGCTTCCGGCGCGTGCTGCTCGACGGACGGGCGGTGACGCTGGACGACGTCGATCCGGCCGCGCTGGCCGGCCGCGCCGCGGTCGAGGTCGTCGTCGACCGGGTGCAGGTGGAGCCGGGCGTCGAGAGCCGTCTGTCCGACTCGATCGAGATCGCCTACCGCGAGGGAGGTGGAGCGGCCTTCGCGATCGAGCTGCCCCGCGACGACGGCCTGGATCCGGTGCGGCACGATTTCAGCGAGCGCTTCGAGTGCCGGCGCTGCCAGATCGCCTACGAGGACCCGCAACCGCGGCTCTTCTCGTTCAACAACCCGTTCGGCGCCTGTCCGACGTGCCACGGCTTCGGCAACGTCATCGAGCTCGATCTCGATCTCGTCGTGCCCGATCCCTCGAAGTCGATCAGGCAGGGCGCCATCGAGCCGTGGACGAAGCCGCACTACCGGCAGGAGCTCACGGTCCTGAAGCGCGAGGCGAAACGGCTCGGCATTCCGCTCGACACGCCCTGGCGCGATCTCACCCCCGAGCAGCGGCGTATCGTCGTCGAAGGAGATGGCGACTATCCGGGCATCCGCGGGTTCTTCGCCTGGCTCGAGCGGAAGAAGTACAAGGTCCACGTCCGCGTGTTCCTGAGCCGGTACCGCGGCTACCAGACGTGCCCCGACTGCGGCGGCACGCGGCTGCGGCGCGAGGCGCGGGACGTGCAGGTCGGCGGCCGCACGATCGACCAGGCCTCGGCGCTGACCGTCAAGGAGGCGCAGGCGTTCTTCGGCACGCTCGCGCTCGGCGAGCAGGAGGCTGCGGTCGCCGGGAAGGTGCTGCGCGAGATCGTCCGGCGCCTGCAGTTCCTCTCCGACGTCGGCCTGGATTACCTCACGCTCGATCGGCTGTCGTCGACGCTCTCGGGCGGCGAGTCGCAGCGCATCAGCCTGGCGACGTCCCTGGGCTCGGCGCTGGTCGACACGCTCTACGTCCTCGACGAGCCCTCGATCGGCCTGCATCCGCGCGACAACCGGCGCCTGATCGACATCCTCCGCCAGCTCCGGGATCAGGGGAACACGGTCCTGGTCGTCGAGCACGACGCCGACATGATCGCGGTCGCGGACCACATCGTCGATCTGGGGCTCGGCGCCGGGGAGCACGGCGGCCGCGTGATCTACGAAGGGCCCCTCGAAGGACTGAAGCAGGACGTCCGGTCGCTGACGGCGAAGTACCTGCGGGACGACCTGGCGATTCCGGTGCCCGCCACGCGACGCCGCGGCACCGGCCAGAAGGTCACCGTCTTCGGCGCCACGGAGCACAACCTCAAGGACATCGACGTGTCGTTCCCGCTCGGCGCCCTGACGTGCGTGACCGGTGTCAGCGGGTCCGGCAAGTCGACGCTCGTGCACGACGTCATCTACGCCGGCATCAAGCGCGCGAAGGGGGAGAGCGCGTCGGAACGGCGGCTGGGCGCCTTCGAGCGGATCGAAGGGGTGGAGTTCATCTCCGACGCGGTGCTCGTCGATCAGACGCCCATCGGCCGGACCCCGCGGTCGAACCCCGTCACGTACCTCAAGGCGTTCGATCCGATTCGCGAGCTGTTCGCCTCGACGAAGGACGCACGCACGCGCGGCCTGACGGCGAGCCACTTCTCCTTCAACGTGCCCGGCGGGCGCTGCGAGGCCTGCGAGGGCGAAGGGGAAGTGCGCGTCGAGATGCAGTTCCTCGCCGACGTGTTCGTCCCCTGCGATCAGTGCGACGGGCGGCGGTTCAAGCCCCAGGTGCTCGAGGTCAGGTACCGGAACCGCAACATCCACCAGGTGCTCGAGATGACCGTCCGCGAGGCGCTGAGCTTCTTCAGCAGCTCGCCGAAGGTGCTGCGGCGCCTGCAGGTCCTCGACGAGATCGGCCTTGGCTACCTCCGGCTCGGGCAGCCGGCCACGACGCTGTCGGGCGGCGAGGCGCAGCGTGTGAAGATCGCGTCGCACCTGGCGTCGACGACGGGCGAGCGGCTCCTGTACGTGCTCGACGAGCCGACGACGGGGCTGCACTTCGACGACATCGCGAAGCTGCTCTCGGCGTTCCGCAAGCTGCTCGAGCAGGGGCACACGCTGCTGGTGATCGAGCACAACCTCGACGTGATCAAGACCGCCGACTGGGTGATCGATCTCGGTCCGGAAGGCGGCGACGGCGGCGGCGAGGTCGTCGTCGCGGGCACGCCCGAACAGGTGGCCGCCCACCCGACGTCGCACACCGGCCGGTTCCTGCGGCCCGTGCTCGAAGCGGCGCGCGCCCGCATGATGGCGGGAGACCGGGATGACTGACCGGCTGGCGGTCCTGCTGCTCGCGGCGATCGCGCTCGCGTCGCCCGTTCACGCGCAGACGGGCGCGGGAATCGAGCAGTTGAAAGCCGGCCTGAAGTCGCCGTCCGCCGACACGCGCGCCGCCTCCGTCAAGGGACTCGCCGGCATCGGCGGCTTCGAGGCCGCCGACGCCATCGCCGGCGCGCTCGGCGACCAGGATGCAGGCGTACAACGGGCGGCGATCGACGCCCTGCTCACGATATACACGGTGCCCGGCGACCTGCGCGGACGGCAGTGGGGCGTCGGTGCGGGCACGCCACCGGTGACCCGGGTGGAGCAGGCCTTCGAGGCCGGCCCGTTCGCGACCATGCCGGCGCGCGTGCCGGAGAGCGCCATCACGGGACTCGCCGCGCTCGTGCGCGCCGACGAGTCGGTGCGCACACGCGTGTCGGCCGCCTATCTGCTCGGTGTCATCGCCGCGCCCGCCATGGGTGCGTCGCCGGAGGGCCTCGCGCGGGCCGGCGCCGAGCTGGCCGCGGCGCTCGCCCATCCCGACGTGGCGACGCGCCAGGTCGTCGCGCGTGTGCTCGGGCGGATCTTCACCCCCGAAGAGGGCCGCATGGTTCCCGTTTCGCTGGGCGACGCCATGATCCAGGCGATGAACGATCCCGATCCGGACGTCCGCCGCTGGGCCATGGACTCGCTCGGCTGGATGCGGTACGAGCGCGCGCTCACCGCGCTGACCGAACGCTTCGCGTTCTACGGCAACGGACCCGACGCGGCCGCTGCGCTCCACGCGCTCGCCCGGATTGCATCGCCCAACAGCGCGCCGGTGTTCCTCGAGCAGCTCCGGTCGCGGACGCCTGCGCTCCGGATGATCGCCGCGGAGGGGCTCGGCCGGCTCGGCAGCACCGAGGCGAAGGCGGCCATCCGGGACGCGGCGGCCCGCGAGCGGCATCCGTCCGTACGGCTCGCAATCGCGTTCGCGCAGTTCCGTCACGGCGAGCTCCAGGACATTGCGCCGATTGCCGAAGGTCTGCGTGCGCCGGAGACCGAAGTGCAGGCTCGCGTCTACCTCGCCGAGATCGGGATGGACAATCCGGTCGCGCTGCACCCGCTCCTGCGGTCGCAGGACACGCGGCTGCGACAGGGGACCGTGGAGCTGCTCGGCGTCTCCGGGCGTGCCGATCAGATCCCGGTCGTCGAGCCGATGCTGAGCGATCCGCAGCCGGCCGTCATCGAGGCCGCGTCCGAGGCGCTCCGGCGCCTGCGCGCCCGGCAGACGCTCGCGGCGCGATGAAGGGTCCGCTTCCACACGACTTCTACGCCCGGCCGACGCTCGAGGTGGCGAGAGACCTCGTTGGCATGGTGCTCGTCCATCGCTCCCGCTCCGGCATCACGGCAGGCCGCATCGTCGAAGTGGAGGCGTACATCGGCGAGGACGACCCCGCGTGCCATGCGGCGCCCGGACCGACGCGGCGGAACGCGCCGCTCTACGGACCGCCCGGCATCGCGTACGTGTACCTGAACTACGGCATCCACTCGCTGCTGAACGCCGTGACCGAGCCGGAAGGGTCGCCGGCCGCCGTGCTGATTCGCGCGCTCGAGCCGCTCGACGGCGTCGAGCTGATGCGCCGCCGGCGCGTGCGGGCCGGAGCCGCGCGCAGGCTCGAGAGCCACGCGATCTGCCGCGGGCCCGGCAATCTCACCGTCGCGATGGGGATCGGGCTGCGTCACAACCGGACGGATCTCGCCGGCCCCCGGATCTGGATCGAGGACCGCGGCCTCGCCGCCACGACGGTCGCGTGGAGCCCGCGCATCGGGATCCGCGTCGGCACGGACCGTCCGTGGCGCTGCTTCGACCCGGCGAGCCCCTCCGTGTCGGGGCCGCGCGCGGCAGCCATCTACTGACCCGGCCGGCGGGCGACGAGGTTGTGCAGGGTGGCGGGGGGCAGCTCGATGCCGGCCTGCTGCAACGCCTCGAGGACGCGGCGCCGCAGTTCGCGGCCGACCTCCCACTGCCGGCGGGGCAGCGTCTTGATGCGCGATCGGATCACGACCTGTCCGTCGCGGAACGCGTCGACCCCGAGCACTTCCAGCGGCTCGAGGATCAGCATGCCGAACGCCTCGTCCTTCTGCAGGTTGCCTGCGGTCTCGCGCAGGATGTCGATGACGCGGCCGGTGTCCTGCCGGAAGTCGACGGTCAGATCGATCAGGTAGTACGCGTAATCGCGCGTGCGGTTCGCCAGCGTCGTGATCGCCCCGTTCTGGAAGACGTGTACGGCGCCTTCGAGATCGCGCAGGACGATCGTCCGCAGGTTGATCGCCTCGACGCTGCCTCCCTGCCCGTTGATCACGACGACGTCGCCGACGCGGACCTGGTCCTCGAGGATCAGGAAGAAGCCCGCGATGTAGTCGCGCACCAGCCACTGCGCGCCGAAGCCGAGCGCGACGCCGGCAATCCCGGCGCCGGTCAGCATCGGCATGATGTCGACGTTCAGCTCGCGCAGGACGACCAGCAGCGTGACGCCGGCGACCAGCACCACGGAGACGCTGCGCAGGAGCGCGCCGAGCGTCTGGGCCCGCCGCGCGCGATCCAGCGACGCCCCTTCAGCCCCGCGCGCCAGCTCCAGCTCCAGCCGGCGCGTCGATCCGGCGACCACCCGCACGAGCAGCCAGGCAATCGTGATGACCAGGGTGATCCGCAGGCCGGCCGTGAGCGCCCAGCTCAGCAACGAGCTCTGGTTCAGGCCTCCCTCGATGTGGAAGCCGATGGCGTCCAGGGCGGGAAGCGCGGTCACCAGCAGCACCAGCACGAACATCACCAGACGGGCGACGCGCGCGGGGCGGTCGACGAGCCGCGTGACGTCGTGGCCGGAGTAGATCGCGGTGAGGGTGGAGCGGACGACGCGGCCCGTGAGCCGGGCCGCGACGTAGGCCAGCAGGAAGGCGAGCCCGAGCGCGATGACGATCTCGGGCGGCTCGGCCACCCCGTCGGCCAGGGTCGTACTGGTCGGCAGTTCGTACATCGGCAGCCCGTGTCGGGTCAGTATGCGGTCTGGCGGGTCCTCGAGGCCTGCACGATCGGCACGCGGAGCTCGACCTGCCGCCCGCCGCGGTCGACCACCATCGTCACGCGGCTGCCGATCGGCGCGTCGGCGACGATCCGCTGCAGTTGTCCGACATCGTCGATGTCGGTGTCGTTGACGCGCCGGATCACGTCGCCGGGCCGCAGGCCCGCCTGGTAGGCCGCGCTGCGGCGGTCCATCTGGTAGACGAGCAGCCCGCGCGCCTCGGTGAGCTCCAGCTGCCGTGCGAGCCGGTCGTCCACCGGCACGAGCTGGACGAGCCCGATCGTGCCCCGGCGGACCTCGCCGTAGCGAATCAGATCGTCCATCACCCGGCGCGCCAGGTTGCTCGGGACCGCGAAGCCGATGCCCTGGTAGCCGCGCGTCTGGCTGTAGATGGCGGTGTTGATGCCCACCAGCTCGCCGCGGCTGTTGATCAGCGCGCCGCCCGAGTTGCCCGGATTGATGGCGGCATCGGTCTGGATGAAGTCCTCGTAGCCGGCGATGCCCAGGTTGCTGCGCCCGAGCGCCGAGACGATGCCGAGCGTGACCGTCTGATTGAGCTGGAACGGATTGCCGATCGCCAGCACCCATTCGGCGATCTTCAGCGTGCTCGAATCGCCCCAGGGGATCACCGGCAGGTCGTGCGCGTCGATCTTGAGCACGGCGATGTCGGTGGTCGGATCGACGCCGACGACCTGCGCGCGCATCTCGCGCTTGTCGGCGAGGGTGACGCGGACTTCGGTGCCGCGTCCGAGCTCGCCGAGCACGTGCACGTTCGTCAGGATGTAGCCGTCGGGGGAGACCACCACGCCGGAGCCGAGGCTGTAGCGCGGGCTCCCGCGTCCGCCGAACGCGTCGAGATCGCCGAAGAACTGCTCGAAGAACGGGTCTCCCGCAAACGGGGAGAACGGCCGGCGCGGCGGCTGGACCGACGCGATGTTCGTGACCGCGTTGACCGTGCGTTCCGCGATGACGCTGAAATCGGGCGCCGGGGGGGCGGCGGCGCGAAGGGGCCGGGTCGAACCCGGTGTGGTCGCTGCCGGGGCGGTCTCCGCCACCGTCGCGCCGGCCGGGTCGGCTGCCGCCGTGTCGGCCGACCGGAGGCGCCCGGTCAGGACCAGGCCGGCCGCGAACCCCGTGAAGAGGAGCAGCGCAGCCAGGAGCAGGCGTCGAATCACGTCAGTTCACGTCGATGCGCCGCGGTCCCGCACCCGCGGCCTTCGGGACCGTGACGGTGAGCACGCCGTCCTTGAGGTCCGCGACAATGCCGTCGGCGTGGACGGTCGTCGGAAGCGCGAAGCGCCGGAAGAAGGCGCCGTGGCCGCGCTCCACGCGGTGGTAGCGCTCGCACGGCATGTCGGCCGCCGGGCGGGTTCCCTGCAGCGTGAGCTGCCCGTCGTGGAATCGGATGTCGAGGTCCTCGCGCCGCAGGCCCGGGAGCTCCACGGTCAGGATGAACGCTTCCGCCGTCTCGACGATGTCGACCGGGGGCGTCCAGCCGGTGACGTCCTGACCGGTCAGGCGCTCCATCCGTTCGTGCAGCGCCAGCAGGTCCCGGAGCGGGTCCCAGCGTGTGAAGGCCACGAAAAAATCCTAGCACGGGCCGCCGCCGGCCAGAAGGCAGGCGGGACGCCGCGGCCGCCGGGCCTCGAGCGCCGCGGGAAGCCGCGCGCCGCGCGACGGCGGCGGTTTGAGCGGGCCCGGACAGCTGTGGTACGATCCGAGGGTTCTACCTCTCCTGACAGACCAGACTATGAGCACGCTGCAGGCGACGAAGTTGCGCAAGGGGATGCTGGTGACGATCGGCAACGATCTGCTCCGGGTCCTGGAAGTCCAGCATGTCACTCCCGGCAACCTGCGGGGATTCGTCCGGGCGAAGTTCCGGAACCTCCGGACCGGCACCCTGTCCGACCAGAAGCTGCGGTCGGAGGATTTCGTCGAGCGTGCGACGCTGGACGAACGGGAGATGCAGTATCTCTACAACGACGGCGACAACTACTACTTCATGGACACGTCGACGTACGAGCAGATCCACATCACCGCGGAGGCGCTCGGTGACTCGGTGAACTATCTCGTCGGCGACATGCTCATCAACGTGGAGTTCTTCGGCAGCGAGCCGGTCGGCATCGAGCTGCCGCAGACCGTCGATCTGGTCGTGCAGGACACCCCGCCCGCCATCAAGGGGGCGACCGCCAGCGCGCAGCTCAAGCCCGCAACGCTCGAGACCGGCCTCGTCGTCCAGGTGCCCCCCTTCGTGAACGTCGGCGACCGGATCCGGGTGAACACGGAGACCGGGGAGTACCTGGCCAGAGCCTAGGCAACGGGAAGCGGTACGGGAAACGTGAAGGGCGCGCGCGCTCGGCTGATACGGGCGCTCGCGAGCGCGCGGCGGCGCGCCGGTTCTCACGCCTGAGGCGCGCCGCTCGGGAACGGGCAGTCCAGGGATGCTCCAGGCGGGCCGCCCCGAGCTGTGGCCCGCCTGCGCGGGCGCGAGCTCAGGGATTCACGAGAGCGCCCGCGCCCTTGCCGTTCCCGGTTTCCCGTTTCCCGCTGCCCGCTTTCACCCTTCCGGCCTCCGTCCACCCCGGCCGAGCCTCGCCGCGCCCGGTTTGCAGTACAGTTGCCGTATGGCGTGGCTGCTCCCCTACGTGCTCATCGGGCTCGGGGTGGGCTTCCTGGTGGCGAACATCCGGGTGGTCGCGCAGTTCGTCCGCTATCTTCGCCTGCGCCGGCGGGCGCTGCTGACGTGGCCCGGACCGCCCCCGCCCTATTACGGGCTGATCCTGTTCCTCGCGGTGGCCCTCGGGCTGCTGCTGATCGTCAAGGTCGCTTTCCTGCCGCACACGTTCGGGCATCTGTTCGGCGAGGGGATGATGTTCCTGTATTTCGGGTACGCCGTGCCGCTGAGCCGCCGGATTGGCCGGGGGTTCTACGAGGACGGCGTCTGGGCCGAGAACGGGTTCATTCCGTACCACCAGATTGCGGGCATCGCGTGGCGCGACGGCGAGCCGCCGCGGCTGCTGCTGATCTCGCGGTTCAAGGAGCTGGCGCGCACGCTGTTCGTCCCCGGCGACTACTATGCGGCCGTCCGGCGCCTGCTCCGGGACAAGATCGGCGCCCACGACATCATGTTCTCGGGGGACACGCTCGACCTGGGAGGCCACGACGAGCGCGATGATGTTTGACCGCTGATCGGGTCTGATCAGGTCGAACAGGTCGGATCAGGTCCCGCCCGCGGCGGCGAACCGGCGCGCGGGCGGGCCGGGTCTACAGCGGGCGAGGCAGCGGCCGATATTCACGAATCAGCGCACCCGCGCACAGTTCCGCATCCCGGCGGACGCCGGAAGGACGCCAGCATGGCAGTCAGATCCACGTGGAAGGGCTTTCTGAAGGTCAGCCTCGTCAACATCCCGATCCGGGTGTTCCCGGCGACCGAGTCGGCGGCCGCGCTCTCGTTCAACCAGCTGCATGCGGAGTGTCAGACGCGCATCCAGCAGAAGCGCTGGTGCCCGCGCTGCGACCGCGAGGTCCCGCAGAGCGAGATCGTCAAGGGCTACGAGTTCGCGAAGGGGCGCTGGGTCGTCATGCGCGACGAGGACTTCGCGAAGGTCTCGGTGCCGTCGACGCGGGTGATCGCGCTGGAGCAGTTCACGGACGAATCGGCCATCGACCCGATGTACGTGGACCGTGCCTACTACCTGGCCCCTGACGGGCAGGTGGCCGCCGACGCCTACGCGGTCATGCGCGAGGGGATGCGCGGCAAGGTGGGTATCGGCAAGGTGGCGCTGTACGGCCGGGAGTACCTGGTCGCCATCAAGGTGCAGCAGCACGGGCTCGTCATGTACACGCTGCACCACGCGGCGGAGATGCGGACGATCGACCAGATCGAGGAGCTCAGCGCCGTGCCGCGGACGGTGAAGCCGCAGGAGGTCAAGCTCGCCAGGCAGGTGGTCGAGATGTTCGACGGCGAGCTGAACCTGGCCGACTACCGCGACGAGTACAAGGAGGAGCTGCGCCGGATCATCGACGCGCGCGTCGCCGGCGAGGAGTACGTCGGCCAGCCGGTCGAGGAGCCGCCGACGAACGTCGTGGACCTGATGGCGGCGCTGCGCCGGAGCCTCGACGCCGTCTCCGCGTCGAAGAAGAAGCCGGCGAAGGCGGACCTGCCGGCGAAGAAGGTGGTGGCGAAGGCGGAGGCGAAGCGGAAGCGGGCGTGATCGGGTCGGACCGGGTCTGAACGGGTCCCGCCGCGCCCGCGCGATCGTCTGCGGGCCCGACGGATCGGGTCGGCGCGCGCGCGATGGGCAGCGCCTCGCGGTCGTGCGCGCCAGCCTACCCGCCGAGCAGCCAGGCAATCAGCCCGGCATCATGCGCCGTCGGATCGCCGATCCACGCCGGCGGCGTCAGCCACACGAACGCCAGGATCGCAATCACCCACAGGTCGTAGGCGAGCGTCGCGCGCTCGTCGGTCCAGAAGAACGCGCGGGTGAGCACGCCCTTCAGCCCGCCGTGCTTCGGCAGCGGCAGCCCGTTCAGCGCGAGATAGGTGTAGTAGATCCGGTTCGCGACGGTCACCACCGACAGCACCAGGATCACCCAGAGCACGCCGGCCATCCGATCGGTGAAGGCGCCGATCATGAAGAGCACGATCCGCTCCGGCCGCTCCATGAAGCCCACCTTGCACTTCTCGACCAGCGACTCCGCCCGCGCCCGCGCGTAGCTGGTCATCGTCGCGAAGATGAGCGTCAGCGTCGTGATCAGCACGTAGTCGTGGCGCCCCAGCGTGGAGTAGAGCCAGATCAGGCCGGTAAACAGCGCCAGGTCCGAGAACCGGTCGAGCGTGGAGTCCCAGAACGCGCCGAAGCGTGACTGCTTGCCGGTGATGTGGGCGACCTTGCCGTCGATGAAGTCGAAGATGTTGGCGATGATCATGATCACGCCGGCGACGACGAAGCGATCGGCCGCGAGGGCGGCGCCGGCGGCGACGTTGACGAGAACGCCGAGGAGCGTCAGGACGTTGGGGTGGATGCCGAGCGCGACACTCGTGTTGATGATCGCGCGCAGCGGGAACATGCACACTGCGCCGATGGCGCCGGTGAACGTCATCTCAGCCGTTCGTCTCCGCGTCGGTCCGGAAGGTCGCGAGGGTCCGGGGTGACGGTATAATCGAGGGTTCGGGGATTCCGCCCAAACGCCGCATAGTAGCCCATGGCCATCGAGGATCTCAAGGCCCAGATCAGCCGCCTGCCCGAGCAGCCCGGGGTCTATCTGTACTTCAACGCGGCTGGCGACACGCTCTACGTCGGTAAGGCTCGCGCGCTGCGCGATCGCGTGCGGA
>DASVDJ010000200.1:0-7830 GCA_036381155.1 Vicinamibacterales bacterium
GACCACCGCCTCCATGTTCGCCATCGCGTTGGCCGTGGTCCCGAGCATGAAACCGGTGAAGCCGCCCGCCGTCACGGCCCCTTCGTAGTCGCGTCCCATCAGGCGGTAGATCGGCCACATCGAGAGCACCGCGACGAAGACCACCTGCACGGCGACGAGGATCGCGAGCGGCAGCGCGAGGTTGACGATCTCCCACAGCTTCAGCGTCATCAATGCGAGAACGAGAAACAGGGACAGCGCGACGTTGCCGAGATCGTCGAGCGACGCCTGCGACAGCCCGATCAGCCCGGTCACGTCGTCCAGATTGCGGATGAACGCGGCGACCAGCATCGCGCCGATGTAGGACGGCAGCGCCAGTCCCACCGCGCGCAGGTGCGGCGCGGCCCAGTCGCTCAGCACCCCGCCAATCCAGACGGCGGTCAGCAGCACGACGAGCGTCTTGAGCAGCAGGTACGCCTCGCGGTCCTCCCCCGCCGGAGGCGCCCCCGGGTTGTCCGGGACGTGGGCCTCCACGATGTCGGTCGGCGGCCGGCCGGGGCGCGGGCCGCGGGCCCCCGGCACGGCCAGCCCGTGCCGGCGAATCAGCCACGTGCTGATCGGCCCGCCAATCAGCCCTCCGGCCACGATGCCGGCCATCGCAGCCGCGACGGCCAGCGTGGCCGCGGACGGCACGCCCGCTTCCTCGAACAGCGGCGCGAACGCGAGGCCGGTTGCCGGCCCGCCGGTGAGCGTCACCGAGCCGGCCAGCACACCGAGCAGCGGCGGCTGGCCCATCGCCCATGCCACCGCCATGCCCACCAGGTTCTGACCGACGGCCGCGACGGTCGAGGCCAGGAAGAACAGCACGCCGAGCGGCCCGCCCACGCGCAGCAGCGCGAGGCTGGCGCCGAAGCCGACCGAGGCGAAGAACGCGTTCTGCAGCGGAGTCTGGAGCGTGGTGTCGAACGTCGCGAGCGTGACGTCGTAGCGCCGGGCGACCGTGATCGCCGCCGCGACGACGAGGCCGCCGACGACGGGTGCCGGGATGTTGTACCGATCGAGCACGCCGATGCGGCGGCGGATGGCATAGCCCGCGAACAGGACGATGCCGGCGACGGCGACGGTCTGGACCAGATCGAATGCGATCAATCAACCTCCGGACGGTGTGCGGCCGCTGCCCCCGGAACCGGACGCCGCGGCCCGCAGGCGCCGGCGCCCCGGCCCCTGCTCACGAGCCTGCAGTCCGTGTATAGTGCCGGGATCCTATAACGAAAGGGACGCTGCATGGCCACCGAGGCGGCCCCGGCGCGTGCCGAGGCCACCGCTCTCGACACCGAGTTCCGGCGCGGGCTGGGCCCCTTCGACGCGACGATGGTCGTCGTCGGGTCGATGATCGGATCGGGCATCTTCATCGTCTCGGCCGACATCGCGCGGCTGGTCGGCAGCCCGATGTGGCTGCTGGCCACCTGGGCCATCACCGGCCTGCTCACGATCGCCGCCGCGTTGTCCTACGGCGAGCTGGCGGCGATGATGCCGCGCGCCGGCGGCCAGTACGTCTACCTCCGCGAGGCGTTCTCGCCGCTCTGCGGTTTCCTGTACGGCTGGACGCTGTTCCTCGTCATCCAGACCGGCACGATCGCGGCGGTCGCCGTCGCGTTCGCGCGGTTCCTGGGCGTCCTGTGGCCCGCCATCGGCGAGGACCAGTACCTCCTCGCGCCGGTGCACCTGTCGAGCGGGTACGCCATCTCGCTGTCGACGGCGCAACTCGTCGCGGTGCTGATGATCGCGCTGCTCACCTGGACGAACACGCGCGGGCTCGAATACGGCAAGGCCGTCCAGAACGTCTTCACGATCGCCAAGACCGGCGCGCTGCTGGCGCTGATTGCCGCCGGCCTCCTGCTCGGCTGGCAGACGGGCGCCGGCGCCGCGAACTTCGCGGCCCCGTGGACGCCGCAGAACCCGGTGCCGGTCGCGCCCGGCCTGACCGCCGCGACGGCCTTCGGCCTGTTCGTCGCGCTCTGCGTCGCGCAGACCGGGTCGCTCTTCTCGTCGGACGCGTGGAACAACGTGACCTTCACCGCCGGCGAAGTGCGTGATCCGCGGCGCACGCTGCCCCTGGCGCTCGGCCTCGGCACCGGCATCGTTACCTTGCTCTACCTGTCGGCCAACCTGTCGTACCTGGTCACACTGCCGATCGACGCCATCCAGCACGCGCCGTCCGATCGCGTCGGCACGGCGGCCCTCGAACGGATCGTGCCCGGATTCGGCGCGACGCTGATGGCGCTCGCGATCCTCGTCTCGACGTTCGGCTGCAACAACGGGCTGATCCTGGCCGGCGCGCGCGCGTACTACGCGATGGCGCGCGATCGCCTGTTCTTCAGGAAGGTCGGCACGCTGAACGCGGCCCGCGTGCCCGCGGCAGGTCTCGTACTGCAGGGGGTCTGGTCCGCGCTGCTCGTCCTGCCGCGGACGTACGACCCCGCGCGCGGATACGGGAATCTGTACAGCAACCTGCTCGACTACGTCGTCTCCGCGGCGGTGCTCTTCTACGTCCTGACGATCCTGGGCATCTTCCGGCTCCGGCGCACGCGCCCCGACGCCGAGCGTCCGTACCGCGCCGTGGGCTATCCCTGGGTGCCGCTGCTCTACGTTGCCGGCGCATCGACGATCCTCGCCGTGCTCTTCGTGTACCGGCCGGCGACCACATGGCCGGGTCTGGTGATCGTTCTGCTGGGGGTGCCGGTGTACTACGCCTGGCGATCCGGGAAGGCCGGACGAGAGGTGGCCTGAGGCGCGAGGGCGCTCACCGCCGCCACGCGGATTCGTTCATCGCGAACGCGCGCCGGATGACCGGGATGGCGTGCCCGGGGACCTCGTACGCGCCCAGGTTGCCGGCGGCAACCCATTCGACGGCTGCGGCATCCGATCCGGCGCGCACCGTGCCGCCGCGCGGGCGGCACAGGCAGTCGATCAGCACGTAGTGGAACTGCACGCGCCCGTCGGCGTCGCGGTAGATCCGGTCGAGCACCTCCACGACCGGACCGACCTCGACCTCGAGACCGGTCTCTTCGCGTACCTCGCGCGCGACCGCGTCGGCCACCGGCTCGCCGAGCTCGATCGCGCCGCCGGGCAGGGTCCAGTGGCCGGCGAGCGGCTCGAACTTCCGTTGCACGAGCAGCACGCGATCGCCGTCGATGACGACGCCGGCGGCGCTGGCCACGGGACGCACCGGGTACTGCCGCGAATCCCCCGACCCGGCGGTCATGCGATGCCCATCACCTTGACGACCACGCGCTTGCGCCGCTGGCCGTCGAACTCCGCGTAGAAGACCTGCTCCCACGGCCCCAGGTCCAGCTTGCCGTTCGTGATCGGCAGCATCACCTGATGCCCGACGATGGTCCGTTTGAGGTGCGCGTCGGCGTTGTCCTCGCCGGTCTGGTGGTGCCGATAGTCGGGCCGCGCGGGCGCGAGCGTCTCCAGCCAGTCCTGGATGTCGGCGATGAGCCCGCTCTCCCAGTCGTTGACGTACACGCCCGCGGTGATGTGCATCGCCGAGACCAGCACCATACCGTCGCGCACGCCGCTGCGCTCGACGATGGCCGCGACCTCGTCGGTGATGCGGACGATCTCGCGGCGCTTGCGGGTATTGAACCAGAGATAGTCGGTGTGAACCTTCATCGATGGACCCGCACGCCGCTCCCGCGCACGGAAGCTCCAGCTCCCGTTGCGGAGCGGCAGGAACGGTGGCTCTTACGCCGGGTCGAGCGCGAGGCTCGCGTCGGCGTTCAGATCGTCGCCGGCGCGGACGCCGGCCGCAAGGCGGCGCAGTCCGGCCGCCGCGATCATCGCGGCGTTGTCGGTGGACAGCGCCAGGCTCGGGATGAAGACCGGCAGACCTTCCCGCTCCCCCCGCTGGAGCGCTTCCGCGCGGAGCCGGCTGTTGGCGGAGACGCCGCCGGCGATCCCGGCGCTGGCGGCCCCGTGCGCGCGTGCGGCGGTGAAGAGCCGGTCGAGCAGCGACTCGACCACGACGCGCTGGAAGCTGGCGGCCAGGTCGCGCACCTCCTGCGCGGGCAGCGGCCACCCGTGTTCGGCCCGCCGCCGCTCCACGTACCGCAGCACGGCCGTCTTCAATCCGCTGTAGCTGAAATCGAGCCGGCCGGGCCGATCCGGCGCGTTGCGGTCGGCGTGCGTGATCCGGGTCTGCGGCAGCGCCACCGCGTGCTCGTTCCCCTCGCGCGCCAGGCGATCGATGACAGGGCCGCCCGGATACCCCAGCTCCAGCAGCTTGGCGACCTTGTCGTACGCCTCCCCCGCCGCATCGTCTCGCGTACGGCCGAGGAGTCGGTACACGCCAGGCTCCGGCACGAGATAGAGACTCGTGTGGCCACCTGACACGACGAGCACCGCCGACGGCAGCGGCAGCGGCCCGTTGTGCAGGAAGAGCGACTCGATGTGTCCGGCTAGATGGTGCACCGGCACGAGCGGCAGGCCGCGCGCCGCCGCGAGCGACTTCGCGAACGACAGGCCGACGAGCAGCGACCCGACGAGCCCGGGCCCCTGCGTCACCGCGACCGCGTCGAGGTGATTCAGCCCGATGCCGGCATCCTCGAGCGCCCGCTCCACCACGCCGCTGATGTCGCGGACGTGCTGGCGCGATGCCAGCTCGGGGACGACTCCGCCCCACTCGCGATGGATGTCCGCCTGCGAGGCGACGACATTCGAGCGCACGACCCAGGGCCGGGCGGCGTCGCCCGTTTCCTCGACGACCGCAGCAGCCGTCTCGTCGCAGGAGGTCTCGATGCCGAGGATGAGAGACATCACAAATCAGGTCCGATCGGGTCGGATCGGGTCGGATCAGGTCTGATCGGGTCTGATCAGGTCTGATCAGGTCCGCGCGGCCGCCCGCCGATCCCTGCTCGCCGGCCGCGCGATCAGGTCGGATCGGGTCGGTCGGGCCGACCTGACGGCCGGCCCTCCTCAGACCGCGACGCCCGATTCCACGAGCGCCCGCAGCGATTCCGTGTACGGCGGGCGCGCAATGCCGCGCTCGGTGATGATGCCGGCAATGAGCCGGTGCGGCGTCACGTCGAAGGCCGGGTTGTAGACCCGCGCCCCCTCGGGCGCCAGCCGCACGGACTTCAGGTGCGTGACCTCGCGGGGGTCGCGCTCCTCGATGGGAATACCGCGGCCATCCGGCGTCCCGAGGTCGACGGTCGAGATCGGCGCGGCGACGTAGAACGGGACGTTGTGCTCGCGCGCGACGAGCGCGACGGTGTACGTGCCGATCTTGTTCGCGGTGTCCCCGTTCGCCGCGATGCGGTCCGCGCCGACGACGACGAGATCGACGCGGCCGTCGCGCATGAGGGGCGCCGCCATGCTCTCGGTGATCACCGTCGTCTCGATGCCGTCGCGCACCAGCTCCCACGCGGTGAGCCGCGCGCCCTGGAGAAACGGACGGGTCTCGTCGGCGAAGACGGCGACGCGCTTGCCGGCGTCGACGGCGCCCCGGATGACGCCGAGCGCCGTGCCGTAGCCGGCGGTGGCCAGCGCTCCCGCGTTGCAGTGCGTGAGCACACGCGCGCCGTCGGGCACGACCTGGGCGCCGTACGCGCCGATCGCGCGGCAGCTGGCGACGTCCTCGTCGTGGATGGCCTGCGCTTCGGACGTGAGCCGTGCCATCAGCTGCTCCACCGACTCACCGGCCGCCACGCCGGCCGCGAAGGCGCGCTTCATCCGGTCGATGGCCCAGAAGAGATTGACGGCCGTCGGCCGCGTCGCGGCCATGAGCTCGCAGAGCTTGTAGAACTCGGCCGCCAGCTTCTGCGTGCCGGTCGCCTTGCTGGCATTCACGCCGAGCGCGAGCCCCATCCCGGCAGCGACCCCGATGGCCGGCGCGCCGCGAATGACCATCGTCCGGATCGCCTTGGCGACCTCGGCCGCCGTCCGGCACTCGACGTAGATCTCCTCGGCCGGCAGCTTGCGCTGGTCGACCATCACGACGGCGTCGCCGCGCCATTCGATCGTCGGAAGCATATCGGTCGATTCTAACCCTTCGGGAACGGACACCAGGAGGGTGGGCCTTCCTGAATGGCCGGCCTCAGGGCCGGCCCTCCTGGTGCCCTACAGCAGCCGCGAATCGAATGGGAGCGGCAGCAGGTCGGCGAGACGGTACGTCGCGGTCACGCGACGGAGGTTGGCGAGGACGACTTCGAGGTCGCCGCCGAACTCCCACAGGATCTGACGGCACGCGCCGCACGGCGGCGTCGGCGCCTCCGTGTCCGCGACGACGGCGATGCGGCGGAACCGGCGGTGCCCGGCCGCCAGCGCGCTGAACATCGCCACTCGCTCGGCGCACAGGGTCAGGCCGTAGCTGGCGTTCTCGATGTTGCAGCCCGCGACGATCTCGCCGCCGGCGGTCTCCAGCGCCGCGCCGACGCGGAAGCCGGAGAACGGCGCGATGGCACGGCGCCGGGCCGCGCGCGCGGCCCGCACCAGCGGATCAGAGCCGGCCAAGAATCCCCTCCACGAGCGCCAGGAACTGGCCGCTGACGCGATGCGCCACCGCCATCACCTCGTCGTGATCGAGCGGCTCCGGCAGCACGCCGGCGGCGGGATTGGTGATGCACGAGATCCCCAGCACCTCCATCCCCATGTGCCGCGCGACGATCGCCTCGGGGACCGTCGACATGCCGACGGCGTCCGCGCCGATGGTCCGCAGGAAGCGGATCTCGGCCGGCGTCTCGTAGCTCGGGCCGTGCACCGCGACGTACACGCCGTGCCGGACCGGAATCCCCTCCGCGGCGCCGGCCTCGTCGGCAATCGCACGGAGCCGGCGCGAATAGACCTCCGTCATGTCCGGGAACCGCGGGCCGAACCGCTCGTCGTTCGGTCCGATGAGCGGGTTGCTCCCCATCAGGTTGATGTGATCGTCGATCACCATCAGCGTGCCCGGCTCGAACGTGGTGTTGATGCCGCCGGCGGCGTTCGTCAGGATGATCGTGCGGATGCCGAGACGCCCCAGCACGCGGACGCCGAACGTCACGGTCCGCATCGGGTGTCCTTCGTAGAAGTGGGAGCGCCCGGACAGCACCGCGACCGTGCGCCCCGCCAGCGTGCCCGCGACGAACGTGCCCGCGTGGCCGACCACGGCGGAGGCCGGCCAGTGCGGGATCCGGCTGTACGGCAGACGCACGGCCGCCTCCACGCGGCCCGCCAGCGCGCCGAGGCCGGAACCGAGGACGACGGCGACGTCGGCCGGCGGCGCCTCCGCCCGGAGGAAGGCCGCCGCCTGTTCGACCTGATCGAAGGAGCCGCTCATCGTCACAGCAGGATGGATGCGATCGAGGCGTTGATCAACGTCGCGAGAAACCCGCCGAGCAGCGCCCGGGTGCTGAGCCGCGCCAGGTCGCCGCGCCGCGTCGGCGCCATCGCGCCGAGCCCGCCGAGCAGGATGCCGACGGACCCGAAGTTCGCGAAGCCGTTCAGCGCGTACGTGGCGAGCACGAAGGACCGGTCCGACAGCGAGGTCCGGTATTCGGACGTCAGCCTGACGAACGAGACGAACTCGTTCGTCACGAGCTTGGTGCCCAGCAGGTCGGCGACCGGGCCGACGTCGGGGCCCGGCACGCCCATGAGCACCGCGACCGGCGCGAACAGCACCGCGAAGACGCGCGACAGCGTCAGCCCCGGCGAGAGCAGGCCGAGCAGGTAGTCGAACAGCGCGATGAACGCCAGGAACGCGATGAGCATCGCCGCGATGTTCAGCGCCAGCGTCAGGCCGTCGCCCGCGCCAGCGGCCGCGGCATCGATGACGTTGACGTGCTGCCGCTCGACGATCGTCCGCACGCG
>DASVDJ010000201.1:0-7605 GCA_036381155.1 Vicinamibacterales bacterium
CTCGAGCCGAAGCTGCCCGCGCGACCGGGTGAGTCCGGCGGCGGGCGGAGCGCGTGGCGGTGGCAGCCGTGGATGGCCGTGGCCGCGGCCATCGTCCTCGCGGTCGGCGCGTTCCTCGCGGGTCGCGCGTCACGCGTGAACGAGGCGCCGGCCGATGCGACGCCGGTGCGGGCGGAGCGGCTCGACCCGGCCGCGATTCGCGACCGGGTCGTCCTGGCGGCCCTGGGGGAGCACCTGGATCGCACGGAGCGGACGCTGGTGGAGCTCGTGAACAGCGACGTCGACGGCCGCGTGGACATCAGCGCCGAGCAGGCGTGGGCCCGCGATCTCCTCGAGGCGAACCGGCTCTATCGGCAGGCGGCGCAGGGGCGGCCGGCGCTGGCGCAGGTGCTCGACGACCTCGAGCCGGTGCTGATCGAGATCGCGAACAGCCCACCACGCCTGACCGCCGCCGAGTTCCAGTCGCTCCGGGATCGCATCGAGGAGCGGAGTCTTCTGTTCAAGGTCCGCGTGACCGGCGCCGAGCTGCGCGAACGGCAGCGGACGTTCATCCGTGGGGAGAAGGAATCATGACCACGATCGTGATGGCCGCGACGCTGCTGCTGCCGCCGGCCGCCTGGGGCGTCGACGTCCCGGCCGCGTGGGCGCCGACGCAGCGGGCGGAAGCACGGGACCGCGCGAACGACGCGGCGGCGCTCTATCAGCGCGGCACCGAGGCGCTGGATCGGGGCGAGTTCGATCTGGCGGCCGAGTCGTTCGCGGCGGCGGCGAAGCTCCAGGGCGATCGCGCCGACGGCGCGCTCTACTGGCAGGCGTACGCGCTCAACAAGGGAGGCCGGCGTGCCGCCGCGCTCGACACGCTCGCGTCGCTGCGGCAGCGGTATCCGTCGAGCCGCTGGCTCCGCGAGGCGCGCGCGCTCGAGATCGAGATCCGCCAGGCCAGCGGCCAGACGCCGCCCGCCGAGAACGCGCCGGACGATGACCTGAAGCTGATGGCGCTCAACGGCCTGATGCAGGCGGACCCGGACCGCGCGCTGCCGCGCGTGGAGGCGATGCTCGCCGAGGGCTCCGGGAAGGTCCGGGATCGAGCGCTCTTCGTGCTGGCGCAGAGCGGCTCGCCGAAGGCGCGCGAAGCGCTCGTGCGGTTCGCACGCAGCGCGCAGGACGAGGATCTCCAGGTTCGGGCGGTGCGCTATCTCGGCCTGTTCGGCGGTCAGGAGAGCCGGCAGGCGCTGGTGGACCTCTACGGGAGCAGCGCCAGCGAGCGCACGCGCAAGGCCGTGCTGCAGGCGTTCATGCTCGCCGGCGATCGGCAGCGGCTGCTGCAGGTGGCCCGCACCGAATCCTCGCCCGCGCTGCGCCGCGAGGCGATCCAGCTGCTCGGGGTCTCGGGTGGACGCGCCGAGATTCGCGAGCTCTACGACAACGAGCGGTCGCCGGAGGTCCGCGAAGCCGCGATCAACGCGATGTTCGTCGGCGGCGACTCCGAGCGGCTCGCCCAGCTCGCGCGGACGGAGTCCGATCCGCGGCTGCGGCGCGACGCGATCGTCAAGCTCGGGCTCACGGGCCGCGGTTCCGCCGACACCCTGACGGCCATCTACGCCGGCGAGCAGGACGTGGACGTCAAGCGTTCCGTGCTGCAGGCGCTCTTCGTCCAGGGCAATGCGGCCGCGCTCGTCGACATCGCACGGAAGGAACAGGATCCGAAGCTGAAGCGCGAAGCCGTCCAGAAGCTGTCGCTCATGGACGCGAAGGAAGCCAGGGACTACATGCTGGAGCTGCTCAAATGACCGCACGACCACTGGCCGGAGCGGCGGCCTGCGCGCTGCTCATTCCTCTCATCAGCGCGCTGCCGCCCGGACCGCCGGCCCAGCGCACCCGGTGGAACGAAGGCGCGACGGCCTCCGCGTCGCGGGATCCGCAGACCGCGGCCGTACCGGTTCGGGCCGGGCGCCTCGAGCGACTCGACGCGCGCCAGGGACTCGAGGCGGCCATCGCGGCGGCACAGGCCGCCGGAGGCGAGTGGATCGCCTGGTCGGTCCGCGCCGCACGGCATCGCGTGGATCGCAGCGGGTCGGACTCCCTTCGCGGGAGGACGGGCGTCTGCGTCCTCCGCGAGGACGGCACGATAGACCCCGAAGGCTGGGAACGGGGACCCGCCGAGCGGATGACGCTCATCGCCAGGACCCGGAACCGCACGCTCGCGCACGTCGCGTTCACCAGCGACAGCTGTGTGCTCGACGCCGGCCCACGGACCGTCTACTGGCTCGACGGCGTGGTGCCGGCCCAGAGCGTGCGCCTGCTCGCCGGCCTCGTGCGTCAGACGGATGACGAGGAAGACGAGCGTGAGGGCCGGCGGATGTCCCGCGATGGCCTGCTCGCGGCCGTGGCGCTCCACGACGACCCCGAGGCCGACGTGTCGCTCCGCGGATTCGTGCAGGCGGGTCAGCCGCGCGCGCTGCGGCGCAAGGCGGCGTTCTGGCTCGGCGCCGTCCGCGGCGAGGCCGGAGCGGCGACCGTCGAGCAGCTCGCCAGGAACGACGGAGACGCGGAGTTCCGCGAGCACCTGACCTTCGTGCTCACGCTCACCGGCGAGCGAGGCATCGACACGCTCATCGATCTCGCCCGCACCGATCGCAATGCAGGTGTCCGGCGCCAGGCCCTGTTCTGGCTCGGACAGAAGGCGGGCGACCGCGCGATCGGCGAGATCGAGCGCGCGGTCGACGACCCCGACAGCAAGATCCGCACGCAGGCCGTGTTCGCGCTCAGCCGGTTGCCGGCAGACGAGGGAGTCCCGCGGCTGATTGCCGTCGCGCGCACGCATCGCGATCCGCACGTGCGCAAGCAGGCGATGTTCTGGCTGGGACAGTCCGGTGATCCGCGGGCGCTGCAGTTCTTCGAGGATGTGCTGCGTAGCCCCACGCCCTGAAGGCGGCAGCCAGGGATAGCACGGAGGGCACAGAGGGCACAGACGGCACAGAGAACATTGAGGGCGCGGAGAAGAGGCTCTCGAGTACCGAAGAGTCGTCACCGCACGGCGCAGATGCGAGCCATCGACCGGATGTACGGAGCGAAGTACCTCGGGAGAAACTCGGCAGGCACTGCAGGTGACAACGGCCTGCACTCAGTTGCCTGACCCGACTCTGTGTTCTCTGGGCCTCTGCGGCCTCTGTGGTTTCCGGGTCTGTCGCGTCCGCTACGCGCTCGTCCTCACCCGCTCGATCGCCGCCTTGACCGCATCGACGAGCTCCGCCGGCCGATACGGCTTCGCGAGGAACGCGACGTTGTCGAACGCGTCCCCATCCTGGGCGTAGCCGCTCGACAGCACGATCGGCAGATCCGGGCGCGCGCACCGCAGGGCGTGGAACGTCGCTTCGCCGCCGAGGCCCGGCATGGTCAGGTCGAGCACGACCGCCGTCACGGCGTCCGGCTGCTCGCGGAACCGCGCGAGCGCCTCCTCTCCGTTCTCCGCTTCGACCACGTCGAACCCCCCGCGCTCGAGCACGCGGCGCGCGATTCCGCGCACCGCTTCCTCATCGTCCACCAGGAGCACACGTCCGGCCCCGCGCGCCAGCGTCGCGGCCGGCGGCGTGCCGGGCTTCACCGCAACGCCTTCGGCCGCCGGCAGCAGCACGCGGAACGTCGTCCCGAGCCCCGGCGTGCTCTGGAGGGAGATGGCGCCGCGGTGACCCCGGACGATGCCGAGGACGGCGGCGAGCCCGAGCCCGCGGCCGGTGAACTTGGTCGTGAAGAACGGATCGAAGAGGCGGGCGGCGGTGTCGGCGTCCATGCCGATGCCGGTATCGCTGACCTCCAACCAGACGTAGCGTCCCTCGGGCAGCTCCTCGTTCAGGTACATCGACGCGAGCATCCGGCGGTCGGCGTGCACGACGCCGGTTTCCAGACGGATCGTGCCCGGCCGCTCCTCGAGCGCGTCGGACGCGTTGGTGATGAGGTTCATCACGACCTGCCGCAGCTGCGTGGCGTCGGCGACGACGGCCGGCAGGTTGCGATCGAGCCGGAGCGAGAGATGCGCCTGCTTCGTGATGACGCGGCGCAGCAGCTGCGACATCTCCTCGACCAGCGCGGAGAGGTCCACGGGCTCCACGCGGAACGTGCCGCGGCCCGAGTACGCCAGCATCTGCCGGGTCAGCTCCGCGGCGCGCTGCGCGCTGATCTCGATGTCGCGGATCGCCTGCCGCGCCGGTGAGTCCTCGGGCAGCTCCAGCAGGGCGAGCCCGGCGTTGCCCAGGACGCCGACGAGCAGGTTGTTGAAGTCGTGTGCGATGCCGCCGGCGAGCACGCCGAGGCTCTCCAGCTTCTGTGCGTTGCGCATCTGTTCCTCGGCCCGGCGCTGCTGCTCGAGCAGGCGGGCGCTGCGGATGGCGACCGCGCCCTGGTCGGCGACCCCCTGCAGGAGCGCGAGGTCGTCGTCTGAGAACTCGCGGTGCTCGTACTCCCCGATGGCGACGATGCCCATCAGCTCGCCGTCGTGCATCATGCGGGCGACCGCGAGCGAGCGGAAGCCGGCCGCCGCGGCCTCCCGGAGGGTCCTGTGGTCGCCTGCTGCGGAGGCGAGGTCCGGTAACGCGATGACCGACGTCTCCAGGGGACCGATCTTCAGGTGCTCCTCGACGGGGGTCGCCACGATCCGCTCGCGGAGATCCGGCGGGCCCCCGGCCGTCGACGCGAGCCGCAGCGCCCGTGTCGACGTGTCGTGTACGAACACCACTGCCGTCGCGACGCCCAGCGCGCCGCGCGTCTGCTCGCAGATCGCGTCGAGCACCGCCTGCAGGTCCTGCTGGCCGCTGACGTGGCTGCTGATCTGCAGCAGCGCCTCGGCGCGCGCCTTCTGTCGCCGCAGGCCCTCGGTGGCCTCCACGCGGGCGGTGACGTCGGCGATCGAGCCGACCATGCGGATGGGTCTGCCGTGTTCATCCCGGATGGCCTGCCCCGTGGATTCCACGTGCGCCCACGTGCCGTCGCCGCGCCGCATCCGGTACTGGATGTCGTAGGGCCGCCCGCAGCTCAGATGTCCCTCGAGTGCGGTCTGCACCGCCGCGCGATCGTCGGGATGCACCCGCGCCAGATAGCCCTCGAAGTCCAGCGGCCCGGCCGCGCGATCGACGCGCAGGAGCTCGAACACGCGATCGGACCACGTCACGACGCCGGACACGAAGTCCCGCTCCCAGAGTCCCTCCTGCATCGCCTCGAACACCACGCGCAACCGCTCTTCGCTTGCACGGAGAGCGGTCTCCGCCTTGAGGCGATCGGTGATGTCGATGGCGATTCCGCCGACGAGCGTCGGCCGCCCGCCGGCGTCGGCCAGCGGGAACGCGTACGTGAGCCAGTCGCGGGGGCCGCCGGCCCCCGAGGTCGTCCGCAGCACGCATTCTCGTGCCTGCCCGGTTCGCAGCACGTCGGCGTCGAGCCTCAGCACCGCATCGGCGGTGTCCGGGGGCAGCACCTCGCGAGCCGTGCGCCCAATGCGATCGGCTTCACTGATCCCGAATGCCTCAAGATACCGGCGGTTGACGTAGAGATAGCGCCCTTCCGCGTCGCGGATGAACGCGAGCGTGGGCGAGTTGTTCATGAACGCTTCGAACCGGTGCTCGCTCTCGCGGAGCGCCTCGCGCGAATACCGGCTCGTGGCGTAGGCCAGCGAACGCCCTTCGGCGATCGCCAGCCTGATGCTGAAGTGGCGCCGGTCGAGCGGTTTCAGGACGTAGTCGTGCGCTCCGGCCTCGAGCGCGGCCTCGACCGACTCCGACCCTTCCTCCGCCGCCACCAGGACGATGGCATGCCGCCCGGCGGGGTGGCGCCGGAACTGCCGGCAGAAGCCGACGCCGTCCTGCCCGGGGGATCCGATGCCGATGACGGCCAGGTCGAACGCGACGGGGGACCCGCTGGACAGGGCCGGCCAGACCGCGCCGGGATCGGCGAAGTCCCGCACGTCGTGGCGGCGATCCCGCGCGCAGGCTGCGAGCAGCTCGCGGGTTGCGGGGTCGCGTTCGACGATGAGCACTCGCATGGGGGCAGACGGGTCCGGCAGGCGAACCGACTGTCTTGTCGGACGATATACAGCTGAGCTTGAGCCGTCGGCACTCAGTGTCGGCGCGCGCCCGACCTGCTAAGCTGTGCGGCCATGAAAAAGCTGGCCATCGGCTGCGGGATCGCGCTGCTCGTCTTCCTCGTCGTTGTCGGGGTCGGCGGCTATTACCTGTTCAACAAGGCCTCGGAGACCCTCGGGGATTTCGCGACCCTCCGCGAGATTCCTGAGATCGAGCGCGGTGTCCGGAACACGGCGGCCCACGAGCCGCCCGGGAGCGGCGAGCTGACGGCGGAGCAGGTGTCGCGCTACGTCCAGGTCCAGCGGCAGGTGCGCGAACGGCTGGGTGCGCGGGTCGAGGAGCTCAACCGGCAGTATGCCGCCCTGTCCGAACGCATGGATCGGGACGAAGGAACCGTGCTCGACGCGCCGCAGGTGATCGCCGCGTTCCGCGATCTGGCGCGCGTCTTCGTCGATGCGAAGCGGACACAGGTCGAGGCGCTGAACGACGCCGGGTTCTCGCTGGCGGAGTACGCCTGGGTGCGCCGCCAGGTGTACGCCGCGCTGGCGATCCCGTTCGTCGACATGGACATCAGCGCCCTGATTCGCGATCTGCGGCACGGGCAGGTCTCACCGGACACCGGCCGCACGAGCTTCGACGGGGTGAGGGAAGGCGAGGTGCCGGAGAAGAACCGGGCGCTCGTCGAGCCCCACCGGAAGCTGCTGGAAGACAACGCGCCGCTGGCGTTCTTCGGGCTCTGACGCGCGCGGTCGCGCGCGTCGCTACGGCGAGGCCGGCTGCGTGCGGGCCTCGCCGCGCCAGGCGACCGGCACGAGCGCCAGCATCACGACGATCGCCGAGCAGGGCACGAGCATCGCCAACGAGAGCGAGGCCGTTGCGTCCGACGCGATGCCCACCAGCCAGGGCAGGAGCGCTCCGCCGGCGCCTCCGGCGGCAAACAGCGGGCCGAGCGCCGACGAACGCGACGGGGCGACGTCACGGGTGATGCCGGCCCACAGCAGCGGAAAAATCGGAGCCACCGCCAGCCCCGCAAGCGCCGCCGCCGCGATGATCGCCGTCGACCGGTCCAGGACCGTGACGAGCGCAACCGTCACCGCGCCGGCAGCCACCAGCGACCCGACGAGGAGGCCGCGTTCCGGCGCGGCGCGCAGCACGAGCGGGACCAGCAGCCGGCCGCCGGTCTGCAGCGTCCAGAAGGCGGCCGGCGCGAGCGTCCAGCTGTCGCGCGCGGCTCCGGCCCGCCGGGCGAGCTCGGCGACCCACCCGCCGATGCTGGTCTCCGTGCCGACGTAGAGGAGCAGCAGCACGCCGTAGGCAATCGCGACCTTCAACGGGACCGGCTGCGGCGTGGGCGCCCGATTGGGCGCGCCGGCCGGTTGTGCACGGCCCGCATATCCCGCAAACAGCCACGCGGCGCTCGAAACCAGGCAGGCGGCCGCCAGCGCGCCGGTCGCCGGTGACGGGTCGGCCGGGCGCGCCAGCACGGCGACGACGAGCGGCCAGAGCACGGCGCCGACTCCCCACGAGACGTTCA
>DASVDJ010000202.1:0-5774 GCA_036381155.1 Vicinamibacterales bacterium
CCAGAAGGACTATGGCCAGTTCGGGCTGAACTGGGGGTTCGCCAGCTCGCCGCTGCTGTACGACGGAGGGCTCTTCATCCAGGTGCTGCACGGGATGAAGACGGACGACCCGAGCTACGTGCTGCGCATCGACGCGAAGACGGGCAAGACGGTCTGGCGGGTCGAGCGCCCCACCGACGCGATTCAGGAGTCGCCCGACGCCTACACGACCCCGACGCTCCTGCGCACCGGCGACCGGGTGGCCGTCGTCGTCTCGGGCGGCGACATCGTGACGGCGCACGATCCGGCCACCGGGAAGGAGATCTGGCGCGCCAAGGGCCTGAACCCGACGAACCACGAGTGGCACCGGATCGTCGCGTCGCCGGTCGTGAGCGGCACGACGGTGTTCGCGCCGAGCCGCGTCAAGCCGCTGCTGGCCATCGAGGGCGGAGGCACGGGGGACGTCACCGCGACGCACACGCTGTGGTCGTTCGACCGCGGGCCCGACGTGCCGACGCCGGTGACCGACGGGACGCATCTGTACATCTTCGACGACCGCGGCGTGGTGCACTGCCTGGATGCGAAGACCGGCAAGATCGTGTACGGACCCGAGCGGATCAAACCGGGCACGTACAGCGCCTCGCCGATTCTCGGTGACGGGAAGATCTACATCACGAGCGAGGAAGGTGTGACGACCGTCGTCAAGGCGGGGCCGACGTTCGAAGTCCTCGCCGAGAACGCCATCGACGAGTACGTGCTGAGCTCGATCGCGATCAGCGACGGCCAGCTGTTCCTGCGCGGCGACAAGCACCTGTACGCCATCGGCCAGCGCAGGAAGTCGTCGTAGCTCTAGGGGCGCTCGATCGCGGCGACCGCGTCGACGGCGGCAATCAGCCACTCGTCGTCGACGCGCGTGAGCTCGAACCGGAGCTCCTGGCCCGCGGTCTCTTCCGCCAGCCGCCCGCTGCCTTCGACGAGCGCCGTCGCGGTCGCCGCCGCGCGGCGCTCGTCCGCCTCGAGCCGGACCTCGAGATCCGCCAGCTGCACCGTGAACGGCTCGACGCCGGCCGCACGGGTGAGGAATCCGATCACCGCGTCACCCCCTTCGATCGATCGGCCGTCCGGCGCGGTGACCCGGATGTCCCGGTCGAGCAGCCGCGCGAAGCCCGCCGCGCCCGCCACGCGGCCCAGGCCCGACTCGCGCGCGAGCGCGCCGACGGCCTCCGCGGCTTCGTGCAGACGCGCCCGGATGCGGGCTTCCTCGCCGCCGCTCCACCACCACCAGACCAGCGCCGCCGCGATCGCGGCAACCGCGAAGCGAACGAACACGCGCATCAGAACAGCACCTTCCCCATAATGCGGGCGATGCGGACACGGCCGAAGTCGTGCGAGCTCGGCGGCATCGACCGGTTGTCGCCGATCACGTAGTACTCGTCCGGCTCCAGCAGGGTCTCGCCGACCTCCCAGGGCGTCCTGAGGACGACGTACGGCTCGTCGAGCGCCACGCCGTTCACGTGCACGACGCCGCCAGCGATGGCGATCCGCTCGCCGGGCAGGCCGATGATGCGCTTGATCAGGTACGCGCGGCCGCCGGCGAGGCGGACCGCGACGACGTCACCGCGGCGCGGGTCGTCGAAGCGGTACGCCAGGGCGTTGACGACGAGCAGCTCCCCTTCGTGCCAGGTCGGGAGCATGCTGATGCCATGCGCGCGCACCGGGATCAGCACGGTCCTCGAGACGACGACGAGGAGCGCGCCGACGAGCGCCGCCCGTACCAGGGCCGCGCGAAGGGACCGACCCCAGAGGATCGTGGTCAGCGATGACACGCCGGTTCCGGGCCGGGGTCAGCCCTGCGGTTTGAAGTAGAGCACCATGCCCGCGCCGGCGGCCGCCATGACGAACCCGACGTACAGGAGCGGGTTCGGCGCGACCTTCGGGGGATGCTGATACATCGTGTAGAGGACGTTCACGAGCGGGGCGAACCCGAACACGATCGGCATCACGTAGTTGGGCACGCCGCCGGCGCGGAACGCCCAGATCACGAAGATCGCGCCGAACGCGCCGAGCACGCCCGCCAGCGTCGCGAAGAACGTTCCCTGCCCGTTGAACCCGTGCAGTTCTCCCTGCGAGACGAGCGTCCCACCCGGAATGAGGATCGCGACGAGCAGATACGCGACACCCACGCACAGCAGCGCCCGCATCGGGCTGCCGAGCGCCACCTGCCCCTTGTGCAGCATGGGGCCGTACAGTCCCCACGACAGGGCGGCCCCGACAGCAAACATCACCCAGTTCATTCCAGTCCCCGTTTGAATACGGCCGTTACGACCGGCATCTCGCCACAGAGGCCACGGAGGCCACAGAGGCCACGGAGGCCAAGAGACCATGGAGGCATCGAGGCCTCAGCGGGCCTGGACGGTGCACTCACGGCACATCGAGAGCCTGAGCGGATGCGGTCTCGAGACCAGATTGCCCTGGCCCGTAGCCTGCTGCCTGGCCCGCAGTTTGCCATAGAACCGCGCCATGCAACGGCTGAATCCGGCGGACTCGATGCGCGTTGACAACGTCTCTGCGCGACGGAACCTGCTGACAGGGCAGATCATCGGCTGCGCCCTCGACGTGCACAGGGAGCTTGGCCCCGGCCTCTTTGAGAAGGCCTATGAGCGCGCTCTTTGCGTCGCCTTGTCCGCCAGAAGGGTGCAGTTCCTGCGACAGGTCCCGTGTCCGGTCAGCTATCGCGGTCAGATCGTCGGAACATCTCGGTGCGATCTGCTGGTCGAAAACCTGGTCGTCGTGGAGGTGAAGAGCATCGAGCGGCTCGAACGTCTTCACGTCGCGCAGGTCCTGACATACCTGCGAGCGACCGGCACGTCTCTCGGCCTGATCATCAACTTCAAGGTGACGAAGCTGCGGGATGGGATCAAACGCGTGATCCGCTCCTGAACTTACCCCGCGCCCTCCGCCCTTCCTGCAGCGCTCTGTGTCTCTGCCGCCCCGCTTCCCCGGCTTCTCCGCACCCTCCGCATTCTCTGTGCCCATTGTGCCCTCTGAGGCCTCTGTGGTGAGCTGACGCCCCAATGTGATTCCGCCCCGCCCGCAATGGCATAATCCCGCAGATGCAGGAGTCACTGAAGCGCCCGGTGATGGCTGCCGTCGCGGTGACGGCCGCCTTCTTCCTCCATCAGGACTACTGGTTCTGGACCGTGCCGCGGCCGCTGCTCTTCGGCGTGCTGCCGCCGGGACTGTGGTACCACGTGCTCTACGCGCTCGGGTGCGCCGGCCTGATGTGGTGGCTCGCCCGCATGGTCTGGCCCTCGCATCTGGAGGACTGAGCGCCGGCATCCGGCGTCACGATCCCCCGACTCCGCAGACCCCGTGCTCCCGATTCTCATCGTCTTCGTCTATCTCGCCGCGGTCCTCTACATCGGCATCTTCGCCTTCCGGCACCGAGGCGGGCGCGAGGACGCGGAGCAGTACTTTCTCGCCGGACGCGCGGTCGGTCCGTACGTGTTCCTCACGTCGCTCTTCGGCACCCACATGACCGCCTTCGCGGTGCTGGGCTCGGCCGGCCATGCCTTCGGCAACGGCATCGTGACGTTCGGGCTGATGGCATCGTCGACGGCGCTGGTGACGCCGGTCTGCCTGCTGCTGGCCGGGACGCGCATGTGGGCGCTCGGGCGGCGCCACGGCTTCCTGACACCGGTGCAGATGTTCCGCGACCGCTGGGAGTGCGGACACATCGGCACGGTCATCTTCGCGGTCCAGGCCGCGCTGCTCGTCCCCTACATCGTCATCGGCGTCATGGGCGGTGGCACGGCGCTCCGCGCGATCAGCAACGGCACGATCCCGTACTGGGTCGGCTGCGCGGTGGTCGCGCTCGTCGTGATGGGGTACGTGTTCTTCGGCGGCATGAAGGGCACCGCGCTCGTCAATGCCGTCCAGACGACGATGTTCCTGCTGGTCGGCACGACGGCGTTCTTCGTGATCGGCCAGGGCATGGGCGGGTTCGGCGACGTGTTCGCCGGCATGCTGGAGAACCCGATGGAAGCGGCGTTGCTGACGAGGGAGCGCGTCCCCCCGCGCTACTTCTTCAGCTACATGTTCATCCCGCTGTCGGCCATCGCCTTCCCGCACATGATCATCTTCTGCCTGACGGCGAAGCGGATGACGCACTTCAGGAACACCGCCATCGCGTACCCGCTGTGCCTGACGATCATCTGGCTGCCGAGCACGCTTCTCGGCGTGGCCGCGAACCATGCGACGGACGTGCCGGCAATCCAGCAGAAGCTCGAGGCGCGCGCGGCGCTGGCGGCGCCGGCGCCGGATCTGACCGCGGATGAGCGCCACGCGCTGCGTCGGCAGGCCGACGGCGAGGACGTCGTCATCCAGCTCCTGCACCACTACGCGCCAATCTGGCTCGCCGGCCTGCTCGGCGCCGGCATCATGGCCGCGGTGATGTCGAGCGACTCGCAGATCCTCGCGCTGTCGACGATGTTCACCGAGGACGTGTTCACGCATTACGACGGCAGGATGCGGTTCGGCGAGGCATCGCAGGTCCGGCTGGGCCGGGCCTTCGTCGTGCTGGTCACGGCGGTGGCGTACGTCGTCGCGCTGCGCGTGCCGGCCGACATCTTCTCGCTCGCGACGCAGTACGGATTCTCAGGTTACGCGGCGCTCTCGCCGCTCGTGTTCGCCGCGCTGTTCTGGCGGCGCAGCACGAAATGGGGCGCGCTGGCCGTGACGCTGTGGTCTGCGGGAGCCGTCGCGGCGATTGCCTGGTTCCAGGCTGCGGTGCCGGCTCCGCCCGCCGGGAGCGTGAAGGTGATCTGGTCGGTCGCGGGGCTCGACCTGCTCACGCGGACACCGGGAGGAACGGCGGTGCTGGGCTTCGCGCCGGTGATGCCGATGGTGCTGGTGTCGGTGGCGTTGATGGCCGTCGTCTCGCTGCTGACCCGTCCTCCCTCGGAGGCGACCATCGCGCGGTATCACGCGCCGGCGCGCGCCGCCTCGGGCCCCGGCCCCTCGCCGGACGGCACCGCGTTGGGCGTGTGATACCACGTCCGGTCCGGTCCGATCAGCTCGTCGGCTTTCGGCGGTCCCCACGAGCCCGCCGGATAGTCGGGGAAGCTGCGGGGCGGCACGGCGCGCCAGACCTCGAGCACCGGATCGACGACCTCCCAGCCGGCCTCCACCATGTCGGCGCGCTGGAACAGCGTCGCGTCCCCCGTCATGCAGTCGTAGAGCAGGCGCTCGTAGCCGGTGCTCGGCCGCTGGCCGAAGTAGTCCTTGTAGGCGAAGCGCATGTTCACGGTGCCCAGCCGCACCTGCGGGCCCGGAATCTTTGCGCCGAATGACAGCGAGATGCCTTCGTCCGGCTGGATGTCGATCACGAGCCGGTTCGGCTGCAGGTGCTCGACGGACGTATGCCGGAAGAGCCGCAGCGGCGGCTGCCGGAACTGGATGGTGATGTGCGTCTCGCGGCGGGCCAGACGCTTGCCGGTCCTGAGAAAGAACGGGACGTCCGCCCACCGCCAGTTGTCGACGTAGAGCGCCATCGCGGCGAAGGTCTCGGTCGCCGAATCGGACGGCACGTCCGGTTCGTCGCGATAGGCCGGCACCCGCCTCCCCTGCGAGTCGACGCCGGCGCCGTACTGACCGCGCACGGTGCGGCGCAGCACGTCCTCGGGCGAGAAGGACGAGACGGCGTTGAGCACCTTGACCTGCTCGTTGCGCACGGCGTTGGCGCTGAACGAGGTCGGCGGCTCCATCGCCGTGAGCGTCACGAGCTGGAACAGGTG
>DASVDJ010000203.1:0-3723 GCA_036381155.1 Vicinamibacterales bacterium
CGTCCAGCACACGCTGTGGACACGCCTGACGACGCGGCTGTCCACGCTGGTGACGAGCGTGCTCTTCTACATGGCGGTGCCGGTCACCCTGGTGCTGGGCGTCGTGCTGCTGCGCGAGCGCGTCACCCCCTGGATGATCGGAGGCGCCGCGCTCATCATCGCGGGCAACGTGCTCGCGGTCGTGTCTCAGCCGAGCGTCCGGCGCCGCGATCTCGAGAAGTAGTAGACGACCGCGCCGGCGGCGGCGCCGAGTGCGGCCGGCATGGCCCACCGCCGGGACCGCCGGCGCGGCTGCTCGGGCAGATGGTTGGCGATGGACGAGCTGGTCGGCGTCCACGACGGGGCGTCGCTGGCCGGGAACGAATCCTCCGAGGCCTCCAGGACTTCGTCGAAGCTGTGCGGATCCTGCGTGGCGGTTCGCGGCGCGTCGGCCATTGAATTCTCCTCAGTGACCGATCATCCCATCACGCCGAAGCCGCCGCAAACTCATCGGCGGGCCTCGGCTCAGGCACGTGCTCGCGTTCGGCGCGGCGGATCGCCCGGTAGCGGGCGAACGCCGCGCGCGGGCTCTCGAGCCCGGCGAACGTGCGCCAGGTGCAGCCGCGAAACGTGTGTGCGAGCATGCGGCCGCCGTGCGTCAGCACGAACCACGGATCGTGCCGCAGCGCGGCGGGCACGTGCCGGACCTTCATCCAGCGTTCGGCGCGCCACCGCAGGAACTCCACGTCCTCTGCCGGCACGTGCTTCGTCTGCACGACGGCCGTCGTCCCGTCGTACTCCTCGAGGCGCTCGCTGACGATCAGCCCCTGCTCGCGGAACTCGCGCGTCATCGGCGTGCGCGGGTACGGGGTCGGGTGCTGGATGTAGGGCCAGTCGACGTGCCGGCGCGCGAAGGCGAGGTTCGCCTCGATCGCCTCGCGCGTGTCGTCGGGGTTGCCGACGATCAGTCCGCCGACCACGAACATCCCGTGCCGGTGAATCAGCCGGATCGCCTCGAGCGACGCGTTGCCGGCCGGCTCGCCGCGATCGCCGCGCCGGAGGTTCTTCGCGCGGGCGCGCAGGAACTGCAGGTCGTCGGCCAGCACGTTCTCGATGCCGAGGAACACGTAGCGGAAGCCGGCGCGGCGCATCAGCGGCGCCAGCGTCGCGCCGTGCTGGGCGATGGCCGACGTCATCGCCTGCACGCTGTAGTCGAGCGTGTGCAGCCCCGCCTCGATGATGCGCTCGCAGAGCTGCGCGAACCGGCGCACGTCGAGCGTGATGTTGTCGTCGACCAGGAAGATCGACCGCGCGCCGTGATCGCGGGCATCCGCGATGTCGGCCAGCACACGCTCGATCGGGAACGCATGGAAGTTCCGGCCGCGCATCTCGACGATCGAGCAGAAGCTGCAGTCGAACGTGCAGCCCCGCGACGTCTCGACGACGTCGATCGGCCGGCCGAGGAGCGTGTAGTCGCGCCAGACGCGGGCGCCGCGCTTCGGGAGGCGCAGCTCGCCGCGCCGCAGATCGAGAACCGGCCGGTCCGGGTTGTGGCGCAGCTTCCCGGCGTGCCGCCAGGAGAGACCGCGGATCTGCGCGAGCCGGCTGATCCTGTCGTGAGGTGGAGTGCCGTGCTCCAGAGCGCGCAGCAGGTCGCGAAACGTGATCTCCCCCTCCCCGCGGACGACGAAGTCCACGCCCGTGTGCGCCGGCTCGTAGGCGTCGGGCGCGAGGCTCGGGTCGTAGCCGCCGGCGACGATGGCGGCGGACGGGCGGAGTCGCCGGATGTGACCGGCCAGCCGCAGCGCCGTGCGGCGCTGGAAGGTCATGATCGACAGCCCGACGACGTCGGGCTGGCGGTCGCGGATCAGGCGCTCGACTTCGGGGAGGACGCGCCCCTGGACCAGGAGAAGGTCGGCGCAGGCGACGTCGTGGTGGGGGTCGATGTTGCCCGCGAGCGACGTCAGCGCGCCGTTCGGCATCCGGATCGCGACCGGTGTCATGTGCTCGAACGAGTCGGGCATCGAGAGCAGCAGGACGCGCACGCGACCCTCCGTTCGGAGCCCACGTTCACAATCGGTGCAACGGGGCGGGCAAGCCACAGAGAACACAGAGAACACAGAGAACACAGAGGAAAGCAAGGAATCTCTCTGTGGTCTCTGTGGTCTCTGTGGCCTCCGTGGTCTCCGTGGCTTCTCTGGTTCGTCACGCAGCCGCTGCCGTCAGCTCCGCCAGAACTGCCTACCGCCTACTGACAGAGATCCAGCAAGAACTCCCGCGTGCCCGCCGGCCCGGTCACGTCCAGCGTGATCGGCCCGCCGTCCTGCTCCACCGTCAGCTGGAACCGGAGAAAGCGGCAGCACTGCCGCTCTGCGTCGATGACGCGCGTCGCCGCCGACAGCGTATCGCCCGTCGCTTCGAACTGCAGGCGGAGGCCGTCGGCGAGCGGCTCGACCGCGCGGGCCTTCGCGATGAGCCCCGGCAGCAGCCCGTCGCGGCCGGCGGCCAGCTCACCCGGGCCGAGCGTGCACGCAATCGGCATGTCGCGCATGACCGCATTGTCGCACCGGGCAGCGCGCTGTCGCTATACTGGTCCCAGGCTCGACGGGAAGCGTCCCGCCGGGCACCCGCCCAGGGGCCGGAATGGCGGAACTGGCAGACGCGGCGGACTCAAAATCCGCTGGCCGCAAGGCCGTGTGGGTTCGATCCCCTCTTCCGGCACCATTCTTTCGTAGGGCCGAACTTCAGTTCGGCCGTGTCACGCGCGCGCGATCAGCTCAGCGATCGGATCTGATCAGCCACGCCTCCGCCAGCCGCGAGTGCTGTCGCCAGTTCAGATGGCTCTCGTCGATCGGGTCGAACGTCAGCTCCAGCCGCCTGTCCGCGACGAGCTCCGCGGGGACCTCGAATTCGTACAGCTCACCCGGCACACTCGGCGTCCGAATCGGCGCAACGGGCCGGCCGTCGAGACGCAGCCGGACGTCGCCGGCCTTCTCGCGTGCGACCACGTGAAGACGGACGATATACGTCGCCGCCGGGTCGAGCGCTTCGTAGACGATGGCGGAGGGCCAGCGGAGGCTGGTGAGCCAGGACAGGCGCGTGCGGGTGGGGCCGCCTTCCCAGGTGAAGTGCGGCATGGGGCCGCCGGGCGCGCCGGGCACGCCGAACACCGGCTCACGTCTCACCCGCAACGACCCCGCGACATTCCCCACATCGTCGTAGAAGCTGCCGGGGCCGGGATTGGACCAGGTGGCGAGCGTGAGCAGGCGCGCGACCCGGGCTCGCTCGTCGGGCATCGCGCGGACCTTCGCGAGCTCGTCTTCCAGCCACCAGCGGTTGTTGAGCGGGTGATCGACGAAGTCGAGCACCGCCCCGCGCTCGTAGCCGCTCGCCGAATGCTTCACCACGCTGGTCTGCATGCGGATCGTCGCGAACAGCGTGTTCGCGAGCTCCTCGATGCGGACGCGCCAGTCGGGACGGACCGGCGCGCTGGTCGCGCGCGAGAGGATCGCCAGCGCGCGGTCGATGGCTTCCGAGGCGCCGATCGTGCTGGCCGATGCCAGCGCGGCGTTCGCGTCCCGCTCCAGCGCAATCTCGTCGATCAGGCGATGGCGGGTGTAGGCGTCGTAGTAGGCGCGCATCAGGTGCATCTGCAGGCGCCAGTTCGCCGCCGCATTCGCCGTTCGGGCTTCGACCTGCTGCCAGAGCGCGAGCGTGCCGTCGACTGCGCCGTTCGTGGCAAGC
>DASVDJ010000204.1:0-18934 GCA_036381155.1 Vicinamibacterales bacterium
GCCGGCGCGCAGCACGTAGCCCATCTCCTGCGTGTCGGTGTTCAGGCGGAGGTACGAGATGCCGACGTCGGTGTGGAGGACGTCGCCGCGCTGGATCACGCCGCTCTCGCCGCAGAACGGCGTGTCCGGATTGCAGGTACCACCGGCGAACTGGCGGTTGACGTAGGGCGAGAACCACGTGTCGAGCCCGAGATCCGTGATGCGCTGCCGGATGTACCAGGCGACGTCGTCTGTCGTCGTGACGCCGGGTGTGATCACGCGCTCGGAGAACGCCTCGGCGATGATGCCGCGCGCGATCGCGGTCATGTGCGCGTACAGGTCCATCTCGAGCGGCGTCCGCGTCTCGAGCCAGCGCACGCACAGTTCGTCGGCACTTGCCGTGCGCGCGGCGAGGTCCGGCCCGAGCGCCGCCATCAGCTGATCCCGCAGAGCGGCGGAGAGCCCGTCGCCGAACGACCAGCGCTCGCTGACGTTGATGCCGATGCGCTTCGGGTTCCGCTCGCGGACGATCGCGGCCAGCCGCTTCCACTGGTCCTCGGCCGTGCCGCCGCTCCAGGCGGCCTGGTAGCCCTGCATCGGATAGCGGCTGACCGTCAGCCGCTCGAGCGGCTGCCCCTCGCCCCGATCGAAGAACACCAGCATCGAGAGCCGCCGCGCATGGAAGACCGGCGCCGGGACGAGCGTCAGGTACACCGGATCCTCGACGTACTCGCGGTTGATCACCAGCCACATGTCGAAGCGGGTCTCGCGCATCAGTGCCGGGAGCACCGTTTCGAGCCGGTCCGTCAGCACACGGTTGATCACGGCCGGGCGCTCGCGCTCCGGCAGGACGTGCTGGACCGCGCCGGGGATCACACGCCCCTGCGCCGGAGCCGTTGACTGTCCGTTGAGCGCGGTGCCTGCCATCAACGCCAGGAGCATCCCGGCCAGAGCCACGGTTCTCGACATGCGCATGATTGTATGACCAGCCCGGCGGGGTCCCCATGGGTCGGACCAGGACACCCCGCGGCGAGCCGGCCGCCCGCCCGGACGTGCTTGACGGCGTGCACGCCGCGCGCCACGCTGCACCATGGCTGACCAAACGCGCGCGATGCTGCTGGGATGGCTGCTGCTGGTGGCGATCCTCATCGGGCTGGCGCTGGTGCTCGGGATCGTGCTCATCGACTCCGGAGGCAGGAACGTCGGTCCGTGAACCGGGGAATTCTCCCCACCCGCACGCCGAAATTCCCGCACTCCCACGAGTTCCGCCGGATTTCCGGCAGTTTTCCGGCGCCAGCCCGGCAGGCACGTGTGTTGCTCCTGCACTCCCTGGAGAAGGAGCCACATGCCCCCACGTGCTGCCGTCGAGTCCATCCTGAATCGTGTCCGGCCGTTCATCGTCGCTGACGGCGGCGACATCGAGCTCGTCGCGCTCGATGGCGACGCCGTCTGCGTGCGGCTCACCGGCGCCTGCGCCGACTGCCCCAGCTCGCGACTCACCCTCCAGTACGGGCTCGAGAATGCGTTGCGCAGCGCGTACCCGACGCTGCGCGTGGTGCGCGTGGCATGACCGCCGCCTGCGAGCTCCCCGCCCCGGTGCTGCATGACATCGTCGTCGGGCGCAGCCCCCGGATGCGGGCGGTCTTCGACTACATCGCCCACATCGGCCCCGGCGAGGGCACCGTGCTCATCACCGGCGAGAGCGGGACCGGCAAGGAAGTGATCGCCCGGGCGATTCACGCGCACAGCCCGCGCCGCAACGGCCCGTTCGTCGCCGTGAGCTGCGCGCTGTTCGCCGACACGCTGATCGAGTCGGAGCTGTTCGGCCACGAGCGCGGGGCGTTCACCGGCGCGACGCACAGCCGCCCGGGACGGTTCGAACGGGCCGAGGGCGGCACGATCTTCCTCGACGACATCGACGATGTGCCGCTGGCGATGCAGGTGAAGCTGCTGCGGGTGCTGCAGAACCGGTGCATCGAGCGCCTCGGCGGCACGCGCAGCATTCCGGTGAACGTGCGGGTGCTGGCCGGCAGCAAGCGGCCGCTGAAGCAGATGGCCGAGGTCGGAGAGTTCCGCGAGGACCTGTACTACCGCCTGAACGTGATCAGCGTCGATCTGCCGCCGTTGCGCGAGCGGCTGGAAGACCTGCCGCTGCTGGCGCGGCACTTCCTGGATCGCTTCTTCGCGCGCCGCGGACGGCCCACGCCGCCGATTTCGGACGCGGTGATCCAGGCGTTCCTCGCCTACGACTGGCCGGGCAACGTCCGCGAGCTGGAGAACGCGTGCGAGCGGATTGCGGAGAGCGCGTCGTGCGGACGCGTCGGCATCGGCTGCGTCGCGCCGAGCGTCCTCTTCCATGCGCCGGTCGTGCCTGTTGCGGAGACCGCGCCGGAGCCGGCCGCACGGGTCGAGGAGGCGCCGCCACCGCCTGCCCCGCTACCGGACCCGTCGCCGTGGACGTCCGGCCCCTTCTCGCTCGACGACCATCTCCGGCACGAGGAGGCGCGTCTGATCGCGCGGGCGCTGGCCGACTCGCGGGGCAACAAGTCGCGCGCGGCGCGCCTGCTCGGCATCAAGCGCTCGACGCTCGGCGATCGGATCGAGCGGCTGAAGGCGAGCGGGATCCACGCCGAGGGGGCGGGGTCGGCGGCCTGAACAAATCGGGGGGGACCGGGCTGGCTAGTGCATCATCCCGTGCGCGCGTCCGAGTCCGCGCACGACCAGCAGCACGCCGGCAACGACGAGGCCTGCCGGCGCGAGCCGCGTGAGCGGCCCACGCCAGCCGGCGGGGATCTGCCCCGCCGTGAGCGTCAGACCCGCCAGCGCCGGGGTCGTCCCCACGCCGAACGCGGCCATCGTCCAGGCGGCGCGTTCGAGCGAACCGGCGGCCACGGCCGCGGCGAGCGCCGCGTAGACCATCCCGCACGGGAGCAGACCGTTGGCCAGGCCGGCCGCGAACGGAGCGGCAATCGGGTGTCCGTCCCTGAGCGATCGCGCGGCGCCGGCCGCGCGGGCCGCGACGCCGACCCAGCGCGACGCCCAGGACGGACTCAGGCGCGCGAGCCCCGGAATGAGGCCGGCCGCGATGAGCACCGCGCCGGCGGCCAGCGCCAGGACGCGGCCGAGGCCGGCGAACACCATCATCTGCCCGACGAGACCCGCCACAAGGCCCAGCAGCACGTACGTCGTCACGCGCCCGGCGTGGTACGTCGCCGCATGGGCGAGCTGAGATCGCCACGTGCGCGTGCGCGCGCCCGCCGAGACGGCGAGCACGAGCGGGCCGCACATCGACACGCAGTGCGCGCCGGTCAGCAGCCCGAGCAGCAACGCGGCGGCAATCGTCATCGCACCATCACCGGCAGCTCCTGGTAGTACGAGCGCCCGCCGCTCGTCCAGGCCACCTGCACGATCCAGCGTCCGTGCTCCAGTCCGTCGAGCGACAGCACCTGCCGTCCGCTCGCGTCCGGCGCGAGCGCAACGACGCGGTCGGCAGCGACGTCGGACGGACGATAGAACGTCACCGTGCCGACGGCGTCAGCGACCTGCGCCTCCGGCAGCACGACGATCACCGATCGCCCGTCCTCCCCGGCCGCCACGACCGGCGCAGGTAGCGCCGCCGCGTTCTCGATGGCCGCGCGGCGCTCGTCGTGGCGGAGCGCGCCGGCGTAGTAGTCGTCGCGCACGAGCTCGACGGGGTACTGCGCGGCAAAGACGACGAAGCCGACCGTGCCGATCGCGAACACCCCGTACACCATCGCGATGGCCGTGCCCCAGTGCAGTCGCATCTTCTCCGCTCCGATCAGCGGGACCGGGCCGGGCCCGGTCCCAGAAATGACGACTCGATCTCGCCGGCCGGCGAGCCCTCAACGGTGACCGCGAAGCGCACCGGCGTGCTGACACCGGTCAGGACCGACGCGGGAACGCGCACCAGCAGGCGGCCTTCGAACAGCGCGTGCGGCCCGACCTCGCCGAGCCTGCCCACCGGCATCACCGTCGCGCCGCGCGGCTCGACGACCTCGATGTCGAAGCGCCTGGCGCGGTCGCTGCGATTGAACGCCTGGACGGTGTAGAAGTTCGCCACGTCCCCGTCGGCGGTCGTCGTGTAGAGCGTGCCGGCCTGCCGGAGGATCAGCACGTCCACCTCGCGCCGGGTCGCCAGCAGCGTGGCAACGGTCGCGATCAGCACCAGGCAGACCACGGCATAGGCCTTCACGCGCCCGCTGAACGGGTGCGCACGGCCCGTGCGGACGGCTTCGTGCGACGTCAGCCGGATCAGCCCCTCGGGCCGGCCGATACGGCGCATGACGTCGTTGCAGGCGTCGATGCAGGCCGTGCAGTTCACGCATTCGAGCTGGATCCCGTTGCGGATGTCGATGCCCGTGGGGCAGACGGTCACGCACCGGAAACAGTCGACGCAGTCACCGGCCTCCGCGGCGTCCTCCCCCCTGCGGCGCCGCGATCTCGGCTCACCGCGCTTCCAGTCGTAGGTCACCGTGATCGTCTGCGGGTCGATCAGCGACGACATCACGCGGCCGTACGGACAGGCGAGCACGCAGGCCTGCTCGCGGAAACGTGCGAACACGCCGTAGAAGACGAGGCTGAAGATCGTGATGGCCGTCAGGCCCGCCAGGTGCTCCTGCGGCGGGTCGGTGACGATCCTCCACAGCTCCTCCGCGCCGATCACCCAGGCCAGGAACACGTTGGCCAGGCCGAACGACAGCGCGAAGAAGATCACGTGCTTGCGCACCACGTGGACGATGCGCTCGCGGTTCCAGGGCCCGCGATCGCGCCGGAGCTGCTGGCTCGCCGATCCGTCCAGCCAGTACTCCAGCTTCCGGAACAGCATCTCCATGAAGATCGTCTGCGGGCAGAGCCAGCCGCACCACACCCGGCCGATGGCGACGGTCGAGAGCGCCAGCATCACCAGCACGGAGAGCGCGATGAGCACGACCAGGTAGAAGTCCTGCGGCCAGAACACCACGCCGAAGAACACGAAGCGGCGTTCCAGCACGTTGAGCAGGACCAGCGGCTGTCCCCGGAACTTCACGAACGGCGCCGCGAGGAGGAACGCGAGCAGGAACCAGCTGACGATCGTCCGCGCCCGGTAGAACCGCCCGGAGGGCTGCTGCGCGTAGATCCACCGGCGGCGGCCGTCGCGCGCGACGCTGGCCAGCTCGTTCCGGAAGGTCTCGTGCTCCTCGACGTCGGCGGTCTCCACCATGCGCTCCGGTCAGTTGCAGATCGTGTCGCGCTCGGGGTCGCGCGGCTTCGGGTTCGGGGGCGCGCTGCCGCGCTTCGAGAGGATGTAGCTCGCCACCGCCACCAGCTCGTCGTCGGCGAGCGGCGTGTTCGACCCGTACGGCAGCATCCCCATCGTCGGATAGCCGGTGCGGATGCTGGAGACGATGTCGGCGACCGAGCAGCCGTGCAGCCAGTACTCGTCCGTGAGATTCGGCCCGACGAGCCCGCCGAGATCGGGGCGATGGCAGGAGGAGCAGAGGCTGGTCTGGCTGTTGAAGATCGCCTCGCCCTTGCGCAGCGTTGCCTCGTCGGTGGCCGCTTCGAGGACCACCGGTGTGGTGGGCGCAGGCCGGGCGGCCGCGGTCGCGGCAGCCGCCTCGAGCTCCGCTTCGTACTCCGCGATCATGCCCGCCCGCCCCACGAGCGGCGTCGGCAGCACGTGGTAGTTCACGAGATACGCAACCGCGAACGCGATGGTGAAGTAGAAGCCGTACAGCCACCAGCGCGGCAGCTGGTTGTCGAACTCGCGGATGCCGTCGGCTTCGTGATCGAGCAGCTCGTCGGGTCTATGCGCCACGGGAGGCTCCTTCGATGAAAGAGGGACCCTGCGGACCGCCGTCCTCGTGCAGCGGGAGCGCGGCCATGCGCTCGACCGTCTGACGATCCATGCAGAACGCCCGCAGGACGGCGAGCGCGAACACGGTCACGAACAGCACGAGCGAGATGACCGGGAACGTGTCGATGCCGGCAATGGCGCGGAGCACTTCCTTGGACATCACAGTCCTCCGTTCGGGCCGGCCGCGCTGGCCTGCGTGTGCGACGGCCTCGGTTTGATGTCGGTGCCGAGCCGCTGGAGATAGGCGATGAGCGCGACGATCTCGCGGTCGGGGTCGATGGGGAGACCGGCGCTGGTCAGGCCGCCGGCGATGCGCGCCGCTTGCTCCTCCAGCGCCGCGCGGGCCTCGTGCTCGAAGCCTTCGGGGTACGGCACGCCCAGGCGGCGGAGCGTGATGATCTTGCCCTCGATGTGGCTCGTATCGAGCTTGCGCTCGTAGAGCCACGGGTAGCCGGGCATGATCGAGCCCGGCGACGTCGCCGTCGGCTCCTTCATGTGCACGAAGTGCCAGCTGTCGGGGTACTTGCCGCCGACGCGGTGCAGGTCGGGGCCGGTCCGCTTGGAGCCCCACAGGAACGGATGGTCGTAGACGAACTCGCCGGGCTTCGAGTAGTCGCCGTAGCGCTCCGTCTCCGCCCGCATCGGCCGGACCATCTGCGAGTGGCAGCCGAGACAGCCTTCGCGGATGTAGAGGTCGCGTCCTTCGAGCTCGAGCGGCGTGTACGGCCGCACGGTCTCGATCGTCGGCACGTTCGAGCGCACCAGGAAGGTCGGCACGAACTCGACGACGCCGCCGATGATCACCGCGACGAACGTGAACACCGCGAACTGCACCGGGCGCGACTCGAGCCGTCGGTGCCACGCGCCTGTCGCCGGCTCGCGCACGAGCGCCGGCGCCTGCGCCTCCTCTTCAGCCGCGAAGCTGCCCTGCTGCGCGGTTCGATACAGGTTGACGAGCGCCAGCACCGCGCCGGCCGTGAACAGCGTGCCGCCCACCGCGCGCAGCGCGTACATCGGCGCCAGCCTCACGACCGTCTCGAGGAAGTTGCCGTAGCGCAGCAGCCCCTCGCCGGTGAACTCGCGCCACATCAGGCTCTGCGTGATGCCGCCGACGTACATCGGGATCACGTAGAACAGAATCCCCGTCGTCGCGAGCCAGAAGTGGACGTTCGCCAGGCGCACGGAGTAGAGCGACGTCCGGTAGATGCGCGGGACGATGTAGTAGAGCATCGCGAAGGCGAGGCCGCCGTTCCACGCGAGCGCGCCCAGGTGCACGTGGCCGATGATGTAGTCCGTGTAGTGCGTCAGGCCGTTCACGGTCTTGAGCGACAGCATCGGTCCTTCGAAGGTCGCCATGCCGTAGGCGGTCACGCCGACCACGAGGAACTTCAGCACCGGGTCCTGGCGCACCCGATCCCATGCGCCGCGCAGCGTCAGCAGGCCGTTGACCATGCCGCCCCACGACGGCGCGATGAGCATCACGGAGAAGACGGTGCCCAGCGACTGCGCCCAGTCGGGCAGCGCGGTATAGAGCAGGTGGTGCGGGCCGGCCCAGATGTAGATGAAGATGAGCGCCCAGAAGTGGACGATGGAGAGCCGGTACGAGAAGACCGGACGGTTGGCCGCCTTCGGGATGAAGTAGTACATCATCCCGAGGAACGGCGTCGTCAGGAAGAAGGCGACGGCGTTGTGTCCGTACCACCACTGCACGAGCGCGTCCTGCACGCCTGCATACATCGAGTAGCTCTTGAGCAGGCTGACCGGCAGCTCGAGCGAATTGACGACGTGCAGCATCGCCACGGTGATGAACGTCGCCAGGTAGAACCAGATGGCGACGTACATGTGGCGCTCGCGGCGGCGCAGGATCGTGCCGATCATGTTCCAGCCGAACGCGACCCACACGCCCGTGATCAGCAGGTCGATCGGCCACTCGAGCTCCGCGTACTCCTTGCTCGTCGTGAAGCCGAGCGGCAGCGTCAGCGCCGCGGTGACGATCACGAGCTGCCAGCCCCAGAAGTGCAGCGCGCTGAGCCGGTCGCTGTACATCCGCGCCTTGCACAAGCGCTGCAGCGAGTAGTAGACGCCGACGAAGATCGCGTTGCCCGCGAACGCGAAGATGGCCGCGTTCGTGTGCAGCGGGCGGATGCGGCCGTAGGACAGCTCCGGGATGCCCGCGAGCAGCCCGGGGAACACCAGCTTCAGCGCGACGACGAGGCCGACGATGAAGGCGACGACGCCCCAGACGGCGGTGGCGACGGCGAACTGGCGCACGATGCGGTTGTCGTACGCGAAGGTCTCGACGGCTCCCCCGGCGTGCGGCCGGGATGGTTCAGCGACGGGTGTGATCATGGACGGCACCTTCCGAGCCGATGGATGAATGGCGCTCGACGGCGTCATCGAGCAGCACGCGCAGCGCCGGCGTGTGCGTGTCGTCGAACTGGCCCGATTCGACGGCCCACAGGAACGCGGCAAGGAACCCGCCTGCGACGAGGCTGCCCGCGACGATGAGCAGGACGATCACGCTCATGACGGCAGCAGCCTCCGCGCCGACCAGCGCATCGCGCCGGCCGCGCCGCCGATGGTGCCGATCGAGCTGATCGGCATCAGGACCGCCGCGGCCAGCGGCGTCAGCGCGCCGGTCAGCGCAATCCCCAGCGCGACGGCGTTGTAGACCATGGACAGCACGAACAGCAGGACGATGACGCTGCGCGCCCGGCGGGCGTAGCGCAGGTACGCCGGCAGCTCGCGCAGCCGATCGCCGGCAATCACGGCATCGCACGCCGGCACCACGCACGCCGTCGCGTCCGAGGCAGCGATGCCGACGTCGGCGGCGGCAAGGGCGCCGGCGTCGTTGAGCCCGTCTCCCACCATCAGCACGCGCCGGCCGCGCGCCTGCAGGCCGCGGACGAACTCGACCTTGCCGGCCGGCGTTCGCCGGAACGCCATGCCGCGTCCGAAGAGCGGCTGCCAGCGCGCGGCTTCGGCGTCGTGATCCCCCGAGACCAGATGCACGTCGTGCTCGCGCGACAGCGCGCGCACGGTCTCGTCGATCCCGTCGCGGGTCGGCACGGTCACGCGCACCCAGCCGGCGCGGCCGTCGACCGACACGTGGGTCACCCCTGGCCGGTCATCCGCCGCCACGCCCGTGAACTCCGCGGTCCCGATGCGGACGCGGCTGCCGTCGACGACGGCCGACAGGCCCCGGCCGGGCGTCTCGACCAGGTCCGAGACGACCCCGCTCGCGTCGCCCGACTGCGCGAGCGCGCGGCTGATCGGATGCACGGAGTGCGCAGCGGCAGCGCGCACGAGCCGCCAGTCGGCCGCGGGCAGCCCGCCGTGTTCGACCAGCGCCGGCGCCGACAGCGTGGTGAGCGTTCCGGTCTTGTCGAACGCAATCGTGTCGATGCGGCTCAGATCCAGGACGACGCCGGGATGGCGCGCGAAGAGTCCCCGTCCGCCGAGCTGCCCGAGCGCCGTGCCGAGCGTCACCGGCGCCGCCATGGTCAGCGCGCATGGGCAGGCGATGATCAGCACCGCCGTCGCGACGCGCGCGCTCATGCCGAGGTCGGGCCACCACCAGATCGCGCCGGCGACGGCGATCGCCACGGCGCAGACGGTGAACCAGAGCCCGAAGCGGTCGTTGAGATTGGCGAGCGCGGTCGTCTTCGGCGCCTGCAGAATCGGATTGGCCCAGAGGCTTGCGAGACGGCTGTGCGAGGCGGGGCCGAGCGCCCGCAGGCGCAGCGTGTGCCCGGCCACGCGGCCGCCGGCGTGCACGGTGTCGCCGGCCGACACGGCGACCGGCACCGACTCGCCGGTGACGAACGCGTAGTCGATAGCGCCCGGGCCGTCCAGCAGCACGGCGTCGGCCGGCACCAGCTCGTGCGGCCGCACGAGCATGACGTCACCGGCCCCGATCCGCTCGATCGGGACGACGTTGCAGGTGCCGTCGCGCTCCACGCGCACCGCCAGCGGGAAGAACGAGCGGTAGGTCCGGTCGAACGCCATGCGCTCGAACGTCTTCTGCTGGAACAGGCGGCCGATCAGCAGGAAGAAGACGAGCCCGGAGAACGAGTCCATGAAGCCCTCGCCCGTGCCGAGGGCGATGTCCGCAACGCTCCGGGCGAAGATGACCGTGAGGCCGAGCGCGACGGGGAACTCGAGCGTGACGTGCCGCGTGCGCAGCGTCTGCCACGCGCCGCGGAACCAGTCCGACGCGCTGAAGAGCAGGACCGGCAGCGCGAAGCCAAGGTTCAGCAGGTCGAAGAGGCGCTGGAAGCCCTCCTCGAGCGGCGCGCCGTTCACGTAGCGCGGGATGCTGAACAGCATGATGTTGCCGAAGGCGAACCCGGCGACCCCGATCTGGCGGTACAGCCGGCGCCGCGCGGCGGGCACGCCACCGGTCGGCCGCTCGACGGCCAGGTTCGGCTCGTAGCCGAGCGCCGCCATCCGCTCCGCGATCGCGCGCAGCGTCGTCTCGCGCGGGCGGAACGTCACGCGGACGATGCCGCGGAGCAGGTCGACTTCGGAGGAGACGACACCGGGCTGCAGCTTCCAGAGGCGCTCGAGCAGCCAGACGCACGACGCGCAGTGCAGCGCGGGCACGGGGATCCGCGCGCGGGCGATCCGGCCGTCGTCGAACTCGAGGAAGGGAGCGGCGGCGGCCGGGTCGTCGAGCGCGGCGAAGCGATCGGGCTCGCGCAGCGCCGCATCACGCTGCGAGACGCCCGGCGGCCGCTCGCAGGCGTAGTAGCGATCGAGCCCTTCCTGCATCAGCAGCGCGTGGACGCTGCGGCATCCGGTGCAGCAGAAGACCTCGTCGCCATCGCGTACCGGGCGATCGCACGGGTCGCCGCAGTGGCGGCAGAACAGCGCGGTCGTCGACGTGTCCTGCTGGGCGACGTACGCAAGCATGACTGCCAGACAGTCGAGCAAACGACGCGCCACTCAATTGGCGGGCGGATCGCGCGCGGCTGCCGGATTGCCGGCAGCGAACGCACGGAGTTCCGGAAGCGGCGCCGGCGATCTGCCGGGAATCCGGCAGATGTGCGGGTGCCGGACGGCGGCACGCGCGGGATCGCGTCGGCATGCGGGATGCAGATGAACCGCGGCGTGCTGTCACGTGGCAGCACCCGCGGCGTGCGGCGTGCACCCGCGGCTCCCAGCCATTCATCAGGAGCGCATCGCGCATGTCGCCTCGTCCTCTCGTCCTTCTCCTGTCGCTCGCGTTCGCGCTGTCGACAGCTCCGATCGCACTCGCCCAGACGGGGCGTGTCGTCGAGATCACCGGCAACGACCAGATGAAGTTCAGCGTCACGACCATCACGGCGAAACCGGGCGAGACGCTCACGGTCCGTCTCAAGTCGATCGGCACGCTGCCGAAGATCGCGATGGCCCACAACTTCGTGCTGCTCGCCGCCGGCACCGATGCCGCCGCGTTCGCCAACGCCGCGGCCACGTCGGCGTCGACCGGCTACATTCCGGCGGCGCAGAAGAACCGCGTGCTGGCGATGACCGGCCTGGCCGGACCGGGCGAGACGGTGGAGGTCACGTTCAAGGCGCCGGCGAAGCCGGGCCAGTACGAGTACATCTGCAGCTTCCCGGGCCACTTCGTCGCCGGCATGAAGGGCGTGCTGGTCGTCAAGTAGCCCGGGAGCCGGAGCGAGGCCGATGATCGATCGCGAGAAGGTTCTCGTCGTCCTGCGCCGCCGGTTCCCCGCGGCCCGCGCCGAGGACATCGCCGCCGCCGCGAATGCGATCGTCGGCCTCGATCCGGAGTACGAGCCGGTGCCATGTGCGGAGGTGCACCGGCTGGAGTGCATCACCGGCGCGCAGGTCTATGACGCCGGGGATCTGGCGGCGGGACGGATCCGGATTTTCCGGAGGGTCGGCTCGTAGGAGTCGCGGGTTCGCTGTCACACTGCGATCGGGCAGGCGGGCCTGAAGGCCCGCCGCCACAGAAGTCCTGGCGGGAGGGGCGGCGGGGCTTCAGCCCCGCCCCACGCCCGGCTGCGCAAGCGTCAGCGGCAGGCGCGCAGACCTGATCCGACCTGCTCCGCCGCAGCCCGCGACCGATCGCGCGCGGGCGGAGGCGGGACCTGATCAGACCTGATCCGACCCGATCCAACCCGATCACCCCTATTCCGGTCTGTCGCAGTTCACCATCCACGGCACGCCGAACCGGTCGACGCACATGCCGAAGCGGAGCGCCCAGAACGTCTCCTGAATCGGCATCCGCACCGTCCCCTGTTCCGACAGCGCGTGGAAGATGCGCTCGGCCTCGTGCGGCTCCGCCACCTGGATCGAGACCGAGAAGCCGCTCATCGGCTCGTGCGATCCCGGGGGCGCATCCGATCCCATCAGCAGCTGGTCGTTCACGCGCAGGCTCGCGTGCATGACCTTGTTGCGCCAGTCGGCCGGCACATCCTCCGCCATCGGCGTGTTCTCGAACGTGAAGATGCCCTCCACCGTGCCCTGGAGCACGCGCGCGTAGAACTCGAAGGCCTCACGGCACTGTCCCTGGAACGTCAGATACGGGTTCAGCTGCATGGGAGTGACTCCGTGGGAAGGCGGGATGCCGCGACAACCGGTTGCTGGCGCGCGAGCACGAACTCGCCGGGTGCGGTGGAAGCATAGCGCAGGTCCGCGTCGCCGGCGCGCCGGAATGACGGCTGATGAGCCGGATCGGGTGATGGCCGAACTGAAGTTCGGCCCTACGAGTTCGGCCCTACGACAGCACGGCGTCGGGCTCCCCTTCTCCCTTCCGGTGCTTCGCCGGGCCGTCGTGGCGCTTCAGGTTGCGGGCCGTGTTGATCAGGCCCACGTGCGAGAAGGCCTGCGGGAAGTTGCCCAGCATCTCGCGCGAGACCGGGTCGTACTGCTCCGACAGGAGCCCGACGTCGTTGCGCAGATCGAGCAGCCGCTCGAAGATCGCACGCGCTTCGTCCCGCCGGCCCTGCAGCACCAGGTTGTCGGCCAGCCAGAAGGTGCAGAGCAGGAAGGCGCCCTCACCGGGCGGCAGGCCGTCGACGTCCGGCCGGGTGACATAGCGATCGATGAAGCCGTCGCGCTTCAGCCGCCGCTGGATGTAGTCGACGGTGCCGACGATGCGCGGGTCGTGCGCGGGGAGAAAGCCGACGAGCGGCAGCATCAGCAGGCTCGCATCGGGATCCGGCGACCCGTAGTACTGGACGAAGCTGTTCACCTCCGGGTTGAAGCCTTCGCGGCAGACCTCCTCGTGAATCTGCGCACGCAGCCGGCGCCAGCGGTCCGCGTCGCCCGGCGTCCCGAACTCCTCGATGGTCTTCACGCCGCGGTCGACCGCCACCCACGCCATCACCTTCGAGTGCGTGAAATGCCGCCGCGGCCCGCGCACTTCCCAGATGCCCTCGTCCGGCTGGCACCAGTCCCCTTCGAGGAAGTCCAGCATCGCCTCCTGCACCCGCCACGCATCATCATCGGCGGGCAGCCCCGCGCGGCGGGCGACGTACAGCGCGTCCATGACCTCGCCGTAGACGTCGAGCTGATGCTGGCGCCAGGCGGCGTTGCCGATGCGCACCGGCGCCGAGCCCCGATGTCCCGGCAGCCAGTCGAGCGTCAGCTCGGTGAGGCGCCGCTCGCCGCCGACGCCGTACATGATCTGCAGCGCCGACGGGGTGCCGGCCACCGCCGTCACCAGCCATTCGCGCCAGGCCGCAGCCTCCGAGGTGTAGCCGTTCTCGAGCAGCGACAGCAGGGTGAACGTCGCGTCGCGCAGCCAGCAGTAGCGGTAGTCCCAGTTGCGCACCCCGCCGATGTGCTCCGGGAGGGACGTCGTCGGCGCCGCGACGATCCCGCCCGTGGGCGCATACGTGAGCGCCTTGAGCGTGATGAGCGAGCGGAGCACGGCATCGCGCCACTCGCCCGAGTACGTGCAGCGTGACGACCAGGCGCGCCACCACTCCTCGGTGTCGTACAGCTCGGATACGGGATCGCGCAGCGGAGGCACCCAGTGGTGGGTCTCGCTCCAGACCAGCTCGAACGGCACGCGCTGGTCGGCCTTCACCGTGAAGTCGGCGGTCGTATGGAACGACTCGCCCTGCAGCGGCACCGGCGTGCGGAGATGCAGCGTGTCCGGTCCGGCCACCGCGCGGATGCCGCGCTGCGTGCGCCGCACCCAGGGGACGACCGCGCCGTAGTCGAAGCGGATCGTCAGGTCCATGCGCATCGGCACTTCACCGCGCACCCCTTCCACGACGCGAATCAGGTCCGGGGTATCGGTCCGCGGCGGCATGAAGTCGATCACCCGGACGACGCCGGACGAGGTCGTGAACTCGGTCTCGAGCACGAGGGTGCCGGGCCGGTATCGCCGCCGCACGTCGCGCACGTCGGTGGCCGGGGCCAGGAGCCAGCGTCCGTGCTCGGGTGTGCCGAGCAGCGCGGCAAAGCAGGCGCCCGAGTCGAACCGCGGAAAGCACAGCCAGTCGATCGACCCGGTGCGGCTCACGAGCGCCGCCGTCTGGCAGTCTCCGATGAGCGCGTAGTCCTCGATGCGTGAAATCATCGATGCGTATCCACCGTGAGGGAGATGCAGGGCGCCAGACGCACCGGCCCGGGCCGGGTGTCCACCCCGGGCCTTACCGCGCCGAAGCCGGCTCGCGCCCCTCGAGGCGGGCTCGCGTCGCCACGAGCGACGTGCGCAACCCGTTCTCGACGGCGCTGCGCACGCGCCCGCGGATGAAGAAGCCGCGGAAGCCATCCAGCCCGTCGGCGCGGCTCCGGCTGATGTTGACGAACCAGAACCCCTCGCCTCGCGCCGGGTCCGGCCGCAGCAACCGGATCTCGAGCGCCGTCCAGAAATAGTGGCTCGCGTACAGCATCTTCGACGCGACGACCGTCTCGTGCGGGCGGGGCCAGATCACGAGGTGGCTGATGCGGATCGTCGGCTTCAGGCCGAAATCGGTCTCCTGCCAATACAAAAAGTCGTCGCCGCCCGGCAGCGACGCACGCGGATACGCCAGCAGGAATCGATGCAGCGCGGGCCACATCCGTTCCACCCACGGCATCCGGTCGAGCAGCGCGCGGAACTCGTCGGCGACAAAGGTCGGCGTCGGATCGTCGCGGTAGACGGCGAGCCGCTCGTTGCCTCCCTCGCGATACCCGCGGACCAGGTTCAGTGCCAGGTCGCGGAACACCGCTTCGGCACGGGCCCGCGCATCGGGGCTGCGCCAGTCGACCTCGCGATGCATGCGCTCGACGGCGGCCTCGCCGAGCTTGACCTTGCAGTCGCCGACGCGACACCTCCGCAGATCGGCCAGGTCCCCGTCATCAATCCGCAACCGTGCGAAGTCCGACAGGCGCGGCGGGTCGCTGATTCGCTGTGTGATCGGGAACGCCCGCCCGCGCTCGAGCGACTCGATGTCCTGCACCGCCTTCACATACGAGGACACGGGCGCGGCAATCCAGACGGCGCCGAACACGGCCACTTCCTTCGACGCGTCCGATTCGAGCAGACGGGTCACGGGCTCGCCCCGCTCGAGGCGCGCCAGCTCGGATGTGGACAGCCGGACGATGGGTTCCAGGTAGCTGCTCAGGCGGCCCGCCGACTCGGCGCGCCCGATCGCCGGCAACAGGACCAGCGCGCCGGCACTGCAACACAGCAGGAATCGGAGCACGGTTCCAATTATGGGTCGGAGCTTCGGCGCTTTGCCACAGCGCGCCATGGAGCGTCCTGCCGAAGGCGGGCCCGAGGCGAGTCGAATGGTTGCGGTCGGGTTTATATTACTGTATGGTTGACTAGTAAACTTGGACGCGATCGGGACCGATGGTTACCGGCCTGACGGCTGCTGGCGGCCTGGCGCTGCGGCCGGGCCGGCAACCGTACTACAATCGCGGGCGCACGGTGACGTTTCGGGGATGATCGGCGCGCAGGCATCTGGACCTGACGCTCCAGGCGGCGCCGGGGCCAGCTCCGGTGACGTGGCACGGTGACATCAGGGGCCCCGGGCCCGGGAGAAGCACATCATGATGCTCGTACGGCGATTCTTCGACGAGCGGCTCGCGCAGGCGAGCTATCTGATCGGGTGCCTCGAGACGAAGCAGGCGCTGGTCGTCGACGCCAACCGCGACGTCGACCAGTACATCCGCGCCGCCGACGCCGAAGGCCTCGCGATCACCCACGTCACCGAGACGCACATCCACGCCGATTACGTCTCCGGCAGCCGTGAACTGGCGGCGCGCACCGGCGCGCGTCTCTACCTCTCGGATGAGGGAGACGAGCACTGGAAGTACGCCTTCGCGGCCGACGCCAATGCCGTGCTGCTGAAGGACGGCGACACGTTCGACGTCGGCAGCGTCCGGATCCAGGCCGTCCACACGCCGGGGCACACCCCCGAGCACCTCATGTTCCTCGTCACCGACACATCGACGGCAGACGAGCCGGTTGCCGCGCTGACCGGCGACTTCATCTTCGTCGGCGACGTCGGGCGCCCCGACCTCCTCGAGCGGGCCGCGAACTTCGCCGGGACCATGGTGGCGGGCGCGCGGACGCTGTTCCGGAGCCTGAAGGTGATGGAGCGGTATCCGGACTACCTGCAGATCTGGCCCGCCCACGGCGCCGGATCCGCGTGCGGCAAGGGGCTCGGCGCCCTGCCGCAGAGCACGCTCGGCTGGGAACGGCGCTTCAACTGGGCGTTCCGGATCGACGACGAGGAGACGTTCGTGCAGCGCGTCCTCGAGGGACAGCCGGACCCGCCGGCGTACTTCGCCCTGATGAAGAAGGTGAACAAGGAAGGGCCGGCGCTGCGTGGCCCGATCACGGCGCCGCCGCGACTGCCGGCCGCGAGGCTCGATGCGCTGCTGGCCTCGGGCGCCAGAGTCGTCGACACGCGCGACGCCGAGGTTTACGCCGCCGGCCACGTGCCCGGCACGATCAACCTGCCGCTGACGCGCGCGTTCACGACGTGGGCCGGCTGGCTGCTGCCGTATACGGAAGACATCTACCTGATCGCCGAGGACGCCGCGGAGCGCCGGATCGTCGAGGCGGTGCGCGAGCTCGCGCTCATCGGGCTGGACCGCATCGCCGGCTGGTTCGGCGGCGACGTGCTCGCGGGGCGCGAGCTGCGAACGATCGAGCAGGTCGACGCACGGACGGCGGCCGCGCGAGTCGAGGCCGGCGAAGTCGACGTGGTCGACGTCCGTTCCCGTGCGGAGTACGACGCCGGACACATGCGCGGCGCGCGGCACATCCCGCTCGGCCAGCTCCTGAAGAACCTGCACACGCTGCCTGCCGGCCGCCCGATCCTCGTCCACTGCCAGGGGGGCACGCGCTCCGCGATCGGCGCGAGCCTGCTGGACGCGGCCGGGTTCACGCAGGTCAGCAACCTCACGCACGGATTCCGGGAATGGATGGAGGCCGGCCTGCCCGTCGAGGAGGGCACCGCACAGGCGGCAGGAGCGAAGCACTGAGGCATCCGGACGAACGCGGCACGACGATGCCCATGTCGGACGAGCTCCTCGAACGGGTGGCCGAGCGGTTCCGCGCCCTCGGCGAGCCGGCCCGGCTGCGGATCCTGGAGACGCTGCGCAGGGGCGAGGCGAGCGTCGGCGAGCTCGTCGAACGCACGGGGCTGAACCAGGCCAACCTCTCGAAGCATCTCCAGCTCCTCCACGCGATGGGCTTCGTCGTCCGGCGCAAGGAAGGGCTGTTCGTGTATTACGGGCTGGCCGACGAGGATGTGTTCCTGCTCTGCGACGTGATGTGCGGCCGCATCGAGCGTGGCGCCGCAGGCATGCACGCACGCCGGACCCGCCCGGGCAACAGGCGCCGGGTCGGCTGATTTTTCCGCGCGAGCGGCGCAAGATTCCCCGCCGGCACCGGTCCGTGGCGGCGGGGCTTCAGCCCCGCCGACGCGCGGCCGCGAGCACGGATCAGCGAGCGGCCGAGGGGACCCGATCCGCCGCAGCCCGTGAACGATCGCAGGCGGGCGAAGGCGGGACCTGATCAGACCTGACCTGACTTGATCAGACCTGACCTGATCCGACCCGATATCAGACTGATCCGTTTCCGACCGGAACAGTTCTTGCCGCTCTGTACGAATAGTCATCGCGTCTGGTGTCTGACACCGTACAGTACGGGTGTCAGACACCCGTACGCGTCCGTGCAGGAGATTCCTCATGAAGGCATTCCGCATCGTGGCACCGCACCGGACGGAGCTCGTCGACGTCCCGCAGCCGGAACCCGGCCCGGGTGAAGTCCTCGTCAAGGTCGGCGCGGCAGGCATCTGCCACTCCGACCTGCACATCCTCGAAGCGCCCGACGGCGCGTTCCCGCTTCCGTTGACCCTCGGCCACGAGAACGCGGGCTGGATCGAAGCGCTCGGTCCCGGCGTCACGGGCTGGAACCGCGGCGAGGCGGTCGCGATCTACGGCATCCTCGGATGCGGCCGCTGCCGCGCCTGCCTGCGCGGCGCCGACAACGAGTGCCGCGTCATCCCGCCGGGCGGCATCGGCATCAGCCGCGACGGCGGCATGGCCGAGTACGTGGTGGTCCCCGCCCGCCAGCTCATCGCGATTCACGATCTGGACGTCACGCAGGCGGCGCCGCTCACCGACGCCGGCCTGACCCCCTATCACGCCATCCAGCTCGCGCGTCCGATGCTGCGGCCGGGCACGACGGCCGTCGTGATCGGCATCGGCGGACTGGGACACATGGCGGTGCAGATCCTGCGTGCGACGACGGCCGCGCGGATCATCGCCGTCGACATGAACGTGAAGGCGCTCGAACTGGCGACCCGTGTCGGCGCGCACCACGCGCTGATGTCCGACGCCGAAACCGTCAAGCACATCCGCGACATCGTCGGGCCCGCGCCTGGCGGCGCTGACGTCGTGTTCGACTTCGTCGGCGCGAACCCCACGCTCGCGATCGCCGCATCGGTGGTCTCGACGGGCGGCCAGCTGCTGCTCGTGGGTCTCGCGGGTGGGAGCCTGACGCTGCGGCCCGGCGTCGGCGACATGGGCATCCCGATGGAGACGTCGGTGATGGTCCCGTTCTGGGGCACACGCGCGGAGCTGGCGGAGGTCATCGCGCTCGCGCGCGAAGGTCGCGTGGCGGCGCACGTC
>DASVDJ010000205.1:0-2265 GCA_036381155.1 Vicinamibacterales bacterium
CAACCGGGCCGTCCGATCGCTCGTCATACAGCGCGCAGGCAACCCAATTCCCCGATGGGGTTCGACACGTGCCCAGGATCCGGACGCTGGTTGTGGACGACGAGCGCATCGCACGGGAGCGTGTGCTCGCGCTGCTGAAGCAGCAGCCCGACATCGAAGTGGTCGGCGAGGCCGCCGACGGCGCCCAGGCGCTCTCGGCCATCGAACGGCTCGAGCCCGAGCTGGTCTTTCTCGACATCCAGATCCCCGTCATGGACGGGTTCGGCGTCATCCGCGCGTTGTCCCCGCAACGCGTGCCGATCATCGTCTTCACGACGGCCTACGACGAGTACGCGCTGCAGGCCTTCGAGGTGCATGCGCTCGACTACCTGCTCAAGCCGTTCGACGGCCGCCGGTTCTTCGCGACGCTGCAGCGGGCGCGCGAGCAGCTGGAGCGGCGGCGCGCCGGCGACCTGGGGCGGCGCCTGCTCCAGATGGTGCAGGACCTCAGGCCGGAGTCGGCGACCCCGCCCGAACGGCTGGTCGTGAAGTCGGGCGGGCGCATCCACTTCGTGCGCGTGGACGAGATCGACTGGATCGACGCGGCCGGCAACTACGTGCGCCTCCACGCCGGCGGCGAGTCCTATCTCCTCCGCGAGACGATGGCCTCGGTGGAATCGCGGCTGGACTCGTCACGCTTCGTGCGCATCCACCGGTGCCACATCGTCAACGCGGAGCGCATCCGCGAGCTGCAGACCGGACCGCACGAACCGGGAGTCGTCCTCACGAGCGGCGTCAGGCTGCCGCTCAGCCGCGGGTATCGGGATCGGCTGCAGGAACGCGTGGCGCGGCGCTGAAGGATCAGAGCAGCTCGACGAGCGCCCGCACACCCGCCAGGATGGCGCGGCCGACCGTGACGGCGAGCTCGACGAGCGTGGGATCGTCGGCGGCGGTCGCGAGCGCGACCGGTTCGGCCAGCAGCAGCCAGACGAGCGTCCCCGCCAGCAGGATGGTCATCAGGACGGCCGCGGTGATCGCAATCGACCAGGAGGTCATGGGCTGCGCTCCGGCACGGACGTAGCGAGAGTCGTGCCGAGTACCGCGACCGTCGGAACTGGCTGACCCAATGAGACTTGGCACGCGCAGCGCGGCGCGAGACGCCCGGTGTGCTGTCCGGCCGCGAACGGCACTCGTCCCACAAGCGGACGCCCGGTCCGATCACTCGCTGTCCGCGCGCGTCCGGCGGCCGTCGAGCGCCGCGATCGTTTCGTCAGTCCAGCTGCAGAGCCGCGTGACCTCGGCCGGCGCCAGGCGCGCCGATCGATGGACGATCGTGTACGACGGCAGGGGCATCGTCCCGTCGCGCACCTCCTCGCAGATCTCCTCGAGCAGGTCCTGCATCGATTCGGGATCCTCCAGGCCCCACTCGGAGAAGTTCAGGTGATCGCGCCCCTGCTGCACGTGGGACGCCACCGCCCAGGAGAACGGAGAGAGATAGGCGTAGGGAGGCCAGCGCGTCTCGTTGGTGTGACAGTCGCGGCACGATCGTTCAAGGATGGCGGCGACGTCGGCCGGCACGGTCACGTGCTGGTCGAGGCTCGCGGCCGGATCGACCGGCGGGTTCGTGCGCTCGGGCTGCCAGAACTGGGCGGCGAGCAGGAGTGCGCCGAGGCTCATGGCCCCGGCTCGCGTGCGTCTCATTCACGGCCTCGGGCGCCGGGGTGGCCGGAGCGGAGCGGCCGTGAGAGGGTGAGTCGAGGATAGCAGATTGCCGGCCGGGCCGAAGCCTCCCGCACGTCCCGGTCACGCCGACGGCGTGGCCGCGATCGCGCCCGTCTGCCCCGGCACCGGCAGGTCCGGCATCGGCCTGGCGACGAACAGCCGGCGCGCCAGCCTGGCGAGCAGGCGTGCGCGCCGCTGCGAGCGCGCGACCCGCGCGCTGTCGGTGGCGATGCCGGTGTTCGCGTACATCTGGCGGTAGAGCTTCGAGATCAGCACGAACGCCGCGCGAGCCCGGAGCGACCGCACGCAGGCGGATCGCTCCCAGATCGCGGGCAGCGCGTAGAAGCGATCCCACGCCCGCTGGGTGCGCTCGCGGATCTCGGCTGCGTCCATCAGCGGGTGCGGCAGGTAGACCTTCGGCCTCCGCGCCGACGGGATGAGCCAGTACCGGGTGAGCGGCACGCCGTCGACCTCCGGCACGTTCGTGCTCTCCTTCTCCCACTTCGCGAAGTCCAGCGTGCCGGGAAACGGCGTCAGCATCACGAACTGCGCGAACGCCACGCC
>DASVDJ010000206.1:0-67982 GCA_036381155.1 Vicinamibacterales bacterium
GCTCGGGGAGGCGCTCGGCATCCGGCCGGGCGAGACCGATCCGACCGGCACCTTCACGCTGCTCGAAGTGGAGTGCCTCGGCGCGTGCGATCGCGCGCCGGTGGTGATGGTCAACGACGCCTGGGCCGAGTGCGTCAAGCCGGGCGACGCGTCGACGCTGATCGACGATCTCCGGGCGCGCGGCGAGGCGGCGCTGAGCGGCTGTTATCACCGGATCGAAAAGTAGCTGATTCGACCCATGGATCCGATCCTGACCGCGTACGTTCGCGAGCCGAACTCCTTCACGCTCGACTTCTACCAGAAGCACGGCGGGTACGAGGCGCTTCGCCGCGCGCTCGGCATGAAGCCCGACGAGGTGATCGAGCTCGTCAAGGCCTCCGGCCTGCGCGGCCGCGGCGGCGCCGGCTTCCCGACCGGCATGAAATGGCAGTTCGTCGACAAGAAGACGACGCCGCGCTACATCGCCTGCAACGCGGACGAGAGCGAGCCGGGGACGTTCAAGGATCACCTGCTGATGGAGCGCAACCCGCACCTGCTGCTCGAAGGGTGCGCGATCGCGTGCTACGCCATCGGGGCGAAGGTCGCCTACATCTACATCCGCGGCGAGTTCTTTCACGTCCAGCAGGTGCTCGAGCGCGCGATCGACGAGGCGTACCGGGCCGGCATCCTCGGCCGCAACATCTTCGGCTCCGGATTCGACTGCGACATCTTCGTGCATCGCGGCGCCGGCGCGTACGAGGCGGGGGAGGAAACGGCGCTGCTCGAATCGCTCGAGGGCAAGCGCGCGCAGCCCCGCAACAAGCCGCCGTTCCCGGCCGTCGTCGGCCTCTACAACAAGCCGACCGCGGTCAACAACGTCGAGACGCTCTGCAACGTCCCGTCGATCATCCTGCGCGGCCCCGAGTGGTACGCGGCACTCGGCCCGGAGAAGAACGGCGGGCCGAAGCTGTTCTGCGTCAGCGGGCACGTGCAGAAGCCGGGCGTGTACGAAGCGTCGATGCACACGACCGTGCGGTCGCTCATCTACGACTACGCGGGAGGCATCGCCAACGGGCGCGCGCTCAAGGCGGTGATCCCGGGCGGGTCGTCGGTGCCCGTCCTGCTGCCGGATCAGCTCGACGTGCCGGCCAGCTTCGACGGCCTGATGAAGGCCGGGTCGCTGCTCGGATCGGCGGGCATGATCGTCATGGACGAGACGACCTGCATGGTGTGGGTCGCGAAGAACCTGCTGCACTTCTACCGCCACGAGTCGTGCGGGAAGTGCACGCCGTGCCGGGAGGGGGGCGACTGGCTCCTGAAGATCCTCTCGAAGATCGAGCGCGGCGAGGGGGCGATGCGCGACATCGACCTGCTGCTCAGCGTCGCCGACAACATCGCGGGCAAGACGCTCTGCGCGTTCGGCGACGCGGCGGCGACGCCGGTGCTGACGACCATCAGGAACTTCCGGCACGAATTCGAGGCCCACGTGCGCGAGGGGCGGTGCACGTGCCCGGCCGACTGGCGCGCGCGCGAGCCGGTGGCGGCGCACTGACGCACCGGGCCGTGCCACTGTCCGCCGGAGGCCGCAGAGAGGACTGTCGCCCGCTGTGCCCATGAGCTTCGATCCCGTCTTCTTCGTCCAGATCGCGCTGATCGTGGTGGTCTTCCACGCGCTGCTGCTCGCGGCCGCGGGGATGGTGTGGGCCGAGCGCAAGGTGGCCGCGCGCCTCCAGCAGCGCTACGGTCCGACGCTGACCGGACCCGCCGGGCTGCTGCAGCCGTTCGCGGACGTCATCAAGCTGTTCTTCAAGGAGGAGCTGAAGCCGCGGGCCGCCGACACCGCCCTCTTCTACCTGGCGCCGGTCATCTCGGCGACGACCGCCTTCCTCGCCTTCTCCGTCGTCCCCTTCGGGCCGCCGACGACGCTGTTCGGGCTGCTGGACCGGCCGGTGCCGCTGTACGTCGCGGACGTCAACGTCGCGGTGCTGGTCGTCTTCGCGGTGGCGTCGATGGGCGTGTACGGCATCGTGCTGGCCGGCTGGAGCTCGAACAGCAAGTACTCGCTGCTCGGCGCGCTGCGCAGCTCGGCGCAGATGATCAGCTACGAGCTCAGTTACGGCACGGCGCTGGCTTCGGTGCTGCTGCTCGGCAACTCGCTGTCGCTCGTCGACCTGGTCAACGCGCAGTCGGGCACCTGGCTCGGCGTGATTCCGCGCTGGTTCGTCTTCCTGCAGCCGATCGGCTTCTTCGTGTTCATGACGGCCGGCATCGCGGAGACCAACCGCGCGCCGTTCGACTTCCCCGAGGCGGAGCAGGAGCTCGTGGCCGGGTACCACACCGAGTACTCGAGCATGAGCTTCGCGCTGTTCTTCCTCGCGGAGTACGTGAACATGGTCACCGTCTCGGCGGTGGCCGTCTGCCTGTTCCTCGGGGGCTGGCACCTGCCGCCGCTGCCCGAGTCGCTCGGCTTCGTCTGGTGGTTCCTGAAGCTCGCGGCCGTGCTGTTCTTCTACCTGTGGGTGCGCTGGACGCTGCCCCGGTACCGGTACGACACGCTGATGCAGTTCGGGTGGAAGTTCCTGTTGCCGCTGGCGATCCTGAACCTGTTCGCGACGGCGGCGGGGGTGCTGTACTTTGGCCTTTGACGCGATCCTCTTCTACGTGTTCGCGGCTCTCGCCGTCGGCGCCTCGCTGGCGGTGATCGGGCAGCGCAACCCGATCTACAGCGTGCTGCTGCTCATCGGCTCCTTCATGGGGCTGTCGGGGCTCTACGTCCTGCTCGCGTCGCCGTTCGCCGCGGTCATCCAGATCATCGTCTACGCGGGGGCGATCATGGTGCTGTTCCTGTTCACCGTGATGCTGCTCAACGTCCCGCGCGAGGACGCGGCCGAGTGGGATCGCACGCACCCGCTCAACCGGCCCGGCGTGCGGCGCCTGGGCGGGGCCCTGGCGGTGCTGCTGGTGCTGCAGCTCGGGTGGGCGGTCTGGCACGTCTCGACGCGCCAGCCGGTCGCGCTGGCCGCCGTCGCGCCCGGCGAGGTCAGCTCGGTGGCGCAGATCGGCCGCTCGATCTTCACGGACTACGCGTTCGCGTTCGAGGCGACCTCGCTACTGCTGCTGGCGGCGATGGTGGGCGCCGTCGTGCTCGCGGGGCGCGTGCGGGAGTAGCCGATGGGCGACATCACGCTGAACCACTACCTGGTGCTGTCGGCAATCCTGTTCTCGATCGGCACGGCCGGCGTGTTCCTGCGCCGGAACCTGATCACGATCCTGCTGTCGATCGAGATCATGCTGAACGCCGTGAACCTGACCTTCGTGGCCGCCGGACGGTTCTTCGCGGCCGTCGACGGACAGGTCATCGTCTTCTTCGTCATGACCGTGGCCGCCGCCGAGGCGGCCGTGGGCCTGGCGCTCGTCATCGCGCTGTTCCGCCACCGGGAGTCGCTCAATCCCGAGGCGTTCACCAGCCTGAAGTGGTGACGGAGGCCACTGAACCGCCGTGCTGCTCGCGCTGATTCCGCTGCTGCCGTTCGCCGGGTTCCTGGTGAACGCGTTCCTGGGCCGGCGCCTCTCCCGGGGCGTGTCGGGCGCCGTCGCCTGCGCGGCGATGCTCGCGTCGTTCGCCGTGTCGGGGCTCGCCGTCCTGCGGATGCTCGACGCCCCGGAGCGCGTCCTCCGCGAGACCGTCTACACCTGGATCGCCTCCGGCGACCTGGTCGTCGAGGCCGCCTTCTACCTCGACCCGCTGGCCTCGGTGATGATCCTCGTCATCACCGGCATCGGCTCGCTGATCCACATCTACTCGACGGCCTACATGCACGAGGAGCCGCCGGGCGAGTTCGCGCGCTACTTCTCGTACCTGAACCTCTTCGCCGCGTTCATGCTCGTGCTCGTGCTGGGCGCGAGCTTCCCGCTGATGTTCGTCGGCTGGGAAGGGGTCGGGCTCTGCTCGTACCTGCTGATCGGGTTCTGGTACAACCGCCGCTCCGCCAACGACGCCGGCAAGAAGGCGTTCGTCGTGAACCGGGTGGGCGACTTCGCCTTCATCCTGGGGATGCTGCTCATCTTCAGCCAGTTCGCGACGCTCGACTTCCAGGCCGTCGCGGCGCAGGCCGCGACCCGGCCGGTGGAGACCGACTGGGGCGTGCTCTCGACGGCGGCGCTGCTGCTGTTCATCGGCGCCACCGGCAAGTCGGCGCAGATTCCGCTCTACACCTGGCTGCCGGACGCGATGGAGGGCCCGACGCCCGTCTCCGCCCTCATCCACGCGGCGACGATGGTGACGGCGGGCGTGTACATGATCGGGCGCAACGCCGTGCTGTTCTCGCACGCGCCGGAGACGCTGCAGATCGTGGCCGTGATCGGCGCGACGACGGCGCTGTTCGCCGGCACGATCGGCCTCGTGCAGAACGACATCAAGCGCGTGCTCGCGTACTCGACCGTCTCGCAGCTCGGGTACATGTTCCTGGCGATGGGCGTCGGCGCGTTCGGCGCCGGGATCTTCCATCTCTACACGCACGCGTTCTTCAAGGCGCTGCTGTTCCTCGGATCGGGCGCGGTGATCCACGCGCTGCACGGCGAGCAGGACCTGCGCCGGATGGGCGGCCTGCGACGCGAGCTGCCGATCACGTACTGGACCTTCCTCGTCGGCGCGACCGCCATCGCGGGCATCCCGCCGCTGGCCGGGTTCTTCAGCAAGGACGAGATCCTCTGGAAGACGTTCGAGGGGGGCCACACCGTCCTGTGGGTCATGGGCGTGGTGACGGCGCTGCTGACCGCCACGTACATGTTCCGGCTCGTGTTCCTGGCGTTCCACGGCGAGCGCCGGGAAGCGGCCCAGGCTCCTGATCACGGCCACGCCGCCGGCGCGCACCACGGACACCTGCACGACGCGCCGCCGGCGATGGCGCTCGCGCTCATCGTCCTGGCGATCGGCTCGGTCGTCGCCGGCTTCGTCGGCGTGCCGCCCGTGCTCGGCGGCGGCAACGCGATCGAGCACTACCTGGAGCCGAGCTTCGGCGTGCACGCCCCGGCCCATGCGGCCGCTGCCGCCGGCCATGGCACCGAGCTGGCGCTGATGGCGCTCTCCGTGGGCGTCGGCGTCCTCGGCATCGGCCTCGCCTGGCACTTCTTCCTGCGCGCGCCGCAGGCGGCCGGGCGCGTGGCGGAGTCGGCGGCGCCGCTGCACCGCCTGCTGCTGCACAAGTACTACGTCGACGAGCTGTACGACGCCGTAATCGTCCGGCCGCTGGTCGCCCTGTCGCGCGGGGTGCTCTGGAAGGGGGTCGACGCCGGCGTGATCGACGGCGCCGTCAACGGCGCCGGCGGCATCGTGCAGATCGGCGCCGCGTGGCTGCGTCGGCTGCAGACCGGGTCGGTCCGGGTGTACGCCGCGTCCCTGATGCTGGGCGTCGTGCTCGTGCTCGGCTACTACGTCTGGCGCTACGGCCAGACCGCCGCGTTCTAGAGACGTTGTGATGACCGAGTATCTGCTCACGCTGCTCATCGCCGTCCCGCTCGCCGGGTCGGTGCTCGTCCTGCTGCTGCCCGGGCGCGGCGAGCAGGCGGCGCCGCTCATCCGGAAGGTCGGGCTCGGCGTCTCGCTGGTCGCCTTCGCGCTGGCCCTGGTGCTCTGGGCCCGCTTCGATCCCGCGTCGGCCGACTTCCAGTTCGTCGAGCGCTACGCCTGGATTCCCGCCTTCGGCATCGACTACCACGTCGGCGTCGACGGCATCAGCCTGTGGCTGGTCGTCCTGACCGGGTTCCTGACGCCGATCGCGCTGCTGTCGTCGTGGGAGTCGGTGGAGAAGAAGACCCGCGAGTTCACGTTCTTCGTGCTCGCGCTCGAGGCGGCCATGATCGGCGTCTTCGTGGCGCTCGATCTGTTCCTCTTCTACGTCTTCTGGGACGCGATGCTCATCCCGATGTACTTCCTCATCGGGGTGTGGGGGTACGACCGCCGCATCTACGCCGCCGTGAAGTTCATCCTCTACACGATGGCCGGCAGCGTGCTGATGCTCGTCGCGATCCTCGGGCTCGCGTTCCTGCACCAGCAGGCCAGCGGGGAGTACTCGTTCGACTACGTGCGGCTGCTGGCGCTCGACATCGCGCCGGTGTGGCAGTACTGGGGCTTCCTGGCCTTCGCGGTCGCGTTCGCGATCAAGGTGCCGATCTTCCCGTTCCACACGTGGCTGCCCGACGCCCACGTCGAGGCGCCCACGGCCGGCTCGGTCATCCTGGCGGGCGTGCTGCTGAAGATGGGAACCTACGGGCTCATCCGGTTCGCGTACCCGCTGTTCCCGGAAGCGGCGCTCTACTTCACGCCGCTCATCGCGGCGCTGGCGGTGGTCGGCATCGTCTACGGCGCGCTGGTGGCGATGGTCCAGCCGGACATGAAGAAGCTCGTGGCGTACTCGTCGGTGAGCCACCTGGGCTTCGTCGTCCTCGGCATCTGCGCGCTGAACGCCAACGGCATGCAGGGGGCGGTCTACCAGATGGTCGCCCACGGCGTGTCGACCGGCGGCCTCTTCCTGATCGTCGGGATGCTCTCCGACCGGCGGCACACGCGGCTCATCGCCGAGTTCGGCGGGCTCAAGCGCGTGATGCCGCGCCTGACCGCGGCGTTCCTCATCATCACGCTCTCGTCGATCGGGCTGCCCAGCCTGAACGGCTTCATCGGCGAGTTCCTCGTGCTGCTCGGCGCCTTCCTGTGGGAGTGGCGCTTCGCCGCCGTCGCCGCCACCGGCGTCATCCTGTCGGCGGTCTACATGCTCTGGATGGTGCAGCGGGTCTTCTACGGCGAGGTCACGAACGAGCACAACCGCGCGCTGCCGGATCTGACGCCGCGTGAGTGGGTGGTCATCACCCCGGTCGTCGCCATGGCGATCCTCATGGGCGTGCTCCCGAACATCTTCCTCGCGCCGACCGCCGCGGCCGTGGACAAGACGGTGCAGCGGGTCGTGCAGGCGCAGAACGTGACGGTGGATCGCACGCCGGCCGATGCGCCCGACGCGATCGGGCCCGCGACGGCGGCCGCCGGGCCCGCCACCGCGGCGCCGGAGCAGGTCCGGCGCGTGCTGCGTGCGTCGAAGGACGCCGCGTGGAGCGCCCAGTGATGCTGGACTCGTCGTTCGCCGCCCTGGTTCCGATTCTCTGCGTGACGCTGGCCGCGGTGGCCGTGCTGTTCGCCGAGGCGTTCCGCCGCGAAGGCGAGCAGATGCCGATCGGCGGCCTCGGCGTCATCGGCCTCGGCTTCGCGCTGGCCGGCTGCGTGGTCCTCTGGAACCGCAACGCGAGCAGCCTCGGGGTGATCGAGGCGGACAACTTCGGCCTGTTCGTCAGCGCCGTGATCTGCGTGGCGGGCCTGCTGACGATCGCGTTCTCGGGCCAGGTGATCCGCCGCGACGGGCTGCCGTCGGGCGAGTACTACGCGCTGACGCTGTTCGCGACCGCGGGGATGATCATCATGGCGGTCGCCTCCGACCTGCTGACGATCTTCCTCGCCCTCGAGATCCTCTCGATCTCGGTCTACGTGCTGACCGGGCTGCGCCGTGACTCGCCGTCGGCGAGCGAGGCGGCGTTCAAGTACTTCCTGCTCGGCGCGTTCTCGAGCGCGTTCTTCCTGTACGGCGTCGCGCTGACGTACGTCCTCACCGGCTCGACGCAGCTGGCCGACATCGCCGCCTGGATGGGGAACGAGGGGCTGAACGTCACGCCGATGATGCTGATCGCCCTCGGCCTGCTGCTGGTCGGCTTCGCGTTCAAGATCTCGGCCGTCCCGTTCCACATGTGGACGCCGGACGCGTACGAGGGGGCCCCGACCCTGGTCACCGGCTTCATGTCCACGGGGGTCAAGGCGGCGGCGTTCGCGGCGTTCATCCGCGTGTTCCTGTCGGCCTACGAGCCGCTCCGTGCCGACTGGACCCCCGTGCTCTGGGGCATCGCGATGCTGACGATGATCGTCGGCACGGTCGTCGGCGTCGCGCAGGGCAACCTGAAGCGCATGCTGGCGTACTCCAGCATCGCGCACGCCGGCTACCTGCTCGTCGGCCTCGTCGCCGCCAACGAGATCGGCCGGGCCTCGATCCTCTTCTATCTGCTCGTCTACGCGGTCACGAACCTCGGCGCGTTCGGCATCATCGCGCTCCTCTCGACGGCCGACCGGCCGCACGAGGAGCTGCGCGACTTCGCCGGGCTGTGGCACACGCGCCCGGCGCTCGCCGCGCTGATGGCCGTCTTCCTGCTCTCGCTCGGCGGCCTGCCGCCGACGGCCGGCTTCGTCGCGAAGTGGTACGTCTTCAGCGCGGCCGTCCGCGCGGGCTTCTACGACCTCGCGATCGTCGGCATGCTGACGAGCGTGATCTCGGTCTTCTTCTACCTCCGCGTGGTGGTCATGATGTACATGGCCGAGCCCGCCGACCCACAGGTCCGGCCGGCGGTCGGCGCCGTGCCGCTCGCCGCGCTGGTGGTCTCGACCGCGGCGCTCTTCTATCTCGGCATCCTGCCGACCCGCATGATCGACCTCGCCGCCGCCTCGGTCGGCACGATCTTCTGAACGGATACGGGTGTCTGACACCGGTACCTGTACCGGTACGGGTGCCAGACACCGGTACCGCTACGGGTGTCAGACACCCGTACGCGAGCGGACGTAGGCGAGGCGCGACGCCCGGCGCTCGGCGTTCCAGGTCCCCTTCCGGATCACGCAGCGCACCTCGCCGTCCGGGCCGATCACGATCGTCGAGCCCCCGACGAGCACGACCCGCCCGCGTCCTTCGTCCACCGCAATCTCCTGCGTCACCTCGGCCACGAGATCGAGGCGGGTGCGCCCGTCAGGCGCTTCCCGCCGCAACGCGCGCACCGACTCGACGACGGGGAGACCGGCGATGGTGTTGCCGCGCCGGCCCGGCGCTTCCAGTCCGAATCGCCAGGCTCCGCCCGGCCCGGTGACGAGCGCGCCGACGGCGTGCGCCTGGCGCTCGAGCTCGTCCGGTCCGGCCGGCTGCGCCGGATCCCCGCCGAACCGCAGCGCGGCAACGCGCAGCGTCTCCGCGCGCGGCAACGGCGTGTCGGGCGGCGCCCAGGCGATCGCCTCCTCGCCGGCCTCGATCGCGACACCCGGCGGATGAATGCCGCGCCGGCGGAACGCATCGATCCAGGCGCGCCGGTAGCCCCACGCGTCGTCAGGCACCAGATCGCGATCGGCGGTCACGACCGCGCGCAGGAACTCCCCGAGCTCGACGTCCGCCGGCGGGCAATAGTCGATCGCGCGGATGCACAGGGCCTGGAACTGCCGCGCCAGCGCGCCGCATTCGCGCGCGAGGATGGCTGCCAGCGTTCCCGGCACCGGGGCGCGGCCGCCGCCGGCGAGCTGGACGTACTGCGCCGTCTTCCGCTCGAACACCTCCACGAACGCGTCGTAGACGGCGCCGACGAGGACGGCGCCGAGGCGGTGCGGCGGGAGCGCGGCGTCGTACACGCGCGGTGCGCCGCGCCGGCCGAGCGCGGACCGCAGCGCCCGATGCCGCGACCCTGCCGCCTGCCGGGCGATGGCGGCGAGCGCCGCGGCGCGCCGGAGATCGGACCCGGTGCGCCGGAACGCGCGCTCGACGAGCGCCGCGCAGCCGAACCGGCTGAAGAGCGCCACCAGGTCGGCCAGCGCTTCGTGCAGGGCGGGCACGTCCGGGTTCATCGGCACGTCGAACCGCGCACGCAGGCCATCGACCAGCGCATGACACATCTCGTGCGCGACGATGTCGTGGGACAACGCGGCGAAGGCGTGGCCGTCCTTCCGCCGCGCGTAGCCGAGGACGATCTCGCCGCGTGCGCGATCGTACCAGCCCGTCACGCCGCGGGCGCCGAAGGGGACGATGCGCAGCCGCGCGCGACCGGCATGGCCGGCGCGCACGGCGAAGGACGGCGTTCGGCCGAGCGCCCGGGTGAACGCCGCGTAGACGTGTGACGCAACCGCGTACGCCATCTGCTGGTGGAAGCGCGGGTCGTCCACGCTCGGCGCACGCCCTCCGGGCGCGCCTGCCTCGGGAGCCTCCAGGTCGGCGGGGAGATAGCGCGCACCCGAGACCCGATCGAATCCGTCGACGACGAGCAGCGCGCCGGACGGTCCGGGATCCAGCGGTTCCCACGGGACGTTGAGCGTTGCCACGCCGCCATCGGACTCCGGAAGCTCCGGATCGACGGCGTAGATCCGCAGGGGGCGGTGCGCCGGATCGCCTCGCCGCCTGCGGTACGGCTGCGTCGCCGCCGCCGCGCGCACGCGCGGGCCGAGGCGGTAGCCTGCACTCGTCGGGTGCGCACGCGCCGTGATTGCCTGACGCATGACCTGCGAGCTGAGTGTGTCGTGATCAGAACGCGGCGGCGGCTCCGGAGACGATGGGCGCGAGCAGCCGGCGGCGCTTCGCCGAGGCGGTGCAGGTGAGCGTCGGGTGCTGCCGTGGCGCCGGCCCGAAGGCCGCCGCCACCTGATCGTTGAACTCCTCGTTGGTGGCGATGAGCGCCGCGTCGCGCAGCCTCGCGGTCGCCTTGCGCGTGAAGTCGCCGTGGCCGCCGGTCTCCCACGCCAGCTCGCCGGGACGGCAGGCCGCGAAGAGCACTTCGGGGCGCGCGCGGCGCGGGGGCTTCCTGCGCCCCGCGCGGAATCTGCGGTGGGCCGCCACGACCGACGGCGGCAACACGAGCCGGCGTACGCGCTCGTCGTCCGGCGCGTCGAGTGCCAGGCGCGTCGACGTGCCGGAGTGGCAGCAGTCGATGAAGCACGTCAGGTTCACACGCGGCGGCACGCGATCCATCACCGGCGCCAGATCGTCGTCGATGAGCAGGCGTCCATCGCCGTAGTCGACGGGGCAGAGCGCCTCGTCCTTCCGATCGCGCTCGTCGCCGTCCTCGTCCGGCACCTGTGTCCCGTGTCCCGCGAACATGAAGACGACGACGTCGCCCGGCGTGGCGGACACCACGAGCGCCTCGAGCCGATCGAGAATCGCCGCGCGCGTGGCCTCGCGGTCGAGCAGGAAATGCGGCGTGAAGCCGAGCGCCGTGAGCGTGTCGGCCCAGCGCCTGGCGTCGGCGACGCAGCCGGCCAGCGGCGCATCGGCATACGCGTCGATGCCGACGCAGAGGGCCACGCGGCGGAACCCGGCTGCGCCGGACAAATGCGGGATCTCCACGGGCCTCGGGATCGGCGTCGCGAACTGTGGCATCGACCCGGGCGCGGCGCCGCAGCTGCCGTCCGGCGCGACGGTCTCCGCGGACCGCACCGGCCGTTCGCGCTCGAGCGCCTGCAGCGCCAGGTGGAAGACGCGCACGTGATCCGGAAACGGCGGCGCGGGGCGCGCGGCGTCCGGGTGCGTCGCGCCATGGGCGAGGACCCGGCCGTCGACGTGGCGTCCGGGGCATCGCGTCGGCTCCAGCCTGCGATGCGCGACGACCGCCCGCGCCGGCAATCCGAAGCGGCGGCGGACCGAGCCGATTGCCGCTTCCAGTGCGGCGCGCTGGATGCCGGCGAGCCGGCGGCTGTCGAAGTCTCCGGCGACCGCAATCGCGAACGGCCCCGCGTCCGGCGTGCCGTTGTGTCCCGCGGCGCTGCGCGGGGGCAGGTCCCAGTGCCGTCCAACACGAATCGTCCCGTCGGCGTCGACGATCGCGTGCACCGCCGGGTCGGGGTCCTCCGGCGCCGGCAGATGGTGGAGATGCAGGCTGGTGATCCGTCGCGCCGGCGTGAAGCGCTCGAGGAGCGCCGCGAACTCGACGGGAGGCAGGGCAGGGACGACCCGCGGCATGCGCGCGACGGTAGCACGCGGCCGGCGGGCCGTTTCGCATCGCGGAGCGGGGGCTGTGAATTGTGTGAAGGATCGGGTCGGATCAGGTCTGATCGGGTCGGATCGGGTCGGATCAGGTCCCGCCGTCACCTCCTCCGCCCTCGGGCTACGGAGGCTCCGGCGGATCAGGTCGGACCCGCCTTCGCCAGGCGCTCGCTACGCTCGCGGCTCCGGCGGGTCGGGTCGGATCGGGTCCCGCCTTCGCCCTCCTCCGCCCTTCGGGCTCGGAGGGCTCAGACGTATCAGGTCGGATCGGGTCCGCGAACCGCAGCCACGATGGCCTGGGCAAGCGCCTCGTCGTCTTCCGGCAGCACCGTCCGGAGGTCGATGAGCACGCGGTCGTCTTCGATTCGCGCGACGACCGCCGGATCGCCGTGCCGCAGGCGGCGTTCGACGGCGGCGGCGCTGGTCTCCGCGGGGGCGAGCGCGACGGCGCGTGTCGGGAGCTGCTGGCCGGGCGCGCTGCCGCCGCCGATGGCGGACGTGCTGTCGACGACCGACGCCGCGACGCCGGCGTCGCGCAGCCGGGCGGCGAGCGCGTCCGCACGCTTGTCGATCGCCTCGACCGGCGCGAGCAGCATGCGCAGGACCGGGACCTCCTGCGCCGCGCGACCCGCGGCGTAGTCGAGCAGCGTCGCCTCGAGCGCCGCGTAGGTCAGCTTGTCGACGCGCAGCGCGCGCATGAGCGGGTGGCGGCGCACCCGATCCAGGAACTCCGCGCGCCCGACAATGAGGCCGGCCTGCGGTCCGCCCAGCAGCTTGTCGCCGCTGAAGCAGATCACGTCGACGCCGGCCTCGACGCTCGCCTGCACGCGCGGCTCGTCGGCCAGCGGCGCGCCGGGCGGCATCCCGTGCAGCCAACCGCTGCCCAGATCCTCGATGAGCGGAAGGCCGTGCCGGCGGGCGAGCGCGGCGAGCTCCGCCGCGCCCGGACGCTCGGTGAACCCCTCGATCGTGAAGTTGGAGCGGTGCACGCGGACGATCGCGCCGGTGCGCGGGCCGATGGCGAGGCCGTAGTCGCCGAGCCGCGTCCGGTTGGTCGTGCCGACCTCCCGAAGGACTGCGCCGGACTGCGCGAGGATTTCCGGCACCCGGAACCCGCCGCCGATCTCGACGAGCTCCCCGCGCGAGATGATCACCTCGCGCCCGCGCGCGAGCGCCGACAGCACCAGCAGCATCGCCGCGGCGCAGTTGTTCGCGACGAGCGCGGCTTCGGCGCCGGTGATCGCGCGGAGCAGCGCTTCGGCATGGACGTGCCGGCTTCCGCGTGTCCCGCCCGCCAGGTCGTATTCGAGGTTCGTGTACCCCCGCGCGATGTCCGCGGCGCGGCCGGCCGCGCGCGGGGAGAGCGGCGCCCGCCCGAGATTCGTATGGAGGATCACGCCCGTCGCGTTGATGACGGGGCGCAGCGACGGGCGGAACGCGGCCGCAAGCCGCTCGCCGGCGCGCCGCTCGATGAACGCAATCGCGTCGGCCGTCGACGCCGGGACCTGCGAGCCGTCCGCCAGGCCGCGGCGCAGCTCCGATGCCGCCTCGCGCAGCGCGTCGAGCGCCGGCGCCTCGCCGTACTCGCGGCCGAGCGCCTGCGCCGCCGGCCGCTGGCGCAGCTGCTCGATCGACGGAATCACGCGATAATCCGGGCCCGATTGCAGCGGCATCCGAGGGCAGGATATCATCACGGTTTCCGCGTTCGAATGAGCACGCCTCCCGTGAAGCCCGGTGCCGGGCACCCGCAGACGCGCGACGACGACCGACCGGTGGACGATCGGTTCTGGCCGTACGCCGATCTGCCCGAGGAGCCGACGCCCGAAGAGCTGGCCACGCTGGATCCGGAACTGCACGCCGCGCTGTTCGGCGAGCCGCCGGGTCCGTTCTCGATCAGCCTGGTGTTTCCGCGCTTCGACGCGCCGGACTACGACGAGGCCGTGGCGCTGGCGCGCAAGGCACGCGATTATCGCGAGATCGGCAGCGGCGAGGCCTTCCGGCATCGCGCGACCTTCCACTCGGCGGACGCCCGCGCGATCCACGCGCTCTTCTCCATCGTCGGGCGCTACGACGAGTGCGAGGTGCTCATCGACGGGAAGCCGCTGCCGCACGCCCGCGAGCTGTGGCTTCCGCTCGTCTGGTTCCTGATCCGCCGGTGAGACACGTCCGACGCGCGACCTGCTGGTGACCCGTGGCTGACGGCAATTCGATCGACCGGGACCTCCAGCTGCTCGAATCCGAGCTCCGGCGGCTGGAAGCCGAATACAACATGTACTTCGCCGGGCGCCTGCCGCGCCCGCCCGTCGAGACGCGCCGCCGGGTCCAGACGCTGGTCCGCACGCTCGACCGCCAGTCGATCAGCAACTACGGCGTCCGCTTCCGGTTCACGACGCTGCAGTCCCGCTTCCAGTCGCTCTGCGACCTCTGGGACCGCGGGCTGCGGGCCAGGGAAGAGGGGCGGGGCGGGCCCTTCGCCGGTCCCCAGCGTCAGGCCCAGCGTGCGCGTCAGCTGCCGCCGGACACCGAGGCGTTCCGGGATCCGGCGCGCGAGCTCGACAAGCTGCGCCGTCTGCACGAGCGCCTCACGGCCGACCGTCTCGAGGCGGGCGAAGGGACGGTGCCATTCCACGAGTTCGCGGCCCGGGTCCGCGACGCGGTCCGCCGGCAGCAGGCGCGCGGCAGCGACGAGGTCGCCGTCCGGGTGACCCTGAAGGACGGGGCGGTGTCGGTCGAAGCGCGGGACGTGCAGGAAGCCGGAGAGGGGTAGGAACTGCAGGAAGCGGGGAGGCAGGAACTGCAGCTGACGCCCGGCGGGAGCCGCCGGGCGTCAGCAGGAAGGGGCGCTAGAGCTTGACGACGTTGCCGGCCTGCGGGCCCTTCGGGCCATCGACGATCTCGAATTCCACGGCCTGGCCCTCCTCGAGCGACCGGAAGCCGGCGCCGCTGATGGCCGAGTAGTGGACGAAGACGTCGCTACCGCCCTCACGTTCGATGAAGCCGTAGCCCTTGGCGTTGTTGAACCACTTGACCTTGCCTGTGATACGCATCGTTCTCTTCCTGCGTGCAGTCCCGCGCCGGCTCTGGCGGCGAGCCGCCGGCGCGCTCGTTCCTACCTACCCGCTGCCATCGGTGCGGCAGTGGAAAAAGAGGGTGGCCGATGCCACCCTCTGACGCCCTGAGCTTCAGCCGGCAGGCCGTCAGCGCGCATCATGTCAGACCTCATCCGTTGTGTCAAGCTATCTCGATGAAATTTCAAGGGTTATTCCGACTATAGCCGCGCTAGAATGTCAGGTCGGCCCGGTGCCGGCCGGCCCCGTGTGGGGCCCGGCGGGCGGCGCCGGACGGGAAGGATCCGGAACGGCAGCACAACCATGTCTCGAGCCCTTCTGAGCGTCTCCGACAAGACCGGGCTTGCCGCCTTCGCACGAGGGCTGCGGGACCGCGGCTTCGAACTCGTCTCCACCGGCGGCACGGCCCGCGCCCTCACCGAGGCCGGCCTGCCCGTCGTCAACGTCTCGGAGGTCACCGGCTTCCCCGAGATGATGGACGGCCGCGTGAAGACGCTGCATCCGCTCGTCCACGGCGGCATCCTCGCGCGCCGTGATCATCCCGACGACGTCGAGTCGGCCAAGCGGCACGGGATCGGCCTCATCGACCTCGTCGTCGTCAACCTGTACCCGTTCGAGCAGACCGCCGCGCGCGCCGAGGCGACCTTCGACGAGCTGATCGAACAGATCGACATCGGCGGGCCGAGCCTCGTCCGGGCGGCGGCGAAGAACTTCCGCGACGTGCTGGTCGTCGTCGACCCGGGCGACTACGACGCGGTGCTGCGTGCGCTCGACGCGGTGGGAGGCGTGAGCCCGGCGCTGCGATTCGACCTCGCGCGCAAGGCCTTCGCCCACACGGCCGCCTACGACAGCGCCATCGCCGCGACACTCGGCGCGATCGAGGCCGACGGCACGACGTTCGTCCGCCCGGCGCCCGGCGTCGCGCTGCCGCAGCGGCTGCTGCTGGATCTGCCGAAGCTGCGCGACCTGCGCTACGGCGAGAACCCGCACCAGAAGGCGGCGTGGTACGCGCGCGGGCGGTTCGGGTTCGGCGGCGTGGACGTGCTGCAGGGCAAGGAGCTGTCCTTCACCAACCTGCTCGACCTCGACTCGGCGGCGCGCATCGTCCTGGAGTTTGCGGAGCCGGCCGCCGCGGTCATCAAGCACACGAATCCGTGCGGCGCGGCGACGGGCGCGACGGCGGCCGAGGCCTACATCCGCGCGCGCGAGGCCGACGCGCTCGCCGCGTTCGGCGGCATCGTCGGGCTGAACCGGCCGATCGACGTCGAGACGGCGCAGGCGATCACCTCGACCTTCATCGAGGCCGTGGTCGCGCCGGCCGTGCACGAGGAGGCGCGTCCCGTGCTCGCGCGCAAGAGCAACATGCGGGTCGTCGTCGTGGACTTCGAGAGCCTGCGGCACGACTCGACGCCCGAAGTGCGGTCGATCCTCGGCGCCGTGCTGGCGCAGCAGCGCGACGCGGTCGCGGAAGCCCAGACGGACTGGCCAGACGCCGCCGGCGAGCTGCGCGTCGTCACGCGCCGCCAGCCGACCGAGGCGGAATGGCGCGCGCTGCGCTTCGCGTGGCGCGTGTGCGCGCACGTGAAGTCGAACAGCGTGATCTTCACCAGCGACAGCCAGACGCTCGCGATCGGCGCGGGCCAGATGAGCCGCGTCGACGCGGTGAAGACCGCCGTCAACAAGGCGCAAACCGCGGTGCCGGACCGCAACATCCTCGCCGGGTCCGTCGTCGCGTCCGACGCGTTCTTCCCGTTCCGCGACGGGCTCGACGCCGTCGTCGCGGCGGGCGCGACCGCGGTCGTGCAGCCCGGCGGCTCGGTCCGTGACGCCGAGGTGATCGCCGCGGCCGACGAGCATGGCATCGCGATGGTGTTCACGGGACGGCGTCACTTCCGCCACTGACGCGCGTGACCACGGATCCGGCGCCCAGGGCCGTACTCTGGGACATGGACGGCACGCTGATCGACTCGGCCGAGTACCACTGGCGGACGTGGCGTGACACGCTGGCCGAGCTGGGAATCGCGCTGACCCCCGAGGAGTTCGCGTCCTGGTTCGGCTCGCGCAACGACCGGATCCTCGGGCGCTACTTTCCCGGGATGTCGCCCGCGCAGATGGCCGGGATCGGGGAGCGGAAGGAAGCGCGGTACCGCGATCTCGTGCGCACCGAAGGCCTGAGCCTCCTGCCCGGCGTGCAGGGCTGGCTCGAACGCCTGCATGCCGCCGGCTGGCGCCAGGCGGTGGCCTCGTCGGCGCCGCCCGCCAACATCGCCGTGCTGCTCGAGGTGCTGCACGTGGGGCACCTGTTCGAGGCGACCGTGTCGGCGGAGGAAGTGGCGCACGGCAAGCCGGCTCCCGACGTGTTCCTGCGCGCGGCCGAGCGCCTCGGCGTCCCGCCGGATCGCTGCGTGGTCGTCGAGGACGCGGCGGTCGGCGTCGAGGCCGGACGCCGCGCCGGCATGCGCACCGTCGGGATCCGCGGCACACACGGCCCGCTCGACGCCGACGTCGTGACGACGTCCCTGGCGGACCTGCCGCCGGACACGTTCGACCGTCTGGTGCCGGCAGGACTCTGACCGTTCGTCCCCTTCCGTTCGAGCGCTCCGGCCAGTCCGCCCCGCCCCGCGATCCGTCCGGCCGGCTCCCGCCGTCCTGTCTGGCTCCGGGCAGACTTCGTTAAAGCCCCATCCCATCCGGTCGATTCCTCCATCGCTGGCGGCCTGCACCGGCCGCAGGGCACTGTCCGCGCGCCTGCGCGGAAAGGGAGGAGCACGGCAATGCGGAAGCTTCGGGTGCTGGTGGTGATCGTCGGGCTGCTCGCAGGCTCGGCCGCCGCGCTCGCGCAGATCAAGGGCATCGGACGCCTGAACGGCAAGGTCGTCGACAGCGGCGGCGCGGCCATCGAGGGCGTGAGCGTGAAGCTGCGGCAGGGCGTCGACGTGCTCGAGACGAAGACCGACGGGCGGGGCGAATGGGTCCTCGCGGGCGTGGCGCGCGGCAGCTGGATGCTCGCCTTCGAGAAGGACGGATACGAGACCAAGGTCGTGCGCGTGGTCGTCGAGAAGGAGATGCTGCGCACGGAGCCGATCAAGGTCACGCTCACCAGATGACGATCGGGCGGGCCGGAAGCCCGCCCGTCGCGGGGCCGGAGGCGGCCTGCGATCCCGGAGAACGGTCATGCGGCACTGGACGATTGGCAACAAGCTGTACTCGGGCGTCGGCGCGCTGGTGGTGTTCCTGCTCGCCGCCGGCTGCGTGTCGCTGTGGAGCGCGTCGCGGCTCAACGCGCAGCTCGAGGAGATGAGCGGGACGACCATGCGGAAGGTCGTGCTCATCGCCGGGGTCACGGCCGGGTTCGAGGCCGCGTACTCGCACGCCAAGACGATGATCCTGGGCGGCATGGCGGGCGACGAGGCGAAGGTCGAGGCGGCGAAGCGCGCCGCGGAGGCGGCCGGCGAGCAGGTGCGGCGCAACGTCGAGGAGCTCCGCCCGCTCCTGACGGAGCCGGAAGCGCAGGCGGCGCTTCGCACGATCGAGCACGGGGCCGAGGCCTGGGACCGGTTCTTCGCGCAGTTCGTCCGGCACTCGGATGCGGGGCAGCTCGCCGAGGCGAACGATCTGTTCAACGGCCAGGAGTCGATCCGGCAGGCCACGCAGGACGCGGTCGCCGCGCTCGACACCGTGCGCGACGGCGTGCTGCAGCGCGAGCGCGAAGCGGCGGCGACCAACTACGCCGCCATCCGCGTGCTGATCCTCTCGCTCTCGGCGTTGTCGATTGGGGTGGGCGTCCTCGTGTTCTGGGCCGTGCGCGGGATCAACCGGTCGCTGCACGCGACGGCGCTCGAGCTGCGCGACGGCGCCCAGCAGCTCGCCGCCGCCGCCAGCCAGGTGGCCGCCTCGTCGCAGACGCTGTCGCGCGGCGCGTCCGAGCAGGCGGCCTCGCTGGAGGAGACGTCGGCGTCGATGGAGGAGATGGCCTCCATGACCCGGAAGAACGCCGAGAACTCCGAGGCGGCCGCGGGGCTGATGAGCGAGGCCGATCGGCTCGTCGACAGCTCGAACCGCGCGCTCGGCGACATGGTCTCGTCGATGAAGAGCATCAACGAGGCGAGCACACGCGTCGCGCGGATCATCAAGACGATCGACGAGATCGCCTTCCAGACGAACATCCTCGCGCTGAACGCCGCCGTGGAAGCGGCGCGCGCCGGCGAGGCCGGCATGGGCTTCGCGGTCGTCGCCGACGAGGTGCGCAACCTCGCGCAGCGGTCGGCGCAGGCGGCGCGCGACACGGCGGCCCTCATCGAGGAGTCGGTTGCGAAGTCGCAGGAAGGCAGCGCGAAGGTCGAGAGCGTCGCCGAGTCGATCCGCAGCATCACGGAGGCGGTCTCCCGCGCGCGGGGGCTGGTCGACGAGGTCAGCGCCGCGAGCCGGCAGCAGGCGCAGGGGATCGATCAGGTGTCGCAGGCGGTCGCCCAGATGGAGAAGGTCACGCAGAGCACCGCGGCGACGGCCGAGGAGAGCGCCGCCGCCAGCGAGGAGCTCAGCGCGCAGGCCGAAGCGGCCCTCGGGATCGTCGCCGCGCTGGAGGCGATGGTCGGCGCCAGCGAGGAGTCGCCGGCGTCGCACGGCCGCCGCGCCGGCGGGGTGCGGGCCAAGGTGGTGCCGATGACGGAGCGCGCCGCGAAGCCGCGGCCGACCGCCCGGCAGGCGGAGGACGCGATCCCGCTCGAGAACACGGGGACGTTCGGGTCGTTCTAGCTGCGGGCGCCAGGGCGTCGCCGCACGTTCACGAGAGCGCCAGGCGCCCTCCGAGCAGCACGACCCACAGCAGCGCCGGACCCGCCGGCCAGTACGCATCCAGCCGCTCCGCGAGCTGCATCATGCGGGGCCACCGCGCGCACGCGGCGGCCAGGCCGGCGGCGGCGGCCAGGAAGTACGCGGGGAAGATGTAGCGGTCGGCGGTGAGATCGCGCGCGGCCAGCAGCAGCACGGTGGCCGCGGCGGCAGCGCCCGAGAACCGGATCCACCGCGCCCGTTCGTCCGGCGCGCGGCGGCGCTGCGCGACGTGCGCGGCGAGCACGAGGCTCCACGGCGCCGCGTACCAGGCGAGGCGCCCGGCATACCAGAGCGCGTTGCGCAGCTTGTCGATCGGAAACGGCAGTCCGCCCGAGGAGGGCCCGCCCTCCAGTCCGATGCGCGGACCGAGGTAGTACTCGAGAAACGAGCTGCCGGCCGCGGCGGCATACACCCCTTCGTACGCAGCGGCGGCCATCGGCGTCAGCAGCAGCATCGCGGCGGGCGCCAGCCAGGCCTGCCGCGCCTGCCGTCCGTCGCTGCCCCGGCACGCGAGCCAGATCGCGCACAGCACGGGACCGAGCAGCGCGAAGACGCCCTTCACCAGCAACGCCCATCCGAAGCCCGCGACCGCGGGGACGATCCACAGCGCGCGATCGCGCGCACGCTCGGTGCAGTACAGCGCGATGACGAGCCCCGCCAGCAGCAGGTACTCCTGGTTCGCGCGGACGCGGAACACGAAGGCGATCGGCAGCAGCTGCAGGGCCCAGACGAGCAGGCGTGCCTCCGCGCGCGGCAGCAGCCGCGCCGCCAGCGCGGCGAGCAGCAGCAGCGAGACGATCTGCGCCGCCAGCGAGACGACGAAGGAAGCCTGCGCGGCCGGGTAGCCGGCGCGCGTCAGCAGCGCGGGGAGGACGAACGTGCCGGCCGGGTGTTCGCGGAACAGTCCCTGGCGCCCCCAGGCGCCCCACCAGTGCGGCGCGATCCACGTCGCGATCGGCTGCTCCGCCAGCTGCGTCGCGATCGCGATGTACGCGCGGGAATCGGGATCGCGCGTGCGGTAGCCGGTCCACGCGAGCAGCGCCGCGGCCACGGCGAGCGCCGCCAGCCAGACGGCTGCGGTACGGAAGAGCGTGTGCGGCTGCGACCCGGCCGCGTGCCGGGTGGCGGAACCGCCGGCGGAACTCCCGGCGCCTGCGGTCACGGCGTCAGTCCTGGATCACCGCCAGCAGCTCGTCGGCCGTGACCGTCGCGGGACCGAACTTGCCGACGACCACGCCGGCGGCGTGGTTCGCCAGCGCGGCGGCTTCCGCCATCGCGGCGCCGGACGCCAGGGCGAGCGCGAGCGTCGCAATCACGGTGTCGCCCGCGCCGGTCACATCCGCGACCTCGCGCGCGAACGCAGGCAGCGCGCCCTCGCGATCGGAATCGAGCAGCCACATGCCCTGCTCGCCGCGCGTGATGAGCACGCTGCCGCAGCCGGCGCGCTCGCGGAACGCGTGCGCCGCGGCGGCCGCCTCCGCGTCCGACCGGATGCGCATGTGCGTGGCGATCTCGGCTTCGTGGTGGTTGGGCGTCACCAGCGTCGCGCCGCGATAGTAGGCGAGGTGGGGAATCTTCGGATCCACGAGCACCGGGATGCCGCGCGCCCGTGCGTCGGCGGCGATGGCCTGCACGAGCCCGGCCGTGACGGCGCCCTTCAGGTAGTCGGAGATGACGATGGCGCCCGCCTGCGGGGCCAGTGCGGTCACACGCTCGACGAGCGCGCGCTCGATCTCCGCGCCGGCTTCCGCGTCGTGCTCGTAGTCGATGCGCGCCACCTGCTGGCGCCGATCGGTCACCACCCGCACCTTCCTCGTCGTCGGGCGCGACGCATCGACGACGAGGCCCGACGTGCCGATGCCGAGGTCGGCCAGCGCCTGGCGGAGCGTGCACGCGGCGGGATCGTCGCCGACGAGCCCGACGAGATCGACGGGCGCGCCGAAGGCGGCGACGTTGTGCGCGACGTTGGCCGCGCCGCCGATGCGATGCTCCTCGCCGGTGAAATGGACGATCGGCACGGGCGCTTCCGGCGAGATGCGCGTGACACGTCCGATCAGGAACTCGTCGAGCATCACGTCCCCGACGACGAGGACGCGGGCGGCGGGGAAGCGGGAGACGAGATCGCGGGCGCGCTGTGGCGCGGGAAGGGGCAGCCGCGGCGTCACGGCAGATCGGTCCGGTCGGCGGCGAACGGCAGCGTCAGCAGGACGAGGAGCAGCATCAGGAACTCGGAGTCGCCGAAGTTGTGCTCGAAGAGACCGGCCACGAGCATGCCGGTCACCGCCGCCAGGCCCGCGGCGGCCATGAAGCGGTGGCGGCCGGTCTTCAGCCGGCGCCAGAGGTCGAGGCTGACCGTCGCGACGAACCAGAGCCAGATGCCGAGCGCCGGCAGCCCGCGCTCGGCGGCGATCTGCATCGGCACGTTGTGCAGGTGCGGGTTCACCTTCTCGACGGCGAGCGGATCGCGGTACCGCGCGTAGACGCGCTCGACCATGTTCGGGCCGACGCCGGTCACGGGGCGCTCGGCAATCATCGCGCCTCCCTCGCGCAGCATCGCGACGCGATCGCGGTTCGTCGGATCGTGCAGGTCGAAGATCGAATAGAAGCGCGCCGTCAGGCGGTCCGGCGCCAGGAGGAAGAAGAGCCCCGCGACGACGGGCAGCACGGCGAGCAGCCGGAAGTCCTTCAGGACGAACAGCACCGTCACGGCCGCGGCGACGCCGACCCAGGCGCTCCGCGTGAACGTCAGCGCGACGGCAACGGCGAGGGCCGGGATCACGATGGCGGCCCAGGTGCCGTGACGGGTGTCGAACAGCAGCCGGCCGACGGCGGCGGCGATGACCAGCATCAGCAGCCCGGAGTACGTCATGTAGTGGCCGAGCGTGCCCTGCGGACGCTGCCCCAGATGGTCGTAGTTCAGCAGGCCGTACTGGACGATGCCGAGGATGGCGCTGGCGGCGCCGACCGTGATGATGACGTTGTAGAAGGTCAGCGCGCGGTTGCCGCGTGCCAGCTGGTAGACGGCCGGCACGAGCAGGAACACCACGAGCTGCTTCGAGTCGATGAAGCTGGTGCGGGGATCCGGCGAGAACGCGGCGGAGATGAGCGTCCACGCCGCGTAGACGAGCAGGGGCACGAAGAAGCGCGGAGCCTCGGGGCGCTGATGCTTCACGTACAGCGTGCCGGCCCAGAGACACAGCGTCAGCGCCAGACAGATGCCTGCAGCGGCGATCGAGAGCTGCAGCGCGCTGACGAACCCGATGAGCGCGGCCAGCGCCGCCCATTCGAGCCGATCGCGCGGCGGGGCTCCCGCCAGCTGTGAAACGGTGGTCATCGCCTTCATCCGGTCACCTGTGCGTCCGCGGCCAGCCGCTCCTCCTGCCGCGTCCGCCGGCACGCCGCGCGTCCGGGCCCGGACGCTGCGCCCGTTCCGGTTCGCGCGCCTGACACTTTACTCGCAACCGGCCGCTCGTGCTGCATTCGGCGCGAGCACCGACTCGACCGCGGCGAGCACCTGCCCCGGCGCAATCGTGGTCAGGCACCGGAAATCGCCGGGGGCGCAGACCCGCTGGTCGCAGGGGCGGCACGGCAGCGGGCCCGGCTCGACCGCGCGGGCCGGAATGGCAGGGTCGCGCCAGGGAGCCGACCGGGCCGCCAGCGTCGGGCCGAACAGCCCCACGATGGGCGCGCGGGTCGTGCCGGCGACGTGCAGCGGCCCGCTGTCGCCCCCGATGAACAGGGCCGCGCGGCCGATGAGCGCCCGCAGTTCCGGGAGGTCGAACTCGCCGGCGCGGAGAATCCGCTCGCGCAGCCCGTCCGGCAGCAGCCCGCGCGCCTGCTCGCCGATGTCCTCCGCGGCGCGGCGGTCGGACGGCCCGGCCGTCAGCACGACGGCGCGCGCGGGGTCGGCGGCGATGATGCCGGCCGCCAGCTGCGCGAAGTGCACGGCCGGCCAGCGACGGAACGGGTTGCCGGCGCTCACGTGCAGCACGACCAGCGGTGCGCCCGGATGAACACCCAGCGCCCGGAGGCGCTGCTCGACCCGCGCGGCAGCCGCCGGGTCCTCGACCATTTCCAGCGGGTCCCGCACCGGATCGGGCGGCCCGGCCCCGAGCGCCGCGAGCAGGTCCCACTGGTTCTCCACGGAGTGGCGGGCGCGGAGCTCCCGCGGCCGGTCCACCACCCGCGTGTACATCCAGCTGCGGCCGGCCACCGCGTAGCCGACCCGCTCCCGCGCGCCGCTGAGCCAGGTGATCCACGACGCGCGCGGGCCGCCGTGCAGATCCAGCACGAGATCGAAGCCGCGGCGCCGGAGCCTCAGCCCCAGGCGCAGATCCTCGAGCATGCGCGCCGCGCCCTGCGGGCGCCGCGCGACGATCACCTCGTCGAGATGCGGGTTGCCTCGGACCACCGGCGCGGCCGGCTCTTCGACCAGGTAGGCGATGTGGGCGTCCGGGAACCGGCGCCGCACGCCCCGGATGACCGGGGTGGTGAAGACCACGTCGCCGAGCAGGCGCAGCCGGACGAGCAGGATGCGCATCCGACGTGGCGCTACGGTTCGATCGTCGCTTCGTCGAGCAGCATCACCGGGATGTCGTCCCGAATCGGGTACACCCGCTTGCACGTCTCGCACTTCAACCCCGTGCCGTCGTTGACCGGCACGACGGGCGTCTTGCATTCCGGACAGGCCAGTATGGCCAGCAGCTCCGGATCGACCGCCATCAGCGCCTCCTCGCGGGCCCGACCCGGGCGCGCGAGCGCCCAGGTGTCCCGTTCCGCGCCACTATAGCGCAAAGCCTCCGCCCTCCGGGGCGTCTGTGGGAGAATCGGAGTGCCGTGTCAGCCTGTCTGCGCGCTTTCGCGTTCGTGAGTGCCGTGCTCGTCGCCGCGCCCGCCGCGGCGCAGCCCGGGGACGCCGATACGGTGTCCACGGCGTACTACGAGTTCCTGCTGGGCCGCCACCTCGAGACCCAGGACCGGATCGACGACGCGGTCGCCGCGTACCGTCGTGCCGCCGAGCTGGACCCGGGCTCGCCGGCGATCCCGGCCGAGCTGGCGAACCTGTACGCCCGCCAGGGCCGGTTCGCCGAGGCCGTGGCGGCCGCGCGCGCCGCGCTGTCGCTCGACCAGAACAACCGCGAGGCGCACCTCGTGCTCGGCAGTATCCTCGCGTCGGCGTCCGAGGAGGCGGCGCGCGAGATGGGCGTGGCGCCCGACGAGGCGCCCCGGCTGGCGATCCGGCATCTCGAGAAGGGACGCCGCGCCGACGGCATCGGGTTCGATCCGGCCGTCGAGCTCACGCTCGCGCGGCTCTATCTCGGCCTGGGCGAGACCGGGAAGGGGGCCGAGGTCCTCCAGCGTCTCATCGCGCTCGCGCCGGAGATCGTCGAAGCGCGCATCCTCCTTGCGCGCGCGGAGACCGCGCTCGGCCGCCACGACCGCGCGGTCGCGGCGCTCGAGGAGGGCGCGCAGGACAGCCCGCGCCAGCTGTGGGCCCTCGCGGAGCTCTATCAGCGCCAGGGGCGCTGGTCCGACGCCGCGCGCGCGTACGAACAGCTGGCCGCGATTGCGCCGGGTCTCGACATGCGTCAGCGCTGGGCGTACGCGCTGCTGCAGGTGGGCACGCCCGACGCGACGGCGCGGGCGCGTCGCGTGCTGGAGGAAATCCTGGGCGCCGAGCCGAACGACGCGCGGGCGCTCGCGCTGCTGGCGACGGCGGAGCGCCAGGCGCGCGACTTCGACGCCGCCGAACGGACCGCCCGGCGCCTGCTCGAGCTGCAGCCCGGATCGCCGGAGGGGTTGATTGCGCTCGCCGAGGTCTACGAGGACCAGCGCCGCTACGCGCAGGCCGTCGACCTGCTCGCCCCGGCGGTCGAGGCGCTCTGGGACGATCCGGACAGGCGCCGCGACCTGCTGACGCTCGTCTCGCACCTCGGCTACGCGCAGCTGCAGGCCGGTCGGCCCGAGGCCGCCATCGCGACGTTCCAGCGCGCCCGCGCGCTCCTGCCCGAGCACGGCGGATTCGACGCCGCGCTCGTGCAGGCGCTCGTGCTGGCGCGCGAGTACGAGCAGGCCGCGACGCTGGCGCGTGCCGCGCGGCGGCGCCATCCCGGCGACCTGCGTCTCGCGCAGCTCGAGGCCCGCGCCCTGAGCCGCTCGGGGCGCGCGGACCGTGCGGTGGTCGTCATGCGCGAGGCGCTGGAGGCGCACGCCGACAACGTGCAGGCGCATCTCTCGCTCGCCGAGGCGCTGCAGGACGCCGACCGGATCGCCGAAGCGGACCAGGTGCTCGCCGAGGCGGCGCGCCGGTTCCCCGATCACGTCGACGTCGCGTTCCAGCAGGGGGCGCTGCTCGAGCAGCGCCGCGATTTCGCCGGCGCCGAGGCGGCGTTCCGCCGCGTGCTGGCGATCGATCCGGAGCACGCGCCGACGCTGAACTATCTCGGCTACATGCTCGCGGATCGCGGCGAGCGGCTGGAGGAGGCCGTCGCCCTCATCGAGCGCGCGCTGAAGATCGATCCGGAGAACGGCGCGTACCTCGACAGCCTCGGCTGGGCGTACTACCGCCAGAAGCGCTTCCGCGAAGCCGAGCCGCTGCTGCGCCGTGCGGCGTCGCAGCTGCCCACGAACTCGGTCGTGCAGGAACACCTGGGCGATCTGCTCGCCGCGCTCGGCCGGCGCGCCGAAGCGGTCGAGGCATGGAAGCGTGCGCTCGCCGGCGACCGCGAGGCGGTGGACGTCGCCGCACTCGAGCAGAAGATCCGTCGGCGGTAGATCGTGCGCGCCGTGTCGAGACCCGCGCCGGCCCGGCGCCCGTTCGCCCTTCTGGCTTCGTTGCTGCTCGCCGTCGTGGTTGCCGGCTGCGCCCCGCGCGGCCTGCGCTTGCCCGACGGCCCCTCCCGCCCGCTGCCGGATCCTGACGCGGTGCTGAGCGCCATCGGCCACTGCGCCGCCGTGCGGAGCCTGACCGCGGAGGTCGGCCTTTCGGGACGCGTCGGCCGGGAACGGCTGCGCGGCCGGCTGCTCGTCGGTCTGGCCGCGCCGGCCTCGGTCCGCATCGAGGCGGTGGCGCCCTTCGGCGCGCCGTACTTCCTGCTGGCGGGACGCGAAGGCGTCGCGACGCTGCTGTTCCCGCGCGAGGACCACGTGCTCCCCGAGGCACCGGTCGCGGAGATTCTCGAGGCGCTCGCGGGCCTGGATGTGGGCGCCTCCGAGCTGCGCGCGTGGCTGGCCGGATGCCCGGGGAGCGAGCCGCAGCCGGACACGGCGCGCGCATACGGCGAAGCGTGGGCGGCTGTCGATCTCGCGGAGTCCGGCACCGCGTGGTTCCGCCGGCTCGATCGCGGCTGGCGGTTGATCGCCCGCACCGGCGGCGAGCTCCGCGTCGAGTTCGACGGGCACGCGGGCGCGCAGCCGCTCGAGGTGCGGATCGGCCGCGCGTCACCGCAGGCGGAAACGCCGCTCGATGTCCGGCTCGCGCTGCGGCAGATCGAGATCAACGTCGATTTGCCTGCGAATGCGTTCGCCATCGACGTGCCCGCCGGCGCGATCGCGATCACGCTCGAGGAGCTGCGCCGGTCCGGGCCGCTCAGGGACGATGTCGACTGATTCGCCGGACGTGGGTCCCATCATCGCGCCGGTGAAGGCCGCATCGCGCGTGGTCGTGCGCGCCCACGCGAAGATCAACCTCGATCTGCGCGTGCGCGGCCGGATGGCCGACGGCTATCACGAGCTCCGGACGATCGTCCAGACGCTGGCGCTCCACGACACGCTGACGGTGACGCGCACGCGCGGGCCGTTCCGCCTGACCGGCGACGGCGAGCCGATGCCGCTCGATCGCACGAACCTGGTGTGGCGCGCGGCCGAGGCGCTCTGGCGCGCCGCGGGGCGCCGGGGCAACCCGCATGGCGCGCGGGTGCACGTCGAGAAGCGCATTCCCGCGCAGGCCGGCCTGGGAGGCGGCAGCAGCGACGCGGCGGCGGCGCTGCGCGCGCTCTGCCGGGTGTGGGGATTCCGGATGCATCCCCGCGATCTGGCGCGGCTGGCGGCCGGACTCGGCGCCGACGTCCCGTTCTTTCTCGTCGGCGGCACCGCCCTCGGGCTGGGCAGGGGAGACCAGCTGTTCCCGGTGCCCGATCTGCCTCGCCGGACCGTGGTCATCGCCCGCCCGGACTTCGGGGTCGGCACCGCCGAGGCGTACGGGTGGCTGGCGGCGGATCGTGCCGGACTTCCGCCGGTACCATCGACCGCGCCGGACTGGCTGGACCTGTCGGCCGGCCTCGCCGGCTGCGTGAACGACCTCGAGGCGCCGGTCGAGCGGCGGCATCCCGAGATCGCGGCCATTCGGGCGGTGCTGTCGGGGGCGGGGGCGGAGCTGGCCCGGATGTCGGGCAGCGGCTCGGCCGTCTTCGGGCTGTTCCGGTCACGGAGCCAGGCGGCCCGGGCCGTGCGCGAGCTGCGCCGCCTGAACGTGGCCGTCCTGCTGACCGTGACGCACCCGGCCGGACGAACCCCGGCCTTGTGAGCTGGTTGGGGGATCGTCTAGAATTGAGGTTTTGCACGGCCGTGGTTGGGCCGCTCCAGCGGGTCTCGTTATCCCTTCCAGGTTCGACAGGCAGGTACGGAACGTGGAAGCCCGGTTGCGGCCGGGCGCGGCGCGCGGGTGTCGATGGGGCGTGGCCAAGCGGTAAGGCGCGGGACTTTGGATCCCGTATTCGAAGGTTCGAATCCTTCCGCCCCAACCATTCTGCCGGGCGGGAGCTCCCGTCGGCGGCACGCGTGGCCGCCGGTGTGGAGACAGGAGAGACGCGACAGGTGAGGACACGGGTGGATGCCAACCGGGTTTGGTGACCTCAAGATTTTCACCGGCAGCGCGCACCCGGCGCTTGCGAGTGAGATTGCGGACTATCTGGGGCTGCCGCTCGGGCAGGCGCGGCTGCGCCGCTTTCCCGACACGGAGGTCTCGTTCCAGATCGACGAGAACATCCGCGGCACTGACGTGTTCATCGTGCAGCCGACCTCGCCGCCGGTCGACCTGCACCTGATGGAACTGATGGTGATGATCGACGCGTTCCGCCGCTCGTCGGCGGCGCGCATCACGGCGGTCATCCCCTACTACGGTTACGCGCGCCAGGATCGGAAGGACAAGCCGCGGGTCCCGATCTCGGCCAAGCTGGTCGCGAACCTGCTCTGCGCGGCGGGCGTGAACCGGGTGCTGACGATGGACCTGCACAAGGCGCAGATCCAGGGCTTCTTCGACATCCCGGTGGATCACCTGTTCGCGGCGCCGGTGATCATCGAGCACCTGGCGCGCCGCAACGACGGGAAGCTGACGATCGTCGCGCCCGACGCCGGCGGCGCCGAGCGCGCGCGGGCCTACGCGAAGCGGCTCGACGCCGAGCTGGCGGTCGTCGACAAGCGCCGCACCGACGACGGGACGGCGGAGGTGATGAACGTGATCGGCGACGTCGCCGGCCGCACGTGCATCATCCAGGACGACATCGTCGACACGGCGGGGACGATCGTGAAGGCCGCGGCGGCGCTCCAGCAGGCGGGGGCCGCGCGGGTCATCGGCTGCGCGGTGCACGGCGTGCTCTCGGGCCCGGCGCTCGATCGGATCGAGCACTCGGTCATGGAGTCGATGATCGTGACCAACACGATCCCGATGACGGAGAAGCGCGCCAGCTGCAGCAAGATTCAGGAGCTCTCGGTGGCCCGGCTGCTCGGCCAGGCCATCCGGAGCATTCACGAGGAGACGTCGGTCTCCTCGCTGTTCGTGTAGGGGGGCGGAGGCCGGAACGGCCCGCCCGGGTACGTTGAGGACGTGAGAACCATGGACGCGACACTGCAGGCCGAACGTCGGACGAGCACGGGGAAGAACGAAGCGCGGCGGACGCGCGCGGCGGGTCGGCTGCCCGCGGTGGTCTACGGGCCCGCCACCGGCGGCGGCGCCGAGCCGGCCGTGCCGATCACGGTGGATCCGAAGGAGCTGTCGCGCATCCTGCGGTCCGAGTCGGGCGTCAACACCATCATCAACCTGTCGCTCGACGGGCAGACGATCCCGGTGCTCGTGAAGGACTTCCTGCTGCAGCCGGTCAGCCACGCGCTGCTGCACGCCGACTTCTACCGGGTCGCGATGGACCGGCGCGTGAAGGTCACGATTCCGGTGACGCTCAAGGGCGAGGCGAAGGGGGTCAAGCAGCAGGGCGGCCTGCTGGACTTCGTCACGCGGCAGTTCGAGGTCGAGTGCCTGCCGTCGGACATTCCCGATCACGTCGAGATCGACGTCACCGAGCTGATGGTCGGACAGGGTGTCCGCATCCGGGACGTCGCGCAGGGCGCGCGCTGGACGCCGACCGGCGACCCCGACACGATGCTCGTCCACGTCGTGACGCCGAGGACCGAGGAGGCGCCGGCGGCTGAGGGCGAGGCGGCGGCGACCGCCGAGCCCGAAGTGATCAAGAAGGGCAAGACGGAGAAGGACGAGGGCTAGCGCTGAAGCTGATCGTCGGGCTCGGCAATCCCGGGCCGGAGTACGCCGGGACGCGGCACAACGTCGGGTTCCGGGTCATCGATCTGCTGGCCGAGCGCGCCGGCGTGCGGTGCGACCGCGAGCTGCTCGGCGCGCTCGTCGGCCGCACGTACGGCGCGGTGCCGCTGCTGCTGGCCAAGCCGCTCACGTTCATGAATCTGAGCGGCCGCGCGGTCCAGGCCCTGGCGCACTATCACAAGGTGCCGCTCGGGGACCTGCTCATCGTCACCGACGATGCGGCGCTGCCGCTGGGGCGGCTGCGCGCCCGGCCCGGCGGATCGTCGGGCGGGCACAACGGGCTGAAGTCGGTCGCGCAGCAGCTGGGGACCGACGCGTTCCCGCGGCTGCGGATCGGCATCGGGCGCGGCGATGGACGCCGCGACCTGGCGGATCACGTGCTCAGCCGGTTCGAGCCGGCCGAGCAGGCGGAGGTCGACGCGGCGATTGCGCGCGCGGCCGACGCAGTGGAGGTCTTCGCGGCGGACGGCATCGCCGCGGTGATGAACCGGTTCAACGCGGATCCCGCGAAGGCCGGTCGAAAGGAGTTGCCGGACACGGCCGGCGACAGCAAGGACGGTCAATCCTGATGCGTCCCGCCCTGGTGAGGCGGGCGCCGAACTTGACTCCTTGCCACCGGACGCGCGCACCGCGCAGGACCGGTGGCCGTTTCCTGCGGGCTCCGGCCCGCGACGTCCAGAAGGAGCCGCGATGAGCGCACCACGCCAGTACGAGCTCGTGTACATCATCGCCCCCGACGCAACCGATGAGCAGGTCGAGGCGGTCCACCAGCAGGTGGAGTCGACCGTGCAGCGTCTCGGGGGCACGCTGGAGAAGACGGACAACTGGGGCCGGCGCAAGCTGGCGTACGAGATCAACCACCACAAGGAAGGCATCTACGTCCTCGAGGTGATCTCGGGGTCGGGCGAGCTGATGAAGGAGCTCGACCGGCGTCTGAAGGTCATCGACGAAGTGATCCGGCACCTGATCGTGCGGGTCGACGAGGAGCAGCGGGTGGTGGAGCGGACGCGCGCGCGCCGTCAGGAGACGCAGGCGCGCCGGCGCGTGGCGCGGGGGCTGCCGCCCGAGCCCCAGGAGGGCGAGGCCCGGCCGGAGGGTGAGGAGAGCGAAGGCGGCGCCGAGAGCGCCGAGGCGGAGGCATAGCCATGTCGAACGGACGAGGAAAGAGCGCCGCCCGCGGACGCGGCCCGGCGCGGCCGGAGCGCGGAGGCGGCCGGCGGTCGCTGTTCCGCCGCCGCAAGGTCTGCAAGTTCTGCGCGGACAAGATCGACGACATCAACTACAAGGACGTCAAGCTGCTGTCCGGGTTCGTGCCCGAGCGCGCCAAGGTGCTGCCGCGGCGGATCTCCGGCACGTGCGCGACGCACCAGCGCAAGCTGCGCCGCGCGATCATGCGCGCGCGCATCCTGGCGCTGCTGCCGTATCTCGCGGACTGATCGCTGAGGGAGTCACGGGGCACGGCATCCGTCCGTGCCCCGCGTGCGCACGAGGAACGTCATGGAAATCATTCTGAGAGAGCACGTCGAGAACCTCGGTCGGCGCGGCGACATCGTCAAGGTGGCCCCGGGCTACGCCCGCAACTACCTGCTGCCGCGCAAGCTCGCGCTGCCCGTGACCGAGCAGAACAGGAAGCTGATCGAGCGGGAGCGGAAGATCGCCGAGGCGCGCGAGGCCGAGGAGCGCCAGCAGGCCGAGGCGCTCGCGACGCGCATCACCGCGCTGGAGATCGTCATCGCGCGGCGCGTCGGCGAGACGGAGCAGCTGTACGGCTCGGTGACCAGCGCCGACCTCGCCGAGGCGCTCGCGGAGAAGGGGCTCCAGATCGAGCGGCGCAAGATTCAGCTCGACGAGCCGATCAAGGCGCTCGGCGAGCACGTCGTCCCGATCCGCCTCCATCGCGACGTGACCGCGCAGCTGCACGTGCAGGTCGTGAAGCAGGAAGAAGAGGGAGAGGCGTAGCGCGTCTCGCCTGCGGACGGGCGTTCGTTCACCACAGAGGACGCAGAGGCCACAGAGGGCGCGGAGTCTGGGGAAGGTTTTCGGGTACGTTGTCCCCCGTCTCTCTGTGGTCTCTGCGGCCTCGGTGCCCTCTGCGGCAACAGGGCCTCGATCCGATCCCGGACCCTGCTGTTGATGTAGACTGACTCGCGTCAGATGTCTGACGCCGTCGCTGCCCCCACCCGCGCGCTTCCCCACAACCTCGAGGCCGAACGTTCGGTCCTCGGGGCGATCCTGATCCACAACGAAGCGTTCAACTACGCCGCGCAGATCGTGCGGCCCGAGGACTTCTTCCGCGACGCGCACCGCCGCGTGTTCGAGAAGATGGTGCTGCTCGGCGAGCGCGGGCACGCGATCGACATCGTCACGCTGAAGGAGGCGCTGGCGCAGGCCGGGGAGCTGGAGCAGGTGGGCGGGGCCGCGTACATCGCCGGTCTCGTCGACGGCGTGCCCCGGTCGACCAACGTCGAGTACTACGCGCGCATCGTCAAGGAGAAGTCGACGCTGCGCGCGCTGATCCACGCGACGCAGACGATCGCCGCGCGCGCGTGGGAGGCCGAAGACGACCCGAACCAGATCCTCGACGAGGCCGAGCAGACGATCTTCGCGATCGCCGAGGACCGCGCGCGTCAGGGCTTCGTGCCGATGCGGCAGATCGTCGACGAGGCGCTGCCGAAGATCGAGCAGCTGTTCGAGCACCGGAAGCTGGTCACCGGCGTGCCGACCGGCTTCGTGGACCTGGACGCGATGACGCGCGGCCTGCAGCCGGGCGATCTCGTCATCGTCGCCGCGCGCCCCTCCATGGGCAAGACCAGCCTCGTGCTGAACATGGCGGAGCACGCCGCCCTCGAGCACGGCCACGTCGTCGGGTTCTTCAGCCTCGAGATGTCGAAGGAGTCGCTCTTCCTGCGGCTCCTGACCTCCGTGGCGCAGATCGACGCGCACAAGCTGCAGACCGGCCATGTGGGGCCGCGGGACTACGAGCGGCTCTCGCACGGCATCAGCCGGCTGAGCGAGGCGCCGATCTTCATCGACGACTCGCCGGGGCTCGGCGTGCTCGAGATGCGGGCGAAGGCGCGCCGGCTCGCGGCCGAGCACGGGCTCAGCCTGCTCATCGTCGACTACCTGCAGCTGATGACCGGGCGGGGGCGGTTCGACAACCGGACGCTCGAGCTCGCCGCGATCTCGCGGGGGTTGAAGGGGCTCGCCAAGGAGCTCAACGTGCCGGTGCTGGCGCTGTCCCAGTTGAGCCGCGCTCCCGAGTCGCGTTCCGACCACCGGCCGCTGCTCTCGGACCTGCGCGAATCGGGCGCGCTCGAGCAGGACGCCGACGTCGTCCTGATGATCTACCGGCCGGAGATGTACCCGGACTGCAAGGAAGAGGAGAAGGGCACGGCCGAGATCATCATCGCCAAGCAGCGCAACGGCCCGACCGGCACCGTGCACCTCGCGTTCCTGCGCGAGCACACCCGCTTCCAGAACCTGTCCTACCGCGGAGACTAGCCGCGTGATCCGATCGACGGTCGCCGACGTCGATCTCGGCGCGATCGCACACAACCTGCGGCAGATCCGCGAGCTGCTCGAGCGCGAGGCTCGCGCCGCGGCACCCGGGGACGTCCCGCCGCGTGCGCCCGGCATCATCGCGGTCGTCAAGGCCAACGCGTACGGCCACGGCGCCGGCGCGGTCGGCCGGACGCTGGCGCAGGCCGGCGCGACGATGCTCGCGTGCGCCGATATCGAAGAGGGCATTGCGCTCCGGCGCGAGGGCGTCGAGGCCGACATCCTCGTCTTCGGCGCGCTCGGCATCAGCGACGTCTCGGGCCTCTTCGACTACCGGCTCACGCCGACGATCTCGACCCCGTCCGCCGGCCGCGCGCTGCAGCAGGCGGCGGCCGCGCGCGGCGTGCGCCTGCGCTACCACCTGAAGATCGACACCGGCATGAACCGGCTCGGGTTCCGGCACGACAACCTCGCCAACACGCTGCCGGAGCTGCTCGCCGCGCCGAACCTCGAGATCGCGGGGCTCTACACGCATTTCGCGACGGCCGACGACCCGGAGCATGCGCTCATGGAGGAGCAGCGGCGCCGGTTCGAGCGCGTGCGCGGCGAGCTGGCGTCGCGGGGCGTCCGGCCCGCGGTCGTGCACGCGGCCAACAGCGCCGCGCTGCTGCGGGATTCACGCGTCTGGTACGACCTCGTGCGTCCGGGCCTGCTGCTCTACGGCGTCGTGCCGCCGCCGCTGGCATCGACGCTCGACCTGCGGCCGGCGCTGTCGCTGCGGAGCCGGCTCGTGGCGGTGAAGCACATCCGCGCCGGCGAGATCGTCAGCTACGGCGCGCGCTACGTCGCCGAGCGCCCCACGCGCATCGCCGTCGTCCCGGCCGGCTACGCCGACGGCATCGACACGCGGCTGGCCGGCCGCGGCGTGGCGCTCGTGCGCGGGCGCCGCGCGCCGATCGTCGGCAGCATCTGCATGGACATGCTGATGCTCGACATCACCGACATCGAGGCGTACCCCGGCGACGAGGTCGTGCTCATCGGCCGCCAGGGTGAGGAGCGCATCGACGTCCGCGAGGTCGCCTCCGGCATCGGCACGATCCCCTGGGAAGTTCTCTGCCGCCTTGGCAGCCGCATCGAGCGCGTGTACTCGAACCGTACGGGTGTCTGACACCCGTACCGCGCTCAGCGGCCTGCCACCGCCACGCCGCCGAACCGCCGCTCGCGGCCGTGGAAGTCCTCGAGCGCCTGCTCCAGGTCGGCTCGCCCGAAGTCGGGCCACAGCGTTCGCGTGAACCACAGCTCGGCGTAGGCACATTCCCACAGCAGGAAGTCGCTGAGCCGCTGCTCGCCGCCGGTACGAATCAGCAGATCGACGTCGTTCGAATCGGCGGGACGCCCGCATCCGCTCCCGACGCGCGCGGCGATGCGGTCGCGCGTGATCGGGCCGTCCACCGCGGCGCCCATCGCGGCCCACACGATTGCGTCGCGGGCCGAGTAGTCCAGCGCGAGCCTGAGGTGCAGGCGCGCGCCGTCCGCCGTGCCCTTCTCGGCCGCCTCGATCCACTCGCACACCGGCCGGGGCAGCCGATCGCGCCGGCCGATCGCGCTGAACCGCACGCCCGCCTGGTGCATGGTCGCGCTCTCGCGCCGGAGGTACGTCGAGAGCAGCGCGAAGATGCCGCCGACCTCCTCGGCCGGTCGCTTCCAGTTGTCCGACGAGAACGCGAACGCCGTGAGCGTGCCGACGCCCAGGTCGGCCGCGGCCTCGACCGTCCGGCGCAGCGCGTCCGCGCCCTGGCGATGCCCCGCGCTGCGCGGCAGGCCGCGCGCCTCGGCCCAGCGGCCGTTGCCGTCCATCACGATGCCGACGTGCAGCCCGGTACTCATGAACGCGCCTCCAGCGCCCCGTCGCGCGCGTCGTGGTCAAGCGCCTTGTCCTGATTCACCCGCGCGGTCGCCTGCATCGGCACGGACGGCGTCACCTGTTCGGTGACCTGCCTCGGCCGCTCGACGCGTACCGCCGGCGCCGCCTGGTGGTACTCGCCGCCCCCGAGCCTGACCACGTCCTCCCGCAGCCGGGAGTCGAACTCACCGGTTCGCGGCACCAGCGAGGTGCCGAGGATCAGCCAGGCCACGCTCGCCAGGACGACGAGCACCGCAATTGCCAGCAGCCGCCAGACGGACATCGCGCTCCTTTCCGGGCCGGTCGGGGTGGGTGGCCCGCCAAAGCGCCCCGGCCGCGGAGGTCCGCGCCGGCCGCGCGAGCCTCATGCTGCCCGCCCGTGCCCGCCGGAGTCCTCAGCGCGAGATGAGCATCGGGTGAGATCTCGCTGAACTGGCGCGCTCTTCGACTACCATTCGCCTGTGCGGTTCCGGTTCGGACGGTTCGTGCTGTCGCCAGCGCGGCGGGTCCTCCGCAGAGACGGGCAGGACGTCGCGATCATCCCCCGCTATTTCGATCTCCTCGTGCTGCTCGTGGAGCAGCGCGACCGCGCGGTCACGCGGCAGGAGATCTTCGACCGTGTCTGGGCCGACGTGGTCGTGTCCGATGGCGCGCTCACGCAGGCCATCCGCACGCTCCGCCGCCTGCTCGGCGACGACCCGCGCGAGCCGCGCTACATCCGCACGGTCTCACGACACGGCTACCAGTTCGTCTTCACGCCGGTCGAGACGGAACCGGACAACGGGGAGTGGGTCGAAGCGGAGGAGCCGGATCCGGAGGCGACGGTGCGGATCCCGGCGATGGCGGCCGATCCGTTCGCCCGGCCGCTCGCGATTCTCCTGCAGGAGGGGGAGTATACCGCCGCCACCGAGGACGAGCGCTACGACGCCGCGGTCGCGCTGCACGAGCTCGGCACGGAGGAGGCGCTGCGCCGGCTCGACGCGCATCCCGGCAACGCGTTCGCGCGCGCGCTGCTGCGCGAGGCGCGATGGGACGTCCCCGGGGCCGGCGACGTGCCGCTGCTCGCCGCGCCAGGCCGCGCACACGCGATCGCCGCGGTCCTCCTCCTGCGACTTCGCCGTGCGTCGCGGCTGGCCTCCGCCCGCTGCGTCGCGGCGGCCGGCGCCGCGGCACTTGCGGGCGCGGTCGCGGGTCTGCTCGGCGCGCTCGCGCTGCATCTCGTGCCCGATTCCCCGACCGGGATCGAGGCCGCGTACGCGCTGGCGCTCGTCGGCGCGGCAGCCGGCGCCGCCGGCGGCGCCGGGATCGGCGCGGGTCTGGCGGGCGCGGAGGCCGTGGCGCGATCCGCGCGCGGGCTGGCGTTGGCTGTTGGCGGCGCGGTCGGCGGGCTCGTCACGGCCATCATCGCGCACCACACCGTTCGCGCGGTGCTCACGGGTGTCTTCGGCCGCGATCTCGACGCGCTCCCCGGGGCGGTCGAGGGGCTCGCCATCGGCGCGGCCGTCGGCGCCGGCTATGCGATCGCGACCCGGCGCCTGCCGCAGGGCGGCATGGCGGCCCCGCGCGGCGCGGCCCGCTGGCGCGTCTCACTGGTCACGGCGCTGACGACTGCGGCTGCCGGCGTCCTGCTCGCCGCCGCCGGGCGGCATCTCGTCGGCTCCGGTCTCGACCTGATGGCCGGCGCGTTTGCCGGCTCGCAGGTCGGGCTCGACCCACTCGCCCGCCTGCTGGGCGAGGGCAGCCTGCGCCCCGTGACGCGCGCGATCGTCAGCGCGTTCGAAGGCGCGATGTTCGGCGCGGGGGTCGCGTTCGGCCTGACCCGGCGCCCCCGGACCGGCGCGTAAATGGCAGCGATTCCGGGCACGCGCGGCCTCCCGGGGTGGGTCCGTTTTGCAATCCGGGGCCACCTGTCATAATCGGGCAATGAAGACGAAGACCGTCTTCGTCTGTCAGGACTGCGGGGCGCAATCCTCCAAGTGGCTCGGCCGGTGCGCCGATTGCGGCGCCTGGAACTCCTTCGTCGAGGAGCGCGTGGGCGAGCCGGCCACCGCGTCAGCCGGCGCGAGCCGTTACGCGCTCGTGCCGGGCGGCGGCGGCGCGAAGCTGTACGCGGACATCGAGTCGAGCACGGCGGATCGGCTGCCGACGGGGATCGGCGAGCTCGATCGCGTGCTCGGCGGCGGCATCGTCCCCGGATCGATGGTGCTCGTCGGCGGCGAGCCGGGCATCGGCAAGTCCACGCTGCTGCTCCAGGCCGCCGCCAGCGTCGCGCGCACGATCGGCCCCGTGCTCTACAGCTCGGGCGAGGAATCGGAACATCAGGTCAAGTCGCGCGGCGAGCGGCTCGGCGTCGGGCGCGCGCCGCTCTATCTGCTCGCCGAGACCTGCCTCGAACGCATCCTCGAGGAGCTCGGGCGCCTGCGCCCCGCGCTGCTCATCGTCGACTCCATCCAGACCGTGTTCTCCATGCGCATGCAGTCGGCGCCGGGCAGCGTCGGCCAGGTGCGCGAGGCGGCCACGCAGCTGCTGTTCGCGGCGAAGAGTCAGAACGTGCCGACCTTCGTCGTCGGCCACGTGACCAAGGACGGCGCGCTCGCCGGACCGAAGGCGCTGGAGCACGTCGTCGACACGGTGCTGTACTTCGAAGGAGAGCGGCACCACTCCCACCGCGTCGTCCGCGCGGTGAAGAACCGCTTCGGTGCGGTCAGCGAGCTCGGCGTGTTCGAGATGACGGGCGAGGGGCTGCGCCCGGTGCCGAATCCGTCGCAGCTGTTCCTCGCCGAGCGGCCGTCCAACACGCCCGGCTCGGCCGTGCACTGCTCGATCGAGGGCTCGCGTCCGCTGCTGGTCGAAGTGCAGGCGCTCGTCAGCGCGAGCACGTTCGGCAACGCGCGCCGGATGGCGTCGGGTATCGACGGCGGACGCCTGTCGCTGCTGCTCGCGGTGCTCGAGAAGCGCGCCGGGCTGAACCTGATCGGCGAGGATGTCTTCGTCAACGTCGCCGGCGGGATGACGCTCGCCGAGCCGGCCGCCGACCTGAGCGTCGCGACGGCCGTCGCCTCCAGCCTGCGCAATCGCGTCGTCGCGCCGGGCACGGCCGTGTTCGGCGAGATCGGCCTGGCCGGCGAAGTGCGCGGCATTACACAGGCCGGCCTTCGCGTGCGCGAAGCCGCACAGCTCGGGTTCTCGCGCTGCGTCCTGCCGCACGCGAACCTCGATCCCTCCGACCGCACGCTGGCCGAAGGCGGCTGCGAGCTCGTGCCCGTCACCTCCGTGGCCGAGGCGCTCGATGTGCTCCTCGTATAATTTCCCTGTGCCTCATACCCGAATCCTTCATCCTGGAGCGTCGGTATGGCCTGGTTCGTTCTTGCCCGGCTGCTGTTCGTAGCGGCCGTCGTCTACACGGCGGCGCTGTTGCAGCCGCTGCGCGGGGGGCTCGCGATCAACGTCGCGTTCGGCTTCGGGCTCGCGGCGGTGTTCATCGCCTTCGAGGTCCGGCTCAAGCACACGTCGATCACGCACATGCTCGGCGCGATGCTCGGGGGCGCCCTCGGGCTCGTCGCCGCCAAGGCGCTCGGGGCGGCGCTCTTCTGGGCGAATCCGAGCGACGATCGCGTCGCCTTCCTGCATGCGTTCATCCTGCTGGCGCTGCCGTACCTCGGCCTCGTGCTCGGTGGCCGCCGCGGCGAGTGGCTCGAGCCTGCCCGCCTCATCGGGCTGTTCCGCAGCGCCGGACCGCAGCGGCGCTACCGCATCCTCGACACGAGCGTGATCATCGACGGGCGCATCGCCGACGTCTGTGAGACCGGCTTCCTGGACGGCACGCTCGTCATCCCGCAGTTTGTGCTCAAAGAACTGCAGCTCGTCGCCGACTCGGCCGATTCGCTCAAGCGCAACCGCGGCCGCCGCGGGCTCGACATCCTGCAGAAGATCCAGAAGATGTCCGGGCTCGAGGTGACGATCTCGGACCTCGACTTCCCGGAGGTCCGCGAGGTCGACCTGAAGCTGATCGAGCTGGCGCGGGCGCTGCAGGGGAAGATCGTCACGAACGACTTCAACCTGAACAAGGTCGCCCAGCTCCGCGGCGTCCAGGTGCTCAACATCAACGAGCTCGCCAACTCGCTGAAGCCGGTCGTGCTGCCTGGCGAGATCATGCGCGTCTTCATCCTGAAGGAAGGCAAGGAGTACAACCAGGGCGTCGCCTATCTCGACGATGGGACGATGGTCGTCGTGGACAACGCGCGGAAGCTGATTGGCAAGACCGTGGATGTGGTCGTCACGAGCGTCCTGCAGACCACGGCCGGCAAGATGATCTTCGGGCGCTTCGTCGATCCCAGCATCGCCGCCGCGCAGGCCGCCGAACGCGAGGAAGGCCGGCGGCCCCGCACCGTGCCCGCCTCCGCGGCGTCGGCCTCGGGCGGCGGGAGCGCGCCGGCGCAGTCCGGTTCGGGCGGCGGCTCCGGGAGCGGCGCGCCGGCCGCCGTGCGTGCCAACGGCGTGGCCGACGGTCCGGTGCGCGGATAGTCCGGGTGGACGTGCGGTCGTTCCACTGGTGGCGGACGGTCTTCTATCTGATCCCCGTCATCGGCGTCTACACGATCGTGCTGGGCACGCTGTCGATCGCGTCCAGCCTCATCGATCGCTCCGGGCATTTCGCGCACCGCTGCGCCAGGGCCTGGTCGTGGCTCATTCTCGCGACGACGGGCGTGCGGGTCGACGTCCGCGGGCTCGAGCGGCTCGAGCGCGACCGGACCTACATCTTCGTCGCGAACCACCAGAGCATCTACGACATCCCCGTCGTCTTCGCGTCGCTGCCGTATCAGCTCCGCATCATCGCGAAGGAGTCGCTCGGCCGCTTTCCGTTCCTCGGGTGGCACCTGCGGCGGACCGGGCACCTGCTGGTCGATCGGCGCAATCCGGATCGCGTCGGCATCCTCCGGCGGTGGCGGGCGCTCGTCGGCGAGGGGTTGTCGCTCATCATCTTTCCCGAGGGCACGCGCAGCACCGACGGGCGTGTTGGTGCGTTCAAGGCTGGCAGCTTCCTGCTCGCCATCGAGGCGGGGCTTCCGGTGGTGCCAATCTCGGTGGACGGCACGCGCTTCGTCATGCGGAAGGGGCACCTGACCACGCGTCCGGGCGACGCGCGGCTGCTGGTCCACGAGCCGATCGAGACGTCGGGGCTGGCGCCCGGTGATGCGCGGGCGCTCGCCGAGCGCGTCCGCGCGATCGTCGCCGGCGACGTGACGTGCGACGAAGCGGGCACGGTGGACGCGCCCGGATCAGCGGGCGCTCCACTGCAGCGCAATCCGGGCGCTGCGGCCCGGCATGTCGACGCCTGAGATCTCCTGATAGCGCTCGTCCAGCAGGTTCCGCGCGTCCAGCACGAACTCCATGCCGCCGATGCGGCGCGCAATCCGGGCGTCGACGAGCGTGTACGCACGCCCGTCGACCCGGCGTGTGCCTGAGAGCCGGATGCCCAGGTTCGTCTTCGATCCAAGCGGGGCGGCGACGCTCGCCGCCACGCGGTGGCGTGCGAAGTCGAGGACGTACTTGGAGAGCAGGCCGACGTCGGGCGCGCGCGTGTCGAGCCAGGCGTACTGGAACGCGGTTCGCGCGGCACCGACGTTGCGCCGGGCGGTGAGCTCGATGCCGCGCGTCGTCGCGCGCCGGATGTTCATCGTGCGCCAGCGATCGGCGGGCGACTCGCGGACCCAGTCGATCACGTCGCGCTCGACGCGCAGGAAGCCGGTCGCGCCGAGCTGCCACCTGGCGCCCAGCCAGTCGGCGCCCGCCTCGGCGCTCCAGGCCCGCTCGGGCTTCAGCGCGCCGCTCGCCTCGTGATTCGGATCGCGGTAGTTGAGCTCGGTGAAGGTGGGCACCCGGAACGCATGGCCCGCGCCCGCGCGCAGCTTCACGCGCCCGAGCCAGGCGCCCGCGGCCAGCGACGGGCTGACCGCGCTGCCGAACCGCGAGTAGCCATCGATCCGGAGTGCCGGGCTGACGAAGGCCCGTCCGCGCCGGTGCAGCAGCTGACCGGAGACCGCGCCGCGCGCGTATTCGTGGTCGCCGAGGTTGGTCGAGCGCACCCAGTCGCCTCCGCCCTCGACGCCGACGGTCACGCGCGTGCTGCCGGCGAGCGCCCGCTCGGCGTGGAGTGAGCCCGTGACGGCATGCGACCGGTGCAGGTTCTCGAGGACGCCCGGACGGGTTTCGTCCCAGAGGAACCGATCCCGGTGGGAGCGCGCGGCCGCGCGCCACGCGAGCGTCCAGGGCCCGGCGGACATCCGGGGCTGCTCGAGGGATGCGAGCCACTGCGACGTCCACTCCCGGGACGGCGAAGGACCGTAGAAGCCGTTCGCGCCGAACTCGCGGTCGAGGAACGCGAGCCGTGCCACCAGCCCGCGGCCCGGATGCGCACGCGCTGACACCGTCGCCGTGGTGTAATCGCGCGCCGGCATGAAGCCGCCGGAATGCGCGACTTCGCCCGCCAGGGCCGCGCGTCCCCAGTCCATGCGCGCGCGCCCTTCGAACGTGTCGAACGAACCGACGGCCCCTTCGAGCCGGGCCGGCTCGCCGCCGCGCTTTGTGACAATGTTGATCGTGCCGCCGAGCGCGTCGGCGCCGTGCAGCGAGGAGCCGGGGCCCGCGAGGACCTCGATGCGCTCGATCTCGTCGAGCGGCACCGGGATGTCGCCGTTGTGGTGGCCCGACTGCGCGTCGTTGATCCGGACGCCGTCGACGAGGACGAGCGTCTGGCTGAACGCGGCGCCGCGTACCGAGAAATCGGTCTGCACGCCCCCGACGCCGCGGGACCGGACGTCGATCGGCGCCAGCAGGGCGAGGGCCTCGGCGATCGAACCGACGGGGAGCCTCGCGAGATCCTCCGCCTCGATCACGTACACCGGGCGGGCGAGCGCGTCGAAGGGCACCGGGGCCACCGTCCCGGTCACCGTCACGCTCTCGCGCGCGGGCGGGACCGTCTGGGCGCCGGCCGCGACCGCGCAGACGTGGAGCAGCGCCAGCGCACTCCACGCGAGACGCCGATTCGCAGCGGCCGCCGACGGGCAAACGAGCAGGAGCATGACGTATCGTAAAGCGGAGGCCGGCAACGGCCGAAATCATCAGGGGATTCTTCAGCGCGGCGTGTCGCCGCCTGCCGGGAGCACAGCATGAACATGGGACAGTCGCTGGTCATCAAAGGTGAGCTCAATGGAGGGGAGGACCTGACGCTCGACGGACGCGTGGAAGGGAAGATCAGCCTGCCGGATCACGTGCTCACGGTCGGAGCCAACGCCCGCATCGACGCCGAGGTGCAGGCCAAGGTCGTTGTCGTTCACGGGACGGTGAAGGGGAACGTGTCGGCCGGCGAGAAGTTCGAGCTGAAGGCCGGCGGTTCGGTCGAGGGCACGCTCACGGCGCCGCGCGTCGCGATGGCCGAGGGGGCGACCTTCAACGGCCGCATCGACATGCCGAAGAAGGGAGAGGCGCGCTCCTGAACCCGATAGCGATCGCGCCCGGCCTCGAGACGATCGTCCGGCTGGGCGTGCTCCTCGTCGACGACACGCGCAACGCCGAAGGCGATCCGGCGCTCGACGGGCCGCTGGCGGCTGCCGAGGAGGCCGTTCGTGCCAGACCTCCCGCCGAGCGCCAGACGGTCCGCGCGATGTACCGGCGCGTCGGCATCGACCCCACGAAGACGCGCCCCTCGTCCGAAGCGCTCCTGCGGCGCGTGCGGAAGGGTGACCGCCTGCCGCGCATCAACACCCTCGTCGACGTCTGCAACTGGTGCTCGCTCGAGTTCCAGCTGCCGTACGGCCTGTACGACCGCGCCGCGCTCGAGCCGCCGATCGAGCTGCGGCTCGGGCACGAGGGGGAGTCGTATGCCGGCATCCGGAAGGACGTCGTGCATGTCGGCGGCCGGCTCACGCTCGCCGACCGCCGCGGCGCCTTCGGCAATCCGACCTCGGACTCGGCCCGCACGATGGTCACGACCGCCACACGGGACGTGCTCGTCGTGGTCTTCGCGCCGGCCGACCTGGCCGACGATGCGCTCGGGACCGTGCTCGACCGGACGGCGGCGCGCCTGGTGCAGTACGCCGGCGGCCGCACGTCCGATCGCCGTATCATCTGACGTCCGCCCGCGAGCGTCGGCCCCTTCCGGCTCGCTTCGCAGCAGAGAGGAGAGCACATGCGCCGGCCCGTGACGTGCGTCTGGCTGTTCGGCACGGTCCTGATGTCGGGTGCGCACGGGGCGCAGCAGCCCGCGCATGCGCCATCCGTCGAGATGCTGCTCGAAACCAGCCGGACGATTCTCGATCAGGAGCTCGTCTACCCGGAGGGCAGGGCCCGGATCACCGCGCAGCGTCTCCGGTTCCCGCCAGGCACCAGCACGCCCCTGCACCGGCACAGGACGCCGCTGTTCGCGTACGTGCTCGAGGGGGAGTTCGTCGTCGACTACGGCACGCGCGGCGAGCGCACGTACCGGCGCGGCGATGCGATCGTCGAGGCGATCGACTGGCCGCATCGTGGACGCAACACCGGCCCCGGGGCCCGTCGAGATCCTGGTGGTCTACGCCGGCGCGGAAGGGGCCGCGAACGTCGTCGTCGAGGCGCCGCCTCCGCCGCAGCCGTGACCGTCGTCGACTGACGCCTGGCCCGCGCACGGGCACGTCCCGCCACGGCATATAATCCGCAGGATGGGCGCGCGATGCCGACGGCATTGCGCGCCGCTGACGTCCTTCCTCTCTATGGTCGTTGCCATCGTCGCGGCCGGCGGGCAGGGCTCTCGGCTCGGCGCGGCCGTCCCGAAGCAGTTCCTGGATCTCGGAGGCCGCCCGATTCTCGCCCGCAGCGTCGAGGCGCTCGCCGCGTGCGCCCGGATCGCGCGCATCGTGGTCGCGTTGCCGCCGGAGCATGCCGCCAACCCGCCCGAGTACCTGTCCGCGTGGGGCGATCGGCTGCAGGTCGTTGAGGGGGGCGCACGGCGTCAGGACTCGGTGGCGAACGCGGCAGCCGCCGCGGCGGACGCGGAGATCGTCGTCGTGCACGACGCGGCGCGGCCGTTCGTCGACGTGGCGACCATCGAACGTGTCATCGATGGCGCCGCGGCCGGCGGAGCCGCCATCGCGGCGATGCCGGCGCGCGATACGGTGAAACTGGCCCACGTCACGGAGACCGCGTGGGTCGGCGGCGAGTTCGGCGAGCCGATGCCCGCCGTGCAGCCGAAGCAGGTGCCCCTCGTGAAGCGTACGCTGCCCCGCGAGGAGGTGTTCCTCGCGCAGACGCCGCAGGCGTTCCGCCGCGATGTGCTCGAGCGCGTGCTGGAGCTCGGCGCGCAGGGCGCGGAAGGGACCGACGAGGCCGCGCTGGCGGAGCAGGCGGGCTGCGCGGTGCTGCTGGTCCCGGGCGACGAGCGGAACATCAAGATCACCACGCCGGCGGACCTCGCCTTCGCGCGCGGGCTGCTGATCGAGCGCGGGGAGACGATCTGATGTTCCGCGTCGGCATCGGCTACGACTCGCACCGCCTGGTGGACGGCCGCCCCCTCGTCCTCGGCGGCGAGCGCATTCCGCACCCGAAGGGGCTCCACGGGCACTCGGACGGCGACGCGCTGTGCCACGCGATCACGGACGCCGTGCTCGGCGCCGCCTGCCTCGGCGACATCGGCCGCCATTTCCCGGATACCGATCCGCGCTACGAGAGCGCCGACAGTGTGGAGCTGCTGGCGCGCGCGGTCCGGCTCGTACGCGAGCACGGCTGGGCGGTGGCGAACGTCGACGCCGTCGTCGTCGCCGAACGCCCCAGGCTGGCCCCGCATGCGGATCGAATCAGGGCCAGACTCGCGGACGTGCTCGGCGTCGATGCGGACGCCGTGAGCGTCAAGGGCAAGACGAACGAGGGCATGGGCGAGACGGGCCGGGGCGAGGGCATCGTCGTGCATGCCGTCGCGCTGCTCCGGCGGGCTGCGGCGCCCGCCGTGGAGGGCTGATGCGGCTGCGCTTCGCGCCGAGTCCGACCGGGCAGCTGCACGTCGGCAACGCCCGGACGGCCCTGTTCAACTGGCTGCTGGCTCGCGGTCGCGGCGGTGCGTTCGTCCTGCGCATCGAGGACACCGACCGCGAGCGGTCCACGGCCGAGTCCGAAGCGGGCATTCTCGACGACCTGCGGTGGCTGGGACTCGACTGGGACGAAGGGCCGGACATCGGCGGCCCGGCTGGTCCGTACCGCCAGTCCGAACGGCTCGACTTCTATCGGGAGCACGCGACACGGCTCATCGAGGCCGGGGCGGCGTACTACTGCTTCTGCTCCGCCGCGCAGGTCGAAGCCGACCGGCAGGCCGCGCTGGCTGCCGGCCTGCCGCCCCGGTACTCCGGCCGCTGCCGTGTCATCGATCCCGACGATGCGCGTCGACGGGTCGGCGCTGGTGAAGGCGCGGTCGTCCGCTTTCGCGTGCCCGCGGCCCGCGACATCACCTTCGTGGACGCCGTGCGCGGTGCCGTGACGTTCAGCACCGACACCATCGGCGATCCCGTGCTCCTGCGCACTGACGGCCACCCCGCCTACAACTTCGCCGTCGTGATTGACGATGCGCTGATGCGGGTGACGCACGTGGTGCGGGGAGAGGACCACATCCCGAACACCCCGCGGCAGCTGCTGCTCTACGAGGCGTTCGGCTGGACGCCGCCGCAGTTCGCGCACCTCTCGCTCGTGCTCGGCCCCGATCACGCGCCGCTCTCGAAGCGGCATGGCGCGACCTCGGTCGCCGAGTTCCGGTCGCGCGGCTATCTGCCGGAGGCGCTGGTGAACTACCTGGCGCTCATCGGGTGGTCCCCCGGGGGCGGCGAGGAACTGCTGCCGCTCGACGAGCTGGTACGCCGCTTCTCGCTCGACGCGGTGAGCCACAGCGCGGGCGTGTTCGATCCCGGCAAGCTCGCCTGGGTGAACCGGCACTATCTCCGGCAGGCCGATCCGGCGCGCGTCGCCGCGCTCGCGCTTCCGTTCCTGCGCGAAGCGCGGATGGCCGACACGCCCGATGCGGTCGGCCTGCACTGGCTCCAGAGCGTGCTGCCGATCGCGACCGATTCGGTCGACAGGCTCGACGAGGTCCCGGCGCGTCTGCGTCTGGTGTTCGAGTACGACGCGGCGCGGGCCGCGGCGCGCGACGACATCCGCGCCGAGTTCGCGTCGGATGGGGCACGGGCGGTTGCGCGTGCGCTCGCCGACGTGCTCGAGGAGTGGGGACCGCTGCTCGATCGGGAGACGTTCCGCGCGGCAGCCAGTGAAGTCCGCGACCGCACGCAGCAGAAGGGGCGGGCGCTGTTCCATCCCATCCGCGTCGCGCTGACGGGCGAGACCGAAGGCCCCGAGCTCGACCTTTTGGTGCCGGCCGTCGACCGCGGCGCCGCGCTGCCTCCCGGTTCCGGCATCGCGCCGATCGTGGCCTGCCGGATTCGCGCGCGCCGTTTCGTCGAGGCGCTCGGATGATCGTCTACGGCATCAACCCGGTCCGGGAGGCCATTCGCGCCGGCCGGGCGGTGCGCCTCAAGGTCGCGCGGCGCGACGACGAACGGCTCGACGCACTGCTGAAGCTGGCCGAGGAGCGTCGCGTGCGGGTGGAGCGGGTGGACGTGGCCGTCCTGCAGCGCGAGTCACGTGGCGGCGTGCACCAGGGGGTCGTGGCCGAAGTCACGCCGCCGCCGTCCTACGGCGTCGCGGACCTGGTTCGCGCGGCCGACGGACCGCCGCTCATCTGCGTGCTCGACGGCATCGAGGACCCGCACAACGTCGGCGCGATCCTCCGGAGCGTCGACGCCGCCGGCGCGCACGGCGTCGTCCGGCAGACGCGCCGTGCCGCCGCGCTCGACACCGCCGCCGCGAAGGCGTCGGCCGGCGCCGTGGCGCACGTGCCGGTCGCCGATGTCGTCAACATCGCCCGGGCGATCGAAGAGCTGAAGTCGCTGAACGTGTGGACCGTCGGGCTCGCGGCGGACGCCCCAACCCCCTACGACGAGTACGACTGGACCGTGCCGGCCGCGATCGTGCTCGGCAACGAGGGAACCGGCCTGCGACGGCTCGTGCGGGAGTCGTGCGACGTGCTCGTCTCGATTCCGATGGCCGGGCACGTCGAGAGTCTGAACGTCTCCGTCGCCGCGGGCATCGTCCTGTTCGAGGCCGCCCGTCAGCGCCGGGCCCGCCTCCGTACCGGTGCCTGACACTCGCACCGTTCGCTTTTGCTACGGAAACAGCTCCTGCGCGTCCGCGTAGGTGAACGGACGCGACCCTCGTGCCGGATAAACTCCCTGTCCGATCAGATCCTGCGCGAGATCCCGCAGGACGCTCAGGGTTGCGAGCATCGCTGACGACCCGAGGCTGATGCGGCAGGCGCCGGCATCGAACAGCGCGGCCGGCGGTGTCCCACCCGGCCGCAGCAGCAGGCTGACCGGCCCGCCGATTCCGCGCACCAGCTGCTCGACGATTGCCGGATCGCCCAGGCCCGGGACGAAGATCACGTCGCCGCCCGCGGCCAGGTAGGCGCGTCCGCGCTCGATCGTCATCGCGATCCGCTCGTCGAGGTTCGCGCCGAGCGACAGCAGGAACGTGTCGGTGCGCGCGTTGATCAGGACCGGCACGCCACGCCTGTCCGCCGCCGCGCGCGCGGCCTGCAGCCGCGCGGACTGCTCCGTGACCTCGAACAGCGGCGCCTCGCCGGGTGCCGGCCGGCTGTCCTCCAGGTTCACGCCGACGGCGCCGGCATCGATCACGGCGTCGATCGTCGCCGCGACGTCTTCCGGCGAGGAGCCGTATCCGGCCTCGATATCCGCCGTCACGGGACAGGAAACGGCCCGGGCGATGGATGCGATCTCGCGCTGCATCGCCTCGCGGTCGATGCGCTCGCCGTCGGGCAGTCCGCGCGCCCACGCGATCCCGGCGCTCGTCGTCGCGACGGCAGGAAATCCCGCCAACTCGAACACACGGGCGCTGGCCGCATCCCAGGCGTTCGGCAGCAGCAGTCGTCCTTCCTCGTGAAGGCGGCGGAATCGCGCCGCCTTCTCCCGCAGTCCGTTCGACGTCATGCCGGTCCTCCGATCGCCTGGAAGGGCAGGCTGGCACGTCCGGGATCGACGGAAACCGGCCGCCTCATGGCCCGCTCGTGATCCAGCAGCCAGGCCTTGCGTGCCATGCCGCCGGCGTACCCGGTGAGCGCGCCGTCGCGGCCGACGACCCGATGGCACGGGACGATGAGGCCGATCGGGTTGGCGCCGTTGGCCAGACCGACGGCACGGACGGCAGCCGGCCTCCCGATCCGCTGCGCGAGCTCCGAATACGCGATCGTCGAGCCAGGCGGGATGGCGCGCAGCGCGGACCAGACGAGCCGCTGGAATGCCGTGCCGCCGGTCTCGACCGGCAGCGCGTCCAGCACGTGCAGGTCGCCATCGAAGTAGGCGGCGAGCGCTCGCGCAGCCGCGGACGGCCGCGCCCGGAGGGCGAGTGCGGGCGCCGTCCGGTAGTGCAGGCGGAGCAGCCGGTGCATCCGCGCCTCGTGATCGTGCCAGTCGAGCGCGCGCACACGATCCAGCTCGTCGGTGATCAGCAGAGCCTGGCCGAGAGGGGTCGGAATGCGTTCCAGATGAAGGCGCAAGGGATTCATGCACACAATGGTGGCGCAGTCTCCTGCCGGGCCGCTGGCGGAATTCGGACCTGGCTCGTGAGGCTGCGGTCCGGCCGTCGGCCGGTCGGGAGCGCAGGGGATTGGCCTGATGCGCCGCGTCCGAAAACCGCCAGACGGATCGGCACCGGCGATCGAGACTGCGAGCATGGACCTGGATCGCGACGCCTGCTACCGCGCGCTCCTGGCGCGCGACCCGCGCTTCGACGGGCGCTTCTTCGTCGGCGTGCTCAGCACGGGCATCTACTGCCGCCCGATCTGCCCGGCGCGCACGCCGAAGCGGCGGCACGTGGTGTTCTTTCCCACCGCCGCTGCGGCGCAGGAAGCAGGGTTTCGACCGTGCCTGCGCTGCCGCCCCGAGACGGCGCCGGACCTGGCGGCCTGGCGCGGCACGTCCAACACGGTCGCGCGGGCGCTGGCGCTCATCGAGCGCGGCGCGCTCGACGAGGACGGCGTGGAGTCGCTCGCCGAGCGGCTCGGCGTGGGCGCCCGCCAGCTCCGCCGGCTCTTCCGCCAGCATCTCGGCGCGTCACCCGTCGCCGTCGCGCAGACCAAGCGCGTGCTCCTCGCGAAGCAGCTGATTCACGACACGCAGTTGCCGATGACGCAGGTGGCGCTGGCGGCCGGGTTCGGCAGCATCCGGCGCTTCAACGAGACCTTCCGCGACCTGTACGGGCGGCCTCCCGGCGCGCTGCGGCGCGCGGCGGGCAACGGCGCCGCCGGCGCGGACGTGGTCGTCCGGCTGCCGTACCGTGAGCCGTACGACTGGCCGGCGATGCTCGCATTTCTGCGGGCGCGGGCGATTCCCGGGGTCGAGTCGGTGTCCGGCGGCGTCTACTCGCGCACGATCGCCTTCGACGGGCACTGCGGGATCATCCGTGTCGCAGCGGGATCGGATCGCACGCTGCACGTGACGGCGGCCTTCCCGAAGCTCGATCGCCTGCCGTCCATCATCGCGCGGCTCCGGCGCATGTTCGACCTCGGCGCCGATCCGCCGGCAATTGCCGCCCATCTCTCTGAAGATGCCGTGCTCGCGCCGCTCGTCGCACGACGTCCGGGACTCCGTGTGCCCGGCGCCTGGGACGCCTTCGAGCTGGCGGTCCGTGCGGTGCTCGGCCAGCAGATCACCGTTGCGGCCGCGGCCGGACTCGCCGGACGCCTCGTCGCGATGTTCGGCGAGCCGCTGCCGGCCGGCATCTGCACCGACGCGCTGACGCATGTCTTCCCGACGCCGGAGCGCCTGGCCGACGCCGATCTCTCGCGCCTCGGCATGCCCCGGCAACGGGCCGCTGCGCTCGCCGCGCTGGCCGCCTCGGTTCGCGAGGACCCGCACCTGTTCGCCATCGGCCGCTCGCTGGACGACGCGGTGAACCGGCTGCGGGAGGTGCCCGGCATCGGCGAGTGGACGGCGCAGTACATCGCGATGCGGGAGATGCGCGAGGCGGATGCGTTCCCGGTGGGCGACGCGGGGCTCCTCCGCGCGTTCGCTGCGAAGACCGGGCAGCCGACGACGCCGGCTGCGCTGCTGGCGCACGCGGAGCGGTGGCGCCCGTGGCGGGCGTACGCGGCACAGCACCTGTGGGCGGCGCTGGCGGAACTGGAGACGCAGCGGCCCGGAACGCGACGCTCGCGCCGCGCGGACCGGCGGCCTACGCTCGACGTCGCAGCAGCGCCGCGATCTGCCGCAGCGGCGCGGTAATCCGCCAGCTCGCCGACGACTCGAGCTCCGCGATCCGCTGTTCGAGCTTTCCGGCATGCTCGCGGAGCCGGCGCAGCTCGCGCATCTCCTCGGTCTCGAACGGCGGCGTCTCCGCCGCGTACCCGAAGTACATGTCCAGTCCGGGATGCCGTGCCACGAGCGCCGCGAACTTCTGGCGAAAATGCTTCGCGAGTCCGTCGCGCCCGCCGGCGACGCTGTTGAGCATCGACGCGGCATGCTCGCGGTACCCGGCGACCAGGCGCGGCACGTGCAGGCAGGTCCGGCCGGCGGCTGCCAGCTTCAGCCAGACGTCATAGTCTTCCCAGCCTGGCGGGCCATGCTCGACGAGGTCGGTGGAATATCCGCCGACCTCGCGCAGCGCGGCGGCGTCGAACAGCGCCATCGCGTCGATGTACGGCGCCCGCACGAGATCGCGCTCGCTCCAGGCGCCGCACGACAGCAGCCCGTCCGGCTCGCCTGACTCCTCATCCACCCGCGCGATGATGCCGTAGACCGCGGCGTACTGGCCGTTCACGTACGCGTCGTGCAGGACGCGCAGGCCTGATGGCAGCACCCAGTTGTCGGCATCGAGCACGAAGACGGCTGGCCCGCGTGCGAGGGCGAGGCCGGTGTTGCGGGCGGCGGCGAGCCCGGTGTTGGACGCCATGCGCACAAGACGCGTCGGCAGCTCCCACTCGCGCATCAGGCGTTCGACGACCTCGGCCGACCCGTCGGTCGAGGCATCGTCCACCACGATGACCTCGAGGCCGCCGGCGATCGGACCGGCCGATTCCAGGCTCCGCAGGCACCGCTCGACGACACGCGAGTAGTTGAACAGCGTGACGATCACCGAGACCGCCGGCGCATCGGCGCTCCGCGCGTGGTCGTTCCCGGTCACGGTCCACGTCTGTTCGCCGGAGGGGCGGTGCACGGTGTCCGGCCGCTGCGCCCTGGCCTGCGTGAGTGCAACCCGGGCCGGCCGCTCGCCGTCCCAGGCCTCCAGCATCGCCCGTGTGCCGCGCCGGATTGTGAACGCCCCCTCGGCCTTCGCGCGTGCCGAGTCGACCATCGCCTGCCGCGCGGCCGGATCCTCCAGCAGACGGCTGCAGAGCGCGGGCAGTTCGTGGAGCCGCGCCATCGCGAGATCGCGCCCCGGCTCCAGCGGCGCGAGGTCGCGGCTCGTCTCGGTCACCAGGACGCAGCCGCCCGCGATGGCAAGCACGGCGCGATGCTGCTCGAAGTACGTGCGCTCGGACGCGTGGATGTTCAGCAGGATGCGGCTGTCGCGCACGAGCGCGTCGCGTCCGGTGCCCTCGAGATACCCTGCGGTTGCCTGCCCTCGCGGGAGCGTGACGTCGGCGAGCAGCAGCCGGCAGTTCAGCCGGCTGAACAGCTCCGCATTCTTCGCGAAGAACGCATCCCGCCGGGGCGAGCGCCGCCCCATGAAGAGGATGTCGATCGTGCGATCGGCCTGCGGTGGGCATGGAAGCGGCGCTCTCGCCGGCGAGACACCAAGCGGCGCGTGTATCGCGGGGATCCCGTGACGCCGCAGCGCGCGCACGGCCGCCGGACTGACGTCGAACACGCCGCGTGCGTGCCGTGCATACTCGAGCGACGCCGCGAACCACCGGCTTCCCGGCTGCTCGGTGCAGAGCACCCAGGCGCGTGCCAGCGTCGGCGCGAGCTCGATGGTCGGCCGGTGGCGCAGGAAGAACAACGGAAAGTACTCGTGCGGCGCGACGATGACCTCGCGCCAGTCCCGTCCTTCGGGAACGGCGTCGACGGCCACCTCGGCCGGGACGCCGTCGGCTTCGAAGCCTTCCGCGAACAGCGCCGCCAGCTCGATCATCACGGCGTTGCCGGCCGAGGTGACGTACAGGCGCACACCGCGCGGCATCACGACGCCAACGCCTCCTCGATGCGCGCCTGGAATCGATCGAAGCGGCTGTCACGCACTTCCAGCCGCGGCAGCTTCATCCGGTCGTCGGTGCTGCGGAGCCGCCGGGGCTCGCAGGTGAGGGCCAGCGTCATGCCGGCGTCCCGCGCCGCGGCGGCCGATTCGGCGTCGACCGCACCGAACGGGTAGGCGAAATGGCGAACCGGCCCGCCGGTGAGCCGCTCGAGCTCACGGGCGCTTCCGGCAATCTCGTCGCGCTTCGCGGCGGCGTCCAGGCGCGGCAGCTGCGGGTGGCGGACCGTGTGCGCACCGATCGCCAGTCCGCGCGCACTCGCCGTGCGCAGCTCGGCCCCCGACATTCGCCGGCATGCGGCGCCAGGGTGTACGCGCGGCGCCCAGCGGCGCAGCTGTTCCAGCACGCGTTCCCGCACGGGCACGGGCTCCCTGACGATGGCGTCGTAGAGGATGCCGTGCGCGAGCAGCCGCTCGCCGCGCGAGGCGGTATCGAACCGCCAGGTGCGATCCGGGAGCGCAATCTCCAGCCGATCGGGGCGCTCGCCGTCGCCGAGCAGCAGCGCCGCGAGCTCGTCCCACCAGAAGACATGGACGTCGTCCAGTCCTTCGGTCATGACGAAACAGGTCGCCGGCAGCCCGTACGCCTCCAGCACAGGCCAGGCCCGCTCGAGCGTGTCGACGTAGCCGTCGTCGAGAGTGATCGCCACGGCCCGGGGTGGAAGCCGGCGGGCCGCAGCGCCGTCGGCCAGCTCGGCGAGCGGAAGCACGGCGCACCGCGCGTTGAGCCAGGCCATCTGCGCCTCGAAGGCTTCCGGCGGCATGGCGATCCCGTGCGGGTCCGGCCCGTCTGCCGCGACCCGGTGATACAGCAGCACCAGGCCCGCGTCCTCGCGCGCCGGGAGCACCACCGGCGCGCCGGCGCCCTCGCGGGCGGACGTCTTCACCGCGCGCACGCCCACGAGCGTCGGGTTGTAGGGATCCCGGAACGCCAGTTCCTCCTCGCGCACTTCCACGGGCGACAGGCCCAGCAGGAACGCGGTCGTCGCCATGATGTTCCCGAACGCCTCGATGCTCACGGCGTCACCGAACGCGTCGCGCATGAGGCGGCGCGCGCCATCCGGAGTCAGGCGCCAGAAGTCCCCGTCGCGGCCGTACTCGAGACAGATCCGGCTCGCGCAGGGGAAGGTCGCCAGCAGTACACCGCCCGGACGCAGCAGCCTCCAGCACTGGGCGATGACCGCCGGCATGTCGTCGATGACGTGCGCGGTCTGCGTGAGGATGATGCAGTCGTAGGTGTCCGCGCTCAGGTTGGGCGCCGACCGCAGATCGGTGATCAGCGTCGCTCTCGGGTTCCGATCGTCGAGATCGACGACGTCGGCGCGCGTCACGTCCGACCCGAACTGGCGGGTGTAGTCGTCCTCCTGCACCTCCAGGACGACGCCGCGGATGTCGGCGGCGTGCTGCGCCAGGAACCGTCTGATGTAGACGCAGTCGATGGGCCCTCCGCGCTCGTAGCCCCAGTCGCGCGACCGTGGCGTCAGGCGGCGCGGCAGGACCCGGCTCGCAGGCGACGGTGGTCGGGCATCCGGCGGCCGCGACGCGGCCGCCAGCACGCCGCGGGCGTGCTCGTTGCGGGCGAGCGCGGCGGCGTGGCGATTGCCAAGCTGCTCGACTCTCGCGGCGCGCGCCTCGAGCACGTCCGCCAGGTGCGAAACGAGAACCGTCCGGTGACGTCTGACGGCCTCACGCGCGGCGTCGGCCGCCGCCGGATCGTTCAGCTCGTCCACGAACGCGCCGGCATCGACGTGCACGGTGAGCCATGGCGCACGGACAACCGCGCCGGGATGCCCCGCGCCCAGGAGCCGGAGCCAGAGCTCGTAGCGGATCGCGGCGGGCAGCCGGGCATCGAACCCCCCGTGCGACAGGACCGTCTCGCGCCGCCAGCAGATGCTGCGCAAGGCGGGATGCGCGGGGTCGTACGCCGCGGGCTGCGACGGATCGCCGGACTCGACCGTCTCGTCGACGCCGTGGCACACGAGGCGGGTCCCTCCGGCAAGGAACGCGGCCGAAGGCGCGGCCAGCGCCGCCGCCGCGACGGCACTCGCGGCGTCGCTCGCGAGCACGTCGCCCGCTTCGAGCAGGAACACCCAGTCGGCGTCTGACACCGCGAGAGCCGCATTTGCCATGGCGCCGGGATGGGGCTCCGCGCATTCGACGACCTGCCACTCATGCGCCGCGGCCGCCGCGCGCAGCCACGGCCGTGACCGCGGATCGAGCTCCGGGGCGAGCGCGAGCGTGACCCCGATCCGGGCGTCCGGGGCGGCGAGGCGGTCGACGATGCGCGCCAGCGGGGCCGAGCGCCGGCAAATCACCACCGCCCCGACGCGCGCGCTCATCGCCGCACCCATCCCAGGGCCGCACGAAGCGGCGCCGTGATCCGCCAGCTCCAGGATGTCCGCAGCGCGCGGACTTCCGCCGCGAGCCTGGCGCGCTCGGCGGCTGCGTCCTCGAGGACGCGATCGCGCCCCGCCTCACGCTCGACCAGCAGCCGGTCCTCGCGGTTGTCCTCGCTCCACTGCAGCTGCACCGCCAGGTCGGTGTGCCACTCGGACTCGAGACGCCACAGCCGCGAGGACACGGTGCGGATCTCGTCGTCGCGAACGGCGAGCAGCGCGTCGAGGTGCGCTGCGTAGAGATCCGGATGCCGCTCGACGAGCTGACGCCGCAGCGCCGCCGCACCCGGCACCCGGTACATCGTCCGGCTCATCGAGTCGGCCCGCTGCCGGTACCGGTACAGGAACTCGGGGACGATCGTGCCCTTCCAGCCGGCGCTGATCGCGCGGATCCAGAACTCCCAGTCCTCGCACCCGTCGGTCATCGTCTCGTCGAAACCGCCGAGCGCGTCGAACATCGCGCGCCGCATCAGCGCCGCACCGTTCACCGGGTTGACGAGCAGCATGCCCGGCAGTGCGATGCGGGGAGGCGTCCACTCCCACGAGTCGATGCCGAAGGCCCGCAGCCAGTGCGAGGCGAACCCGAGCTCCGGGTCAGCCTGCAGCGCCGCCAGCGATCGCTCGACGTAGGTCGGCTCGAGCAGATCGTCCGCGTCCAGCATGCACAGGTATTCGCCGGTGGTCTCGCGAGCGCCGGCGTTGCGCGCCGCGGGCAGGCCCCGCCGCTCGGTGTGGAGCACGCGGGTCCGCTCGCGCCGATAGTCCGCGAGCAGGCGGCACGTCGCGGCATCGGTCGAGCCGTCGTTGACGACGACGATTTCGGAGACCGGCACGGTCTGGGCGAGCACGCTGCCGACCGCTTCGTCGAGGTACTCCCCGAGATCGCAGCAGGTGACGACGACCGAGACGCGTGGCGTCATGGCAGGACGGGATGCGCCGGCGCCGTCGCACCGGCCACGGTGTGCACGTAACGCTCCGCGACGAGCGGCGCCGGGCCGTCCATGAGGATGCGCCCGCGATCGAGCAGCAGCGCGCGGTCGCAGAACGTGGCGATCGTCCGCGGATCGTGGCTCACGAGCAGGACCGTGTGGCCTGCCTCCCGCAACTCGCGATACCGCGCCTCGCAGCGCGCGCGGAACCCCGCGTCGCCCACGGCGAAGATCTCGTCGAGGATCAGGACCTCGCGGACCGCGGCGAACGCGACCGCGTAGGCGAGGCGAGACGCCATGCCGCTCGAATAGTGCTTCAGCTTCAGGCGCGCGAACCGCTCGAGCTCCGCGAACGCGAGGATGCCGTCGAGCGCCTCGGACACGGCACGCAGCGGCAGACCCAGCACCGTGGCCATGAGGTAGACGTTGTCGATCGCGTCCAGCTCCGGGTTCCACCCGACGCCGAGCTCGAGAATCGGCGTGATGCCGGCGTGCGCGCGGACCTCTCCGGCGTCGGGGGTGTAGATCCCGGCGAGGATGCGGAGCAGCGTGCTCTTGCCGGAGCCGTTGCGCCCCATGATGCCCAGCGTCTCGCCGCGGCGCAGCGTGAAGCTGACGCCGTCGAGCACGCGAAGCGTCTGGAAGCGGCGCGGCTTCAGGAGACCGAAGACATGCTCGCGGACCGTGTCGCGGTGCTCGCTCGGGATCCGGAACGTCTTCGCGATCCCCTCGACCTCGATCGCAGCCGTCCCGTTCACAGGCACTCCACGGCCCGCGGGGCATGCCGGCGGTAGAGCAGCGCGCCGGCGCCGAGGATGGCGACGACCATCAGCGCCAGGCACACGTGACCGCGCCAGGTGGGCATCGTCGCGTCCACCAGCACGGCACGCGCGAACTCCATGATCGGCGTCGGCGGCCACGCATACAGCCAGATGTGGAACTGTTCGGGGATGACGCCCAGCGGATAGATGATCGGCGCGACGAAGAAGCCCGCCTGCGTCGCCATGTCCCAGACCTGGTTCAGATCGCGGTAGCGCAGGAACAGCACGCTCGAGCCGAGCGAGATGCCGATCACCACGAGCACGAGCGCGGCGAGGTAGCCCGCGAACGCGAGCAGCCTGACGGGATCCGGAGCTGCGCCCGACACCGCCAGATAGGCGGTCACGACGACGGCGAAGACGAGGAGCGTGAGCAGCGCGTTGGCCACCGACGTCACGACGACGATCCAGCCGGGCAGCCGCGCCTTCGTCAGGAGGAACCCCTTGGCAGCCAGCGAGGTCATCCCGGCCTTCGTGCCGTCGGCGAAGAAGTCCCAGAGGAACAGGCCGATGACGAGATCGAGCTTGTAGGCCGGCTCGCTCGCGAATACGAGCGAGAACACGCCGACGAGGACGGCGAACATCGCCGTCGGCTTGAGCAGCGCCCAGACGAAGCCGCTCAGGGATCCGTGATAGCGCGCCTTGAAATCCGTGCGGATCAGGGTCCAGACCAGCCCGCCCCAGTCAATGCCGGGCGACGGGCGGACCGTGGTCAGGCGCGCGGCCTGCCGGTCAGCGGGAATCGGCGGGCAGGCGTGCGCGATTTCGTTCGATGCAGGCATCGATACCGGGGGTGGCCGGTGCGATCCGCCGGACCTCCTCGCAGAGGCGCACCGCTTCTCCGGGATTGTGCCACACAGTCTCGTAGAGCAGCGCCAGCGACTGCCGCGCCGCGACGTCGTCCGGGACGCGCAGGAGCGCCTCTTCGTAATGCCGCCGCGCGGTGTCGTGCTCGCCCGCGAGCATCGCGACGGCGCCGAGCCCGTTGTGTCCGATCGGCGAGTCGGGATCCAGGCGCAGCGCGTTCTCGAACGCCTCGCGCGCTTCGCCGAGCCGACCGAGCTCCGCCAGGCAGAGCCCGAGCCTGGCGTACGGGATCGGTTCGTCCGGGCGCAGCGCGATGGCGCGCCGATAGGAGGCGAGCGCGTCCTCGTGCGCCCCGCGATTCTGGAGCAGCTCGCCGACCATCACGTGCGGCACCCACACGTCCGGCGCGCGCCGGGTCGCCTCGGTCCACAGCGCCAGCGGGTCGGACCAGACGGTGTTGCGCTCGACCGTGAGGCCGCCGAGCACCGTGAGGAGGCCTGCCAGCGCCACGCGCAGGCCGAGCCGCCGCTCGGGAGTCCGCGTATCGAACAGCGCCCAGAGGCGCGCGACCAGGAATCCGGCCGTGAGGAAGAACCCGGCGGACGCCAGATACACGCGATGCTCCGCCATCGGCTCGCCGAGGTTCAGCAGGACGAGAGCGGAGGAGGGCGCCAGCAGGAGCAGGAACCAGAGCATCCCGAGCGCGATGCCGCCTTCACGTTCGCGGATGCGGATGGCGACGGCCACCCAGGCGGTCAGCCAGACGATCGCCAGCAGCAGCAGCGGCGCAGGCGGCCATCCGGGAGGGCTGATCTGATGGAAGATCGTCTGCCCGACGGGCCAGACGAGCAGCAGGAAGTAGCGGAAGGCCACCTCGATTTCGACGAGCAGGTGGCTCCACATGACGACCGCGTCGCCTGGGTTCTCGACGAAGACCAGCACGGCGACGCGCACGAGTCCGAGCGCCACCGTCAGACCGAGCAGCGGGCCGAGCACGCGCCGCCAGCGCCGGCGCGAACGCGCCGGGTCGCTTTCGAGCACGAGCCGGTCGTAGCCGAGCAGCACCAGCGGCCAGGTCGCGGCGATCTCCTTCGAGAGCAGCGCGGCCACCCAGACCGAGAACGCGACGGCCAGCCAGGCACGTCCGGCGCCGCGCATCCACCGTCGCGCGGCCATCAGCGCGAGCAGGAAGAACGTCCCGCAGAGCACCTCGGCACGCCCGCTGATGTAGCCGACCGACTCGGTCATCATCGGGTGCATGCCGAACCCGGCCGCGGTGGTGAACGCGATCACGGTCGCCTTGCGCGCGGTGACCTGATTACGCCCGCGCGCGGCGAGGTCCTGGACGACCAGTCGCGCCAGCTGGAACAGCAGCAGGACGTTGATCGCGTGGAGCAGGATGTTCGTCAGATGGAACCCGGCGAGCAGCCGAAGGTCCTCCTGCCGGTCGACGCCCGGGGTGCCCCAGAGCGCCATGTCCAGGGCGTAGGAGAAGTTGACGACCGGCCGGGTCATCTCCCGGTACACGATCGCCTGCACATTTCCGACGTCCCCGATGGACGGGTTGTCGAGGACCGTCCGGACGTCGTCATAGACGTACGGGTTGTCGAGCGCGTTCAGGTAGAGCAGCGCTGAGCAGATACAGGCAATCGCCGCCAGCCAGCGGTAGCGTCCCGCGGTCGGGGAGGCAGCTGGCGGCGTCAGGACCGTCGACGTCACGAGTCTTGTAGTCTAGGGGCCGCGCGAAGCGGAACAGCAGTCGCCGGACGCCGCACCTGTATCCGTTTCGCATCAAAAATGTCGCTCCGAATACTACACGTCTCCCCGTACTTTGGACCGGCATGGGCGTACGGCGGTATTCCAAGGGTCGCAACGGCCCTGGCCGGCGCGCTCGCGCGGCGAGGACACCGGGTCACCGTGTGGACGACCGACGCCCGGGATGCGGAGCGGCGGCTCAACGGTGGCGACTGGAACGGCGTGCCGGGGTGCGAGGTCCGGACGTTCCGGAACGGCTCGAACCGGCTCGCCTATCACCTGCAGTTCTTCACGCCGCGCGGCCTGCGGTCGGTCGCGGCGCGCGAGGCCGGGCAGTTCGACATTGTCCACGTGCACGGACACCGCCATCTGCTCGAGGTGATCGGCACGCGAGCCTTCCGGCGCGCCGGGGTGCCGTACGTGAGCGCGCCGAACGGCACCGCGCCCCGAATCGAGCGCCGCCGGATCGCGAAGCGCGTCTGGGATGCGTTCTGGGGCGACGCCGACCTGGCGCATGCCGCTGCCGTGCTCGCGGTCAGCGAGGCCGAGCGCCGTCAGCTCCACGACATCGGCGTGCCGCCCGCGCGCGTGCGCCTGGTGCCGAACCCGATCGATCTCGACGAGTTCGCGCGCAATCCGGAGCGGGACCGCTTCCGGCGTCCGTGGTCGCCGGGGGGCGAGCCCATCGTGCTGTTCCTGGGCAAGCTGACGCCGCGCAAGGGCGTCGCCCGGCTGGTCGAGGTCATGCCGCGGCTGGCGCACCGTCGCGCGCGCCTGGTGATTGCGGGCAACGACATGGGAGCGCTCGGATCGGTGCGGGCCGCGATCGCGGCACACGGGCTGGGCGCGTCGACGGTGTTGGCGGGGCTCCTCGAAGGACGCGATCGCCTCGACGCGCTCGCTGCCGCCGACGTCGTCGTCTATCCCTCGTCCGACGAGGCGTTCGGGCTCGTGCCGATCGAGGCGCTGCTCTGCGGCACGCCGGTCGTGGTTGCCGGCGGGTCCGGGTGCGGCGAGATCGTCGGCACGCTCGAGGGTGGCCAGGTCGTCCCGCATGGCGACCTCGAAGCCCTCGCCGCGGCGATCGACAACGTGCTCGCCGCGCCGCAAGCCTGGCGGGATCGTGCGCGAGCGGCCGCCCACGCGATCCGGAGCCGATTCGGCGCGGATGCCGTGGCCGGACAGCTGGAGACCCTCTACCGTGAGCTCCTCGGCCGCTGACAGACCCGTCTCGGTCGTGATGCCGGTCCTGAACGGGGCCGCGACGCTGTCCGCCGCGCTCATGGCGCTCCTGCGCGAAGGACGGACGCGCCCCTTCGAGATCCTCGTCGTCGACGACGGGAGCACGGACGGGTCGGCGGAGATTGTGCAGGGGATGGCGTCGGATCGCGTGCGGTTGCTGCGCGGTCACGGCCGCGGCGCGGCGGCCGCGATCAACCAGGGGCTCGCCGCGGCGCAGTATCCGATCGTCGCGCAGGTCGATCAGGACGTCGTCGTCTGCCCGGGGTGGCTGGATCGGCTGGTCGATGCGCTGGAGTCGAGCGACGCGGCCGCGGTGCAGGGCTGCTACGTCGTCGCGCCGGGCGCTTCACTGCTGGCGCGCGTGATGGGACTCGATCTGACCGCGCGCTACGCGCGGATTGCCGGTGGGTGGACGGATCACGTCTGCACCGGCAACGTCGTCTGGCGGCGGGATGCGGTGCTCGGCGTCGGTGGACTGGACGAAGGACTCGGTTACGGCTACGACAACGACCTGAGCTACCGGCTCGGCGAGGCGGGGCACCGGCTGCTCATCGTGCATGAAGCGCGGGCGGTCCACCACTGGCGCGAAGGGTGGACCGGCTACCTGAGGCAGCAGTACGGATTCGGCTACGGGCGCCTGGATGTCGTCGCCAGGCACCGGGCCCGGCTGCGCGGCGACCGCGTCTCGCCGGCGTCGATGATGGCGCACCCGGTGGTGATGGGGCTCGCGATCGCGAGCGGCGCCGGAGCGGTCGCGCTGTCAGCGGCAGGTCCGACAGGCGGAACGCAGGCTGCGTGGCTGGCGGGGAGTCTCGTTGCGTTGCTGGCTGCGGAGCGCATGGTCGTTGGCGTCGCGGCCGCGCTGCGCGAACGCGAGCCCGCGGGGCTGCTGTTCCCCGTGGTGCACCTTGCGCGTGACGTCGCGTGGGTGGCCGCGATCGCATGCTGGTGCGTGCGCCGGCTCGCCGGGCGCGACGCTCGCCCGCACCACAGCATGCGCCCCCGCGACGCGCAATCCCGTACCGGTGTCTGACACCCGTATTGAATTGCGTCACGAACTCGCCGGACCGTAGCGGCCGCGCGTGTGGTCGGCGACGCCGCGGGCGACCGCTCGCAAACGATCCCACCAGCGCCCGTCGCGCGAGCGCAGGGCGTGCGCGACGTTCCAGATTGCAACCAGGCACTGACGCCGCCAGCGGTGCAGTCGACCACGCGCGGGGATGTCTCTGGCAAACCGCAGGTGATTTCGCGCGGCGTAATACAGCTTGATCGGGCTGCGCCCGATCGACGCGCTGCCCGCGTGATAGGCCGCCGCCTCGCGGACGACTCCGACGTCGAAGCCGGCGGCACGGGCCGCTTGGCAGAACGCGAGGTCCTCAAACGAGAAGAAGTAGTCCTCGGGAAGAAGACCGATGCGATCGAAGACCCGGCGGTCGATCAGCATCGCGCAGCCGCTGACGGCCGGCACGGGCGTCCATGCGTCACGCGGCATGCGCTCGCGCACGCGCATCCTCCCCGTCTCGCGATCGAAGTCAAGGCCTGCCGACGACACGCGGTCGGGAAACTCGCGGCAGCGAACGACGGGTGCGGCGATGCCGGCCCGCGGCTGCTCTCGCAGCGCCGCGCGCAACCTCGCGATCGCGTCGGGCGCGAGCACGAGGTCGTTGTTCACCAGCAGCACCATCGCCGCGCCATCCGTGAGCGCACGGCGGATGCCGAGATTGCAGCCGCCGGAGAAGCCGAGATTGCGCCCGGGCTCGAGCACCGTTGCCGTCACGCCGGCCGATTCGAGCACGCGACGGCACGCGCCAGCCTCCGGCCCGTTGTCCACGACGACGAGCGGGTCGACGGTGCAGTCGGATTGGCGGAGCATCTGGACGGCAAGCAGGGTCTCGTCAGACGACCCGTAGTGCAGGACGACCGCCCCGATGCGCGCGGGCTCGCCAGGCTGGGCCACCTGCGCGCGACGCCGCGCAGCAATCGCCTCGTACACCCGGCGCGTCGCGTCGACGTCGTCGCGCAGCGTGCGTGGCGGTGTGATGCCGGCCCGCAGGCGGGGCAGGAGATCGGGGTCGTCGATCAGGCGCCGCAGCGCGGCAGCGAGCGCGTCGCTGTCGCCCGGCGCCACGAGCAGGCCGTTGCGTCCGTCCTCGATGAGCTCGGGGATGCCGCCAATGCGCGAGGCGATTACCGGGACGCCGGCCATCAGCGCCTCGCGCGCGCCGATGCCGCTCGTCTCCTCCCATACGGAGGGGAACACCAGGACGTCCAGGTTCGCGAGTGCGTGCGGCAGCTCTGCCCGGCTGATCTGCCCGTGCCAATGCACGGCCCGATTGGCCGGCCGGGAGGCGAGGGCGCGCCCGTAGCTGTCGTCGCCGTGATAGGGCGCAGGCGCACCGTACACGTGGGCTTCCACTGTGCCAGCCGGGAGGCGCTCGACGGCGTCGAGCAGCACGTGCGGCGCCTTCGACACCATCAACGTTCCGAGATAGCCGACGTGGAGGGGCGAATCGCCGCCGCGTCCGCGCCGCGGGACGGCTCGAAGCGACTCGTCGACGCCGTACTCGGACACGCGGATGCGATCGGCAGGGAACCCGGCGTCGACGAATCGCTGACGCACGTGGCGCGATGGCGCAAGCGCCACGTCGACGGCGTGCCAGCGCTCGTGCATGTGCGCGAGCCGCGTGCGCGAGGCCTCACGCGACGCCCGGCGGCTGCCAGGCGTCTGCGCCGCGTGCCGCGAGCCGGACAGCCGCTGCAGCAGGCCAACGCGGCGCAACGGTCCGCGCAGAAGCCGGCCGGCGGCGAAGAGCGCCGGCGGCGCGGCGGCCTCGACGCCGATACACCGGTCACACCCGTCAGGGAACGGCCCGCGGCAGACCCGCAGCTCGCGGTCGAACAGCTGGCCGCGGTGGCACAGCATCCAGTAGTCGTGCAGCGTCAGCACCGTCGGGATACCGCGTACCGCGAGCTCGTCCAGCACGCGCGTCGACAGACAGGTCAGGTGATGCACGTGCGCGACGTCGGGACGGGTCTCCTCGATGAAGCCGGCCGCGAGGCGCTGGATGACCGGATTGTCGTAGGTGTCCTCGAACCGGCGCGTGGCGCGGAAGGTGTTGTTGATCCAGCGCACGCGCAGGGGCCCGCGGCGCTCGTCGCGCACGCGGCATTCGGGCGCGTTCTCGTCGGCCTCGCGGGTGAGGACGCTCACCTCGTCGCCGAGGTCGGCCAGCTGCAGCGCGCACGACTCGGCATACAGCTCGGCGCCGCCGTGCCCGTGCGGCGGGAACCCGTGCGCGACGATCAGCACGCGCACGTCACACGCCTCCGGGGCGCCACCCGGTGAGGCCCCGCGCCGCGGTCCAGCCGCCGATGTATTGGCCCAGCGGCCAGGCGATCGCGAGGCTCATCGCGCGGCGCCAGGCGCCCGAGAACGTCGCCGCCCCGTGGCGCCGGACGAGACGATGGTGGGCCGCCATCGTGAGTGCAAGCGAGCGGGCGAGCGCCGGCAGCGTGGGGATCGCGCGCAGGCCGAACAGCTCGTGCAGCCGCTGGTGCAGCACCCACGTCCGCGCGAGCTCGTACCACGCGGACCGATCGTGTGAGTGTTCGACGCTGGCGGACGGCTCGTAGACGATCCGGTAGCCGGCCAGCAGGACGTCGCGGCTCCACTGGAGATCCTCGGCGATGCTCGCAGGTCTGAACGGATGGCGGGCCCACACGTCGCGCCGGATCGCCGCGCACACGTTGTCGAACGCGCAGCGCTCCAGGCGCTTGGCCGGCGACAGCCGCTGGAACGCGTCGGCGTCCAGTTCCACGACGCGGGGCCGATCGCCCGATGCGACCCAGCGCTCGAGGTTCATCCGGATCGCGGGATGCGCGTCGGCGCGAGGGACCTGGCGTGCGAACGCCCCGGCTGTCCGCGGGCAGCTCCGCAGCGGTTCGAGCAGCCGGCGCAGCCAGTCGGCGCCGATCGGGCGTGCGTCCTGCACCACGAGGACGACCAGCGGGGCGCGTGCGGCGGCGACGCCCGCGTTGCGCGTCTCGCCGTGATCGAAGCGGCTGACGGTGAGGAGCCGGGCGCCGCGGGCCCGCGCGTGGTCGGGCGTCCCGTCGGTGGAGCCGGAGTCCACCACCACCACCTCCCGCGCCTCCGCATCGTCCTGGGCGTCGACCGCGTCGAGCAGGGCCGGCAGTGTCGCCATCCCGTTCAGCGTCGGGATGACGATCGAGACCGCCGGCGTCACGCCACCGATCCTGCGGCTACCGGCCGGGTGCGGGAAGCCAGCGCGGCGCGGTAGCGCGTCTCCCAGTCGGCGGCGTCCTCGTCCATCGACTTGACGGGCGGGGCGGCGGCTGCCAGCGCGGGACCGAGCTCGGGTTCGTCCGCCAGCCGCCGGATGGCCGCGGCGAGGTCGGCGGGAGAGTCGGGGTCGACCAGCAGCCCGCCGCGCCCCGTCGCCACGAGCTCCGGGATGCCGCCCATGCGTGTGCCGATCACCGGCACGCCGGCCATGAACGCCTCGTGAATCACGAGCGGCGAGTTCTCCATCCAGCGGGACGGGACCGCGAGGACGTCGATGCGCGCGAACACGTCGCCGAGCTCGCCGCGCCCGTAGCCGCCCATGAAGCGGACCGGCAGCCCCGCCGCGCGCCGGCGCAGGTCGCGCGTGTAGTCGGGGAAGACGCCGGGGTCGCCGAACACGAGGAGCTCCGCCGTCCCGGGAGGGAGCAGGCGCATCGCGTCGATCAGGACGTCGACGCCCTTGTGCCACACGATCGTCCCCGCGTAGCCGACGCGAAGCGGACCGCCGGCGCGCGGTGTGCGCGAGACCCGCGGTACGGGCTCGAAACCATAGTCCGAGATCACGACCGGGTCGGCGGGGAAGCCCAGGTCCCGGAACGCCGCGGCGAGTGCGGCCGAGGGAGAGACGACGAGATCGAAATGACGCCAGGCCTCGCGTGCCGCCGCGAGCCGCGCCTCGATGGCCGCGGCGTCGACCGACGTCCCGGGGGCGTGCGCCAGCGCGCGCGACGCGACTGTGGCGGCGAACGGGACGGCGCGGCGCAACCGGGCCGCGGCGCGGGCCGCCAGCGGACCGGCCGAGCCGGCGAGGCGCGCGGCCCGCATCCGCTCGTGAAACGGGGATTCCCGGAAGCAGCGCGCGCAGCGCGAGAGGTCGAGGCTGCGGCAGACGTGGTGGTCGGCCCGATGCACCCGCTGTCCGCCCGATGGGCAGACGAGTGTGTGGTCATGCAGCGTGGCCACCACGGGGATGCCGCGCCGGCGGGCGCGGGCGGGGAGCGTCAGCGTGAGGTTGAGCAGGCTGTGGACGTGCAGCACGTCGGGCTGGAGCGCGTCGAGGGCATGGTCGAGTGCCCGCTCCAGCTCCTGATCGCGCCACGTCCCGGCAAGATCGGCGGCCCGCCAGTTGTTGATGAGCTCGACGACCGGCACGCCGGCATGGGTGCGCCAGGACAGCGCGCCGTGCGGCCGGGCCGGGTCGAATTCCGCGCAGAGCACCGCCGAATGGAGGCCCCGGCGGGCGAGCGCCGCAGCGAGCCCGGCGGCGTAGATCTCGGAGCCGGCTGCGTGACGGGGAAGGTAGTCGTGAATCGCGTGCAGGACGCGAAGCCGCCTCGACATGGACGCCGTGGCCCAGAGTACAGGATAATGGCCGGTTGGGGGCCTGCCCGAGGACGTCTGCTCCTGCCCCTGCGGGGCTGACCGGCGGGAGGGCCGGGGGTGTTGCAGGCGTGGCACAGGACATGCTACACTGCCGTTTTTGTCCGGCTGGCGTAGCTCAGTCCGGTAGAGCAGCTGATTTGTAATCAGCCGGTCGGGGGTTCGAGTCCCTCCGCCAGCTCCAGTGGTCTCCAGCCCCGGGGTCTGCAGGGTACGGCGCCAAACGTAGCTGATTTCACAGCATTTTCATACGACGGGAACCGTGGTCGGACACGCGTCTCTTGCGAGTCCGCCGCGGGTGCTCGGGAACACGAGCGTGCACGGCGAGGTTGCGGAGCGGTCAAACGCAGCAGACTGTAAATCTGTCGCCCTAGCGGCTTCGGAGGTTCGAATCCTCCCCTCGCCACCATTCGACTCGGCCGTCCGACCCGGACCGGGTCGGACGGCCTCGCGCATGGCAGGCCGGGGAACGTCTGGAGTCGGAGCGCCTGCTTGAAGACGGCGGGCAGGGTTGGGAAAGCGGCGGACTGATACACGAGCGGGCGCTGGACTGGTGCTGTGATGCGCGAGGAAGGCCTGCCCTGAGCGAGCCTTCCGGAGCGCGGGCGAGTCGAAGGGCGGGAGTAACTCAGTGGTAGAGTCACAGCCTTCCAAGCTGTTGGTCGCGGGTTCGATCCCCGTCTCCCGCTCCACCCTCCGCCAAACGCTCACTTCGTTCGCGGCTCCGGGTGGCAAGCCTCGAGTGCTCGCGAATGCGCGGGGTCGGATGGCTGCCCGGAGTCTCGTGCTCGCGGCGTGCGACGTGAACGTGTCGACCGTAGCTGCGAGCGTTCAGCGAAGGGGCGTTTAGCGGAGGTCGAAGCGAGCGTTCAGCGGCAGCCGACTTGTCGGTCGTAGCTGCGAGCGGCCTGTCGACCGAAGCTGTGAGCGGAGGGAGCGTTTATTGGAGGTCGACGCGAGCGTTCAGCGGAGGCCGATGTAGCTCAGTTGGCAGAGCGCGTCCTTGGTAAGGACGAGGTCACCGGTTCAATCCCGGTCATCGGCTCCATCCTTCGCTCGCGGGTGATCGACGTGAGCGCCGGATGGCGGGCCTCCGCTCCGGGCGCCATCGAGCGGGTGAGCACGGGCGGCGGATCGCAGGTCGGCACCTCGAGGCAGGCGGCGGCGCCGCAGACAGAGACGGAATCGTCAGACACGTAACGCAGGTACATCACACGAGCGCAGAGCACACATGGCCAAGGAAAAGTTTGACCGTTCCAAGCCGCACGTGAACGTGGGGACGATCGGGCACATCGACCACGGGAAGACGACGCTGACGGCGGCGTTGACGAAGGTGGCGGCGGACAAGGGGTGGGCGAAGTTCGTGCCGTAT